>CBIHON010000014.1:0-113268 GCA_966211965.1 uncultured Burkholderiales bacterium | reverse complement strand
GCTGGTTCAAGCATTGCGGCTACACCTTACATTAAATCGCGAACCGCTCTAGTGTGATCGGCGCGTCAAGCCTCGCCGGCGCCGTACACGTTAATCCCGCCGGATTAGGCCAGGCATTGATTTATCCCTATTACACCGTGCGGGCTGGAGCAACAGGAAGCTATAACACCTACCTGTCCATCGTGAACACGACGAGCAACACGAAGGCGGTGAAAGTACGCTTCCTCGAAGGGAAAAACGGCAAGCCGGCGCTGGATTTCAATCTATACCTGTCGCCGTTCGATGTATGGGCCGCTGCGGTGGTACCGGTCAATGGCCTCGATGCAACGCAAGGCGCGAAACTGATCACGGTCGACAACTCGTGCACCACTCCCTCATTTAAAGCCAACGGCTACCAGCTCGCATTCAGCAATGCGGCGTACGCCGGCATCGACGCCGAAAGCCCAAGTCTCGATCGCACCAATGAAGGCCATTTCGAAATCATCGAAATGGGCAATATCACCGGCACCATCACCACTGGCATCCTCCACACCGCTGCCGGCGTGCCGGCCAATTGCGCTGTGTTGAATGATGCCGCATTCTCGGGCGCGATAGCAAAAGGCAGTGGCGGCTTGATGGGGTCAGCTTCGCTGATCAACGTTAACAGTGGCACCGACTATAGCTATAACCCGGTGGCGCTGGCCGATTTCAACACCGTGTCACCATTGTGGTCCGCACCCGGTTCCGCTGTACCTAACCTGGGAAGCGTATTCCCGAAGATCAGCAAGATCATCGACGACGACGGCAACATCGTCGTGTCCGACTGGACGGCAACCGCCGCCAATCCGGCCGACCCGGTTAGTGCGGTGCTGATGTTCAGCAGCACGATCAACGAATTCATCCTGGATACCGGTACGCAATCCGGCACGGACTGGATTCTCACTTTTCCAACCAAATCGTCTTACGTCGACAACGATCCCTTGCAAAACGGCTTGCGCCTCAACACGGCGGCTACCCGTCCGTTTGAAAGCAATTTCGGAGTGGGCGGATCTTGCGACCACGCTGAAATGAACGGAAGCCAATATGACCGGGAAGAAGCCAGAGCCACGGAAATATCGACGCTTGGACAGCCGATCGCTTCACCTCCGATACTTTGCTGGAGCGCCAACGTGCTGACGTTTCAGAATACCCTGGGCAAGGCTTCCAATCTCTTGAATTCGACGAACGTGAATATTCGCAGGGGCTTCTACACCAATGGCTGGGCAACGCTCAACTTTCCCCTCGTCACGAAAACACCAAGCAGCGCGCACATGCTGCCGAACGCCAACACCACGATCAATAACAGCACGCCGCGCAACGCCGTCTATTACGGCCTGCCGGTCGTCGGGTTCATGGCGCATGACTTCATCAACGGCAATGTCGGTTCGCCGCCGGTGATGTCTGCGTATGGCGGGAATTTCGATCATAAAGGCAGGCGCCAGATCGTTACCAGCATCATGCCCTGACCGCATTTTCTTTGTTTGTCGCGAATCAAAACCTCCCTCACAAAGGCCGCAGCAGCCCGCTTCGCGTCAACACATCCTGCGCCATGCGCACGATCGCGCCGTCCGCCAGTCCCTGCTCTTGCCGCAGATAGGATACGTAGTAGGTACGCGGCGCGATCTGAGGCTTGACCGCCAAAGCGCGCAGAATGCCGCTGTCGATGCCGGGTTGGACGATCGAACGCGGCAGCAGCGCAATCGCATGGCCGGCAGCGACCAGCTGCGCCATCAACCACACTGAATTGCACGTGCTGAAGTTTTCGAAGGGACAGTGCGCGCTGCGAAACCATTCCGCCATCACGCCATGCAGCGAAGACGGCGGCGGCGTGACGACGATCGGCAAACCGGCGAGATCAGCCGGCGTCAATTCTCTTTTTGGCAGAACCTGGCGCGCGCAGGAAACCCATTGCAGATCGGCGCGGCCGATCGCTTCATCGATGACGTGCGGCGCCGACACCGGATCGGTCAGCAATGTGATGTCGAGTTCGCGCGCATTGAGCTTGCGGCTCAGCGTGGTTCCGACGTCAATCGTCAACTCCACGCGCAGTTCGGGATAAGTGGTCTTGAGCGCACTCAACAGGTCGATCAGGCCGGCCATCGCGGTCGATTCGTTGGTGCCCAGGCGCAACAGCCCGCGCATCGGATTACGACGCTTTGCAGTCTTCTCGATGTCGTCCGCCAACTGAAGCAGTTTCTCGGCCTGAGCCAGGACATCGCGCCCCAGCGGCGTGATCTCGGCGCGGTAACCGCCGCGCTCGAACAGCTTGGCGCCGAGGATTTCTTCAAGCTCCTGGATTCTCGCCGTAACGGTCGGCTGGGTCAGGTGCTGATGACGCGCCGCCGCGTGAAAGCCGCCCAGGCGGGCGACCCAATAGAAGCTTTCAATCTGCTGGAGGGATGCACGCATGATAAAAATTATTTATCGTTAATTTCAGATATTTTTGATTATATTCTATCGATCGCTTGGCATATATTGGCAATGCCCGCTCTTTCATACCGGAGAAAACATGACCGCCTCTGCCCAGCCAGCCGTCTCTTCCCTTTCCCCCGCCGCACTGCGCGCCGCCATCCGGCGCGGAGAATGGCGTCAGCCGACAGCCGGCCTGGCGCCCGGCTTTGTGCAGGCCAATTTCGTCATCCTTCCGGCCGCCGAGGCGAGCGACTTTCATCGCTTCTGCCAAAAGAATCCGAAACCCTGTCCCTTGATCGCCATTTCCGAAGTTGGCGATCCGCGGATACCTGCGCTCGGATGCGATCTCGACATACGCACCGACGCTCCGCGCTATCGGGTGTTTCGCAGTGGTGAACTGATGGCCGAGCCGAACGGCATTGCCGAGTACTGGCGCGACGACTTGGTGGCGTTCGTCATCGGCTGCTCGTTCACCTTCGAGCATTCGCTGATTGAGAACGGCATCGGCATTCGCCACATCGACCAACAGCGCAACGTCCCGATGTATCGCACCAATATCGAGACCGGCAGGGCCGGGAATTTTCACGGCCCGCTGGTGGTGACGATGCGCCCGATGAAAGCGGCCGACGCGATTCGCGCGATCCAGATCACGTCGCGCTTTCCGGGCGTGCATGGCGCGCCGGTCCATATCGGCGATCCGGCCTTGATCGGCATCACCGACCTGGGCCAACCGGACTACGGCGATGCGGTCGATGTCCATGCGGACGAATTGCCGGTGTTCTGGGCTTGCGGCGCCACGCCGCAAGCCGTGCTGAGCCATGCCCGGCCAAGCTTTTGCATCACGCATGCGCCGGGCTATATGCTGGTCACGGATTTGCGGAATAATGATTTTTCGATTATTTAAGAGCGTATGAAAGTCACCGGAATCCAAACCGCGCTGCAGATTTATTTCGAAAAAATCTTTATCGATCATCTCAATCTTCTCAAGGCAGATGGCCGTGGATGGCCATCGCCGGGACTTATCATCATGCCGACGCCGTGCTCTGATGGCGATGCGCCGGCCGGATGCGATCTCAAAGGCGGCAGGTAATGGGATTCTTCTACGGCTTGACGGTTGCGCTGGTCTGGGGTGCGCAACCGGTGGTCGCAATGTTCGGCTATCGCGCCGCCATGACGGCGCCCGATTTGACGCTGCTGCGCTTCGCCGCGAGCGGATTGATCATGCTGCCGCTCTTCATCAGGCGCGGCGCCTGGAATGCCTGCGGCATCGGCTGGCAGCGCGCGCTGGTATTGATCCTGCTGGCCGGGCCGCTATACAACCTGGTGTTGATCGGCGGCTTGCAATGGGCGCCGGCCTCGCACAGTTCGCTGATCTATCCCGCTTTCACCCCGGTCTTCACCGCGCTGCTGGCCAGGATCATGCTGGACCGGCAGGAGCGCCTCCCGGTTGCGGGGCTGACCCTGCTGGTGCTCGGCGTGCTGGCAATCAAGGCCGGCAGCATATTGCAAACGCCGCTCGCCGGCTATGAGCATGCCTGGCGCGGTGACTTGCTGTTCATGGGCGCGGCTTTGATGTGGTCGTTTTATACCGTGCTGATGCGGCGCTGGAATACCGATCCGCTGGCGGTGGTCGGCGTGATCCAGGTCGGGGGATTGCTGTATGTTCCCGCCTATTTTTTAGTCAAGGGATTCTCCGTGTTCGCGCTCGATCCGGGCGCGATGGCGATTCAGACGCTCTATCATGGCGTGCTGGTAAGCGTGATATCGGTTCTTTTTTTTAATCTGGCGGTGCGCCAAATCGGCGCCAAGGCGTCGATGTTTACAGCCCTGATGCCGGTGGTCGGCGTCAGCCTCGCCGTGCTGGCGCTGGGCGAAGCGCCGACCCCGTCATTGATTGCCGGCACAATCCTGATCGTCGGCGGCCTGTTCCTTTCGATGCGCAAAAATCCGGCGCCGCGGATTGCCGCAGAGCGCTCGAAATAGTTTCCATACCTCGTTCCCACTGTGCTTGTCCTCAAACTGTTTCTTGTGCCCGCCTTCCTCGCTCTGGTGTCTCTCGCCGGCAAGCGATGGGGGCCGGGTGTCGCCGGATGGCTTGCCGGTTTTCCGATTGTGTCCGGACCTATCCTGCTTTTTCTGGCGCTGGAAAAAGGCCCCCTCTTCGCCGCACAGGCGGCAACGCTTTCCTTGTCGGCGGTGTTCGCCTCGGTTGCCTTCAGCCTGGCTTATTCCTGGACCTGCCTGCACAGGAGCTGGCCGCAGTCGACCGCGCTCGGGCTATGCGCATGGTTGCTCGCCGCATTCATACTGAGGCTGATGCCGCTCTCGGCCTTTATTGCGCTCGGCATCGCGCTGGCAACCTTGCTCGCCGCCCCGCGGTTTTTTCCGTCGATAGCAACAGCGGCGGCGCCAAGTGTTTTACCGCGTCAGGAACTGATCTTTCGCATGGCGGCCGGCGCGGCGCTGACGCTTGCGGTCACCGCACTATCCTCAAGCATCGGTCCGGCGTGGAGCGGGCTGCTTGCGGTGTTTCCGATTCTAGGCATCGTGCTGGCAGTGTTCTCGCATACGGCCAACGGGGCGCCCTTCGTGGTGGCCTTGCTGAAGGCGATGGCATCCGGGCTCTACTCGTTCGTCACGTTTTGCCTGACGCTGACTTTGCTGCTGCCGACGCAGGGAATATTGATCTCTTTTGCCGCCGCGACCGTTGCGGCAGCGGTGGTTCATGGCTCGGTCAAGGCTTGGACACTCGTGGACCGGCAAGCTTTATTTTTCCGGTTGAAGCAAACGGTAAAAAGATGAATCGTAGGATGGGTGAAACCCATCATGCAAGGCTGATGGGTTTCACTCATCCTACGATTCTCCATTCTTCGCTATTTCAATCCGAAAATTTAAGGTTGACGGGCCGGCAAGCGGGCGAGTCGCTCCCATTTACTTTTATAATTCTCACCCTCAGCCCAAACCACGCGAAGCATATGCCCCATCTGACTCTCGAATTTTCCGGCAATCTTGCCGGCTTCGATGCAAAACAAACCTTATCCAAACTGAACCAGGCCCTGGTCGCTTCCGGCCAATTCGAAGAAGTCGACATCAAGAGCCGCGCTCTGGCGTGCGATACATTCCTGGTTGGCCTTGCCCGCGACGGACGCGCATTCGTCCACGTGAAGCTTGCGCTTCTTAATGGCAGACCGGCTGAAATCAAACAAGCCTTGTCGAGCGCTTTGCTTGAAGTGTTACGCGAAACCTGCTCTGGCATCACGACCTGTCAGCTCCAGCTCAGCGTGGAAATTCTGGAAATCGAACGCGCACTGTATTCGAAAGCAGTTCTTACCGCCTGAAGACGGCGCCGGGGCCTGCCTCCGGCTGTTTCGGATACAATCCATCCTCTGCCGGAGAAGCCTCCATTCGTCGCAACCGGGCTTGAAACGATCAGGTCGCAATCCTGATACCCGCTCGGTGCCGGCCGGACGCAACGACCTCACCGTTTTTTGTTCTTTCCGCTTGCAAACCCACTTCCGTCCCGACACAATGAAATGGAAAGCGCAAATGAAAAACCTGGCGCCGCAGGTACCGGTGCCAATCTTGCCGGCCCCCGGTCATACGGCATCTATGGCAAGCCGGCTGCGGTAGACGCGATCGTTGCAGCAATGAATTACTGACCTTACGCAATTGGCTCTGCCTGAAAGAATCCGTCCCATGTCACTGCCACCCCACCACCTTGAACTGCTATCGCCCGCCAAAACCACCGAAATCGGCCGAGAAGCCATCCTGCATGGTGCTGACGCGGTCTATATCGGCGGCCCCGCATTCGGCGCGCGCCATAACGCCAGCAATCCTCTGACGGATATCGCTGGACTGGTGGAATTCGCGCACCGCTATCACGCGCGCATCTTCGTGACGATGAACACGATCCTGCATGATGCCGAGCTGGAAACCGCGCGCAAGCAGATCTGGCAACTGTACGATGCCGGCGTGGATGCGCTCATCGTGCAAGACATGGGGTTGCTGGAAATGGATCTGCCGCCCATCCAGTTGCATGCCAGCACGCAGTGCGACATCCGAACCATGGAGAAAGCCCATTTCCTGGGTGCGGTCGGCTTTTCCCAACTGGTCCTGGCACGCGAACTGAGCCTGGAGCAGATAAGCAAGATCCGCGAGGCGGTCGACACCCCGCTTGAATATTTCATCCACGGCGCCCTATGTGTGGCGTTTTCCGGACAGTGCTACATTTCCCATGCGGATACCGGCCGCAGCGCCAATCGCGGCGACTGTTCGCAGGCCTGCCGCCTGCCGTACACGCTCACCGACGGCCAGGGCCGCGTGGTGGCATATGAAAAGCATTTGCTGTCAATGAAAGACAACGACCAGAGCCGCAACCTGGAAGCCCTGATCGACGCCGGCATCCGCTCGTTCAAAATCGAAGGGCGCTACAAAGACGCCGGCTATGTGAAGAACATCACCGGCCACTACCGCCAGTTGCTCGACAATATCCTGGAGCGCCGGCCAGAGCTGGCGCGCGCATCCAGCGGACGCACGCGCCTGTTGTTCACGCCGGACGTGGACAAGAATTTCCATCGCGGCCATACCGATTATTTTGCCCAGGAGCGCCAGCAGGACATTGGCGCCTTCGATTCGCCCAAGTACGTGGGCGTGCAACTGGGCGCAGTCAGCCGGGTAAGCGCGGACCATTTCGACCTGGAGACGAATGCGCCGCTGGCCAATGGCGACGGACTGAATTACATGAACAAACGCAACACGGTCGGCATCCTCGCCAATCGGGTGGAGAAGCTGGGCGAGGACGAGGGCGGCCAGCGCTGGCGCGTTTTTCCCAATGAACCCTTGAGTGCCCTGCCCGGACTCAAACCCGGCAGCGTGATCCATCGCAACCGCGACCACCAGTGGGAGGCGGCGTTGCAGAAGAAATCGGCGGAACGCAAGGTGACGCTGCACATGACGCTCTCGGAGCATGCCGGCGGCTTGCGCCTGGCCATATGCGATGAGGATGGCGTCAACAGCGTGATCGAGGCTGCCATCGCGTTACAGCCGGCACAACAGGCGGCGCAGGCCGAAGCGACGTTACGCGCCAGCCTCGGCAAGCTCGGCAACACGATGTTCGAGGCTGGACAAATCGAACTCTCGCTGTCGCAGCCCTGGTTCGTGCCGGCGGCGACTATCAATGCGCTGCGCCGCGATGCGATCGCGGCGCACGAAGCGGCGCGCCTGGCGGCATGGACACGTCCGCCGCGCAAGGCGCCCGCGCAGCCGCGTCCGGTCTATCCCGAAACACAGCTCTCCTATCTGGCCAATGTCTACAACGAAAAAGCCCGGGCCTTCTACCACAAGCATGGCGTGCAACTGATCGACGCGGCCTATGAAGCGCACCAGGAAGCGGGCGACGTGTCACTGATGATCACCAAGCACTGTCTGCGTTTTTCGTTCAACCTCTGTCCCAAACAAGCCAAGGGTGTGCAGGGTGTCCAGGGACAGGTGCGCGCCGAGCCGATGACGCTGGTGAGCGGCAACGAGCGCTATACGTTGCGCTTCGATTGCAAGCCGTGCGAAATGCATGTCGTGGGGGCGATCAAGCCGGGCATCCTGAATTCTCCGCCGCCGTCGGCGGTGCCTTACAGCCCGCTGGTATTCCATCGCCAGCGCCCTCGTGCCTGAGCCTACGCCGGCAAGGGACATTGAGGCTTTGTACTTCGTCGCACCGGTTGTTTCAAACCAATTTGGCAATGAACAACGGACATAGGATGATAAAGTAATCCTCCTGTATAAACAGACAAAGTACCAGCATGGACGACATCATCGATTTGGCAGCCCAGGCCGGCGCCGCACTCAAAAAGAAAGGCTTGTTTCTGGCGACTGCCGAATCCTGTACCGGCGGCGGCGTAGCTCAAGCCATCACTGAAATTCCCGGCAGTTCGGAATGGTTCGACTGTGGTTTCGTCACCTATTCGAACGAGTCCAAAACAGCGCTGCTCGATATCCCCTCAGCATTGATCGCGCAGCACGGCGCCGTCAGCGAAGAAGTCGCGCAAGCCATGGCCATCGGCGCGCTTGCCAACAGCACCGCCGGCGTCAGCCTCTCCACCACCGGCATTGCCGGACCGGGCGGGGAAGTGCCGGGCAAGCCGGTCGGCACCGTCTGCTTCGCTTGGGCCAAGGACCAAAGCACGCATACCGAACGCCTGGTATTTGCCGGCGACCGGCAAGCGGTGCGGCGCCAGAGCGTTGCGCACGCACTGCAAGGTTTATTGCGCTTTCTGGAGAAAGCCTGACGTTCGGCAATTTCACGCATGCCCGGTTGCAGCTCAACGGCGTCGCCATCAAGCTGCATCATGACGGCACATGCGCGCGTACTGCACGCCTGAATCAGGACACGGCCCTTGCAAGGGTTATTCAAAATATTCGAGGATTTTCGTGGACATACTTTTTCTTGGAACCTCATCCGGAACCCCTACAAAAAAGCGCAACGTAACCGCTCTGGCCTTGCTGGAAGAAACCAGCAGCGCCTGGTACCTGGTGGACTGCGGCGAGGGCACGCAGCATCAGTTGCTTCACACGCCCCTCTCGCTGCACGACTTGCACGCGGTGTTCATTACCCATGTTCACGGCGATCATTGCTATGGCTTGCCTGGGCTGTTGGCCAGTGCGGGAATGTCCGGCAGAAAGAAGCCGCTTCAGATCATCGCCCCTGCCGCAATAGAGGGATGGATCAAAGCGACACAACAACTGACCCAGCTCTTCCTGCCGTTTGAGTTGCAGTTTTCCTCTACCGAGTCGCTTGCGGATTGGAAGAGCAACAATTTACTTGTCGACGTCACCGCGCTTTCCCATCGTGTTCCGTCGTTTGCCTATAGCTTTACCGAAGCACAGCTCGAACCGGCCCTGAATACTGAAAAGCTTTCAACAGACGGCGTTCCTCAGGGGCCCATCTGGGGACAGCTTAGAAAAGGTGTCGATGTCGTCCATGAAGGAAGGATGCTCAAGAGCAGCGACTACGTTTGCTTTCCCCACAAGCCGAGGCGTATCGTCGTAGGCGGAGACAACGACCGGCCAGAACTGTTGGCCGAAACATGCAGGCAGGCGCAGGTTCTCGTTCATGAAGCCACCTACACGCAAGCAATCGCAGACAAGATTGGCGAAGGCGTCGGCCACAGCGCGGCCGGTGCGGTCGCCTCGTTTGCGCAATCCATCGCGCTACCCAACCTGGTCCTTACCCATTTCAGCCCTCGCTACCAGGCCAACACCGGCCAATCCCCTTCAATTGAGGATATACGGGCCGAGGCTGCAGAAAACTATCATGGCCACTTGTTTTTGGCAGAAGACTTCGCGCGATATCGTCTGAGTAAGACGGGGCAGTTGAACCGCGTCTGATACGTATTGGCGACCGGTGCTTGTTACATCGCGCAGTCGCATCGGTTTCCAATCGAATGACTGTCGCCCTTTTTCTGTAAGGATTGAAGAATGGATTACGTAGTCGCACCGTATTTTTTGCAAGAACTGGCAAAATCCCGCGACCTGTCCCGCGCCAGTTTGTACATTTCAAAGAGCGCCATGTGGATGGATGCGAAATTGGACAGTGCGGTCACGAACAGCGTGTTGCTCGCTCAACTGAACATCAGGCACAAGGACAAGTTCACCAAGGTTCAAGAGCCAGGCGGCGGATATTCAGCATTCTTCTGGCTCAGCAAGAACACGGTCGCCGTTGCGCTTCCGGTCGCGCCTAAAACGCAAAGGTCCACTTTGGTACGGCGGCACAAGGAGATAACCGAGCGCATACAAACGGCAAATCAAGCATTTTTCGCCAACCACGATCCCCTTACCGGCTTGCTGAACAGGAATGGCATGAAGCTGGCACTGGATCAGCATTTCCGGCATTTGTCGGAAGACGTCCATGAAGCCAGCTCGGAACAACAGGACTCTCCAACGGACGCGCTTGCCGTTTTCACTTGTGACATTGATCATTTCAAGCAAATCAACGATACCTATGGCCATGACGCCGGCGATACCATCCTGGCAATCTTCGCCACTCGCCTGAAGGCTGCGGCAAACGCCTTGCAGGAAGGATACGACGGCAAGCTCTTTTTGAGCAGACCCGGAGGAGAAGAGTTTGAAATCATCGCCACAGGGAGTTTTTCGCAAAGCAAGCTGGGCGAGATGGCAAGCGTGATTCTTTCAAAGATCCGCCACCCCGCACTGCCGGACAATTCAGAGATTCAGGAAATAAATGGAGCGGCGTTCTCGCGGGAAGATTTTCCTTCGCATGTGCTGGCCAGCATGGGTGTCGCTTCGGCCCAAGTACCGCAGGAAAAGCAACCGCTGAAGGAATTGCTCGATCGCGTGCGCCGCGATGCAGATCTTGCCCTTTATCGGGCAAAAAGCGATGGACGGAACTGCGTCCGCTTCTTTCAGGACATTCGCTCCCGGCATGGCAGGGTGATCGAATACCATGCCGATTCGGATCTTGCCTTGATCGACATCGGCACCAACGTGAACGTGAGAAACGGCGATATCTTCGATGTCTATTTTCCGCCGTTTACCGGGGAAGAAGACTGCGTCAAGGACGATGGCCGCTCAAAGAAAAAAATCGGTTCTTATATTGCAGTCCCGAGTGCGGAGATACATGTGCTTCATCCGCAAGAGCAGATCAGCACCTGTATTGTCACCGCACGCAAAACCAACGAGGCGATACCGGCAGGTGCACTCTTGCGCCGTCGCGCAGTGGGCTCGCGCCCTCACCTTCCGCACCAGCGCCATTACGCCCTCCCCGTGGGGAAACGCGAAAGGCTTTACGAGCGCCTGGAGTCTCTGATAAACGACGGCAAGCTTCTGGCGGTTCTGAACCTGTTCCCCGTTGACAGTACGACAGATGTGGAAAAGCGATCGCGCCGATTGTCGGAATACGTGACACTGGTACATATGCTCTTTCCGCCAGCCACGGAAGTATTTACCGGAAACGGCGCCAATTTTTACGTCACGATGCAAAGAACTGCCGAACTGCATGATGTGGCTGAAGAGAAGCGATACGTCGAGGCATACATAGAGCAAATCGACGCTCACTTTCCATCGAGAGCTGGAATCTATTTATCTTCCCTGCTCCCTGAAGGCGCTCAGCAAACAGTGGACAATGTCTTGCATTTCGCCCGCGCTGCGCTGTATGTCGCGACCAACAGGCATAGGACAAAAACGTCTTTTTCTTATTTCTCGCCTAACAAAGTTCTTCTCTCCTGGCGCGATGAGAGAAATACGGAAGACGCGATCGTCGACTACCGCGCATTCAAGGCCATTGGCTTGCGCGATCCACGCATGGAAAACCAGTTGGGACTGACGATCCTGACATCTGACGATCTGAGTAATTTTCACTTGGCGGAACTTGCGTTTGCCACCGCATGCACGCAAGAGCCGGAGACAAAGACCTTTCGCGCCAACCTTGGATTACTCAAGGTACGGCTTGGGAAATATCAGGAAGCCTACGACTTGCTCAAAGGGCTTGAGGTCGCAACGAGAGGCAACTACGCAATCGCTTGCGCCAAAGCGGCATTGGAAATCAAGGAACGCGAACAGGTTGGGAAGCATGAAATCCTCAGGCTCATTGAATTGGCGACGACGCAAAACCTGGATGGACTGAAGTCTTCAGTGTACAAGAAGTGGATATCGGAACTGGAAGCTCACAAGCAGTTGATCGAAGCTGGTTCAGGCGATCAAGATGAGCGCTAAAGAAACGGCAGTTCGCCTGCTTGTGCGGAGCAAATCAGGTCTGCATCGACAAAGTTTTTGGCCGCCTGCCTGGCATAGCCTATCTTCGTCCCCCGCGTCGGGCCAGCAGCCACGCAGCCAGAATCCCGCCTAGCAAACCGAACGCATGCCCTTCCCAAGACACGCCGCTCTGTAGAGGGAGAACGCCATACAGCGTAGGCCCCCACAGCGCGAACACGAGGCAGGACAGCAGGAGCGGCCACAGCCGCCGTTCGAATATGCCGGTAAACAGCAGATAACCGAAGTAGGCAAAGACGATGCCGCTCGCACCGATGTGCATCGCCGGCCTGCCGACCAGCCAAGTCCCGGCGCCGCTAACCAACGCGCCGATCAGCGTCACCGCCCAGAAATGACGCCTGTTGCGAAGCACGACCAGGCCGCCGAAAATCAATATCCCGCTCGTATTGGCAAGCAGATGATCGATGCTGCCGTGGAGGAAAGGTGCGAAGGCAATGCCTGCCAATCCATGCTCGGTGCGGGGCAAAATGCCAAAGTCCGTAAGACGGCCCGCGAACATGGTCGCGTTCAGAAGACTGATGACCCAGATCGCGCCGATGAAGGCGAAAAGGATGGCCGCGCGATGGCGCAAATCGTGACGCTGGGATGCCATTGAAGTTTTTCGGGGCGATGAGGAGATTTATCCTTTATCCGGCCTGGAACTGTAACAGCTGGGTCGGAAGGAAAGGACGCATGCGTGGCGTGCAGGGCAAGGCGTAAATTTATGAGTCTCAGCACTAGTCATCGCCGCCATCCAACAGCCCGGAAGGCAAAGGTTCCTCCGCCATGACGATGCGATTTCTTCCTTCGCTCTTGGCTTGGAAGAGCGCATTTTCCGCGCGCTTGATGATTGATTCGGCCGTATCACCGAGGGCATTGCTGGTGATCCCGCTCGAGAACGTGGCGGCGTAGCCGGGCGCAACATGGTTCCACTCTCCTTCGGCGACTGCCTTGGCAAGCCGATTCACGGCCATTGCGCCCTGGTCCAGCCAGGTAGCCGGCATGACGATGCCGAACTCCTTGCCGCCGAGCCGCGCAAAGCTGTCCAGGACCCTCAACAAGCCGATCGCGGTTTCGGATACGGTCTTCAATACGATGTCGCCGACGGGATGTCCGTATTTTTCATTGACCTGTTTGAAATGATCGAGGCTGACGATGGCGAAACAAAAGGGATGGCCGGTTCGCTGCGAGCGCTGCAGTTCGGCGCTCAATATTTGGGTAAGGCTACGTCGATTGAGCGCGCCCGTGAGGGGGTCATGGCGGGACAAGTCCTCGATCTTGGCGAGCAAAGCCTGAATCTCTCTATCCTTTTCCGCCAATTGGTTTTCCAGGCGTTCGCATTTGCTGCAAGAATTCAGTCCTTTTTCCATCCGAACTCCACCTCTCTGTTATACCATCAGCGCGTTTCCGCGACCACCCTGTCGCGTCCGCCTTGCTTGGCAATGTTTAACGAATTCTCCGCACTGCGCAGCACGTCTTCGAAGTCCTTGTCTTGCTCGGTCAGACTGGCCACGCCAATGCTGGCGGTGGCACGCAACTCCAGCGTGCCGAGATGCGAAACGGTTTCCGCAATTTCCTTGCGCAATTTGTCGGCCACGGTGATGGCGGCGGAGATCGAGGTTTCCGGCAAGACCAGCCCGAACTCCGCGCCGCCGAGACGACCGACCAGATCGGTCGCCCTGGTCACGTCACGGCAACAGCGCGCCACGGCACACAGCAACGCATCGCCGGCCGCGTGCCCGTGCGTTTCATTGACCTGCTTGAAGTGATCGAGGTCGAGCATGATGACCGAAACCTGACGGCGGTAGCGCCGCGCGCGCGCCACCTCGTTTTGGCCGCAGGTATAGATGTAACGCCGATTGTGGATCTGCGTGAGCGCGTCGATGTTCACCACGGATTCGAGTTTCTCGACCGCCTTGATCAATTCGGTCTGGTCGGTGTAGCTGAGCATGCGGCCGCCGCTCGGCAGCGAAATGCATTCGTACTTGATGATGCGGCCATCGATCAGCCTGATCAGTTTTGGCCCGTCATGCCCGGCAACCACTCGTGCGATGCGGTCGGAAACGTAATCCCGTACCTCTTCCTGCAAGATATCCTCATGGACGCTGTCGCGGCCCAGTTGCATCAGCATTTCGAACGGATGATCTTCGGCCGGCGTGAATTCCGGCAGGGTCCACATGTGCCGGAAAGAGCGGTTGATAAAACGTGTCTTCAATCCGTCGTCGAGAATGACCACCCCGTATTCGACATGATCAAGCACTTCGCGCAGCGTCTCCAGCCAGTTTTCAGTCATTTTTTACTCGCTCATGAGGCCAAGAAAATGATTTGCGGACATTTGCAATAGCCTATCACAGCACCCGGCCGGCATCGAGCAAGTATCGCCGGCGGCAGGACGAATTTATCGGCCGGATGACCCGGCCTCGATGGCTGCCGCAAAAGTTGCCAGCGCCGTGCGAAGCGCATCTGTCAATTCCGCGTCGGCGAGAATCCCGGCGGTATCGAGCCGGCTGTTCGGCAAGGGCAGACGGATCGATGCTGCGCCGATCAATGCCGCCGACATCACGCCTAGGGTCTCCGCCAATGATTCCTGCGCCATCGCCGCCCGCGGCGATGCATTGACCAGCGCAACCGGCTTGCCGACGAATTCGCTGCTGCCCACTACCCAGTCCAAGGCATTCTTCATCGTGCCGGGCACGCCGTGCGCATATTCCGGGCAGGCGATCAAGACGCCGTCGGCTGCCTTTATCCGTGTGCGGAAATCAAGCACCGACTCCGCCTCATTCCCTTCCAGATCAGGATTGAAATGCGGCAGGTCGCCGATGCCGCCATAGATCGCAATCTCGACCCCGGGCGGCGCCAAGGCAATCGCGGCGCGCAAGACGGCGGTGTTCGAGGACGCGGCACGCAGGCTGCCGGAGATCGCAAGAATTCGTATAGCGCGCAATGTGTTCATCCTGGCCGATCAGGTCCTGAACTGATTGATTGCATCGCGCGTCTCGAGCGCCACCCGGCGCGCGGCCTGAACGAAGCTCTCGCCGCTTTTATCATCCGGCTTCGCATACAAGATCGCCCGCGAGGAATTGATCATCATGCCGGTCCCGGCGGCGGTCCTGCCGGCCGTTACCGTTGCCTGCACGTCTCCGCCTTGCGCACCGACGCCCGGTACCAGCAAGGGCATGTCGCCGACGATGCTGCGTACCTGCGCCAGCTCGGCCGGAAAGGTGGCGCCGACCACCAGGCCGCACTGGCCGTTGGTATTCCATTTTTCCGCGACCAGACGCGCGACGTGCTGGTAAAGCGGCTTGCCGTCCACCATGAGGAATTGCAGGTCCGAGCCGCCCGGGTTGGAGGTGCGGCATAGGATGATGGCGCCGCGGTCCTTTCTTTCGAGGTAGGGCGCGACCGAGTCGAAACCCATGTAAGGGTTGATCGTCACCGCATCGGCGCCATAGCGCTCGAAAGCTTCGCGCGCATACTGTTCGGCGGTGGCGCCGATATCGCCGCGCTTGGCGTCAAGTATCAGCGGGATGTGCGGGTAGGTCTCGCGCAGGTAGTCGCAGACGGCTTGCAACTGGTCTTCGGCGCCGAGCGCGGCAAAGTAGGCGATTTGCGGCTTGAAGGCGCAGGCCGTGTCGGCGGTGGCATCGATGATCGCTTTGCAGAATTTGAAAATGGCGTCCTGTTCGCCTTTCAGCTCGGCCGGCATCTTCGTGACATCGGGGTCGAGGCCGACGCACAAGAGGGAATTGTTGGCCGTCCAGGCGGCGTGTAATTTATTGATGTAGGTCATGACGAGGCCCGAATGTTTTCAAACCCAAGCATTGTAACGTGCCGCTCTCGTCCCCTGTGCTATCGTTCCTCCATGACTTCACTTTCGCGCAAAGACCGGATCTTCCTGGTGTTGATCACCCGGTTTTGGGACATCAACTGGCCGATCATCGTGATGATGATCCCGGTGGTCGGGGTATTTTCCGGGGCATGGATGCTGGACGAAATCCCGCATTGGCAGGATTATGCGGCCATGGTGCTGATTCTGACGGCAATGAGCACCGTACTGTTGAAGCCGCGCATAAAGAGCGCCATATAGGAGCCGGCGGCATGGCCGGTTTATTCCGTTGAAACACTTTTTATTGAAAGAAATTCCGATGAAAACATGGTTGAAACTTTTGGCGATCACGACTCTGGTTTCGATGCTGAGCGCCTGCGGCTATAACGAGTTCCAGTCCAAGGATGAAAGCATCAAGGCGGCCTGGAGCGAGGTAGTAAACCAGTACCAGCGCCGCGCCGACCTGATTCCCAATCTGGTCAATACGGTCAAGGGCTACGCGGCCCATGAGAGGGAGACCCTGGAAGCGGTGGTCAAGGCCCGTTCAGCGGCAACCAGCTTCCAGGTCACGCCGGAGGTATTGAACAATCCGGCGGCTTTTCAGAAATTCCAGCAGGTGCAAGGCGAGTTGTCTTCTGCCCTGTCGCGCCTGATGGCGGTGTCGGAGCGCTATCCGAATCTGAAAGCCGACACCAGTTTCCGCGATCTGCAATCGCAACTGGAAGGCACGGAAAATCGCATCACCGTGGCACGCCAGCGTTATATCCAGACAGTGCGCGATTACAACGTCCTGGCGCGCAGCTTTCCGACCAACCTGACCGCGATGGTGTTCCATTACGAGGTCAAGCCATCCTTCACGGTAGAAAACGAGAAAGCGATTTCGACCGCGCCCGCCGTCAGTTTCGACAAGAAATAAGACAGCGGCGGCATGAACATTTTCCGTAGTCTGGCGGCCTTGGCGCTGCTGTTCTGGCTGGCGCTGGCGGGCGCGCAAGAGTTGGCGCCGATTCCGCCGCTGAAATCGCGCGTGACCGACACAGCCGGCATGCTGGGTCCTGAGCAACGCGCCAGGCTGGAAAATGTACTCAAGGATTATGAGAACCGCAGCGGCGGCCAGATCGGCATTTTGCTGATCTCCAGCACCGCGCCGGAGGCGATCGAGCAGTACAGCATCCGCGTCGCCGATGCCTGGAAATTGGGGCGCCAAGGAGTCGACGACGGCGTGATCCTGGTCGTCGCCAAGGACAATCCGAAAAGCCTGCGCCGGCTGCGGATTGAAGCCGGACGCGGCATTCAGGGCACGGTCACCGACGCCCAATCCAAACGCATCCTCGAAGATGTGATCGCGCCGCATTTCCGGCAAAACGATTTCTACGGCGGACTGACCGCCGGGGTCGCGGCACTGACCGTGTTGATGAACCAGGAGCATTTGCCGGCGCCCGCCAAGCCAAAAGCCGTGCAGCAGGATCAGAGCGATTTCTTCAGCCACCTGCCTTTCCTGATCGTTTTCGTACTCATTGCCCTCGTCGCCTGGCGCATGCGCGATGTCGGTCGCGGACGGTATTCGCTTGGCAACAATGCCTGGGGCCGCAGTTCAGGTGTCATGCTCGGCAGCGGTATCGGTAGCGGGATGGGTAGCGGCGGCTTCGGCAGCCCCCATAGTTCTTCCGGCGGCAGCTCGGGCGATAGCGGGTTTTCCGGTGGCGGCGGCGGATTTGACGGCGGCGGCGCCTCGGGGGATTGGTGATGAAGATGCTGTCGCGCTTGCACAGGCATTTGTTGACGACCACTGCCGCCGGCCGGCGTGCATTTCCCACCCCGACGCTCGAAGCCATCCAGGCAGTCATCGCCAGGGGCGAGTTGCTGCACCGCGCCGAAATCCGGCTGATCATCGAGCCGGCGCTGCCCCTATCGTCGGTACTGCAGAGCGTCTCATCGCGCAAACGCGCACATGAGCTGTTTTCACGCTATCGCATCTGGGACACGGAAGAGAATTGCGGCGTGCTGATTTACATCAACCTTGCAGATCGCAAAGTCGAAATCGTCAGCGACCGGGGCGTTGGACGCGCGCTCAAGGCCGCGGATTGGCAAGCGGTATGTAAAACCCTGACCCAGGGGTTTGCCCAAGGCGAATTTCATGAAAGCACGCTTACCGGGCTGAGCCGGTTGAATGATTTGCTCGAAGTGCATTTTCCGGTCGCCGGCACGAATTCGAATGAATTGTCGAACCAGCCGATCGTGTTGTAGTGCGTGCTACTGCTTACCCATTTTCAAACACCCACTGCAGCAACGCATCCTGAGCTTCCTGCCCGCGCCCTGCATTGCGATGATTGATCATGCACACCACCGCATAACGTTTGCCCGACGCGGCCAATACATAGCCCGCCACCGCCCGCACGTCATCCAGCCGTCCCGTCTTGATGTGCGCATGGCCGGCCACGCTGCGGTCCTTCAACCGATTGCGCATGGTGCCGTCGAAGCCGATCAGCGGCATTGATGATATGAATTCCGGCATCAGCGGCGATTTGAACGCGGCAAGCAGCATCTTGCCCATGGTGGCAGCCGAGATGCGCTCCTTGCGCGACAGGCCGGAGCCGTTTTCGATCACCAGTTCCGGCGCATCAATGCCCTTCTCCGCCAGCCAGTTCTTGATCACTTGGGCGCCACGTGCGGCGCTGGCCGGCTGCTTCGGATTGTCGGCCGCCAGAGTCAACAGCAATTGCCGCGCCATCACGTTATTGCTGAACTTGTTGATGTCGCGGATCACCTCCGGCAAAGTCACCGATTCCCATTCGGCCAGCAATTTCGCCGCCGGCGGCACCACCCCGCTGCCGACTTCCCCCTTGAGCGTACCGCCGGCATCGGCCCACAATTGGCGAAACACAGCGTTGAAATACTGCGTATGCGTCATTTGATAAGGATGGACATACCAAGTCTTTTCGCCGCAGGAAGCGGAAAAAGTCCCGGTGAAGCTGGCGCCGTTGCCATCTATCCGTGCGCCTAATTTGTCTTTCCACTCCCCGCATTCACCATTCGACAGTTTCGGTGCGGTCAAGGTGTATCCGGCCGCAGGCGGGTCGATTTGCACATGCACTTTCGTTTCATGGGGAATGAAGTTGAAACGAAAAGTTTGGTAATTGAGCAATAGCGCATCGGCGCCGGCGTTGTAGGGCTTCAGCGGGTCGCCATCGAATTTGCCGGCATCGTATTCAACCTCTTCAAACGAACTGCGGTCGAGCAGCAGGTTGCCGCGGATTTCACGCACGCCCTTGGCGCGGATCTGGCGCAGGAACAGCCAGAAATTTTCCAGCACCAGCTTGGGATCGCCACTGCCCTTCAGGATCAAATCGCCTTGCAGCACATCACCGGCCATGGTGCCGTTGGCATAGGCCTGGGTTTTCCAGGTAAAGCCTGGCCCGAGCAATTCCAAGGCGGCATCGGTAGTCACCAGTTTCATGGTGGAAGCGGGGCTGAAGGCTTGGGATGCATTCGAAGAGAGCAACGTTTTTCCGCTGCTCACTTCTTGCACCGATACACTCACCGCGCTGCCGGGGATCGCAGCCCGCTTCAAGGCTTCGCCCACTACCTGGGGCAGTTCGCGCGCTCCGGCGTCCGGCATCTGCATGGCGGCCGCAAGGAATAATAAAGTCGCGCCCGCTTGGAGTCTGTTCAGAATTCGCATAGCATGATGAAAAATTAGGTACTTGATTATCCCATGTGACAGAAAGCCGCCATCATGAAGTTGTCCCGAAAAAGCGCGATTGTAGCCGCCGTTCGACACTGCACCGGCACCGCCATGGTGTCTTTCAGCACAGGAGGCGGGCATGCCTAAATTATCGCCCGCCCCGCAGTCAATGGACCCGTTGGCGCTGGATAACCAGTTTTGCTTCGCGCTCTACTCCGCCTCGCTGGCGATGACCAAGACTTACAAGCCGTTTCTCGACAAAATAGGACTGACCTATCCGCAATACCTGGTAATGCTGGTGTTATGGCAGCAAGACGACGTGTTGGTCAAAACCATCGGCGAACATCTTTTTCTCGATTCCGGCACCTTGACGCCCCTATTGAAACGGCTGGAAGCCTCGTCACTGATCGTACGCAACCGCGACGAAGCCGATGAACGCCAAGTCCGCATCACCTTGACCAAAGAGGGCCGCGCCCTCAAGAAAAAAGCGCAAGAGATTCCGTATCAAATACTGTGCGCCAGCGGCCAATCGCAAGAAGACCTGATGCAAATGCGCACCCGGCTTTCACGTATCCGCAACGACCTGGTCCGGCACGGCCAGGAATGACAAGATGACGTTCGGAATCCAGGAAAAAATAAATTCAAAATTAAATTGCGCACAATTTAATTGCGCGTTATATTTATATCTGTTGGCGAATAAATCTTTGTTTCACTCACTCAGGAGTCCGTCATGCAAATTCTTTACACCGCAAAAGCAACCGCAACCGGTGGCCGCGAAGGCCGCGCAATCTCCAGCGACGAACATCTCAATGTGCAATTGAGTTCACCGAAAGAACTCGGCGGAGCCGGCGGCAACGGCACCAATCCGGAGCAATTGTTTGCCGCGGGTTATTCCGCCTGCTTCCTGTCGGCGATGAAATTCGTCGCAGCAGCAACGAAGATGTCCCTGCCTGACGAAGCCGCCGTCACCGGCGAAATCGGCATCGGCCCTAATGGCGCGGGCGGCTTTGGCTTGGCCGCTGAATTGAAAGTCTCCTTGCCTGGCATGGAACAATCCGCAGCTGAAGCGCTGATCGCCAAGGCGCACCAGGTCTGCCCATATTCGAACGCAACGCGCGGCAATATCGACGTGAAAATTTCCTTGGTTTAAGCGATAAAACGCAGTAAAACAAAGGGCCGTGGCCCGGGACGCGCACATCGTCTCTAGCCATGGCCCCTTGTCGTTCCAGCTCCAGACATCCAAGGAGAAGCCGCATGCAAAATGGAATCCGTCTCCCCGCCGTCGATCCACCCGATCTGCTCGTATGCCCAATGCAGCCGCAATAACGTTCCGTCCGGCTGTTTATCGCTAAAAATTAGTCTCGCCGCAGTGGTCTTGGGCTATGCCTTGCCGTGAATCCGGATTATGCTGGTAAAAAGCGAAGGTCAAATCACCATGTTCCGCAAACCGACAATTTTCGCCCTCTTCATCGCTCGCTTGGCGGGCGCCATGCTTGCTCTATCCTGCACACCGGTGATGGCGTTGACGGAGTTGCGCTCGGCCGCCCAGGAAACCGCGGAACCCAAATTCGTCAGGATCAAACAAGGCGACAGGACTGTCCTCAGTGGCCTATGCATCGATATCATGAACGCCATCGAGCGCATTGAACCTGAACTCAAATTCGTCGTTGATCCGCAACTGCAATCCCTGGTACGGCTAGAGGCAGGGCTGGCCACGGGCAACCTCGATGCGGTCTGCGGCTTGATCCGTACAAAGGAACGCGCGGCAAAGTTCAACTACATCGAGCCACCTTTGTTCCGAACCGATTTCATGTTGGCAGTGCGCGCCGATGACGATGTAAAAATCAATAATTGGGACGATGTGCGCAAGCTGGGCGACCAAGGAATCATCCTGATCATCAGCGGCCATGGCGCAATCAAGAAAATGCAGGCGCAAGGCGGACTCATCATCGATTCCAGCGCCAAGGACCCCAAGACCAATATCCAGAAACTGCTTGGCGGCCGCGGCCGCTTTTTTTACCACCGCTCCCCGGGACTCAAGGAAGAGATCCAAAACGCGAGGGCGGCGAACAAGGTAAAACTGCTGCCGACCGTAATGGACAGCCAGCCCTTCTATATGGCCCTCTCGAAAACACTACCGAACGAGGTCGTCGAAAAGATGCGTAAGGCGATCAAGCAACTCGCCAGCAGCGGCGAACTGAATAGGCTTTTGGACAAATGGGATGGCGATTAAAAGAGGGCGGATTATTTCTCGTCGCGGTCCGGCAACAGGCAGGCGTCGATCACCTGCAAGTCGTTGTCTTTCGCAAAGTCCATCACAAAATGAAAAGCCATCGGCTCGAGCTTACGCAGCTCTTCATTGACCACCACCGATTTCACACCAGCCAACACAGTCGGACGGACATAGGGAGAATATTGAAGATGAGCGCGCGGACCGCCGCTTCCTTCGGGGCGGAAGCAAGACATCACCCCACACAAGCGTTCGGCCCAATCGCTGGGCCGGAACGGCTTGCCATTGCTGGTAATGCCTTGGATAAAAAACTCGTTGGCAGGTGCTTTGGGGGTTCGTATGGGATCGGCCATATGTGCGGCTTGCTTTTTACGGTCTGGATTTGCTTGCCGTCATTATCGCGCGTCAAGCTTTCATAATTCTTGCATATTATATCTTATAGAAGAGTTGCGACGAAAATTGATTTCACAATGTAAAAAATTGCAACTAAGCGCGCCTTTGCCGAGGCGAGGGCTGCGCCCCCGCCCCTCGAAGCGACTCATGGCAGAGATACCATACCTAACCGAGCCAAACCGCAATCGACAACAACAGCAGCAACAGCATCCATAATAAGAGCGCACGCCAGACCAAACCGACCGTACTTTGCAAAGCACGCGCGCTCGATTCCTCGCCCGGCGGACCGTCTGCTTCAACCGCGACGGCATCGAGGGTGATGACATCCAACGGCAGAACGTCGGCCGCCACTTCCGCCGGCGTGCCCAGCCGCACGCCCATTGCACCGCCGCCGGAGGACAGGATGATGCCAATCGCCTCGTCCTGCCAGCGATCGGCAAAATTGCGCCAGGCGTAAATCGCATCTTCAAAATTGCCGACCACGGCAAAGGCAACCGCGGTCAGCCGCGCCGGAATCCAATCTATCCAGTAGAACGCCTTGGCGGCAAAACGCCCGAAAGCTTCGTTCTTCATGTGCTCCGGTTCGTTCCAGGCACGCGCCAAGTACTCGGCGACACGGTACATGACGGCACAAGCCGGACCGACCGGCATCAGGAACCAGAAGAACACCCCGAATACGTTGCGATGCGTCGTTACCAATGCCTTCTCGACCGCGACGCGGGAAATCTCGCTCAGTTCCATCCCGCTGGTATCCTGTTTGGTCCATTCAGCCAACAGCGTGCGAGCAGTCGCTTCGTCGCCGGCATTGAGGGCAAGCTGGATCGAAGTGAAATAATGGCTGTAATGACGGAAGCCCAGCGTCAAATACACAATCAGAATATTCCAGATCAAGGCCGCAAATGGATTGACCACTGTGCATAGCCAGTACACCAGTGCCGTCGGCGCCATCAGTAGCGCCATCGTCAGCATCCATGCTGTCCGCCCATGGCTTTCCTGACCAGCGTTGAACCAGTTTTCCATGCGCGCCGCCAGCAGCCTGACGCCGGTATACATTGGATTATCCGCGCGTAAGGGCTTCAGTTGTTCGATCAGGAGTGCGCAAAGAATAGAAAGAAAAGTCATCAAACCGCCTTAATTTGTTGGAGGAAGAGCCGGCTCCATCCCGCGATGCAGGAATTCAGCCCATACGATAACGCAGCGCAGGATCAGAATCAAACCTGATGTCACATCTGCCGCTCTGCCGGAGCAGATCATGCGACCGTCATTGCATGCAACGGCAAGAACGCATCCCGGCGGGAATTGCTTGCCGTCTGCCGGCTCAAGCCCGCAAAAAATGGAAGAGATTGCGCAGCATGCCGGCCGTTGCACCCCAGATGAAGAAGCGATCATACGGCATCGCGTAAAACGTACGGCGGCCGATACCGTTCGGAATATCGACAGTGCGACGCTGGTGGTTCATGCCATCCATCAGGAAAGACAGCGGCACTTCGAAAATTTCTGCCACTTCGAACGGATCTGCGCGCAATTCGAAAGGCGGGTGGACCAGCGACACCACCGGCGTCACTTGATAACCGGTCCCGGTGAAATAGTCGGGCAGAGTGCCGATCACTTCCACGTGGCGCCGGTCCAGGCCGACCTCTTCTTCGGTCTCGCGCAACGCCGTTTCAATGGCCGAGGCATCGGTCCTCTCGGCGCGGCCGCCGGGAAAGCTGACCTGGCCGCCATGATCGGTCAGATGCGCGGTACGCTGGGTCAACAGCAAAGTTGGTCCCGTCTCGCGCACCACGATAGGCAGCAACACGGCGGCTGGCACCGGGGATGCGATCTGACGCAGCAGATGTTCGTCCGTACCTTCCGGCAGCCACACCGGCGGGTTCGCAAAGCGCGCGCGCAGCCATTCAGTGGCGAAACGCTCGGGTGCCAGCGCAGTTTCGCCTGCGACGGATTCAATAGGAATGATTTCCGGATCGAAGAGCAGTTTGGTCAAGACGATTTCCTATATAGCCGGGAGTTGGTCCGAAATCGCACGATATGGCGCATGGGGTTAACCGGCACCCAATGTAAAAAGGGCACCATCGGGTGCCCTTTCGGTCAGCGTGAACGCGTGAAATATTACGCGGTTTGCGTGACTGCGGCGCGACGATTCGGCAGCTTTTCCTTGATGCGCGCCGATTTCCCGGAGCGATCACGCAAGTAGTATAGCTTGGCGCGGCGCACGTCGCCGCGACGCTTGACTTCGATCGAAGCGATCAGCGGAGAATACAACTGGAATGTACGCTCAACGCCTTCGCCTGACGAAATTTTACGAACGATGAAGTTGGAGTTCAGGCCGCGGTTGCGACGCGAAATCACGACGCCTTCGTAGGCCTGGGCGCGCTTGCGCGTACCTTCAACCACGTTGACATTGACGACCACGGTGTCGCCGGGGGCAAAATCGGGGATATTCTTGCCGAGACGGGCAATCTCTTCTTGCTCAAGTGTTTGGATCAAGTCCATTTTCAGCTCCTGATGCCATCTTGCCGGCGCTGGTTTTATAAACCGTTGTTGCCCGGTAGAGGATGGGGTTAAACATGCCGGCGAATAAAGCACTTCACCGGCGCGGCACTACAAACTGCTTAAAAACTTTTCATCGGCCTGCGTCAGCAAGCCTGCTTCGCGCGCCTTCTCAATCAGGTCCGGCCGCTTTCTTGCGGTCGCCAGCAACGCCTGCCTGCGCCGCCATTTTTCAATCTCGGCATGGTGCCCGCCCAACAATACCGGGGGCACCGCAACGCCTTCGTACACTTCGGGCCGGGTGTAATGCGGACAATCCAGCAAGCCATTGACGAAGCTGTCTTCTACCGCAGACGCATCATCGTGCAAGGTTCCCGGCAACTGGCGAATCACCGCATCCATCAATGCCATTGCTGGCAATTCGCCACCCGACAGCACGAAATCGCCGAGGCTGATTTCTTCATCGACACAGCGTTCCAGCAAACGCTGATCCACTGCTTCGTAACGGCCGCACAACAACACCAATCCCGGTTCAGCAGCCAATTGCATCACACGCTGATGCGTGAGCGCTTGGCCCTGCGGCGACAGGTACACGACGCGCGGCCCCGATAAACCTTGTTGAATCTGTCGTTGCCTCGCGGCGTCTATCGCTACTTCCAACGGCTTGGCCAGCATCACCATGCCCGGACCGCCGCCATACGGCCGATCGTCTACAGTACGATGGTTGTCGTTGGTGAAATCGCGCGGATTCCACAGAGACAGCACACATTTTTTCTGCTCGAACGCACGGCGGGTAATCCCCGATTGCGTCAGCGCGGCGAACATCTCGGGGAAGAGCGTGACGACATCAAATTGCATCTCGCGCTCCTGGCAAGCAATTCCGAAACATTCTCGACCGAGACATCACCTAGTAGTCTAGGCCCCAGTCGACAATAATTTTCTTCGCCTTTTGATCGACCGTTTTGACGAAATGATCGACAAACGGGATCAGCATCTCCTGTGCA
Source organism: uncultured Burkholderiales bacterium (assembly GCA_966211965.1). Classification (GTDB taxonomy): domain Bacteria; phylum Pseudomonadota; class Gammaproteobacteria; order Burkholderiales; family Burkholderiaceae_D; genus CBIHON01. Next base: position 87,448 of record CBIHON010000014.1, on the reverse strand, counting down.
GCCTTATCAAGACCTGGCACCTCCGGCACCGCCACCCGCAAAATCGGATGCGCACCGTTGTCCATCATATCCTTGACAAAACCCAGGTTTTCACCTTGCAGGTTTTCGACCGCCAAGCCGATCAAATCGACCCAATAGAATTCGCCATCCGACAGCGGAGGGAAGTAACTGCGCGAGATCTGGACCGTCGCGCCCTTAAGCGCCTCTGCCGCATCCCGTCCTGCCACTCCCATCAACTGGGCCACGACGTCACTGCCATGGACTTTGGCATGCATCATTTCGACGTCGTGCAATGATGGCTTATCCAGCCACCAGGTCTTGGCATGCAACAGCGCATCGGCATCGCTTGAGTAGGGTCTGATCCGCACCCAACCGTTCAAGCCGTATGCGCCCGACACATACCCCACCAACACCAGATCACCGGGAATCTTGATTCCCGGCGCAGTCTTAAGCGGCACAACTACCGACAAGCTTATTTGCCGAATTTAGGCAGCTTTTTTACCGGACTCGCTAACCAAGCGAGCGACGGCTGGCGACAATTGCGCGCCAACGCCTTGCCAGTAGGCCAAGCGGTCTTGCACAATGCGGAAGCTTTCTTCGGCTCCGGAAGCGACCGGATTGTAAAAACCGATACGCTCGATGAAGCGGCCATCGCGGCGATTGCGCGAATCAGTGGCAACAATGTTGAAAAACGGGCGCTTCTTGGCGCCACCACGAGCTAAACGAATAACGACCATAATATTTCCAAAAAGTGTTCGAACGCGGAAAAAGCCGTAAATTATAGTCTAGCTTGCCGCTCGGCCGCAACTTAAAATTAAAGCATCCCCTAAAAGACGCGGTCGAACCTTCTGGAAAAGTCATGGCCGCAGGCGTGGGATGAGGCATCGCCTCGCCATGAGCCTGATACACTACCGTCGGCGTACCTTTCCCGGCAAAACCACCCGATTTGGACAATTGAAGCGACATGGCCGCAGCCCACAAAAACAAGACTCTTGCCACTTTCCTGGCCGCCGCATTCGGAGGTCTTGGCCTGCACCGGTTTTATCTGCGCGGCCATAAGGATCGCTGGGCTTGGCTGCATTTCTGCAGCGCACCCTTGTCGCTGCTTCTCTTGCTCCTCGGTGCCGGCCAGCCGGTATTTTTTCTTACGGGGCTGTTTTCGATTTCGGTATTGAGCGGATTTCTCGAAGCGCTCGTACTTGGCTTGATGTCCGATGAAAAGTGGGACTTGGCATTCAACCTCGACTCCGGCACGAAATCCGACTCAGGCTGGCCGCTCGCGCTCCTGCTGGTCCTCGCCATGGGAATCGGCGCAACGGCACTGATAGCCGCGATCTCGCGCGCCTTTGACCTGCTGCTTACCGGCGGCGCTTATGGTTGATTTTATGCATGCCGCCACATCATCCCACCCCACCAATTAAGCTCAGAGCAAGATAAAACACCTCTTCCAGAGAATCTGGAAAAGCGCTCACAATGAGCGCCGAACAAAAGAGAAACAAGCGAAGAACAAAAGAACACTGCGCAAAGCAATCCCCTCTCGCCCTCCGAATTTCCTGGTCAGCAATCAAATATCAAATCGAGATGCTGGTCGTTTCGAGCAACTGGCAATTATCGATTTTCCAACTGCCGTCCGCTTCCTGCTGCATGTGATAAATCGCCAGCCATACATGGCTATCGCGGTCGGTCACTCGTACAAGCTGGATAGTTTCGCCCTCAATCACTTCAGGCTGGGAGAAGATGACGATTTGACTTCTGTAGATGGGGTTGTAGTGCTTCTTGACCAGGTGGAGAAAATTGTCCGCGCTGCCCACCTTTGTTTGCGTATCGACTGTCGCCAACTCAAAGGCGCCAACCGCATCGTCTTCGGCAAACGCGTCGAGCTGCGTCTGCACAACCACGTGAATTGCGACCGCATCTGCAGGACTGATTCCTTCATCCGCCACTGCCACATCATGCGTCCATCCTGTTGTACTTAGAATCAACAACAGGCCCATTCCTACCACTAAACGTTTCATGATCGTCTCCTCACAGGAAACCGCTTTGCTGCCAATAGAATTAACGGCAGAGCGCATGCAATACTTAACGTTTTTTAGTGCCTGGACGCAATTATTTAATTGAAGCAACAAAAAAATGGCAGCTTGGAAGCTGCCATTTTTATCCTTCTGAAAACTTTTAAAACTGCTCTACTGCCAGGGCCAATACCCCTACGCTTCCGTCCATTATCGCGGTGCGATAACCTTCAGCTTGCGACAAAATATGATCGGCAAAAAACCGTGCCGTGGCGACTTTTGCCTGGTAAAACACGGCATCGCCCTCGCCCGTCTTGAGCTTTTGTTCAGCAACTAGCGCCGCACGCGCCATTTGCCAACCGCCCAGCACAATCCCGGCCAGTTTCAGATACAGCACACTACCGGCGAACACGCCCTTGATGTCGGTCTTGATATTACCGGCCACATAGTTGACAACCTCCTCCAGAGCCTTGGAACCGGCCGCAAGGCGTTTGCCGATTACAGCCAAGTCGCCAGACGCATATGCCGCCAGATCGGCTTCCGTTTTACGCACCTGCGCCAGAATTCCCTTGGCCGTGGCGCCGCCGTCGCGCGCTGTCTTGCGTCCCACCAAATCATTGGCTTGAATCGCGGTCGTGCCTTCATAAATCGTCAAGATTCGCGCATCGCGATAATGCTGTGCCGCCCCGGTTTCCTCGATGAAACCCATGCCGCCATGGATTTGCACACCGGTCGAGGCGACATCGATCGACATCTCGGTCGACCAGCCTTTGACTATCGGCACCATGTATTCGTAGAACGCCTGGTTTGCCTTACGCGCCACCTCATCGGCATGATGATGGGCCGCATCGTGCGCTGCGGCAGTGACATAAGCCAACGCGCGCGCCGCTTCGGTCTGGGCACGCATCGACATTAACATGCGCCGCACATCGGGCTGATGAATAATCGCGACCGGTCCGGCCGAACCGGCCAGGTCGCGCGATTGCACGCGCTCCTTGGCGTAGCCAACGGCCTTTTGGTAAGCCCGTTCCGCCACGCCTACGCCCTGCATGCCGACAGCGAAGCGCGCGGCATTCATCATGATGAACATGTATTCGAGACCGCGATTCTCCTGGCCAACCAGCGTACCGATCGCGCCGCCGTGATCGCCGAACTGCAGCACTGCGGTCGGGCTGGCCTTGATGCCGAGCTTGTGTTCGAGCGAGACACAATGCACATCGTTGCGCCCCCCCAGAGAGCCATCAGAATTCACCAGGAATTTCGGCACGACGAACAGGGAAATACCCTTGACGCCTTCCGGAGCATCCGGCGTACGGGCCAGCACCAGGTGGATGATGTTCTCCGCCATGTCATGCTCGCCATAGGTAATGAAAATCTTGGTACCGAATATTTTGTAAGTACCGTCGCCCTGCGGCACCGCGCGCGAGCGCACCATCGCCAGATCGGAACCGGCTTGCGGTTCGGTCAGGTTCATGGTGCCGGTCCATTTGCCGGAGATCAAATTCGCGAGATAGGTTTCCTTCTGCGCATCGCTGCCGGCAGTCATTAGCGCTTCGATCGCACCGTCCGTCAACAAGGGGCATAATGCAAACGACAGGTTCGCGGAGTTGAGCATCTCGATGCACGGTGTCGCCACCAGCTTCGGCAAGCCTTGTCCGCCAAACTCGACCGGGTGCTGCACGCCCTGCCACCCCGCCTCGGCAAACGCCTCGAAGGCTTGTTTAAAGCCCTTGGCGGTGCTCACTTGGCCGTCATGCCAGTAGCTCGGCTCTTTATCGCCCGGGAAATTGAGCGGCGCGACCACTTCACTGCAGAACTTGGCGTTCTCTTCCAGTACCGCTTCCACGGTTTCCGGCGTGGCATCTTCGCAACCGGGCAAAGCATTCACAGCGGGCAGGTCAGCCAGTTCGTTCAGCACGAACAGCATGTCCCTCAAAGGGGCGACGTAGCTCATTTCCGACTCCCGAAAAATAGGCGGCATTTACCGGGCTATCGCGGACTGCCCGGGAAAAACCAGCCAAGCACGCGACAAATCCTGCAAATTCCGCCTTTTATTTTTCCAAATTTTTTGGCCGATCAACCTAGTTCGGCAACGAGTTGCGGCACCAATTCGAACAAATCACCCACGATGCCGTAATCGGCTACCGAGAAAATCGGCGCTTCCGGGTCCTTGTTGATCGCCACGATAGTTTTCGAATCCTTCATGCCGGCCAAGTGCTGGATCGCACCGGAGATGCCAACCGCGATATACAGGGACGGCGCGACGATCTTGCCTGTCTGACCGACTTGCCAATCGTTGGGCACGTAACCGGCATCGACGGCGGCGCGAGATGCCCCCATCGCGGCACCGAGCTTGTCGGCCAGCGGTTCGAGAAGTTTGAAATTGTCGCCGGAACCCATGCCGCGTCCACCGGAGACGATAATCTTGGCCGCCGTCAACTCCGGGCGATCGGACTTCGCCAGTTCGCGCGAAATGAATGCAGACTTGCCAAAATCAGCTACCGGAGTGACTGCCTCGACCGTGGCGGAACCGCCGCTTGGCGCCGCGTCGAAGCCAGTGGTGCGCACGGTAATCACCTTTGTAGCATCGGCCGATTGCACCGTGGCGATCGCGTTGCCGGCATAGATGGGGCGATCGAAAGTATCAGGGGCATCGACTTTGGTAATTTCGGAAATTTGCCCTACATCGAGCTTGGCGGCGACACGCGGCGCAATGTTCTTGCCGAAGGCGGTGGCAGGCGCCAGGATGTGCGAATAACCGGCGGCCAGAGCCAGGGCTTGTTCTGCGACATTTTCAGCCAAGCCGTCGGCAAATTGCGCAGCGTCGGCCACCAATACCTTGGAGATCCCGGCGATTTTTGCCGCAGCCTCTGCGGCGGCGCCACAGTTATGTCCGGCAACCAGGACATGTACGTCACCGCCGCATTGTACGGCAGCGGTGACGGTGTTGAGGGTGCTCCCTTTTAGCGAAGCGTTATCGTGTTCAGCAATGACAAGTGCGGCCATGGTGGTTTCCTAAATTTAGCGGGCGTAGGATGTATTAAGAGCTCCGGTCGGTTACGCTGCGCTAACCCATCCTACGAAGACTTTGGTTAAATGACTTTGGCTTCGTCGCGGAGTTTGGCGACCAGGGTCGCGACATCCGGCACCTTGATACCTGCGCCGCGCTTCGGTGGCTCGGCGACTCTCAAGGTCTTCAAGCGGGGCGTGACATCGACGCCAAGGTCGGAAGGCTTGAGCACATCCAGCGTTTTCTTCTTGGCCTTCATGATGTTGGGCAAGGTCACATAGCGTGGTTCATTCAAGCGCAAGTCCGTGGTGACGATAGCCGGCAAAGTCAGGGCGATGGTTTCCAAACCGCCGTCGACTTCACGCGTTACGGTTGCCTTGCCGTCTTCCAACACAATCTTGGAGGCAAAGGTCGCTTGCGGCCACCCCAGCAAGGCAGCAAGCATCTGTCCGGTCTGGTTGCAATCGTCATCAATCGCCTGCTTGCCGAGGATGATCAGTTGCGGCTGCTCTTTTTCCGCCACCGCCTTCAACAACTTCGCGACAGCCAAGGGCTGCAGCTCGGCATCGCTTTCGACAAGAACGCCACGGTCGGCGCCAATCGCCATAGCGGTGCGCAAGGTTTCCTGGCATTGCGTGACGCCGCAGGAAACGGCGATTACTTCGCTCGCTTTGCCGGCTTCCTTCAGGCGCATCGCCTCTTCGACCGCAATTTCGTCGAAGGGATTCATCGACATCTTGACGTTGGCGATATCGACGCCGGAGCCGTCGGATTTAACGCGCACCTTGACGTTGTAGTCCACTACGCGCTTGACTGGAACCAGTACTTTCATAGCTCTGCCTTTGAGAAAAAAAATCGAATTGACGTTAACGTTAACTAAACCGGATTATAAAAGAGAAATTGACGCCATGCGAAAATTTAGCACGATCGTTCGATTAAAGGTTAGAAGTTGCCCACTAAATCATTAAAAAGATGCATGGAGAGAAGAGTCAGCCTTCAAAACGGCCGGCTAAGGAAGAATTTGGCCTTGCTCGCACACGGATTTATTGCAAAATAAATAATAAATTTCTGTTTTTTTAAAAATACAAAATCATGCGCGGAAATTACTTGCGGCGCATAAAGAATATAAATTCCTTGCTGTCACCTGCCTGTGCAAGCAGTTCATTACCGGTTTGTTTTGCAAAAGCTTGAAAATCGCGGACCGAGCCGGGATCGGTCGCCACTACCCGCAAAATCTGGCCGCTAGCCATTTCCGCCAGGGCTTTTTTGGTTTTCAAGATCGGCAACGGGCAATTCAATCCACGTGCATCCAGCTCTTTATGAAATTCCATGATCGTATTCTCGAAAGAAATGTAATTCTACAATTAAGCCGATTCTAAACGCAGCTTTGATGCAACGCAACAAAGAACTGGTGCGGCATTACTGAGAATTTGTTTGTAGGGGCAAGTCCATGAATTCCACGGTCAATCCACGCGCTCGCATCCAGTCAGCCACCGCATATCCTGTTCCGACAGGCCAAGGCCGCAGTTTTTCGGGTGAAATCAGCTGAAACTCCACCAGCTCTTCCGACAGGCGTATCTCGCCCGATGCTTTGACATGGTAGGCAATGATCAGCTCGTTCTTGCGGATGAACTCGTAGACGCCGATTAGGGATACCTGGTCGGCATCCAGATTGGTCTCTTCTTTCAATTCACGCACGACGCCTTGCTCCGGCGTCTCACCGCGCTCCATGAAGCCGGTAATCAAAGCAAACATTTTTTCCGGCCAAGCGGCATTGCGCGCCAGCAAGATACAGCCGTCAAACTCGACCAGGGCGGCGACCACAGGCAGAGGATTATCCCAATGGGTCCAGTGGCCGCTCGGACATGCCGCGCGCTCGCGCTGGCCGTCGACACGCACCGTCAGTGCGGATGCGCAAATCGGACAAAACTTGAATTCGGCCGGTTGCGCGCCCATTGCTTCAGATCCGCTCGCCCACCCAGGCCGAGACGCCCTGCAAGGCCTTGGACAATCCGCTTGGATCGGTGCCGCCGGCTTGCGCCATATCGGGCCGGCCGCCACCTTTACCACCGACTTGCTGGGCGACGAAGTTGACCAGTTCACCCGCTTTGACTTTCGAGGTCGAGTCCGCAGTGACGCCGGCAATCAAGCTGACCTTGCCTTCGTTCACCGTCGCCAACACGATCGCGGCGGTTTTCAGTTTGTCCTTGAGCTTGTCCATGGTCACACGCAAGGTCGCGACATCTGCGCCTTCCAGCGTGGCGGCCAGGACCTTGATGCCTTTGATGTCCACCGCCCGGTTGAGCAACTCATCGCCCTGATTGGCAGCGAGTTTCGACTTGAGGCCGGCGAGTTCTTTTTCGAGCGCTTTGACGTGGTCCTGCATTTGCACAACGCGCTGGGTCAATTCCTCCGGCTGGGCTTTCAAGACCGCAGCCGCTTCGTTCACGCGGCTGCTCAAACTCTGCACCAGAGCCAACGCCCCCTCTCCGGTAACCGCCTCGACGCGGCGTATGCCGGCGGCGACGCCGCCTTCCGCCACGATCTTGAACAAGCCGATATCGCCGGTCCGGCTCACGTGCGTTCCGCCGCACAATTCCTTCGACGAGCCGATGCCCAGCACACGCACTTCGTCACCGTATTTTTCGCCGAACAAAGCCATCGCACCATGCTTGACGGCATCGTCAAAGGACATGACTTTCGCTTCTGTCGCGACGTTGGAGAGGATTTCGTGGTTGACGATTGCCTCAACGCGACGGATCTGCTCGTCGGTCATCGGCGCATTGTGGCTGAAGTCGAAACGGGTCTTGTCAGGATCGACCAGAGAACCTTTTTGTGCCACATGGCTGCCGAGCACTTCGCGCAGCGCTTTATGCATCAGATGCGTCGCCGAGTGGTTGCGCATGGTGCGTGCCCGCAGGGTGACGTTGACCTTGGCGCTGATGGTATCGCCCACCGCTAACACGCCCTTGCTGACGCTGCCATGATGTCCGAATACGTCAGGCTGGATTTTCTGGGTATCGGTAACCTCGAAGGTGGCTGCGCTCGACTCCAGCACGCCGGAATCGCCGCACTGGCCGCCGGATTCTGCGTAAAACGGCGTGGTGTCGAGCACCACGATCGCTTGCTGGCCGGCCTCAACTTTCTGCACGGCACTGCCGTCGACATACAGGGCAACGATCTTGCCGTTTTGCACCAGCGTGTCATAACCGACGAAATTGGTCTTGTCGCCGCTATATTCCACGGCCGCCGCCATCTTGAATTTACCGGCTGCGCGCGCGGTCGATTTCTGTCGCTCCATCGCGGCGTGGAATCCCGCTTCATCCAGCGTCACATCGCGTTCGCGGCAGATATCCGCCGTCAAATCGAGCGGAAAACCGAAGGTATCGTACAGCGTAAAAGCCGTGTCGCCATCCAGACTGCGGTTGTCCTTGGCCAAGGCCGCTTCCAAGATCTTCATGCCGTTTTCCAAGGTCTCGCCAAAGCGCTCTTCCTCTTGCTGCAGCACTTGCGCAACACGCGGCGCGGCATCGGCCAGCTCCGGATAAGCTTGGCCCATTTCCACCACGAGGTCCTTGACCAGCTTGTGGAAAAATGGCTGAGTCTGTCCCAGTTTGTGGCCATGGCGCAGCGCACGGCGAATGATGCGGCGCAGAACATAGCCGCGGCCTTCGCTGCCGGGAATCACGCCATCGACGATCAGGAAGGAACAGGCGCGGATATGATCGGCAATCACGCGCAGCGAATTATTCGCAAGATCGGTGCAGCCGGTCTCGCGCGCCGCCGCCTTGATCAGGTTTTGGAACAGGTCGATTTCATAGTTGGAATGCACGTGCTGCAAAACCGCAGCGATACGCTCCAGGCCCATGCCGGTATCGACGCAAGGCTTGGGCAGCGGATGCAGCACGCCGCTCTCGTCCTTGTTGAATTGCATGAACACCAGGTTCCAGATTTCGATGTAGCGGTCGCCGTCCTGCTCGGCGCTGCCGGGAGGGCCGCCCCAGACGTCCGGACCATGATCATAGAAAATCTCGGAACACGGACCGCAAGGGCCGGTGTCGGCCATTTGCCAGAAATTGTCCGACGCATAGCGCGCGCCCTTGTTGTCGCCGATGCGCACAATGCGCTCGACCGGCACGCCGATCTCGTTTTGCCAGATCGCGTAGGCCTCGTCGTCTTCCTGATAAACAGTTACCCACAACTTCTCTTTCGGCAGGCCGTAGACCGAGGTCAGCAATTCCCATGCATAGTGGATCGCGTCGCGCTTGAAATAGTCGCCGAAGGAAAAATTACCGAGCATTTCGAAAAACGTGTGATGACGCGCGGTATAGCCGACGTTTTCCAGATCGTTGTGCTTGCCGCCGGCACGCACGCTTCGCTGCGACGAGGTCGCGCGCGTGTAGCTGCGCTTGTCCTGCCCCAGGAACACGTCCTTGAACTGCACCATGCCTGAGTTGGTGAACAGCAGGGTCGGGTCGTTGCCAGGCACCAGGCTCGACGAGCGCACGATGGTATGGCCTTTGGATTCGAAAAACTTGAGGAATTTATCGCGGATTTCAGACGAGTTCATGTGCTTGGGCAGGAAAGAGGAGACGGTTGCAAACCGTTGATTATACGTGATAACCCAGCACGATCCAGCGCTCGCAAACCCGAATCAAGCCTGCCGCGAGGCAGCGGCGGGCTTGAAAATCGGCAGATTTATTGCGCGACGCGATCGTTGTGTTTCTTGCGCGAGATCGCATGGCTGGCACGATTTTCCTCGCGGTTCAGCTTGCGCCGCTCGGCCCTGGTTACTTTGCCGTCAGCCTTGGCGGCCTGCTTGTCGGCCTCGATCTTCGCTTCGCGCTTTTCCAGATTTTCCGCCTCTTTGGCGGTCAGTGCTCCGGAGTTGACGCCATTGGCAATACGGTTTTGCTGATTGACCTGACGTTGATCGACTGTGGGCGTGGCGGTATTTTGAGCGAATGCAGGTGCGGCAAGCAAAGTCAACAATATCGCGGCGAATAACGGATTGCGTTTCATTGTGTTCCCCTGGTAGTTGAGCAATTTGTACTTCAATTTGATTCAAGCACGGCAAGCCCAAAATAATTCCATAACTGCAACGCTGGCTTCTACTAACTGCGGCTCTGGCTATCCGTTTTTTCATGGTGAATCCGGCGTGAAACCCGGTTCTCGGTGCGCTCGATCCGCTGCTGCTCATGCGCACCCACATGGCCATCACGCCCTGCCTTGGCTTCTTCGCGGTCAATCTTGGCTTCGCCGCGTTCGAGCTTCGCGACTTCATGGTTGGTCAGCGATCCGTCCTGGATACCGTTCTTGATGCGCTGCTGCTGATTGATATTGCGCTGCACGTCTGCTTGCATGCGCTTGCTTGAAGCGGAATTGGGATTGCCTGTTTGCGCATCGTGCTTTTCGGCGTAGATATCGCGGCTCACTTTATCCTGGGCACGCTCGATGCGTTTTTTTTCGGCGGCGGTCAGGGTGCCGTCTTTCATTGCTTGAGACTGGAGTTTCGAAACCTGGGCTTCTTCACGTTCCAGCTTGGCCGCTTCGCGAGTGTTCAGCTGGCCGGATTGCAAACCGCTTTCAATACGTTGCTGTTGATTGATGCTGCGCTGGACTTCGCTGGCGGCACTTTGCGCAAAGACGGGTGCGGCCAAGAGCGTCGCGAGGAGAACCGGGATCAGTTTTACGGTTTTCATCATCATTCCTTTCCGGGTTGGTTGAGTGTTCTTGCGGAGTGAGCGAATTGCCCATGCCGCATTAAACAGAATCCCGGCTGGAATGACGACCGGGAATCTGTAAGCGATGTAACGAAAGGTATCTCAACAAAAATCCGGGCCGATCAGATCGATTCGATCAGTGCAAAATGCATCGACACCCCAGGAGAGGATTTCGCGGGCGCGGTCGACTTCGTTAACGGTATAACAAAACAGGCCGAAACCGGCGCTTTTCACCGCTTGAGCGCGTTCCCGGGAAAGATTTTTGTGATTGGTGTGCAAGGCAATCGCACCGAGTTCGTCGAGGCGTTTCCGCCAATCGCACGGGAGCGTGTCGACCAGATAGCCGCGCGCCACATCGGGCGCAGCTTGTTTGGCGACTGCCAAAGCCTCATAGGAAAACGAGGAAACCAAGGGAAGCAAGGCCTGCTCGACATTCCCAGTCTGCGCGTCCAGCAAGCAGCGCATCCTCTCCACAACGATGCGTCCGGTCACCATCTCAAAACCCGGCGTCGGCTTGATTTCCACATTCATCCAGATTCGGTTGCTCATGCAGAAATGAAACACTTGTTCCAGCGTTGCGACCGGCTCACCTGCAAATTCAGGACCAAACCATGAGCCGGCATCCAGCGCACGGAGCTCTTGCGCCGTGTGCGCAGACACTTTGCCGCTGCCGGCAATGGTGCGGCCAAAATCGGGGTCGTGCATTAACACCGGCACGCCGTCGGAGGACAGCATCACATCGAACTCGACCGCATGAAACCCGTGCGCTAAGCCGCAGCGCATGGCGGCCAAAGTATTTTCCGGAGCCAGCTTGCCGCCTCCGCGATGTGCAACTATTTTCGGATAAGGCCACATGGAGAACTCGCAGGAAAGGTTGACATGAAACCGTCCGTGCATCTTACGCCAGACCGTCGCCGACCGGAAAGTTCCACAAGCCATCCCTGCCCCTACGGTTTCCAGCAAGACGGCCGGTCATTCAACAAAATACGGAAAGCAACAGATACGCAGATCAAGAACCCCTCATGATTTTTTTTGCGACCTTGGAACGGGTTACCATCATCGCCCGCTTTGCATCGGCTGGATTGGCATACTGAACCAGGCCGTTCTTGACCTGCCCCAGCACCAGCATCGAGCTATCCAGTGCTTCGTGGTCTTCCTTGCTGAACGGCTTTTGATAGCCTGCCAATACGCCGTTCATGCGCCGATTCAGGTTTTCCAGCGCCGACTTGATCGAGGGGCCGTCCATATGCTTGACCTGAAACAAAGCATTCAGCAAAAGAAACATCGCATCGTAAGTCTGTGCCGCACACATCGCGCAGGGAATGTTTTTCACGTGATTGGCCTTTGCATATTGCAGGACCAGTGCAGTGCTGCGCTCGTTCATCACGCCATCCTGAATGAAGGTCTGCGCCATTACCGCGCCTTCGGCCGCGCTGCCTGCGAGGTCGAGATGATTGCGGAATCCCACTCCCCATGGGCCCGCATGCTGGACTTTCCAGCCCATGGCTTCACGATCCTGAGAAATACGTGCATTATCGGGACCGAGCGCATACACGAAAAGCGCATTGGCGCCAGCCTCGCGTGCCCGCTTCAAGGCTGGTGTCAAATCCTCGATGCCTTGTCTGAAACGTTCAACGATGACCGGCTCCATCCCATGCTCGCTCAGCCAGGCCTGGACGTCATTCAAGCCGCCCTCGCCGTAGCCTGTCGCATCGGCGAACACTGCGATTTTTTTCAAGCCGCGTTTCTCGACCAGTTCCTTCAACACGAAGGCCACCTGCAGTTTGTCGGCCATCGCGACGCGGAAAATGTAATTCTCGGGCGCGTTCGGCGGCGCGTATTTTTTGGTGATCGCAGTGCCGGTCGCGACTGGAATGATCAACGGCACCTTGGCCTGTTGATAGACCTCGATCGCGTTCATCGCGACGCCGGAATTGCAGTAGCCGATGGTGGCAACCACCTTCTCTTGATGCACCAGTTCCTCGGCAATCGCCTTGCCGACTGCCGGATCGGCCTTGTCGTCGCGCTCGACCAACTGGATCCTGCGACCGCCGACGCCGCCGACCGCGTTGATCTCATTGACGGCGATACGCAAGGCGGAACGCATGCTGACGCCCATCTCGCCGGACTGGCCTTCAAAAGTGCAATTGGTGCCGATCTTGATTGGTGCGGCTTGATCCGCTTGCGCACCTGAAGCGACCACGAACATGGTCGCAAACAACCATGGAAAAGCGTTCATTGCAAGTCTCCTTTGTATTATTTATGTGCGGAGTGTATTGCAAATTTTCTGCATCAAATCGCTTCCGCGCGCAGCCAGTATTTTTACCAGATAGTGTTATTACTGAATCGATGTAGCGTTAATACTGCATGACAAAACAGTAAGACAAACCGCCTTTTCAGGCAGGTGCAGAGGAAGGCAGGAAGCCAACGCAGAAACGGGATTGAATGGTTCCAGCTTGGGGAAAATCGTCCAACGCAAGTGTCAGGAAAGCATACCCGATACTCATGGCGCCGTGCCAGTTTCCCAATCCTTCTGGATTTTATTCGTCTGGCGCCGCGAAAGCAGCAGCTCGTCGCATTCCGCTGGGACCAAGCATGTGCTTTCCCGATAATACGAACATCAAAACCCAACTGGAGTCCATCATGGAAAACACGATCCGTTATCGCAACGCCAAACGCCAAGTCGACCGCAAGCTCGGTTTTTTCGCGCATCTCACCGCCTACATTCTGATCAACAGCGTCTTGATCATGTTCCACCTGTTGCGCAGTCCCGAGGCGCCCTTGTCTTTCGCGCCGTTATTTGGATGGGGAATCGGGTTACTATTCCATGGTTTGGCTGTTTTTCTACGTCCGTCCGGCGCGACACGGAAACAGCGCATGATCGACCAAAAACTCTCAGAAGCGGTAGACAAAACATAGTAAGCAGTCCCGAGATCGGGCCGCACAATATTCTTGTCCACTGCTTTTCAAAATAAAATGGCGGATCAAGGAGCTCCCGGCCCTTGATCCAGTCTCGCAATAAAAATAGAATGCCGCCGTATGAAATTCCCCTTGCCCCACTGGTCCAGTCCCCGCCCGTTGCTGCGCCAGTTTCTGATCGACTTCGCGCTGATCACCGTTCTCAACGTCATCATCGCGGTGGTGGTCACCTATCTGATGCATGTCGGCCGCAGCTTCCTGGAAAACCTGGTGATTTCCATGTGCATAGGCTGGTTGGCGGACATTTTCATTGACGGCACACGGCTCCTGGTATGGGGCAATGTCAAGCCGCCCAAGCTTCCCTTTTTATGCGTCTGGCTGATTGGGATACCGGTCGCCTTAAGACTTGGCAACAACATCGCCGGCCGCCTGCTCGGCATTCCTATTGAAAGCATCGACGCGGTGCGGGCGCAAAATGCCACTGCTTTCATGGTTCTCACGATCCTGGTATGCGTCTTCATCAGCTTCCTGTTCCATAGCCGCATGAATGTCGAGCGTCTGAAAGCCGAAGCGGAAAGCGAAAAAGCCCGCGCATCGGCCATCGAAAAACAGGCGATGCAAGCGCAGTTGCAACTGCTGCAGGCGCAGATCGAACCGCACATGCTGTTCAATACGCTGGCCAACCTGCAGGGCTTGATCGCGGTCGACCCGGCGCGCGCGCAGCATATGCTCGATCAATTCATCCTGTATCTGCGCGCCACGCTCTCTTCCTCACGCGCTGAAAAAACCACGCTGGCCCATGAATTTTCCTTGCTCGATGCCTACCTCGGATTGATGTCGGTGCGGATGGGCGCGCGACTGGTTTACACTCTGCAATTGCCGGAGGCCTTGCATGATTTGCATATTCCGCCGATGCTGCTGCAGCCACTGGTGGAAAACGCCATCAAGCACGGCCTCGAACCGAAGATCGGCGGCGGCCGCATCGACGTGCAAGCCAGCCTGGAAGACGGCAAGCTGAAGCTGTCGGTCACAGACACGGGGCTCGGATTGGAGCAAGCTGCCCATCACCCACAACACCATCGGCCCGGTACGCATGTAGGTCTTGCCAATGTCCGCGAACGGCTGCAAGCACTATATGGCGAACAGGCCTCCTTCTCTCTCACCTCCAACACGCCAGGCGGCGTCATTGCACTATTGACGATTCCAACATGAGCACAAATACCATACGCGCCCTCGTCGCCGAAGACGAACCCATTCTCGCCTACGCCCTGGTGCAGGCATTGAACCGCCTGTGGCCCGAATTGCAGATCGGGGCGGTGGTCAACAACGGCGTCGCGGCCGTGCAGGAAACACTGGCTCAGCGCCCCGACATCTTGTTTTTCGATATCAAGATGCCGGGCAAGACCGGCTTGGAGGCCGCGCATGAATTGGCGGAAGACTGGCCCGAAGACGCGCCCTTCCCGCTGATCGTGTTCGTCACCGCTTATGATCAATTCGCCTTGCAGGCATTCGAACAGGCGGCGGTCGACTATGTACTCAAGCCGATCAATGATGCGCGCCTTGCAAAAACGGTGGAACGCCTGCAGGCACGCCTCGGCCAGCAGCAGGAGCTTGGCGGCGAACTTGAAAAAGTTCTGGGACAATTGCGCACGCTGGTACCGGCCGCACCGGCGGCGACCGAACGATTAAGCATGATCCGCGCGGCAGTGGGCAACCAGATCCGGCTGATCCCGGTGGGCGATGTGCTGTATTTCGAGGCGACCGACAAATACGTGAACGTGGTCACGGCGGAGTGCGAGTCGCTGATCCGCACCAGTCTCAAAGAACTGCTGCCGCAGCTCGACGGCAACCAGTTCTGGCAAATTCATCGCAGCACGGTGGTCAATGTGAATAGCATCGAGGTGGCCACGCGCGACGAAACCGGCAAGCTCTCGCTCAAGCTGCGCAATCGTAGCGAAAAGCTGCCGGTGAGCCGAGTGTTTGCGCATCTGTTCCGGCAAATGTAGTAGGACCGGCCCCGGTACCAGCAGCGCTTAGTTCGATTCCTTGATCAAACGCCCGGCCTGAATCTGGATCGGGCGCGCATTCATCGGGTACAGGCGGGCAAAAACCGCGATCTGCTGGCTGGAAATCTGGATCGGTTCCTTCAGCACGATCCATAGCACGCCCTCGCTGCAGGGCGGCGTGGTCAGCGAGCCCATGTAGGTGTAATACTCGCGCCGTTCCGGCAGCAATTCATTCAGGTCCATCGGCATGGCCGGCGACAGCGCTTCGTTTTTTTCCAGCGGCAGGTTGTTCCACACGCTTTGCACCAGGCTGTGCGCTTTCCCTTCTTCAATCAACACCGCCACCACCGCGAGTTTGCCTTCCATATCCCTGTGGATCAGGTGCGCCACCATTTGAAAACCCTGGCCGTTGACGCGCTCTTCAGAGGGCCGATGGAAGTGGAATTGCACCAGGTCGAACCTGCGCCCCATTACCCTGATCTGATTGCCGCCGCCGATGTTCACCTGGATCGTATGGCCGTTGTCGACGACGCTGAAGCGCGCCGGCTTGTAATCGAAATTCACCTGTTCCAGGTCAACCTTGATGCCATCGCGAATATCGATCGGCGATTGGCGTGTGCCGTTCTCACACTTGGCCCAGGCGGGATCGAGCTTGCCCCAGCGCAGCGGACCGCCTTCACCTTCATAACTCCAATGCAGTGCGTGGCCGTCCGCCGCCCCCTTCGCTGCGGCATGCGCAGTGGCCTTATGCTGCGCCTTGGCTCTTTCCTTGCGCAGCGCCGCCACCCGTGCCGCGATCCTGAGCGCCAGTTCTCGCTGTGCCGCGGCCTGCTTGGCCGCGGCAGCCTCCGCTTTGACGGCTGCGGCTTCGGACTTGGCAGTCTCCATCGCAGCTTCCTTGAGATTGGGCTTGATGCTCTCGATTTTCGGCACGCTTGCCGCCGTAATCGGCTTGACCTCGTTTTCCGGAGCCTTGGACGCGCTTTCCGCGGCAGCCGCGGGCTTGGGTGCTGCATCATGAGAATCGGCACTGATGGCGTCGGCCACTAGCAAGGCACAGGCAAATAAAGCGATCAATCTACGCATGGCGGCTCTGAGAAAGTGAATTGTCCTCAAGGTATACGGCCGCGATCCTGATTAACTTGAATCTTTCGCCATGAAATCATGCCCCCCAAATCGAACAGGAACATTGAGTCCGTCAACATCCGCCTATCTATCGCATTGCGGCAAATGGTGCGATGCGAAGTGCGGTGGTAAGAAACAATGCTTTCATGATGGGCAAAGAATCAAGGAACAATCCTTGGTTCTTTGCCGGTGCTGAAACCTTACAAAAAGATCGGGAAACAAGGCATCACCCGATTCTTCCCTATTAAAACGCCACAAAAAAGGCACCCGAAGGTGCCTTTTTTTGCGGTCATATCACGACAGGCAGGCGCCTGCAGGGAATCAGAACTTGTGACGGATACCCACTTCCAGCATGCTGATGCCGTTGGTGTTGATGCGCGAGTATGAGGTATGAATGTTGGTGCGCTTGGACAAGGCATGCGTGTAACCGATCGCCACCTGGTTCATGTCGACGTTGGCTGCGGTGCGGTCGTCATGACGGATATAGTCGGCAAACAAGCTGCCTGCCCCACCCACCGGCACGGTCGCGCCCAGCAACCAGTTGCGCGCATCGATCGTCGTCACAGCGCCGTTATCAGTCTTTTCGCTGTCAAACGCCAGATGGCCCGTCACTGGACCAAAGTTGTAGGTGCCGCCCAGGAACGTGGCTTTCGCTGCACCGTTGCCAGCCGCATCGTTGACATTGTGGTAGGCCAGCACGACATTGACCGGGCCTTTTTCGTATCCCAGCGAGAAGCCCACTTGGCGGTTGGCCGAGGTATTGCCGGCGACTTCGCCAAAGCCATAGATCACGTCGGCATTGAAGCCGTTGGCCGAGATCGAGTAGTCGATGGCATTATTGGTGCGGATGTCGATATTATTGAAGATATTGCCGGCCATGAATAAGCTGGCATCGCCGGCCATGCCGGTGCCGAACGGGTCGATGGAATCGACGGCATTAAAGATGGGCATGTATTGACGGCCGAACTTGACCGAACCGAAGCCGCCGTTCAAGCCGACAAAGGCTTGACGACCGAAAATACGGCCGCCCTGGCCGAGGGAACCGGTATCGGCGTTGAAGCCGTTTTCGAGTTGGAAGACAGCGGACAAGCCGCCGCCGAGATCTTCAGAGCCCTTGAAGCCGAGGCGGGAACCGGATTGGATGCCGCTGTCGAGGCCGGTGCGGGTGCTGGTGGAGTCAGAGCGGACGGAGGTGAGGCCGACATCGACCACGCCATAAATGGTGACGTTGGATTGAGCAGATGCAGCGCCTGCGAAAGCACCGAATACTGCAAGCGCGAGTAGCGATTTTTTCATTGATTTATTCCCCATAAGTTTTCACAAATATTTGTGTTCTGCAGGCAAGGTCGTGGTGGTAACACTCGCCCTTCTCCACCCAAGCGCTCACTGGCCAGCGACAGGTGAAATCGATATATGCAGCTACGTTCTTCCGGCTGGCTCCAATACGATGCTTAGTATTTTCACCAGTAAAATGACTGTATCAGCACTTATCCAGAACAAAATCTCGAAAGAATCTGCATTCATAAAACAAGATTTGGCAAAGAATTGACAAATTTATCTAGACACATGAAATTTCCCCCTCAAATAAAAGGGGGATTCGACGGCATGGGAGCCTTGCGCTTTCAGATAACTTCCCGAGTTCTCATAGGGAAAACAAAGAAAAAGCAAGCCCCAAAATCCGGTGCGATAAGGTGATGCTGGAATTTTGTGAAGGCGATTTTAAAAACCGCAAATCGGGCCACTTCCGCTCCCCAAAAATCAGACGGAACAGGCAGAAAATCGCCATATCGCCCCCAAAAACGTGGCGCACAAACAACATCTCATCTCTATTGAACCAAGGCGCCGACATCCCCGACGAATATCCGAAAACACCGAATAAACCCGCATACCTGCTGTAAGAAGCGAAGCGCAACGCCGCTACGGTAAAATGCTCTCAAGCCCTCCATTCCACGCATCTCAAGAATCAAATCCATGAGCACTGAGCCTAAAAACACTTCCGCCAATCCACCTTCCTCCAATTTCCTGCGCGGCATTATTGAAGTCGATTTGGCTAACGGCAAATACGCCAATCGTACCGATCGCAACGGCCAGCCTTTGCCACAAGTAATTACCCGCTTCCCGCCCGAGCCCAACGGTTATCTGCACATCGGCCATGCAAAATCGATCTGCCTGAATTTCGGCTTGGCGCGTGACTACGGCGGCCGGGCGCACCTGCGCTTCGACGACACCAACCCGACCAAGGAAGAGCAGGAATACGTCGACACCATCATCGACAGCGTCAAGTGGCTGGGATTCGACTGGACTGAAAACGGCAAGGAACACCTGTACTACGCCAGCGATTACTTCGACCAACTGTATGCAATGGCCGAATACTTGATCGGCGCCGGCCATGCCTATGTAGACAGCCAGTCGGCCGAAGACATGGCCGCCAACCGCGGCAACTTCGCCGAGCCCGGTAAAAACTCGCCCTTCCGCGACCGCCCCGCCGCCGAATCGCTCGACCTGCTGCGCCGCATGAAAGCCGGCGAATTCAAGGATGGCGAACACATCCTGCGAGCCAAGATCGACATGGCCTCTCCCAACATGAACATGCGCGACCCCGCGATCTACCGTATCCGCCACGCGCACCATCACCGCACCGGCGACAAGTGGTGCATCTATCCGATGTACGATTATGCGCATCCAATCGAAGACGCGATCGAAAACGTGTCCCACTCGATCTGCACGCTGGAATTCCAGGATCACCGGCCATTCTATGATTGGCTGCTGGAACGCCTGGCCGAAGGCGGCTTCTTCAAAAAGCCGCTGCCGCAGCAATACGAATTCGCCCGTCTCAACCTGACCTATGCGATCACCAGCAAGCGCAAACTGCTGCAATTGGTTGAAGAAAAAATCGTCGACGGCTGGGACGACCCGCGCATGCCCACCATCGTCGGCATCCGCCGCCGCGGCTACACGCCGGAAGCGATCCAGTTGTTCGCCGAACGCATCGGCGTCGCCAAGGCCGATAGCTGGATCGACATGAGCACGCTGGAAGGCGCCCTGCGCGACGACCTCGACCCGAAAGCGCCGCGCGCCACCGCCGTGCTGCGTCCTTTGAAACTGATCATAGACAATTTCCCGGAAGGCGAGACAGTCGAATGCAGCTCGCCGGTGCACCCGCACCACCCCGAACGCGGCAACCGGGTTTTCCCGATCAGCAAAGAGCTGTGGATCGAGCAGGAAGACTTCATGGAAGTGCCGAGCAAAGGCTACTTCCGTCTATTCCCCGGCAACAAGGTACGGCTGCGCTATGGCTATGTGGTGGAATGCACCGGCTGCGACAAAGACGCGGCGGGGAATGTGATTGCAGTGCATTGCACTTATTTTGCAGATAGCAAATCCGGTACCGAAGGCTCGGCCAACTACAAGGTCAAGGGCAATATCCACTGGGTCAGCGCGGCGCATGCGCTGGAAGCGGAAGTACGGCTGTATGATCGTTTGTTCACCGATCCGCATCCGGACGCCGGAGGCAAGGATTTCAAGCTGGCATTGAATCCGAATGCGAAGGAAGTGGTGGCAGCTTACCTGGAACCGGGGATGTCGGCGGCGCTGCCGGATGAGCGGTTCCAGTTTGAGCGGCATGGGTATTTTGTGGCGGATCGGGTGGATTCCAAGGTGGGGAAGCCTGTGTTTAATCGGGTGGTGACTTTGAAGGATGGGTGGGGAAAGTAGCTTACAAATTGCCCTCCACCATAAATTACGTTTAAAATCAACCGATTAAAAATATATCATCGTCATTAATTTGTGGGTTTTGCGGTATTTTTGCACCGCAATGCCAACAAAATGGTAGTATTGCCAGCATAAAAAAGCCGCGTTAAATCGCGGCTTTTTTATGATTCTGTTATCACTATAGGGCCTCAAGTGCTTCTTAGCATACTTTACGACTGGGGCGGTTTGAACCGCGATCTCTTCTTCATCGTCAATGGTATTCGTGGCCCATTCGTTGACGCATTTATGCTGGCTGGTACACAGTTGGGCGATGTTTGGAACGCCTGTTGGATCGTCCTCGTACTCATGTTGCTTATCCTCGCTCGACGTGCATCCTCCAATAGTGTCATAGGTTCTCTGCTTCCTGATGTAAAACGCGTGTCTGAAGCCTTGCCTGTGTTTGTTGGCGGCTGCATGATCGCTGGGCTGCTCGTTTGGGGAGCAAAGACGGGTTTCAACATGCCCCGGCCGTATGCGGCTTTGCCAATTGGCAGCGTCACCGTTTTGACCACGCTTAAGGAGCCATATAGTTTCCCCAGTGGGCACGCAGCGTTTGCCATGCTGGTGGCATGGATTTTTTGGCCCTATTGCCTGCGCCGATGGCGGTTTGTCCTTGCGCTAAGTGTTGTTTGGGTTGGCGTCTCTCGTGTAAGCGTCGGCGCTCATTTTCCTGCCGATGTACTCGCTGGTTACCTCTGCGGCGCTCTTGGTGCTTGGCTCGCCGTCAAAGCCATGAGCAAGTATTCCGGCCGACGCCTTCGGCGCGGCTGAATTGACATGTCAGAAGCTTGGAACCCGCATTCATGACCACTGCCGCGGATTACTACAAGCCCCCCTCCTGTCTACCTTTGGATGGCGGGTGGCTTTGATACCGCCATATCGGTTCTCCGTTCGCATCGAACCGGGGCTTGGAGGTATGGTGCATGCTATCGCAATAAGCGTCTTACTCAAACGATAGAACTCAAATCGTGCGATGTGCAATCAATGCCGACTGCTACGCCTCTGGTTATCTCAATCGTTAAAGTTTTCCATAATCAACCGTAAGTCGCCCCGGTTCGGACCACTCTGATCACGGCGGCCAATATGGCAGTCACGAACTCCAGCCAGAACTCATGCAAGCCTTAATTCCGTTTATTCCTTGCAGCCAGACGCTTTTCCGGATTGATGCAAAGATCGTCTGCATCGGTCGGCTTGCGGTAATTGCCGAGCCAACTGGTCCACCCCAATTGCTGGTCACCGCCGATACGTGCTTTCGGCACTTCTTCCTTGCGCAAGACTAGCACAATGTCCCATTCGAATTCAAAGCCGATGTAATTTCGCACCCAGTCGACCAAGGCTTGGTGATTCGGTTGACCCGGCAGGAAAGCTCGGTAGGCTTGCAGGGACAAAGGTCCGATGCGCAGGCCGAATTTGCTCTGCCGGTCCCAGACCGAAGTGCCGACAATCGCACCGACGCCAAGTTGATTGCTTTCTGCTTTGCGTCCAAGCACGGTAAGTTGATCAGCCGGTAATTTGAGCCAATGGCCAGCATATTCGGAGACCTTGACCGGGGCGTCAAAAAAATTGCTCAGCGCATGACACAAACCTTCCGGGTTGCGGCTCGGGCGCACCAGATGGGCAATGTTATAAAGCTTGGCGTGATGCGGCACCGTATCGCGCTTGGTCAGCGTGGCCTGCCCCAGATTGACAAGGCTGGAAACATATATGCTGAAGCGGTCATCGTCCGGCCGATCAAGGCTGACGGTGGGCTGGGCATTAGCCCAGGCGCGATAGAACAACGAGATGAGCCGATGATGAAACATGTCGGCAAAGTCGACGAAGGTCGCATCATGGGCCTGGTACAGGCGCTCGCGCGCATATTCCGTCAAGTGCAGCGGCAAAGGCCCGTTGGGCCCGAACAAACCAAAGCTATACACCTTGAGACACTGCTTCTTGCCGGACTTGCGTTGATATGAAGCCAGTGTGGTCGGCGCGAACGAAAGTGAGGGCTCTTGGCCTAGGCTCAGCGATTCATAGATCGGCAGATTGGCCTTGCCGATTTTCGGATCGTGCGGATTCAGTGCATCGATATGACGCAAGGTGTAGAACAGGTCGAAGCGATAAGGCTTGTCCGCCAGTCCGTGCAGAAAGTCATCGAAACGGCCCGAGGATTTTGGCAACGCGCTCATGAATTACGGCTCACGCAACCGGACGATTGCCGAAACGAGCGGGCCAACGATGGATCAAACCTCTTTGCGCTGAATGCAGGCTCATCTGGATGAAAGTGTTGATGCCGACATGACGCGCCATGAACTGTTCGATCACCATGCCGCAAATGATCGGGCTCAAGCCGGCAAAAGGAACTTCGTCTATCGTCAACTCGATATCGATTCCACGCCCGAACACCAGCGGTCCCTTGCCCGGTAAGCGCCGCGTCACCGGCGTCAGCTTGACGTGGGCAAGTCCCTCGATCTGCTTATTGACTGCGGTATCGGTCAGGTCGGCATACAGGCTCAGTAATTCGCGCAGGGCTGCAGCACCCTGTTCGTCGTCGAGATCGGTCAGGGTCAGGTAATTCAAGCCAAGATGGCTGATAAGGCGCCAGGTGATGTCGCCGTTTGCAATCGAGGGCCGCGGCCTGGTCGGACCGCGCAATACCTTGATCCCCTGCACCGGCGCCGACAGCGTGAGCGTGAAATCAGACTCACCTCCGACCGGCAGCATCAGCGACAGATCGCGATTGGTGCATAGCACCTCCACCGCCAGCTCGCGTAAATCGGAACGGAACGGCGCTTCATTCTGATCAACCAGCGATACAAAAACTTCGCTGCCGATATAACTGGTGCGCGGCCCGAATTGGCGTGCATTATCGGACAAAACCCGCAGCTCGCGCCGCAGCGAGTAGTAGGCGCCATAGCGCCCGCCGTCGTGCTGCAGAGAGGAATAGAAGGGCCTGAAGGTCTGCTCCTCGGAGCGTTCCGCATACATGCCGGTGACCTCGGTGACCGCGAAAACCTCGTGATCCATTGGCCGGGTACGATCGATCACGATATGGTATTCATGCCGCTCGGGTGTGATCGCAATGCGGTCCGTGCGCTTGGTGAACAAGTTGATGATCGGGGTGCTGAAGAGCGTCAGATGCTCCTTGGTGAACACCGCGTCAAGTTCTCCCGGCTGCTGGTCGAACAGGATGATCAACTCGAAGCTATCGCCCTGCACCGCGTGCAAAATCTCCAGCAGCTTATTGACCGTGAAGAAATAAAACCGCTGGGGAAAAGCGAAATATTCATGCAGCAACCGGTAACCTTGGAAGCCGCGCGGCTGATAGGGAATCAGCGACTCTTCTTCAGAAAACCCTTGCAGTTCGATATCGCCAGGTTGCAAATGCCCGACAATTTTCTGATTGTACTGCTGCGGCACGCAGACGAGCGCACCGCAGACATGGGCAGCCAGCAATTCGTATAGTCGCGTTGCCGGAATGTCGGCCGAGGCGATATGGAAGGGCAATTTGTCGATGCGCAACTGCTTGAAGCTGATCGGCTCGGTCAATTTGATCTTGACGCGCAGCGACGACCTGACGTGCCGGTTGAGCTGATTTTGCGCCAGCGAGACATCGGCCGGCGGGCCGCCGAACTGGACCGCGTCGACTTGCAGCGGCCACAGCGTCACCTCGTGCGCGGTGCGGAATTCAGCGGTGCTGGATTCCCCTCGCGGGACGTTGCTGCGCATGATGCTGCCGCGCGGCACCTTGAAACCCTCGACCAGGTTTCCCTGGCTTTTGCTTGGTTTGATTTCCACCACGGCCATGGCAGGAGTCGGCGCCAAGTAATTCGGATACACCATTTCCAGCAAGCGCTGGGAGAAGCGCGGAAACTCGGCATCCATCTTCAACTGGACGCGCGCCGTCAAAAAGGCGAAGCCCTCCAGCAAGCGCTCGACATAAGGGTCGGCGACTTCAATGCCGTTCATTCCCAGGCGGCCGCCGATCTTCGGATAGCGCTGGGCGAATTCGGAGGCAAGCTCGCGGATGTAGGTCAGCTCTCCGCTGTAGTACTCAAGCAGGCGTGGGTCCATCGTTTAAACCTTATTGCGTTCCTGGACGATGATCTGCCCGGTTTCCAGATCGAGATTGGACTGCAGCAGGATTTCGAGCGGATATGGTTGCGACCAAAGCTGGGCATGGATTTCGAAATGCAAGGTATTGTGCTGATGCACTTGGTCGTTATGCGTGGCCAAGCGCACCGCCAGAGAATGCGGGAGCAAGCGCGGCTCGAAACGGATGATGGCATCGCGGATGGCTTCTTCCACTGCCTTCCAATCGAGGTCTGACAAGCGGCTGCCCGAAAAAGCCGGTATACCGAAATTGATCACCGAACCGGATACATGCTCGAGATCCTGAAATTGCAACACGCTTTCGGCATTGATCGTATTGAGCAGCCAAGTCAAATCCCTCAGCACATACTGCCGCAATTGCGACTTGCTGACGGTCTGATCGTCCAGAGACTCGGTCTTTTTGAGTGGCGCGTGGTCGGTCAAACGATCCAGCAACGCCGGTTGCAACTGGTCTTTGGAAAGTTGATTGCGTTTGGAAAGGAGCATGTGGGCATCAAGCCTTGAAATGCAATTCACGAACGTCGAGCAAGGCAAATTCCGCCTGGTCCGTCATCCACATTTTTTGTCCGCGGCCGAAATACATGTCTTCTGCGATCAGCTTCCAGTCGGTCTTCTGGCTGAGCCGGATCAAGTCGTCATCACCCGCAAGATCGGGGTAACGCGCCGGCAGCAGCGCCAGAATCTCGCCCTCGTTGGTCAAGGTGATTCGGGCCTGCGCCCATACCAGATCACGCAAATCCGTCGGTGCTTCCATCCGGATATGAGCGATCTGGTCGAAGGACAGCCAATAGTATTGGCCGTGAATCACGGCTTCCAGAAGCGGCCCCAGCCGCACGTCGCCGTCGGCGATCCATGCAAACTCCTGCTCCCCTGCGCGGCCGGCGATTTCCGGCGCCGCATCGAGTGCGTCCAACCGCAGGTTGTTGGCCAGTTCAGTCTGGCCCAGTTGATCCTGCTGCAAGGCTTCGATCAATTGCGCTACCCAGGTTTTAGGTTCGCCCAGAATTTGCGGCGTTCTTTTTCCGGCGAACACATCCGCACGAAACACTTCGGCCCGCAAGGCGCTGCGATAGGTTTGCGCCAACGGCGTCATGGCCTCGTCCAATTTCGCGATGACCTGCAACTGCGCCAGCGCACGCTGCCACTGTCCCAATAAAGCCAGCAATTGAAACAGCAGGACGCGCAGCTTCAGTTCGCTGGGACGGCTGCGGATTTCCTGCTGCAGGGCTTGCAGCGCGCCGTCCAGGCCTTGCGGGTGTTGAGCCAACTCTTGGCACGATGAAAAAAGCATCACTGCATCCTTGGAAATGAATCGGTCGACATCAGGAATTGTTCACGCCATTGACGCTGAACAATCGGGAAAAAAGTGCCGCATCCAGCGGTCCGCGATGAACCACCGGAATCGCACCCGGGAAATCGCGCGTCGGCGTGGCCCACCAATAGCTCAGGTCATTTTGATCCAGAAAAGTCGTTGCCAGATCGGGCCACGGCAGGATGCCGCTGGCCAGCGGGACGGTGATTGCATCGTCTTCAGCCGGCTGGCCGATCACGTCGAGAATATCGTGCCCCAAAGACGACTCCGCATTCTGCGGCAAGGTTCGTGCCGACCAGAACACTTCGGTGAGTTGGCGCAGTTGCTGATCCAGCTGATCAGGCAAATATTTTCTCTCGATCGCCAGCCGAAGGATTTCACGCGTGCCGGTGAGCCAGTCAGTACTTTGCGCAATCAGCGAACGGAAGGCCTGCGATTCCGGTCCCGACAATAACAAGGTAAGAGGAAAGCCCCGCCCGACGCGATCACAGCTTGGGCCAATGCAGCCTATCATCGGCAACCGTGACAATTTGCCGGCCGGCAGGATCATGTTCCAGACCGGCGCGTGCAAGAAAGGGGTCAGCCACTCGCCGGTACGCTGTTGCAGGGTGGTCAGACCATCCTGCATCCAGTTGTCCAGGATTTCCAGCGTTTGGCGCGACACGCCGCGCGAAGCGAAATCGCCTACGCCAGGTAATTTGCCATACCAGCCGACGGTCAAATCTAAAGCTTTGCCGGACATTGAAAGGACTCCAACTGCGGTAGTTTGAAAGGATTTTGCACGCTGTTTGCGACAACCTCGAATACAATCCTGCGGCCGTCGACCGTCAGCGTCGCGATAAAGCGCTCGCTCGATGCGCCGCGCGAAATCTGCATGCGATCGAACAAACGGTGCAAGGCCCACGGACCTTCGATCATCAACCCGGCCGAATTCCCCGCAGGGCTGATCTGGGCACGAATCTGACTTGAGCCTCTAGTGCCGGGCCAGACCACGCTGACCGGTACTTGCGGACCGTGCGCGTAGCGCACCACCTGTCCGTCGATGTCCAAGGTAAATTGGGTAAGCGCAGGGTCCATTTCCAAGGGCTTGATATCGATGCGCAAACCGGGCGTACGCGCACCGCCGCGGAAAAAAATATCGCGTATGGTTTGCGCTTTTTGGAACTGCGCCAAGCCGTTCGAATCAGTGCCGCCAGGTCCGCTGGCGCCGGGCCGGAAGGTCCAGGGATGCTTGGAGATGTCGACCAGAGGCGCCAGATTGCGCTGGAAAAAATCGTCCATCAAACCACTTGGCCCGAACATCCGGCCGAAATCGTCGGGTGTAATGTCCTTGCTGGATGAAGGATCGACCGGATAGCGTCCGGCTATCGCGGTCTTGCAAAAATCGCCGACGCTGGCCGACATGTTGCCGCTGATGCTGGCACGCGCGACGCCCGCAATCTGGCTTGCGCCCAAGGTGGTCAAGCCTTCCAGCATGCCGCGCAAGGGCATCGGCAAGCGCGCCGCTTCCGACTTGAGCTTGTTGGCAACGTCGGAATTGGGCGGCGTATTGCCTGCCCTCAGCGCCGCATCGGTGGCTGTCAACGTAGTGTAAAGCTCGTTGATCAATTGCAGCGTCTGGTCGAGCTGTGATCCGCCCGAGCCGCTGCTCGCAGCCAAACGGCGCAAGGGTTCGAAACGGTTATCCACGATCGCCTCCGGCCGTTCCAGCGGATTCGGCTGGCCCGGCGTATTGATAGGCCCGAACACTTGCTCCAGATCGGATTTGGTGGAGTTGATTCGATCCTTGGCCCGGCCAAGCAGAGAGGCTGTACTGTTCTGCGTCTGCTCCTTCGATAGCGTAGTTTCCTTGGCGACGGCACGCAGGAATTGGGCCAGCGGCGAATCGGGACCGGACAGCACACGGGAGATCTCGACACTTTGCGCCAAGGACTGGCTCGGAATCAGCTTG
Source organism: uncultured Burkholderiales bacterium (assembly GCA_966211965.1). GTDB lineage: Bacteria > Pseudomonadota > Gammaproteobacteria > Burkholderiales > Burkholderiaceae_D > CBIHON01. The sequence goes on along the minus strand of CBIHON010000014.1, from coordinate 59,551 downwards.
ATGTCGGCCAGATAGTTTTCCCACAGCTTGACATACTCATGCATGTACAGGCGTTTCACTTCCAGCACCAAGCGCTTCTGGCTCAGGTCGTCCAGTTTTTCCTTGCTGGTTTTCATTTCCTCGCCCAGCACCCAGGATTCCTCGAATGCCAAGGTCGAGGATACCTTGCTGACTTCCTTGTCGAACAACTGGTGATAGCCGTTATGAGTGAACAGGGCCGAAATGCCGCGCGTAATCGGTTGCCCGGATTTGCGTGCAAACACCAGCGCAGATTGCGAACCGCCGGCCGCAGCGATGTTGAATTCCGGGATGTCGCTCTTGTTGAGGCGGCGTTTCAGACGGCTGTACACACGCTGCGCCAGCGAGAATCCGGCCAGTTTCTGACGGGTTGCCAGAACCAGTCCTTCGTTTTTCGCAAACGGCGAATTAACGTAGCGTTCGCCGGCCAGTGCATTCAGGTGCAACAGCAGGTTCTCGCGCACGCTCTGCGGAATGCTGGGCGGCAGACTTCTTTCCCAATCAGTCAGCACCCAGGCAATCATCACTTCGCTGTCGTAGTGCTTCTCGTCATACAGCATCAAATAGGTTTTCAGCGCCTCATAGAGGAATTCCGGATTGTCGGCGGGCGCATTTTTCACCAGTTCTTCGAGACGCATCGCGATAACCGGCAGCAGCGACTCTTCCAGCAAACGCCGGTAGGTGAGCTGCGCTGCGGTATCGAGCTTGTGCCCCTGATAGAGGCCGAAACGGTACGAGGTCGGCGGTCGATTCACGGGGAAATCCTCGCTCACCGCCAGCGTGCGTGCGCGGTCAAGCGTCGGGAAAAGATCGACCAGTTGCCCCGCCAGGCGTGTCCCGTCCCGATGCACGATTTCAGCCAGGGTAGTGGCGTTGTTTTCGACTTCGGCAATGTACTTCATGTTGTTGCGATAGCTTAGCGTCCAGCCGGCCAAGGTCACCACAAACAAGACGGAGAGTACGATCAGGCTGACAGTACGCGCCAGTTGCAGCTTACGCTCCCAGCGGAAGTTGCGGCCGGCCAGATGCGCCTCGGCGAAGATGAGTTTTTTCTGCAGATCTTCGAGAAAGTAGCTTTTACCCTTGACGACGCTGACTTCCTTGCCCTCTTTACCCTCTTTACCTTCTTTCCCGGATTTCGCCCCGACGTTGAAGCGCCTGTTCAGGATGCCAAGTACGCGGTCGAACGGGCTGCCGTCCTGAGTACCGCTGGTAAAGTACACGCCGCGCAACAAGGCTTGATCCTCATAACGCGAACTCGAGAAGACCGAAGACAGCATCTTTTCCAGCAATTCTTCCAGCCCCTGGAAATGCTGAGGAAGCGAATAGATTTTTGCCTTGCGCTCAAGGTCGTGTTCTTCCAGCAGGATATCCGGCAAGCCGCGATAAATGCGTGCAACCAACGCGCCGAATTCTTCCTTGAACCATGCCGGCTGGAAGCCGACATTGGAGAACGCCTTCTTGGTATCGAACGGCAGGGTGAATCCCCACACTTGCGCGCGCTCTTCCTTGGCAAAGCGGCCGAAGTATTCCTGGAAGCCGGCCAGCATATCGCACTTGGTGACCAGCACGTAGACCGGGAAGCGGATATTCAGATTGGTCTGCAATTCGTTGAGGCGATGGCGAAATGCCGCGGCTTGCAACTCGCGGTCGGTTTCGCTCATGGTCATCAGGTCGGTCACGGAGATGGTCAGCAACACGCCATTGATCGGCTGGCGGGGACGGAACTTTTTCAGCAGATTCAGGAAGCCCTGCCATTCGGCCTGGTCTACCTTTTCGTTCGACTCTTGCGTGGTATAGCGTCCGGCGGTATCCAGCAATACCGCTTCATTGGTGAACCACCAGTCGCAATTACGGGTGCCGCCGACGCCGCGCACGGCGGCCTTGCCCAATTGCTCGGCAAGCGGAAACTGCAGGCCCGAATTCAGCAGAGCGGTGGTTTTACCGGAACCGGGCGCACCGATGAAGACATACCACGGCAATTGATACAGGTATTGCTTGGGGCGCCACCAGCGGTGATTGCCGTCCTGGGAGAAGTCGGTTTTCTTGAGCGTGCCGAGCGCCTTGGCAAAGCGGTCCTTCAATTCCTTGACTTCATTGGTGCCGGGCTCATCGGACTGTTCGTCCTTTCTGGAACGCGCGCCGGCCATGAAGTTGAGGAATTTCCCATTCATGTTTTTCGCCATCCAGAGGCGGAAGATCCACCGCAGGATGTAGAAACCGAAAATCAGGCCGATCAAGGTCCAGCGTATCCACTCCGGCTCGAGCGGCCGATACTCTGCAATCGCGATCAGCGGTCCTACGATCCAGATCAGCAGGGCGACAACGATCAGGCCGACAATGACCCAGAAGGTCCGGCTGGCAAACAATCCAAAGAATCTACTGAACATTTCCACTACCTAGTTTTAAGTCACGTTCGCTTGGGGGTAACAACAGTGTGATTTCCACGCGCCGGTTTTTCGCGCGGTTGGCCGGCGTATCATTGGGCGCGACCGGTTCGGCATCGGCCCGTCCTTCGGCGCGTATCCGTCCGCTTTGCGTCAGGCGCGGTTCGATCAACTGCCGCACCGCTTGCGAGCGGGCTTCGGATAGATGCCAGTTGGAGGGGAAACGCGGCGTGCGAATCGGTTGATTGTCGGTATAGCCGCTGACCAGCACCGAACCGCCGACCTCATTGAGCGCTGCCGCGACCCGGTTAAGCACAGGAAGGTAACGCGGTAGCACCGTATTGCTGCCAGGGTTGAACATGCCGTCGCCGCGCAGGATGATGATGCTGCGATCGGCCTCATCGCGCACGCTGACCAGGCCTTCGCGAATTTCCGGCTCCAGGAAGCGAGCCAGCCTTGGCGTCACCGGTTGTTTTGCCTCAACCGTAATGCGCGGCATCCGGATGCTGCTGATCTTGGAAAACAAAGGGTCGGTGAGATTGGACAAGGCATAACTGAGCCAGAAGAAAACGATCAGCCCGATCAAAGCAATCGCAGCCGTCGCAACCCAGATCGGCATCATGGTCAAAATCCGCTTGATCTCCCCTTCGACGCCCCGCCAACGCAGAGACAGCGGCTTGGAGTACTCGCCCTCGTTCTTTTGCAGGATATCGGCCAGGCGGCGCTTCACTGTTTCCAGCTGCGTGCGCCCGTTGTCCATGATCCGATAGCGCCCTTCGAAGCCGAGCGCGATGCAGTAATACATCAGCTCCAGCAAGTCATGATGCTGCTGGGGATTTTGCGCCAGACGCGACAGCAGCATGAAGAACTTTTCACCGCCCCAGGTCTCGTTGTGGAATTTCACCAGCAAGCTGTAGCGCGGCCAGATACCGGAGCCGCCCCATGGCGTCTGCGCCGCGGTTTCATCCAGCACGGTGCACAGGCAATAGCGGGCACCGATGATCGACTCCTCGGTCACGCCAGATTCGCGGGCACGCTGCTCAAACAGGTCAACCTGCTCGATCAGGTAGCCTCTAAGCGCAACCGGCTCGGGAAAATCGCTGGTGGCCCGCAATTGCGGGATCAAATTTAGCAGATGGTTGCTGGCGCGCACCAGGGGATTCGAACCGCTGATTACCTCGGGCAAGTCCGCGACGCGGGGCCCTTCCTCTACTTCCTTGGCACCCACGCTGGTTTTTTTCGCTGCCTCAGCATTAGGTGCGCTGGACGACGTGTCCAAAGGCGAGGACAAAATGTCCTCCCCCAGCTTAGTTGATAAAATACCAGTAGTCATAAATCAATCATGCCAAAGGCATCCGTGTTGACCGGTGAGAATGCTATGCCCGGGACTTCGCAACCCGGGTTCTGGAAATTCATGGCAAACTCCAGTCTGAATACGACGACAATGGACAAGTTGCCAAATAATTGTCCATTGTACAATGAAATAAAACCAATGATGGGGAATTAGGTAATTGCCCTGCAAAAAATATTGCTTCACGTAGGCCGAGCCAAGATTTCACCTTTGACTTGCCGAAGCATGATCATAACGAGCGCCTTGTCATGAGGCGCCCTTTCGCCGATAAGGCCCGGACCCCAAAGACCTCATCGGGACAAGCTCCCGCACCTAACGAATTGCCCAGAATTCCAGATTCAGATTCGGAAATTCACCGGCAACGTGCAATGCCAAGCCTCCAGACCGATCAAGCTGCTTCCACAGATCGGTGCTGGTATCGAGTTCGAAATAGTTGTAGCCGGCGTGGTAAGGGATCTGGCGCGGCGCAATCGGTAAAGACTGCAGAGTGACGCCTGGGAGGTGCAAATTCACCAAGTCGCGCAATTTTTCTACCGGTCCGATCTTGACCTGGGTCGGGAAACGGGAACGCACCATCTCGGTCGGCACATCGGCATGAACAGCAAGCACGAACTTGGCCTGCTTGAGCAGCTCGAGATCGCGTATGACGGCGACGCGCACGCCATTGCTGCGATCCTGCAACTCGATCTGGATGGCATTTTGCTCGAACACCATGGATAACGAACGGCGCAAATCCAGCATCAGCGGGGCAAAACAACCCGCCAGATCATCGTGGTTGTAGAGCGGATATTCTCCCGGCCGCCGGTCATCGCGCGTAAAGGTCACCAGGTCCCCGGCCAACTGCAAGCAAACCGAGAACAGGCGCTCCGGATGGATATGCGGAACCGTGGACAAATGGCTGAAGTACGGCTCCCAGCGATTGATCAAACCCAGCATCAGGAAATCTCCGACCTCGGAAATTCCACCTCGGCCGGGTTGCTGCAGGCGCGCCGAAATGGCGTCGCCGCGCTGATGCAAAGCGCCATGCAATTCTCGGATAAAGCCGCGCAGCGAATCTTGATTGCCGCAGGCCAGCATCGGCGGAATATAGCTGCGGTCGAGAACCAATTGATTGTCCGGCCGGCGCTCGATTACATGGACCACGCCGATTGCCACCCAGGCGGCGGTCAATTCGGATTCCAATAACAGGCGGATGCGGATGTCGCCGACCTGAATCTCGGCCGGTTCGCCGCCCATCGAGTTGCCGTCGGCAAATTCCTCGATCACCGCACTGTAGCGTGTAAGCGTATCGGCATCTGCTTCGAAGGTGGTGTCGTCCTGCCCTGTACGCCGCAATGGAAGGGCGAGGTATACTTTTTCATTCTTGCGGTTTTCCGGGAAATTCAGTGGCAGCAAACCTTGGCCCTGCTCCGGAAAACTGAAAGGCGTGCCGTCCGGCAGAATGCCGCGCGCCTGCTGCAAAACCACCTTGCCTAATGATAGCGCTTCGTTATCGAGAACCAGCTCGTGGAAGCCCCAGAAGTAACCCTCTCCCGACATGGCGCGCGCATGCACCAGATGCTCGAAATACCGCTCTTGCTGCTGAAAATGCTGGGGCCGCAGGAAAATACCTTCGGCCCAGACTACTTTGCGTTGAGACGCCATATGTCCCTCTGAATATCAAAATTTTTAAGAACCTGTTCAAGGCCGCGCCAAACGAGCGTGAACCGGAGTGTACTCGAGTACATGAGGATGCCAAGTACCATACGGATCCGCATCACGCCCGTTTGGCCAGACTCTGAACAGGTTCTAACGGAACAAAGAAGCCTTGCCCTGGCTAGTGAACACGCTTTGGTATTTGAGCTGCACCAAGATCTGCTGCTCGCGCGGACTCATCGTGACATAAGGGCCAACCACAGGCAACGAACTGACTTCGGTCGGTGGCGGCAGATACACGACGGTGCGCCAAGTACTGCGTTCAAGATTGCGATAGGCTGCGACGATGCCGATCACGCGCGCATCGGGATGTGCCCTGCGGCTGATCTGGCGCGATTCGGTCGGGCGCAGGATGATTTCTTCGCGCTGGATCAAGTCCGATCCGAGTACGGCCTGCTCTTTTTCAAAAAGCGAAAAAAAATCGGCGGCTTCAAAATTACTGGTATTGCGCAACTCGTATATGCGTACCACCACCGGGGTCGGGCGCCCGCGCACATCGGGATTGATGTCATTATCGGCGGACAGCACCAGGCGAAAAGGTACCGGCTCGATGCTGCGAGGGCCGGCTGCGCAAGCGCTGAGCAGAACCGCCAGCGAGGCATACAAAATATAGAGTGCGATTCTCATGAAAATTTTTCCTCGACTAAAGCGCAGAAGGTTTCAGTGGCTTCCGACCAAGAAAATGGCTGCCCCGAACAAATAGCTGAAAGTAACGCGGCACCATATCGGGAGTGCAAATCTGGCCAAGCTATTCGACGACATCGGTCAATCTCTCCTGGCTGTTTTTCGAAGATTGTTTAGTGATTTTCTTGTGTGATTTGATAATGGGTCAGTCAATCTGATACTACGCTTCCCGACCCACTATTCAAACCACATTGGTACGATCTCAACTTACGAGCCGGCCATTAAAAATGCCCAGCCCTTAGCGAGAATTACATCTCGACGTTTTCTTTCACGTTCCAACCGAATTGGCTTGTTGCGCCTTTGCCACCTTGGTCGGTTTGCTCCGAGTACTCGTTCTTGACCTTGGCGGCCTGGAAGCTGTAGTGCACCATCACGTTGGCATCGTCGGCAGCGCCGGTGATGCTGACATTGGTGACCAGCACATCGGTCAAAGTGATGAGTTCGTATTCGATTTGCGTACCGCCGGCTTTGCAGACGGAGACCTTGACTTCAGCCAAGTGCTTGCCGCTCGCGCAATGCTTCATCAGGGCAGGCATCGCCTTGTCGATGGCGCAAATAGCCGTCAAATCCTGAAAGCTCGATTTGCCGGTACCGCCGCCGCCGCCAACTGACATGCTGCCAGGTTGCGTCACGCCCCATTGGAACGAGGAGATATCGGTCCAGCCTTTATGCGCTGCATCTTTCGATTCGCCATCGGCAGCAGTAACTTTCAAAAAACATGCGATTGCCATTTGATTTTTTCCTTTTTTGGTTAATAAAGCGATTAGTTGATTCGAACGGGTATCGATTGCGGCAAAGAAGACTTTACCGAATCCACACCAGAGCCCGGATTAACATTGATACTAATGCCTGAACTGCTATTACTACTGCTACTACTGCTACTACTGTTGTTGGTTTGGGTAGGCGACCAGTTCGATCTGGTTTGCGATTGAATTGGCCGTTCCACCGGCACCAACACAGTTCCTTTCGCCTTGTCGAACGCGGGCCCCCATTGCGGGTGGTTGCGTTCCGCCAGCTTGAGTTCGAATTGCGGATCGAGCCTTAAGGCTGCGGCAAATTGCTGCTCGCAAAACGCCTGCCGCTTGGTCAGGCAATAGCTGAATGCGAGCAGCTTGTGGGCTTGCATGCGTTGTGCAACCGTACCGTTCCAGACGTCGCGGTTGGCAGTGAGGGCCGAGATGACGCGGCCGTAGTCGCCGCGATCGTACAATTCATTCGTCTCGCGCAGCTTTTGTTCGGCGAGCGGGTCCGGCGAAGCCTCAAAGATCTGGGGCTGAATCGGCGCCGGCTGAATCACCGTGTCCGGCTGGCTGGTACGCATCGGCGTAGTACACCCCTGCAGCAGGGCCAGAAGAATAATCAACGGAATGGTGTATTTCATGGTTATCACTGGTTAGGGTCAAATTGATAAATCAGACGGTAAGACGTCTGCGCTTTCAACGCGATGGTTTGAACGAAAGCCGGCAACTCGGCATTGCGGATTTCGATCGTGTAAATCCCGGGCGACAATGTCACCTCCTTTACCGGCGGCGAGGTCGCCACTTTCTGTTGATTGATGTAGACATCTCCCCAAGGCTCGACCGCGAGCCGCAACCGCGCGGCAAACCTGTCGTTCGACTTGCCCCAGTTGACCACTTGGCCGATAGGCGCACTATTCGGGTCGTGATCGTGGATCTCTTCGATGCGCCCGCCAAAACGGCCGCGTGCGACGTTCCCGGAAGGCAGGCCATAGGTTTGGCTGCGCACACGTGCGTAGATCTCGCGCCAAGCAGGATTGTCGCGCTCGCTGGAGGACAATTCGATCGGCATCGGTCCGCTCAAAGCCAATCGGAATTCCTGCTCGCATTGATCAGCGAGATCGTGCAAGCAGTAGAAAAAGGCCAAGTATTGATGCGCCATCGCCTCGTCAGCCGGATGCGCCAGTTTGAGCGCCAGCGCTTCGCGAATCAACTTTGAGGACAAGGCATAACGTCCTTCGTAGTAATAGGAAACCCCCTGCCCCAAACGCTTTTCAGCCAGACCTTTGCCACCGCTTATCTCTTGCTGAACGGATTCCTGCCTGCCGCTCCTTTGCGAATATGGGCCGGATTGAGCAGAGGCGGCCGACGCCAAACCCAGCGCCAGCAGAAGCAGGCTCACGCCTGCCATGCCATGGCGTTTCGCGCACCGCGCAAAGAAGGAACTGCCGTGTCGGATACTGTTCATGTATTACTCGAATTGATGTTTGATGAGGGTGGTTGCTCCGGGCAGCACTTCCAATTCCCGCGAGTAGCTTTGGAACCCAGGATTGCTGATCTCGATCTGGTATTTTCCCGGGGCAAGCTTCAGTTGGTTAAGTGGTGGCGTAGCACCCCGCGCCTGACCATTGACCGACAATTTCCCCCATGGCTTGATATTCAGGCGCACCACGCCATTCGCAGTCGGCGGTGGCAGCGCCACCGTTACGGCGCCGTCAGGCGCTGCTTTCGGAGGCAGCGGCACCTGTTCCGAAGGCGACATGGCCGCCGGTTTAACCGGATCAGGAGGCACCGGCGGCACAGGCTTGCTCGCCTGCTTCCCACTCGTCGCGCCGCCTGCCGGAGGCGACTCAACTGCGGCGCCCGGATTGCCGACGCCGGATGAAACGGCAGCATTGTCAGACGGCAAAGGCGGCAGCGTCGCACCCGGATTGGCCTGAGCCACCTGAGTGTTGTTTTGCCCTTCCAGGGAAGGCGAAGGCTTTAATTGAATGGCCGGAACCGAGGCTATGGGCGACGTGCGCTTCCAAGGCGGCGATATCGATAAATATGTCCACAACCCGATGGAACAAAGCACCACGAATGCGGCCAACCCAAGCAAAGCTGCGCGGCGGTTCGGCATTTCTCTTGCAGCGCGTGGTGTCGGCTCGGGGCTCTCCTTCTGCGCGCCCGCGATCTCGCCCCGCATCGTCGGTTCCATTGGCACAGCAGCCGCGTCGCTTTCCGGCTTAACGGGCGCCACATCCGAACGGGTAATCGCCGCAGGACTGGCGACAGAGACGGAATTGCTTTCCGGAGACAGCATCGCTATGGGATCGAGAGGAATCGTCAGCTCATCTTCGTCATCGACCACAAGAAGGGTGGTAGCAGCGAATTGCGTCGGCAACCCCACACCCTGATACAGATCGAAATCTTCCGCTATGCGATCCTCGGAGATGGCGAATAACTCCTTGAGTTTCGCCACATTTTGCGGACGCCGATCAGGTTGCACCGCGAGGCAAAGATCGATCGCGGCAAGAATCTTGGCCGGCACCGCAGGATAGCGCTCGCGCTTTCCAAGCAACATCTCGTAGGTATCCTGCTGCAAACGCGTAATCGATGCCGGCGGCGCCTTCCCTTCCAGTATGAAATGCAGTACTGCGCCGAGTCCATACAGATCGGTCCAGGCACCTTGAGCGAGCGAATCGTCGGCCACGTATTGTTCGATCGGCGCATAGCCGGGTTTCAAGACGACGTCGTTACCGCCAGCCAGATCTGCCAATGCCTGACGCGAAGAACCGAAATCAAGCAATACCAAGCCGCCCGATTCCAATATCAAAATATTTTCAGGCGACAAATCCCGATGATAGGTACCGGCATCGTGCAGCCTGCCGAGCACATCCGTGATGCGCAAAATAAATGCCTTCAGCCACTCCACCGTAATCAAGTCCCGGTGATGGCGCACCAAACCGCGCAGCGTAATCCCATCATAAAACGGCATTACCATGTAGGCAGTGCCGTCTTGCTCCCAAAAGAAATGGACCTTGACTACCGCTGGATCGTCAAACTGGGCGAGCACCCGAGCCTCACCCAGGAAGCTGTCCAGACCACGCTTATAGACGGCATTTTGCGTGGAAAGGCGGGCTCGCACCACACCGTCCTCGCCACGCATGGCAATGGAGGCGGGGAAATATTCCTTGAGTGCGACGCTACGCTGCAACGTATGGTCCTTGGCACGATAGACGAAACCGAAGCCGCCGCTTCCGACCAACTCTTGAATTTCGTATTCGCGAATCTGCGTGCGAAGAGGAAGCGCAACTGGATTATCAGCCATGTGAGGATCGGTAAAATATCAAAACAACAGTAATAAGCATGTATTATTTTGATTTTTAAATTATGAATTTTATTAGCATCAACAAACCAAATGCTAACCTATCATTATAATATTCACAATATATTATTATATAAGCAATCAATTAAAATTACATCTGTTGTAACACGAACAAACCGCAACGGCGAATAAAAAAATTAATGCTTTCCGAAACATAAAATAATTGCAAACCATCCCATGCTTTTTTAATAATAGCATGTTATTATATTTACAATTGCAAATAAGGCTTTTATTTTATGCACGCCTTCGATCTCGATTTTCAACAATTACTCAACCCCATTCAGGACGACGCGCCTTGCGGCCCGAATCTTGAGTACGACCCGGAGTTCGTCTTGCTGGAGAGCCTGGTCGAGGGGCGGCCGGAACAGCAATATGGCGAGGCCGTTATCCCCGCCGAGGAACCGGATTGGCTGCAAGCGGCACGACAGGCAAAACAGTTATTGGCACGCAGCAAGGATCTGCGGATTGCAAACCACTATCTTCGTGCCTTGATCCACACTCAAGGCTTGCCCGGTCTAAGTACCGGATTGGAATTATTTGCCGGGTTGGTGCAGGCCTACTGGAATTCGCTGCACCCGGCATTGGAAATTGATGGGGAGTTGGACCCGCTGGCGCGCTTTTTTGCGATTTCAGCCTTGTCCAATCCGCTCGGATTCATGCGCGATGCACGTAATTGTGTAGTGCTGAAACATCAGAACACCAGCTTGAGCTTGCGCGATATCGAGCAAGTCAGCATGAACAACAAGACCGAGGGCAATCTCACCCGCGATCAAGTCATGCTGATACTCAAACAGGGATTGCAGGCTGACGCCAGCCCCTTGCAGCACCTGGAGCGTTGCAGCATTGCGTTGAATAGCATCGAAGCGCAGGGCAAGGTGGCGTTGGCGGAATCGGACGCACCGGATCTGGCCGCGCCCAAGCAGTTGGTGGAGTCGACCTTGCGCTTCTGCCAGCAGTGCATCGAGCCGACGCCGCAAGCTGAAGCGCCGATTGTCACAGATCCTGAAACCGGCACGCCGGTGGCATTGCCGGTTGCCAGCCCTACCCCCAGCCTCGGGGCCATCAATTCCAGGCAAGACGTCGAGCGTGCCATAGAGTTGATGTGCCAGTACTTCAAGCAACATGAACCAACCAATCCGGCCCCTCTGCTGCTCATGCGGGCATTGCGGGTGATGTCCATGTCCTTCATGGACATTATGAAAGAGATGGCGCCGGACGCATTACCTCGAATCGAGACCATAGCAGGACCCAAGGCAGCAGAATAATTTTTTAGAAACCGGTAATTCTTTCATAAGCGAGACGACATTATGTCAGGCGTCAAAACAAAAGCAGTGACCAAGATCGGACGGAGCGGACAAAAGTTTATTGCCCGGAATCGGGCTCCGCGCGTGCAAATTGAATATGATGTGGAAACTTACGGCTCGGAGAAAAAAATCCAGCTTCCGTTCGTGATGGGCGTCATGTCGGATTTGTCGGGTAAACCGACCGAACCGCTGCCGCCGGTTGCCGATCGCAAGTTCCTTGAAATCGACATCGACAACTTCGACGAACGCATGAAAGCGATCAAGCCGCGCGTCGCGTTCCGCGTACCCAACACGCTGACAGGCGAAGGCGAGATCAGCATCGACTTGACTTTCGAAAGCATGGACGACTTTTCGCCCGCTGCCATCGCCCGCAATGTCGATTCGCTCAACAAGTTGCTGCAGGCGCGCACTGAACTCTCCAACCTGTTGTCCTATATGGATGGCAAAACCGGCGCCGAAGAATTGCTCGCGCAGGTATTGCAAGACCCTGCCCTGCTCAAGAGCCTTGCCGCCGCTCCCAAAAAGACCGATGCCCCCGCAGCTGATAGCGCGCCAGGCACCGCCAACTAAACACCGATCCATACATCGCCATCAACGGAGAATGGAATGACCGCCCTGCACAAAGAAGCCGCACTTCAGCAACAGACTCTTGAATCCAATGAATTTTCAAGTCTGCTAGACAAAGAGTTCAAGCCGAAAACCGATCAAGCGCGACAGGCGGTTGAGAACGCGGTCAAGACCCTGGCCGAACACGCTTTGGCCAATACCGTCGTCGCCTCACATGACGCCTACAAGACCATCGAAAGCATCATCGCAGAGATCGACCGCAAATTGAGCGAACAAGTGAACCAGATCCTCCACCACGCCGATTTTCAGCAACTGGAAGGGGCGTGGCGCGGTCTGCACTATCTGGTCAACAATACCGAAACCGACGAATTACTGAAAATCCGGGTCATGAGCATTTCCAAGAAAGACTTGGCCCGCACGCTGAAACGCCACAAGGGAATCGGCTGGGATCAGAGTCCGATCTTCAAGAAAGCCTATGAAGAAGAATACGGCCAGTTCGGCGGCGAACCCTATGGTTGCCTGGTCGGCGATTATCACTTCGACCATAGCCCGCCCGATGTCGAAATGCTGCGCGAATTAGCAAGAATTTCCGCTGCGGCCCACAGCCCGTTTATCTCCGGTGCGTCGCCGACCGTGATGCAAATGGACTCCTGGCAGGAGCTGGCGAACCCGCGCGACCTGACCAAGATTTTCCAAAATACCGAATATGCAGCATGGCGCAGTTTGCGCGAGTCGGAAGATTCGCGCTACATCGGCCTGGCCATGCCGCGCTTCCTGGCGCGTCTGCCATATGGCGCAAGAACCAATCCTGTCGACGAATTCGATTTCGAAGAAGACACCAATAGCGCCGACCATACCCGTTATACCTGGGCCAACTCGGCCTATGCAATGGCTGTCAACATCAACCGTTCGTTCAAGTACTTCGGATGGTGCACCTCGATTCGCGGCGTCGAATCCGGCGGGATCGTGGAAGACTTGCCTTGCCATACCTTCCCGACCGACGACGGCGGCGTGGACATGAAATGCCCGACCGAAATTGCGATTTCGGACCGGCGTGAAGCAGAGCTTGCGAAGAACGGTTTCATGCCGTTAATCCATCGCAAGAATTCCGACGTGGCGGCATTCATCGGTGCCCAGTCTTTGCAGAAACCAATTGAATACGTCGATCCCGACGCCACCGCAAATGCGAACTTGTCGGCACGTCTGCCTTACCTGTTCGCTTGCTGCCGCTTCGCTCATTACCTGAAATGCATCGTGCGCGACAAGATCGGCTCATTCAGGGAACGCGAGGACATGGAGCGTTGGCTCAACGACTGGATCATGCAATATGTTGATGGCGACCCGCTCAATTCTTCGCAAGAAACCAAGGCCAGAAAACCGCTTGCAGCAGCGGAAATCCAGGTCGAAGAAGTGCAGGACAATCCCGGCTACTACACGTCGAAATTCTTCCTGCGCCCTCACTATCAATTGGAAGGCTTGACTGTTTCGCTGCGCCTGGTCTCCAAGCTGCCATCGGTTAAGGAAGGCGAAGGCTAAGCCCAAACCCAAACCCAAACAAAAAAATGTCCGGGACCAGCCCGGACATTTTTTCAACACTAGAGCAGTTTCAGCCTGACTGTACAGGAGCCAAGGTTGAGCCGGGAAGCGCAACCGTACGAATGGTACGGTGAGCATCGCAGGCGCAAGATTGGCCGTGTACGGTCAGGATGAAACTGCTCTAGACCATTCCCGTCTCAATTCGAGGCCGACAGCACCTTCGCGTTGGGTACATCCGCGTTGTGATTGCCGCTCAGCCAAGTGCCAATATCCGCGCTCAACTGATCGCTGCTCTTGCATCGAGTCGGCGCATTCTTGAATACCGCCTCTTCGTTGTTCCTGAAATGAATGGTGTCGCGCGCCTTGATCGCCGGGCCGCGGTTCGACGTGGCGTTTTGTTCGCGTGTCACATGATAGTCGGCCTCGACCCAATAGTAAGTCTGGTTGCCGTAAGGATCGAGGCGCACGGTCGCTTGTATTTCCAGCGCGATACGCCGCTTGACCTGATACGGAATCTGCTTGATAAGGATGCGGTAATCCTGTGAGCTTTTCGCACCGGGGAACTGGGTTGCCTGGGACGTCGGCGACTCCGGAACGGTGATCATGCCGCAGTCGATGTAACGCTGCGGATCGCCGGTCAGTCGTAAATTGATCGTATAGGGGAAAGGCCGGACGCCGACAATTCGATAGGCGCCCAGTTTGGCGTTGGCCTGGATGTTTTTCCATGCCAAATCAAGCGGCAGATCGAGATGCCCAGCGTTCGGCGGCAGTTGAACCGTAGGCAAGGTTAGCATGCCGGCAGGCGGCGTGGAGCGCTCCACCTCGGGCGCCGGCGCGGGACAGAAAGGTATCGCGCAGCTAGACAGCAATACGGTGCAAGCCGACAGCAAGCTCAATTTACAGGAGACGCTCTTTATCATCAGACACTCCAAACAAACGAAATGGATAGAAAAAAACAGCTCAGCTCTTTAGGCGTTCGAACGCCTGATTACGCGTCAATTCCGGGCCGACGCCGCATCCTCGCGCATCGACTTGGTTTGTTCCTCATAAGCGACCGCAAAAGCATCGCCGAATATCACGTCGAAATCTTCCTCTGCCTCGGCATAGATTTTCTTGAATTGCTGCCCGTACAAATCCCATAGCTTGGCCTTGCGATGGCTCGGCATGAGATTGTCGATCATCGACAGTTGATCCAGCCGCTTCTCTACGTCGGCGGGACTGAAGCGTTGCAGCACTTCGGCCAGCGCAGCACGCATGCCGGCAAATACGCCGACTTGATGTGCGCGCAAATCCTGATAGGCATCGCGCATCGCATCGATCGGCCCCAGGAATCCGGGTATCTGCTTGCCGAACATGTGAATCAACGCCGCTTTGCCGTCCGGTACGAACTTCAGCGGATTATTTTGCACTGGCAGTATCAGCGTCATTTCCGCCTTGACCTCGCGCTTGGTGGCGGCACGAGCGGCAATCAGGTCGACCGTTCCCTGCATGGCGGTAAACAGCATTGCACCGACTGTGGCCATGAATTCCGGCGTCAAGCGTTGCGGGACCATTTCTTTCGGCACGCCTGCGCTGTCGAGGAAGGCTTGGATCAGGAGCTGATGTTCATCATGCGTCATCGGAACCGCATCGGCGGCACGCCGGCCCTGCATGGGCGCTTGTGCCTGCGTAGCGGGAGCCGCTGTCGGCTGCGGTACGGGGGCCGGCTGCGGAGCGGCGGGCGTTTGCACCTGAGCTTGCTGCACCTGCTCCGGCGGCGTCGGGACGACAACTGCCGGCTCGCTTACCGCTTCCATTGCGACACATTCGGAGGACGACGACTGCCCTGCATTTTCCTCCGGCGCGAGCATGGCCCGCGGCAGGTCCAGGTGCATCACCAACTGATCCGCATGATCGTCCATCACCGTTGATGGCGCCAAATCCAGCAAGGAATTTACGGTGCCGGAATCGGTGCCAAAAAGAGCCAAGGGATCAAGCGACTTGTGCGTTTCGAACGGCGTCATGGCGCCAGCCGGTTCAATGTCGGCCAAGGGGTCCAGTCCCGGCAAAGACGGGGTCGAGTCACTGTACAGATCGTCGATGTTTTTTGGCTGACGCAGCAGACCTCGCAAGGACACATCCCCTGCCCGATCGCGCAAGGGATCAGCCGCGTTGCGCGCGTCCAGCGAAGGCAGAGCAAAAGGGTTGGCATGGGCGTCGGCACGGCGTTGCGGCTCGATCTGTGCCAGATTCAGATCGGCGGGATTAATCAGGGGATCGGCCGGAAGACTGGTATCGTCCTTCGCACTGAGAATGTCAAACGGATTATCGGAAAACGGCGCCGAAGAATGCGCCGGCGAATGCGTGCCGGGCTGTCCGAAAGACGGCGACAAAAAATCATCATGAGCGGCAGCGGCGGCCACCGTTTCTGCGGGCCTTAAAGAGGCCGAGGAGACATTTTCCGAGGCATCGAAGGCATCCGGGCCAGCCACATCAAAAAAACGCTCCTCGCGGCTTTTCTGGGCTATTTGATCCGGCATGGCCCCCGGCGTGCTTGCTTGAGGCACCTGAGACGTCTCAGGTGCTGCAGGAGCAGGAACAGCCGAGACATCAAGCGCCGAGACTTCGAGCAAATAGTGGCCGATATAAATTTGATGGCCTTGCTCCAGCACGCAAAACTCATTGGCATGCAAGGTATGGCCATTGACGACTACAAAGTTGTTCCCGGTCGTGTTCTTGATCAGGTAACCGTCACCGCGCCAGTTGATCTGGGCATGCTGTCGCGATAAATGCCGCATCGGGTCGGGCAAGGCCAAAAAGCAATCGGGATGCCGCCCAATCCCGCCGCCCTCACTATTGAACACGGCAGTAATCGGGCTGGCCATCGGCTTGCCCTGGTAGGAGACAACATCAATCTTTAACACGACCGCACCTTTGATAATTGAACAAGCTCTTATCCAAACGCTAATTTCTTATTATAACGCCATGTATATGATTGCAAACTTTTAGAGTGGTTAATTATGCGCGCAAGGACGGTAAACACATCACAGCAGGTCTGGAATGGCCTTCTTTCGCACACAAGCTAACCCATCCAAGGCGCCGGCGCGCAGGAATAACTTGTGTGATCCTGGTGCATGCATTACCCGCGTACGCACCGTTTTATCGATATCCCCAGTCTGAAGCAGACGCTTCAGTTCGCCGAGATAAGGAGCATTTGCAGCATTTTCCCGACAACATACTGCATTGCACCACCTCTCCCCTGAGCTGTCATCTCTGGTCTGAATGTTGCATATGACAGGTGTCCCGCTCCGCTGGATGTTTGCGGACTTGAGTGCACCAAAGTGGCTATTCATCGCATAAACCGCGTATTTTGCATATCGATGCATGAATCTATTCTTTCACAAAAATATGCACGTACGCTCCAATCGATTTCGGCAAGCATTGTTTTTGCTGGCATTGCCCTGTCACCCGGGGGACATATTGCTTGGATATGCTGCTACGCACCAAACAGCATTGCCGAGGTCAGATACGGTTTTATCGAAGCGGGTTAATAAGAGGCAGGTGAAGCAACGCAACAGCCTGAACCTTGCATTTCCCATGCAGGCAACAACGTTGAAAGGAATACATGATGAATGCGAAAGTGAATCTGAAAAAAATGACCGTGCCCGATGCCTCTTCCAAGGCATTGTGCAAGACCTCCCCCGAATTTGTGGTCTTCAGCCTGGGGGATAGGGAATACGCCATTCACATTCGGCATGTTCAAAGATTGCGCGGTTACCGATCCCTGACCCGTATCGTCAATGGTCCGGATGTCGTCGAGGGCGTGGCCATTTCGGACGGCATCATCATGCCCATCGTCGACATGCGCCTGCATTGCAATATCGCGGCGCCGAGCTTCAATCACTTCACCGTCGTCATCATTCTCAGTATGCTGGATCGAACCATCGGCTTGGTGGTCGATGAGGTACTGGACGTCATCAGCCTCGCCGCCGGCGAGGTAAAACCCTTGCCCAATCTGGACTCCCCTCTTAAAGCCGAGTATCTGAGCGGGATCGCACGCTATGAAGGGCGCGACCTGATCTTGCTGGACATCGAAAAGCTGATGTGCGGCAGCGGCATCAGGGAAAACGAAAAATTGAAGGCTTGAGTCTCGTCTGCCGGAGCGATCTCAAGGGTGGCACGAATTTGCTTCGGAAGCAGCTATGCGCTGCTCGACTATCTGTGCCGCTTTCGGCTCGACACTCCCTTCAGCGAAGCAGTGCCGGCTGAGCGGCTCAGCCGTTCTACACGCAATTCGCCGCGCAGCATCGGCTTGACCAGGATCTTGTAGGTGTCGACATCGAAACTGCGCTGGGCGGGACGCTGCAGGAGCGAAGCCGCATCCGGCGCATCGGCCGAACCGAGATAAAACCAGTGGTCGACGACATGGGCTTGGCGCCAGCCCTCGCATTCTTCGATAATCGCCATCGCTCCTGGATAAGGCCAGACCATGACCCGGTATTCTTCCAGGGCGGCACGCAAGCGCGCCGCATGGTCGTCAGCCGACTCCTCGCCTATGCAAGCGCCCAGACAGCGCGCGATCTGCCGTGCGAAACAAGCGCGTCCGCGCGATACTTTTTCCAGGCCGGTGAGCGCTGGGCATAGACGCTCCATCTCGACGATGGCGCGCAATTTTTCCATGGCCGATTTACGCATGGCGAACAAGCCGTACAGACCTTGCGTGCTGGCGAAATCGTGATCGCGCGCATATACCACTTCCGGCACGCTACACCCCGGTGTAGCCAAGCGCAACGTACACATCTCGCGCGTACGGCGCAGTTTTACATTATGCACCGGCTGCAATTGCTTGATCAATTGCGCCTCCATCAGCAGGGCGCCGATCTCGCCGGCGCTGCGGCGAAATTCGACATAACGGCTCTGCTGCAGCATGCGCGCCTCTTCCGGCGTGCGCAGGTGAGACAGCACACGGCTGCGAATATTCACGCTCTTGCCGACGTAGAGCGGAGCGTCATGCTCATCACGAAAAATATAAATTCCCGGCCGCGCCGGCAACGCGTCGAGACTGGCGCGATCAATATGTGCGGGATATTCGAACAGGTCAACCGGATCGGGTTGGATCACCAATCCGACGGCAGTAATGCGAGCTTGCATAAAAAGCAAATAAGCGTGAAAGAAATAGTAAGAGCGAGATTTACATGATGAATTTGACTAAGCGGAATACATATAATACTGTATATTTATACAGCAAAAGCTGACACGCGTTTTCAAGTTCAAAAAATAATCACAGACTCGTCATGCCTGCCTCAAGTTCAAGTCCCAGTATATCGCCGAGCGCTTGCGCAGTTGCTGCGCAATTGCCACATGCGATCTGGCGCGCCGACCAGATGGCTTCGTACCAGGCCGGAGTCACGCCTTCCATGCATCCTTCGCTCGATGCCGAATTACCAAACGGCGGCTGGCCCGGCTCGGCCTTGATCGAACTGCTGCTGCAGCAGAGCGGCATCGGCGAAATACAATTGCTGAAACCAGCGCTGGCCGCCATTGCCCGACAGCGCCGCATCGCGCTGGTGCAGCCGCCGCACCTGCCGCAACTTGCCGCCTGGGCCGCATGGGGCTTGCCCGTCGAGCGTCTCCTGTGGATCAAGACTGAACGTACGGCCGATGCGCTGTGGAGCGCCGAACAGATTCTGCGTAACGGCAGTTGCGGCGCACTGCTGTTCTGGCAGACTCACGTGCGCTCGGAATCCCTGCGTCGCCTGCATCTGGCAGCGCAAAGTTCCGAGATCGTGTTCTGGATGATGCGCCCACTCACCTGCGCACAGGATGCCTCTCCAGCACCCTTGCGGCTGGGATTGCGGCCGGCCCACGGCGGCATCGGCATCGAAGTCGTCAAGCGACGAGGGCCGCAGCGAGTCGATCCGTTTTTCCTGCCTTTATGCGACATGCCGGCAGCCCGTTCACCAGTCACCTCACCTGTTTTTTTACCCGCTTATGCGCCTGTGGATCGCCGTGCACCTGCCGCTGTTGGCCCTCGAAACATTCCGGCCGCGTTGGTCTGAAGCGGGCATGCATGTGATCATGGAACGCGATCTGGTGTGGGCCATGAGCACGGAAGCCGCCGCTGCCGGCGTACAGATCGGCATGCGCCGCGGCGGTGTATCGGCGCTCGCACCCGAGGTGCAGATGCACGAGCGCGACAGCCGACGCGAGCAGGCGGCCCGCGATTGCGTAGCCATGAGCCTGTTGCAGTACACGCCGGAAGTGGCGCTGGCTGAAGAAGCGAGCCTGCTGCTCGACGTGAGCGCCAGCTTGCGTGCGTTCGGCGGCCGGTTGGCATTGTGCCGGCTGATACGCGCCAGCGTGCTGGCCTTGGGCTTCACTGTCCAGATCGGCGCCGCGCCGACCGCACAGGGGGCCTGGCTGCTGGCGCGCTATCGCCTCACGCGCTGGCAGACAAAGCGGCGCCGGGTACTCGGCATGAAGACGCTGGCCTGGCGTCTGAATAGCTTGCCTTGCACGCTGCTGCCTACAGCCAGGCCTTATCGCGACTGGCTGGAAGGCATCGGCTGCCGCACGCTGGGCGACTTGCGCAAGCTGCCGCGCGCAGGCTTGCAGCGGCGCTGCAGCAAGGAGTTGTTGCAGGCGCTCGACCGAGCCTATGGCGAAGCGCTGGAATTATTCGAATGGGTGCAAGCGCCGCAGACTTTCTCGGCGCAGCTGGAACTGCCGGACCGGATCGAGCATGCCGAAGCGCTCCTGTTCGCGGCGCGCCGGCTGATCCTGCAAATGATCGGCTGGCTGGTGACTCGGCAATTGGCGGTATCGCGTTTCATCCTGACGCTGGAACACGAACGCGGCCGCGCCGCGATCGCCCCCACCCCGCTCGAGATCGCGCTGGCTGACGCGGCGTGGCATGAAGAACACCTGATCCGCTTGTTGAAGGAAAGGCTGGGCCGGCTGGAATTGAACGCGCATGTGATCGCGCTCCGGCTGGAAGCCGCGCAGGTCGAAGCGATGCTGCCGCCTAACGCAACGCTGTTTCCCGAGCCGGGCGGCACACCGGCCGATTACCATCGCTTGCTGGAATTGCTGGCGGCGCGGCTGGGCAGCGAGTGCGTGCTGGTGCCTGCACCCAAGGCGGATCACCGGCCGGAAGTGTCGAACGCGTGGATGCCGGCGAGCGAAGGCAAGCTCGCTGCCGCGGCAGCCAAGGGCAGCATCGCGCGCCCGTTCTGGATGCTGGACCAGCCGATCGCCTTGGTCCTGCGCGACCATCGGCCGTTTTACGGCTCGCCCCTGAAATTGATCAGCGGACCGGAGCGCATCGAATGCGGCTGGTGGGATGGCATGCTCGCGGTACGCGATTATTTCGTTGCGCAGGGGGCGGAGTCGGCTTGCTATTGGATTTATCGGGAGCGGGCCGATCAGGAGGCTTGCTGGTTCTTGCACGGATTGTTTGCGTGAATATTTTCTCCTGTCGTCCGCTTACGAGAGATGCCGGGAGAGAGGGAATTCACAGAGAAAAATATCCCATGTCCCTCAAGCCAACCCTACCCGCCTACGCCGAACTCCAATGTGTCTCCAACTTCACGTTCCTGCGCGGCGCCTCCCATCCCGACGAACTCACCGAACGCGCCGCGCAACTCGGCTACGCTGCCCTCGCGATCACCGATGAATGTTCTCTCGCCGGCGTGGTCCGCGCCCACGTCGAAGCAAAAAAACACGCGCTGCATCTGATCATCGGTAACCAATTCCAACTCACCAACGAAGACGGCAGCCCCGCCTTCTCACTCATCATCCTGGCGCAAAACCGCGAAGGCTACGGCAACCTGTCGGAACTGATCACGCTGGCGCGCACGCAAGCCGGCGTCGCCAAGGGCAGCTACCGCCTGACACCGGCCGACTTGTCCGCACCCGCTGCGCACAACGCCCATCTGCGCGGCATGCCGGACTGCCTAGCCATCTTGACGCCGGCCTACGGCATCTCCGCACAAGACCTGGCACTGCAAGCCGCATGGCTGCAACAAACCTTCCCCGGCCGTGCCTGGATCGCGCTAACCCTGCTGCACTGGGCCGAAGACGAACGGCAGCGCGCGACAGTCGAACAAATCGCCCTCGCCTATTCCCTGCCCATGGTCGCCACTGGCGACGTCTGCATGCACGTGCGCTCGCGCAAGCCGCTGCAAGACACGCTCACCGCGATCCGGCTCGGCAAGCCGGTCTTCGAGTGCGGCTACGATCTCGCGCCGAACGCCGAACAGCACCTACGCGCACGCCTGCGCTTGGCCAATATCTACCCACCCGAAGCCCTGGCCGCGACCGTGGAGATTGCCAAGTTATGCACATTTTCCCTCGACGAATTGCGCTACGAATATCCCGAGGAACTGGTGCCGCCCGGCGAAACCGCCGCCAGCTACCTGAGCAAGGAAGCCTGGATCGGCGCGCATCACCGATTCCCGCGAGGCATTCCCCCCAAGGTGCAAGAGAAAATCGATCACGAACTAAAGCTCATTGCAGAGATGTCTTACGAGCCCTACTTCCTGACAGTCTACGACATCGTGCGCTATGCCCGCAGCCAGGGCATCCTGTGCCAGGGACGCGGCTCGGCCGCCAACTCGGCGGTCTGCTATTGCCTGGGCATCACCGAAGTCGATCCCGAGCGTGGCAACCTGCTGTTCGAACGCTTCATCAGCAAGGAGCGCAACGAACCGCCCGACATCGACGTCGACTTCGAACACCAGCGGCGCGAACAAGTGATCCAGTACATCTATAACAAATACGGCCGCCTGCGCGCAGCGCTCACCGCCGTCGTGATCAGCTACCGACCGCGCAGCGTGTTGCGCGATGTCGGCAAGGCGCTTGGAGTCGATGCCGGCATCATCGACCAGGTCGCAAAATCGCATCGCTGGTGGGACGACAGGGAAGGTCTGGCGCAGCGCTTCGTCGAATGCGGCATGCCCCCAGACTCGCCGATCGCACAGCAATGGTCGGACCTCGCCGCCAAGCTGATGAAATTCCCGCGCCACTTGTCGCAGCACCCGGGCGGCTTCGTCATTTCGCGCGGAAAATTGTCGCGCATGGTGCCGATCGAAAATGCCACGATGCCGGACCGCAGCGTGGTGCAATGGGATAAGGACGACCTGGATGCGCTAGGTTTGCTGAAGGTCGACATTCTCGCACTCGGCATGCTCACCATGATCCGGCGCGCGCTCGACCTGGTGGCGCAACAGCGCGGCGAATCGTTTGAGATGCAGGACATCCCGGCCGAGGACCCGGCTACCTACGACATGATGTGCGCCGCCGACACCATCGGCGTATTCCAGATCGAAAGCCGGGCGCAGATGAGCATGCTGCCGCGCCTGCGCCCGCGCGAGTTTTACGACCTGGTGATCGAAATCGCGATCGTGCGGCCGGGACCGATCCAGGGCGGCATGGTGCATCCGTATTTGCGGCGCAAGCAAGGCAAGGAAAAAATCACGTATCCGCCGAAATTGGAAGAAGCACTGTCGCGCACGCTTGGCATACCGATTTTCCAGGAACAGGTGATGCAGATTGCGATGCTGGCAGCTGACTTCACCGCAGGCGAAGCAGACCAATTGCGGCGCTCGATGGCTGCATGGAAACGCAAGGGTAATCTGGGGAAATACCAGACGATGCTGGTCGAGCGCATGGCTGCAAACAAGTATGAACCGGCCTTCATTGAGTCCATCGTCGGCCAGGTGCAGGGCTTTGCCGAGTACGGTTTCCCGGAGAGCCATGCCTCCAGTTTCGCGCTTCTGGCCTATGCCAGCGCCTGGCTCAAATGCCACGAACCCGCCGCATTTTTAGCCGCCCTGCTCAACAGCCAGCCGATGGGATTTTATACACCTTCGCAACTGGTGCAGGATGCCAAGCGCCATCAAGTCGAAGTGCGCGCCGCCGATATCAGCGTCAGCAACTGGGAGGCCGCATTGGAAACATCAGACCGGCAACAGCAAGCAGTGCGGCTTGGCTTGAATATCGTCAAAGGCCTGTCCCAGGATGCCGCATGGCGTATCGAGGAGGCACGTGCGATCCGCCCCTTTTCGGATATGGCCGATCTGGGCCTGCGCGCGCAATTGAACAGCCACGAATTGCAAGCTCTGGCCGATGCGAACGCGCTGGAATCACTGGCTGGCCATCGCCGCCAGGCACTATGGCAGGCGGTGGCCAGCGCACCCGACAAGGGCTTGCTGCGGCGCGCCGCGATACGCGAAGAAACCCTCGTGCTGGCGCCGCCGTCCGAAGCGGAAAACATCCTCGGCGACTACCGCGCGCTGGGCCTGACGCTGGGCCGCCATCCGGTAGCGCTGCTCAGACATATCCTCACTGCGAAACGCTTCGTACCGGCCGAGATCCTGAACACCTTCGGTGATGGCCAACTGGCGCGCGGTTGCGGGATCGTGACGGTGCGTCAGCGTCCACCCACCGCCAAAGGCACGATGTTCGTCACGCTCGAAGACGAGACCGGCGTGATCAATGTGATCGTGTGGCCGGCGCTGGTGGAGCGTCAGCGCAAAGAGCTGCTGGCGGCATCCCTGCTCGGCGTGTACGGCATATGGCGCTGCGAGAGCAATGTGCGGCACCTGGTAGCGAAGCGGCTGGTGGATTTGTCCCATTTGCTGGGAGGGCTTGATACGCATAGCAGGGATTTCGCATAAAAAATGGCCTCGGTGCGAGGCCATGAGACAAGCCAAGGCAAATCTAGAGCCTGTTATGAACTCAAGCAGGGTTCCCGGGACTGCCCGAAGGGTTCGGGCGAGAAGGGCACATCGCTGCGTTGTGGGGGGACGCCGAGTCCGCTTGCACGGGGCTGGCCCCGAGCGGCGCGCCGCGCCTTGCGCTGCCTCCCTTCTCGCTCGAACGCGACCCCTGCTTGAGTTCATAACAGGCTCTAGGCAATTTATTTCGTCTTCACCCCGCTGCTGCAGCGCCAGCGCTTGGCCACGGGTTGCGAAAAATTCCTGTCGTATTCCACTTCACAATACGTGACATCATCGGGAAGTTTTTTGGCGACCGTAGCGCTGGTTTCACTATACAGACACGATACCCAATAACCCTCGGCGGATTTCGTCAGCGTCCAAACTGCCAGCTTTGCGCCCCCGGCTTTTTTTTCCGAGTTCGGCGCGAGAATGGCTTTTTTATCCGGCGGCCCTTCGGAGAACGACACACCTACATAGGGGTGCTTGTCATGCGTATTGAAAACCTGCCATCCGTCCGGCCCGGCATCGGCGCTTTGCTGAACGGTCAATGCAGCGGGACATTGAATCGGCTCAGGGCTAGCAGCATGGACGGCGGTCCCGGCGCATACAAGAAAACCAAGCGTGCAGGAACGCAGCAATCTCGCAATTTTTTTCATCTTATTCGATCACTGAAAATGCATCGCCGTTATTGCTCGGATCGATGAAATTTCCATTCTTGTCCTTACCCTTGAAGGTGAGACAGCGTTTGCGGATCGTGCCGCTGCCCGACCATTGATCCACCACCCAAATGCCGATCGTATCCTGCCCGATATAGAACGCTGCATGATTGCCGGTGCCGCCGTTGGGATATTTGCCTTTTACAAAAGTCGCAATCGCGGTGCCTTTTTGCAAGGTCAGCTCGCCCTTCACTGCCTTGCCCTCTTCCCAGAGCGAAGTTTGCGGCGCCATG
This sequence comes from uncultured Burkholderiales bacterium, assembly GCA_966211965.1. Lineage (GTDB taxonomy): Bacteria > Pseudomonadota > Gammaproteobacteria > Burkholderiales > Burkholderiaceae_D > CBIHON01. The sequence goes on along the minus strand of CBIHON010000014.1, from coordinate 34,253 downwards.
GTGTATTGCTTGATCAACGCGACGCATTGCTTGCTCCCCACGGATGGCAATTTCACCAGGCTTTCTGCTTCCGCATAAATATAAGGCATAAATCCTCTGTCAATAAGATGAAATAAATATTATAAACATATCATCACATCTTATTGCAACTATGCAAAACCAATGCGGCCGCCCCGTAGAAATGCACTATCCTCTACGGCCAAGGTGCAGGATTCAAACTACGGTATTGCGGGCCGCCTTCGGACGGTTCCGGCGCAGATTTCCAGGGCTGGCCGGCCTTCGCGCATATTTTCGAAATTTCCTTACGAGCATCCGCAAAATCGGACGCCGACAAAGGTTCGCCTTTATTTGGAAAATTCCCGATCGCCCATTCCATCAACTCTTGAAAACGGCGTTCGAGTTCGCTTGCGAACTTGTCGCACTCTTGCTTGCTTGCCATTTCAAACACTCCATCAATCAGTCCTTCGTAAAAACAAAGACCTTGAAGTTTTTGGAAATATCCCGCTGCTTCGAAATGCCGGCCACGGGTTGCCGCAGCACTTGCACGCAGTGGCAATAGAGGGAATTCAAGCCCAAAAGCCGCCTTGCTTGGCGTTATGACTTGCTGAGTATTCTGCGACCATGCTTGAGGATCACTCCCTGAAAATTGCGAGGACCTATGTTTTACATGACAGTATTCGGTGTCGGTTTGGCGCTTGCCGCCATCTTTTCAGGGCAGCTTCTGGAGGGCACTTCCCTGTCCGCCTTGGCGCAACCGAGCGCCTTCCTGATCGTCTTCGGCGGCACGCTTGGAGCAGTGATTGCGCAAAGCTCGCCCAGGGATTTCCTGATGGGAGTGCGCCTGCTGCGATGGCTGTTTCATTCGCCAGTCAGCAATCGCGAAGAACATATCAATGAAATCGTCGGCTGGTCAAAACTCGCCTACAAAAACGGCACGCTCAAGCTCGACAGCCTGGCGCAGGCGATCGAAGATCCGCTGTTGAAAAGCGGCATGGAGATGATCGTCGATTACTACGATCCCGAATACATACGCGAAACCCTGCTGATGGAGGTACGGATACGCGATGCGCGCTTGAAGCATGCGGCCAGGATGTGGGAATCCGCCGGGGCCTACGCGCCGACAATCGGCATCCTGGGTTCCGTGCTGGGCTTGCTGCAAGTGATGAACGGACTGGGCGATATCGCCAAACTGGGCGGCGGCATTGCGGTTGCCTTCGTCGCGACGATTTACGGCCTGGCCTTGGCGAACCTGGTATTTTTGCCGCTCGCAGCAAAACTGCGGATGATGATTTTCGAGCTGACATTACGCGACGAATTGCGCATTGAAGGTTTGACCATGATCGCCCAGAACAAGCAGCCGCGCCTGGTGGAACGAACCCTGATAGCGGCCGGTGAAAAGGCAGGCAACGTGATCGGCATCCAAAGAGCGGCGTGATGAAACCCCTGATTTCCCTGCAGAACGAAACCGAGCAAATCGAGGCATCCAATACCAACCGCTGGATGGTGTCCTATGCGGATTTCATCACCCTGCTATTCGTGCTATTCTTGGTGTTGTATGCAAAATTGCCCAAGCCGGCTGAGCTCCCCATGCCAAAGCCCCAGCCGCAGCAAGTCCAGTTCATTCCCAGCATCCGTCCGCGCCCCCTCCAGGTTCAGCCGGAACCGCAACTGCAATCCCAAGCCCAGCTTCAGGAAAAGCAACGCTCGCTGATGCAGGACTTGGCAAATACCTTGGGCAATTTGCTGGCAGCCGGCGATATCACGCTGGTAACGCGGCCCGAGGGCGTGCTATTGGAAATCAAGGATACCGCGCTATTTGCCAGCGGAACCGCGCAACCCGCCGACCAATCCGGCTCCACGCTGGCGAAAATTGCCAAGGTTCTCGAAAAAACGGCGAATCCGGTGATCGTCGAAGGCCATACCGACAGCGTGCCGATCCAGACCGCGCAATTTCCTTCGAACTGGGAATTGTCTTCAGCACGCGCGGCTTCGGTGGTGCGCGCGCTTCAGGAGCACGGCATACAAGCCGGCCGGCTCACCGCCTCGGGCCTTGCCGATACCCGGCCCAAGGGTTCCAACGAGACGGTGCAAGGAAGAAGCGAGAACCGGCGGGTAAGCTTGCTGGTTTTGAATTATTGAGCGTTCTGCAACCGGGCATTAGCCCTCGCTGCGAACTGGTTGCAAGCAACTCGTTTGATAAAAGCGGAGATGCGGCTTCATATCTATGACCTCAGTTAGATCTGATCACTCATTCACCGCCGCACGTCCCTGTCCCTTAGAAAAAAATCCCATCAAATCTGCAGCCGGCATCGGACGCGCGAAGAAATACCCCTGCGCCTCATCGCAACCGAATGCCCGCAACTGGTTCAGCACCCGTTCATCCTCGACGCCTTCGGCGATCGTGATCAAGCCCAGGCTATGCGCCATCTGGATGATGGCGCGCACGATGGCCGCATCCTCCGGATCGGTCCCCAGATCGCGTACGAAGGATTGATCGATCTTGAGCTTATCGACCTCAAAACGCTTCAGGTAGGACAGACTGGAATAACCAGTACCGAAGTCGTCGATCGACAGCTTCAAGCCCAGATGCTTGAGGCGCTTGACGGTGGCAAGAATGCCTTCGGTATTGTTGATCAAAATCGATTCTGTCAATTCCAATTCGAGCATCGAGGGATCGATGCCGGATTCTCTCAGTGCGCTGACCACCGATTGCTCGAGGTCGCCGCGCTTGAACTGCACAGCAGAGAGATTAACCGCCACCACGAAATCGGAGAGCCCTGCTTTGCTCCAAACCGCTACCTGGCGACAGGCTTCGCGCAGCACCCATTCGCCGATCGGCACGATCAAGCCGCTGTCTTCGGCAATCGTGATGAAACGCCCCGGCGGAATCATGCCGTATTCAGGGTGGTTCCAGCGTATCAGCGCTTCGGCACCGATCGTCACGCCGGTGCGCAGATCAATCTGCGGCTGGTAGTGCAGGACGAATTCGCGCCGCTCCAGAGCGCGGCGCAAGCCATTGCGCATGCTTAACTGCTCGATGGCTTCGACATTCATTTGCGCATCGAAAAAGCGATAGGTATTACGGCCGGCATCCTTGGCGCGATACATCGCCATATCGGCCTTTTTCATCAGCGTATCGAAATCGGCCCCATCTTCGGGATAGACCGCAACGCCGACCGAGACCGAGGTATTCAATTCCTGACCTTCGATGATGCAAGGTTCCAGCAGGCGTTCCATCATCTTCACCAGGATCGGCGCGGTGGCGTCGGAATCCGGCAGGTTGGGCAACAGGATCAGGAATTCATCGCCACCCTGGCGGCTGACGGTGTCGGTATCGCGCACGCAACTCTTGAGGCGCTCGGCAACATGCTTGATCAAACCGTCGCCGATCGAATGGCCGAGTGAGTCATTGATGGTCTTGAAGTTGTCGAGGTCGAGAAACAAAACGGCGATCCGGGATTGCGCACGATCGGCGAACGCCACCGCTTGCTGAAAGCGGTCCTGGGCCAGCAAGCGATTCGGCAATTCGGTCAACGCGTCGTGGTAGGCAATGAATTGGATTTTTTCTTCCGCGCGTTTGCGTTCGGTGATATCGGAGAAAATCCAGATGCTTTCATCATGGGCATGGGCAGAGTCAAACGCGCGCCCGGTCAACTCGGCCCAGAAGCGCGTGCCATCGCGCCTTACGAGCATCAAGGTTCGGCTGAAATTCAAGCCGCGTCCAAGCGTCTCATCGGCAAGTTCGCCGATGTTGACGAACTCGTCTTCCGACGGGTAGAAAATCCTGGTCGAATGGCCGACCAGCGTGCCGGCCTCATAGCCGAATATTTCCTCGAAGCGCCGGTTGCAGGAAATGATCTCGTGACGGCGCAGCATGACAATGCCGACCAGCGCATTTTGCAGCAACGCTTCTTTCTCCGCCACGCGATGTTCGAGTTGCAGGTTAACGTCGTGCAAGGCGCTCACTGCGGCGTCCAGGCTCCTCGCGGTATTGTCCAGCGTCCACTCCACCGCGCTCAACTCATCGAGATGTTGAGGGATCGGTTCCGGCTCGGCTTCGCCGGTCTTGCGCCAGCGCAGCATATTCGGCGTCAACTTATCGACCTTGCGCCCCAGGACTTCAAGCCGGCCCGTGACCAGCCGACGGAACAGGAAGGCCATGAAGAGCGCAACCAGGAAAGTTTTCAGGGCATTGCTGGAGACGATCGACACCGCACGCGCGGCGACCCTGCGGTAGATGGCATTGAGGCTGGCGACCACTTCAAAGGTACCGATCTCGGTTTCCTTGCCGCGCACGACATGGCGCAGAGAGTAGGTCTTGGTCACCACGCTGGCGGAAACGCCCTTGCCGGAACTCCATTGCCGCTGATCGTCTGCAGTCACGACACGAACCCGGTCAATATTGGGCAGCAGAGCCAGCGCGTCGAGCGCCCGTTGTATCTGCCGTTCATCGAAATCCCACACACTGCCGGCGATGCTTGGAACGTAGATGGTGAGCCCCTCGAGTTCGCGATCCATCACCTTGCGCAGTTCACGGTATTCGAAAATCAGCTGGGCGGCCGAAATCAACAACGTAATCAGCGAGCTGAACGCAATGATAAGAATGATCAGCCGACGACCGATCCGATTCCTGTCCCCGAATAAAAGTTTCTTCAAGTTTGTCAGTGCTTTCCAGCGATTCGCTTTTTATCCGCTTCGGCTGCTTGTCTGCGGCACTAGCCAACGATGCGCTACGGCAGAAAACGGAATGCTTTTTGTCGTACGCGCGTCACTACGAAACACGACGGCCTGGACCAGGCCGGTCCTGATTGTAAACTGGAATGACCAGGCAATACTGACCAGAATTTCATCCCCCGAAAAAAAATGCACCGGGGCTTTGAAGGCACCGAACACCTATAGTTGCGCAGGGAAAATATACACTGAAAAATAGACATTTAACAACCCTGGAACACCTACATTGGCATCTCTATGCCACACTGCTCTTACCTGTGGCAATCCTGCTACGCGGCAAGATGATACGGAAGCGCGTCCCACGGCCAAATTCACTTTCCACCTCGATTTTGCCCTTGTGCTTTTTGACGATGCTATACGACATCGAGAGCCCCAGACCGATTCCCTGTCCCACCGGCCGAGTGGTAAAGAACGGATCGAAAATACGCGGCAAATGCTCAGGTTCGATACCGTGTCCCGTATCGGCAATATCAATCCAAACCTGCTCTGCATCGACACCGGTACGGATGGTGATGACCCCACGCTCGGTCATCGCCTGCGAAGCATTGATCAGTAAATTCAGGAATACCTGGTTGAGCTCGGAAGGCAAGCACTCGACCTCTGGCAAGAAGCCGTATTGCTTGACCACGTCGGCCTTTGTTTCAAATTCACTCTGAAGCAGTTTGAGTGTGCTGTCGAGGCCGTGATGCAAATCGGCCATGTGCCAATCGCTCTCGCCGACATGCGAGAAGTCCTTGAGATTTTTGACGATCCTGGCAACGCGATCGAGTCCTTCCCTGGACTCCGACACCAAGGCCGGCAAATCCTCTTTCAAATAATCCAACCCCACTTCCCGCTTCATCGCATCCAGTTCAGCGACGGCCCGGCCATTCATCTTCAGCGACGCTTCGTGGCGCTCGTAAAACGCAATCAGGCTGAGCAAGCCATCGAGATACTTTTCAAGCGCACCGAAGTTGGCATTGATAAAGCCGATAGGATTGTTGATCTCGTGGGCGACACCAGCCGCGAGTTGGCCGATCGAAGCGAGTTTTTCCGATTGCAGCAATTGCTGATGGGTATCGGCCAACTGCATGTTGATCGTCGTCAGCTCATCATTGGCCTCGGACAACTCCGCCGTACGCTGGTCAACCCGCGATTCCAGCTCGGCATTCAGGTTCTGCAAGGACTTGACCGCGATGCCGAGGTCTTCGGCGGTGTTGTCCAAGGTCCAGTCTACGGTGTCAAGTTCATCCAGATGTTCGGGAATCTGGTGCGGCTCGGTTTCCACTGCTTGCCGGAGCGGCAGCAGACGCGGCGCCAATTGGTTGACCTTCAGCGCCAAACGCTCGAGACGATCGGTGACGACATGGCGAAACAGGAAGGTCATGAAGATCGCCACCAGGAAGGTCTTGACCCCATTGCTGAAGACGATCGCCATAGCGCTTGCCGCCAATTGCCGATAGATTGCATCAAGGCTGGCGGTGACTTCGATGCGGCCGATTTCAGTTTGCTTGCCGCGTGTCTCGTGGTGCAGCGCATATGTCCGCGTCACGATATTGGTGGACGGGCCAATACCGGCACTCCACTGCTTGCGCCGATCCGCGGTGCTGATGACGACCCGGTCGATGCGGGGTAACCGAACCAATGCATCCAGCGCCAGCCGGATCTGCTTCTCGTCAAAATCCCAGACGCTGCCGGCAATGCTCGGCACGTAAATGCTGACGCCGTCAAGCTCCTGTTCCATGCCGCTGCGCAGCTCGCTGTATTCGAAAGCGAGCTGGACTACCGAAATCAGCAGCATGATCGCCGAGCTGAAAGCGATGATCAGCACCATCAGCCGGCGGCCGATGCGATTCCTCTCTCCGAATAAAAATGTTTTCAGGTTCGCCATTGCGGTCCTGTTTTCCAGTCTTTGTTTTTATATAACATTCTCTTTCAAGACAGCCTTTCAGCGAGTATCGCAATTCGCGATAAAAAAGTACATCGCAGGATCGACACTCACCAAATTCCGTCATTGTCGGAACCGCGAGAATGAGCGAAACTCGCACAGGTGCCGGTGAGGCCGGAACAAGAGGTGATGATGCGCGAAGCGGAATTAGCGGAAAAGCGCTCGGCGAGCAGAGTAAACCAAGGGCAGGAAATATCGATCGGCAGAGGCGTCGCAGTACGCCGCGATACCGTGCCGCGTGCCGCTGGAAGAACCCGCGCCAAATGAGATTGCTCAGGTATTTCACGCTGCGTTTGCGCGGGCGCCTCGTGGTCGGCATCACGGTTTCGTTGCTGTTCCACGCTTTGCTGTTATCGCTGCAGTTCGGGATTCCCGGACTGGGCCTGCCCGGCCTGGAGCTGCCCTGGAGCGAGCGACGCGCACTGCCGCAGGATTTGAGCGTGCGCCTGGCGAACGTAGAAAATGCTCCCGCCAAGCCGGCGAAAATCGAGCCGCAACGCCCACTCCCGCCATCCCTCGATCAGCCTGTCGAACCGGCCATCCCGCCTTTGCACCTCCCTCAATTGAGGTGGGCCCCCTTGCCCCAAGCGCCGGCGCCTGCCGCGTCGACCCAACATGCTGAAACCGCGCCTGCAAAAACGGCCAAGCGCACACCATCCCCACCGGCACGCAAGAAGCAACCCCAGGAGCAAGCGCCGCCCCCGCTCATCGCACGCGCCGAACCGAACCAGGACAATTTTGTGGTGCCGGCCCCCAGCCCGGAAGAGCCCGCGCCGAAAATCGCACCCAAGGCCGAAGCGCAAGATCCGCCCACGGAAACCGTCGAACAGCAGGCTCCTGAACCACCGCCGGTTCAACCGGCAAAAGACGCGGAAGCGGAGAAAGAAAGCATGCAAAAGCAGGCCGCAGAGGAAGCCAGGAAGCTGGAAGAGGCGAACGAAAAGCGGCAAGCCGCGGAAGCCGAAGCGCGCAAGCAAGTTGAAGAAGTTGCGCGCCAAAAGGATGCCGTGCTGGCCCGGCAAAAGCAGGCGCAGGACGCACAGAAACTGGCCGAAGAAGAAACGGCGCGGCACGCCCGGCAACTTGAGGCACAAAAGCTGGAGGAAAACAGAAAGCAAGAGCAAGCCAAGGCGGAACGCCTGGCACTCGAAGCACGCAAACAGGAACAGGCCAAGGCGGAACGCCAAGCCCTGGAACTGGAAGCAAGAAAACAAGCGGAAGAAGCAGCGCGTCAACAGGCTGCTGCACTGGCACGCCAAAAGCTGGCGGAGGAACTAGCAGCAAAAGAGAAAGAAAAAGCGAAACAAGCCGAGGAACTTGCGGCGAAAGAAAAAGCCCGGCAGGCTGAAGAACTGGCTAACCGGCAAAAAGCTGCGGCTGAAGCGATGGCGGCGCAACAGCGCGAGCACGAACGTAACGCCGCGGCAAAGCAAGCAGCGGCCGAGGCGGCTACAGCCAAAGCCGGCGGCGAAGAAAAAAATAGGGGCACCCAAGCGCAGGGCTTGCCGAAGAATCTCCTCGGCGGCGGCCTGATCGGCAAAGCGCTCGCGCAAGCCAAAAACCTCGACCTGCCGCCCAACGAACTCCCGCGCCCCGGCGGGTCGGACAAAACCGGGGAAACCTCGCGGCGGCGCTCGGTCTTCGGCCGCGCCGATCAAGACATCGGTTTGACGATGTACATCGAAAGCTGGCGCCTGAAAATCGAACGCAACGGCCGTTTGAACTACTCACAATCGTCCAGCGAAAAAGCACGCGGCGATCCGGTGGTGACGGTAGCGGTCCGCAAGGACGGCAGCGTGGAAGAAGTGATCATCAATCGTTCCAGCGGACGTCCCGAACTGGATGAAGCGGTGCGCCGGATCGTGCGGCTCAATGCGCGTTACAGCGCCTTCCCGCCCAGTCTCGCGCGCAGCTATGACGTGATCGACATACGTTATATTTGGAGCTTCGACGAGACCCTCAGGCTGGTGGAAGAAGTCCGTTGAATCGCATCTTGCATCTTTTTTCAATCTAACCGAAATGAGCCTTCCATGCTACAGGCAACCGCACTCGTCGACTCTCTCAAACGCGAATTGAAGGCGCGCGGCATCACCTACGCCGAACTCGCCTCGCGCATCGCCATGTCGGAGGCAACGGTCAAGCGCATGTTCTCGCAAAAAAATTTCACGCTGCAGCGGCTCGATGAAATCCTGCAGGCGGCCGATATCGATTTCCGCGATGTGGCCAACGGCGCGCATGATGAATCCAAGCTGATTTCGGAATTGAGCTTTGCGCAGGAAAAGGAAATCATCGGCGACACCAAGCTGTTCGTGGTCGCGGTATCGGTGATGAACCAGATCACGGTCGAGCAGATCGTCAAGATCTATCAGATAACGCAAGCCGAGGTAATCAAGTACCTGGTGCGCCTGGACAAGATCGGCTTTCTCGAACTGTTGCCGAACAACCGCGTCAAGCTGCTCATCGCGCGCACCTTCCGCTGGATTCCCAACGGACCGATCCAGACCCATTTCCGCGAACTCGCCTTCAGCGATTATCTGGAATCGAAATTCGACGGCGACGATGAGATGATGCGCCTGGTTAACGTGATGTTGTCGAAGGAATCCATCGCTGCGCTGCTCAAGCGCCTCAAGCAAGTGACGCGCGAATTTTCGCAACAACATCAGGACGATGCGAAGCTGCCGTTTGAAGAAAAATTTCCGATCAGTTTTCTCATCGCAGCCCGGCCTTGGATGCCGCAATCTTTCAAGGCACTAGTGCGCAAAGATACAGCTGATCTTAACGGCAACGACCGGGACTGAGCAAGTACGCCGGCGGTCGAGCTTCGACCGATTCGCCATCCCCATCCCGCTCCCGCCCTCGGCACGCAAGTTTGCACGTATCTCTTCGCTTGTCTCATATTGTGTCTGCCGCGGAACCTATCCCCGTGCATGAGGCGGGATTTTCGCGCGCGAGTCTTGCAAAGCGCGCTCGCCCGCACTCCTCTTACTCCTCTTCCTGAAGGACGAATTATCGATTTCGCGGGGTGTCAAATTCATTAGGTAGATGGAAAAATTCCGATAACCATTTACCGCAAGAGACTGAACCGAAATAGCCTTAAGAAGGAGCAGCATCTTAAGTATCCGAATATCGATGGCACGGGTACTTTGCCTGGCCATTTTTTTCCTCACCGGTTCCGTCGCATCGGCGGCGGCACATGCACCGATTCTCATCAATGGCGATAGCCCATTTACCGCCGCAAACGGCGTCACCAATCCGAGTGCTGCCGGCACCGCTGCCGATCCCTACCTCATCTCGAACTGGACGATCGATGGCGGCGGAAATTATTGCGTGCAAGCGAGAAGCACGACCAAACATTTCGAGCTGCGCAATATCGAATGCACCAATGCTGCGATCGGCATTTTCCTTCTCGGTTTGAACAACGGGAAAATTCTCGATTCAAGCATTCCCAAATTCGCGGCAACACTGCACTCTTCTCCCCTCCTGACGGCATCGGTATCTTCGTTGCTGCTTGCAATCAAGTAACGGTGGGCGGCAATTCGATTTCCAGCGTATTCGGTCAAATGCCGTCCACGCCGGCAAGCGCAGGCGGCAGCGGCGGCTCGGCGATCGGCATCTTCAATCCATTCGGATTGATTCTCCGGACAGCGAACATGACGGCGAACGGGAATCGTATTGAACAGTTGTTTGCCGCTCCCGGCGGTTTGGGCGGCGACGGCGGCATGGCAGTAGGTATCTTCAGCATCGATGCAATCAACATGGCCGCCAACACCAATACGATATTGAATCTGTTTAGCGGCATCGGCGGGATCGGCAGTGCAGGCGCAATCGGCGGCGGCAACGGCACGCGCGGCGGCTTCGGCGGCAATAACATCGCCGATCAGGGCAACACGGTTCAGAGCCTCACTGCAGGCATTGATGCGATTCTGAACACCTGCGCTCCGGCATGTCCCAAAAAAGACATGCGGCGCGCAACCGGCGCCATGGGTGAGTCTGCATGATAGGGCCGAAAAACGCCTTGCCTTCGCACGCCGCGAAAGACATAAGAGCGTCTAAATCGATGCAATGCGCGCTTATCAGCGGCAAGCACTCGAAGCCGAGCAATTCATGCAAGCCCTGAACGAGCGCGGACAGAAGGAACAAATCCAGGCGAGCGCTATCGATAGCGCTCGCCTGGACCCGGCCAAGTCCATCAACCGATTCCCGGCGCGCTGGCCGGCAGCATCCTCAACACAACAGCGTGAACAGAATGGAAAAATCGGGCATCAATCAATTGATCAATTCGAGCGACAAATCATCGGCCCACAGCGTACCGCCTTCTTCCAGTATGACGCCGACGCGCATCTCGCTCGCACCTTTCGGGATCTTGAGGTCAACGCTGTACGGCTTCCAGTCCTGTGTGCCTTTCACACGTGCATCGGTCATGTAATTCCAGACCAGAACCGCGCCGTCTCCGCCATTGATCCGCAGGGCGAGCCCACCGCCGGTGCCGTCAATCCCTTCGCTTTTCAGGAAGCCGGAAAGCCGCACCATGCGATTGACCCAGCTCGGATCAATCGGCACGGCTTGTTCGAGCAGGGCAAAAGGTTCGACACCGTGGCGCTTGAGGCGCGCACTGGTCGGCGCAGAATAGGGTTTGACCGGGTCGGCCACAAAGGTATACGCATTGCCGGCGCCGTGCTCGGTCGTGCTCCAACCGCTCATGTGGCCATTGGCATCTGCATTGAAGGACGGATTTTGCAGTGGAAGCAGATTGCGGGTGGTGCCGCCGCAGGCGGACAGCAGCAAAACCAGGCTCAAAGGTGCGAGTATTTTTTTCATCAATGAAGGATAACTTGAATTTCGAATATGGAAAGACACAAGAGGTGTGATCCGAAGCGATGCCCTGCCCCGGATCCAGGAAAAGTTAGAACGGCAGCCGGGAGATGGCGCGGCTTCCCGCTACACCATTGATCATATAAGTCATCGTGCCATTGCCGGCATCGGTAAATGCGAAGCTTACCGAGCCCACCGCGGTCTTGGCGAGACCGCTGCCATTCCACACCGAGGTAAAGGGCGTGCCGCCGGTTGCCTGGTAGACATCGGCACTGCAGCCCTGCCCCGCCATGGTACATGCGGGAGCCGAATACCAGACCGGCAAGCCGTCCGCATCATAGGCATACCAGGTGGCGGAAATCGTGCCGGATTGCTGGGTCAATGCAACGCCCCACCCGGACTCTGCCGGGTTCCACCAGAGATCGCTGTAATCGACCGCCGGTGCCCCCGCCCCTGTGCCGAATACCTGCTTGCCAAGATATTTGTAGCCGGAATTGCCGTTGACAATGTAGCTGAGGGTGGCGTTATCGGCGTCGTAAAACGACAGCGTCGCTCGGCCGACCGTACTGAGCGCGACAGAGGCCCCGTCCCATGGCGCAGCAGGGGCGCGGCCGCCGCTCAACTTATAGAGGTCGCCACTGCAACTGCGTCCGGCCAGCGGACAATTGGACAGGATGTACCACACCGGATACCCGCTCGCTTCATAGGTATGAAAGCCCGCGACGATCGTACTGCCGTGCTGCGTCACGCTTACGCCCCAGCCGTCTTCGTTTGCCGTGGCCCACAAGCCCTGATACGGCGCTTTCGGCGCTGACACGGCTTGCCGGAAATTGGCGACGGTGCGGGCGGTATTATTGAGTGCAGTATGGTCGTCGGCAGTCGCATTGCCCATCGGGAAAAAGACATTCGTCACCGCCGGATTCGACCAGTACTGAAGGCGCGTGCAATTTTTCCACTCATCCTCGCAAGCTGTGTTGTAAGCCATGATGGTACGGAAAGGATTGACCGCCCAGGTGTTGACGTAGCCGTGAGCGTAAGGGTAAGGCGTTGTCCCGGGATCGACGTAGACGTCATGGCGCAAACCCATGTTGTGGCCCAGCTCATGGCCGAAGGTGTAATAGCCGGTGGCGCAAGAGCGCACCGCCGTGCTGAAGCCGTGCTCTTCGAAGGAAGCGGACACTTTATCCATGAACCACGCCAGCCCGCAATAATCGCCACCGTCTTCCACCCAGAAACTGACGAGGTCGGCGCCATAGGCATTGCGCAGTGCGTGCACGTGATCGAGACATCCGTCCGACGTGGAAGTGATGCAATCGAGCGCGTCTTCCAGATCGCCCTTTTCCTTGTAGTCCACTTCTTCGGTATGCACCAGGCGCAGGCGCTGTGCGACGCCGCTGTTTTGATAGGATTGGTTGGTCTCGGCGACTGCCAGATCGATCAGGCTGCGCATTGCCTGCGTACCACCGGCGGCCACCCTGGTAACAGCGCTGTAGACCACCATGACATCGATCTGCGAACCGTCCTCGTCGCGCGCTCCGGCGGGCGCCGGCGACGGCGCCTTGGCGGCAGCGGCATCGTTCGATACGGAGTGTGCCGGAACCGGCATGGACGCTTCATCGCGAGGAAAACGCGCGGTGTCGATCCGCTGCACTTCATGCACGCCGTTGCCGGCAAAGCGGACGTGATAGCGCGCCATCGGCATCGTGATGTTGCCGGCCACGACATTGCCGTTCATGACCAGCACTACCTGGCTCATGTCGATGCCGCGCAAATGCCCGGTCCAGGTCATGCCGCGCTCGGTGCGCTCGACATGGTCTGCCTCCGCCACGAAAGAAACGTCGTCGAACAGGTTCAATGAAATGCTCTGGCCGGCGGCATTGCTGCCCGGCCGCGCATCGGCTGCCGCAGTCAGGACACCGAAATCGATGCCCACGGCCCGCGCCCTTACCACCTGCCGGTCGCGCACAAAAGAACTATCCGCCTGGGCCTGCACCCCGGCCGGCGCAAACAATGCCGGTGCCGCGGTTGACGCAAAGCTCGCAGTGGCGAACAAGGTGCTGGAGGCAAGCGTGCAAAATAACCGCGCCACGAATGCGGGACTTACATGGATTGATCTCAAAATATCCTCTCCCTACAAATTTTGAAAAATAGCCCGGCTGCGCGACTCATCTCGCCGGCATTGCAAAGGCGTCAAGTATCGCATGCGGAGGAGTACCGAAACCGCGTGTGCCCTTGGTTTTCTTGTTGAACAACTATCGCAGCCTTGCTACTTCGGGTCAACCCGATTTTAAAGCGGCAAAAAGAAAGCCGATACACATCGTGAGATGTGCGTGTGCGCAACAAGAAGCGATCGCAACTAGTGTCCTGGTCCGCAAATTCGTTGCAAAAGTAAAAGTGGCGAAATCGGGTCGAGACAAGGAAAAAAGCACAGCAAGGCCGAGGCCTTGCGCGCATTTTTGACGCGGTATCGGCGCGATTCTCGTCATCTTTTATGCAACGAATTTACGGAACAGGACACTAGCGCCGCCTCTGCGGCGCATGATGCGTGCTGAATAGGGAATCCGTCGTGGTGGGAAAACCGGTGTTCAGTTTCTGAGGAGCGGCAGGCGCTGATTGTCCTGGCCTACCAGAAAACCGTTACGGGTTTTGACGATGCTGACCTTGCCTTCATCCTTGACGTCCACGATCACCTCACCCGACAGGCTCAGTTGCGTCGCCAGATGAAGGTGGCCATGCAGTATGCGATATGCGTCACCGTCTCGAATAATCAAAATATCAGGGCTCATAATTATTGGTATCCCCATGTCTATTGGAAGATTTCGCCACTCTTGATTCATGCATGGAAAATCTTACGCTGCATTCGTGACAGGCCTGTTACAGCAGGCCGTTGACTTCATTTCTGAAATGTTGCTGCTGCATTGCAGCAGATGTCTCCGCCTCATTTCTCTGCGCATCATACGCAGATCGCACTGCATCAATCAATACCAAAATCACGGTAACTGGAATTTATTTCAATCAGACTCAAGGTGAGGCGCGCAAATCGAGAATGCTGCGCATCGGCGTCGTCAACAAAGCAATCAGTACGATCAGAATCAGGATGGCGCCGCTGGCGGCGAACATTTGCGCCGGCGTGATACTGCGCATCAGCCAGCCGGTCAGGCCCGCCGACAAGGGCGCAATACCGACGAAGATGAACATGAAAATGCTCATGGTCCGGCCCAGCATTGCACGCGGCACCCGTTGCTGCATCCAGGTAAACACGCCGACTTGCAAGAAACCGCCGAGCGTGCCGATCACCAGCAGGAGCAGCACGCCCTGCCAGGTCGCGCCGATGAAACCCATCGGGATGAACAAGGCGCCGATCGTGCAATCGATAAACAGCATGGTCGCGCCCAAGCTGCCTGACCGCAGCTTGGGCTTGATGCCCGACAGAATCATTCCCACCAGCGTGCCCGCCGCATGCGAACCGGCCAGAAATCCGAAACCTGCCGCACTGTCGCCCAACGCCGTGGCCAGCACCGGCATCGCCACTTGGACCGGCCCCGTGATGAAAAACATGATGGCAGTCCAGTATAGGAAGCAAGTGCGCAAGCCGAGATCCTTCCAGCAGTAACGCAAGCTTTCGGCGACATCCTGCAGCACATGCTGTTTTTTTCCCGGTGCGGCAGGAACCCCATTCCCGCTTTTCAACATGACGTGCGACAAGGTCCAGGCCGACAGTGCAAAACTGAAGGCGTCAAACAAGAACGCACCGCCCAACCCGCGTGCAACGCCGGTCAAGCCGGGACGGCTATCGCCAAGCAGCGCGATCAGCAAACCGGCAAGCACCGGCCCGGCAAACATCGTGAACTGGCGCAATCCCAACATCATGCTATTGGCCGCCTGCAACTGCTCTGCCGGAATCACATGCGGCATCATCGAAGTCGCCGATGGAATGCTGAAGGCGGATGCCAAGCCGATCGCAAGCGCCAGGCAATACACCATCCACAAGCTCAGGCCGCCGCTCAAGACCAGCAAACCCAGCAGACCAAGCAGCAGCGTGTTGACGTATTTGGTCAGCATCAGGACTTGCTTGGGCGAATAGCGGTCCACCAGTGCGCCGCCAATCAGCATGAAGAGTGCCCGCGGCACGCCGATCAGGGCCAGCACGATGCCCAGCACCAGCGTATCGCCGCTCATCTTCAGCACCAGCCAAGGCAGTGCGATCAAGGTGAACTGGTCGCCCAGCATCGAAAGCAATGCGCCGCTGATCATCCAGACAAAACTGGGATTACGGAAAAGCGCTGCGCGCGGATTCTTGAGTTGTTGGTCCGGCATAGAGGAAATCCTTTATTTGCTGGTTGAGTTTGACGCGAGATAGGCAAAACCACGATCGATGTATGCCTGCATCTCTTGATTGATGCCGCTGCCCATCAACAGGCGCGGTTCAGCTTTGTGCGCGGCGCGCACCTTGTCCCGGGTGGCCGGATCATTGCCCCAGGTATCCTTGAACAGGCCGGCCCAGCGGTGAAATAGAACCTGTGCATCAGGATGTTCCGGCGCGATGCCCTGCTCCATCTTCTGGCGCGTCTCGCCGAACAGGGCCATCCAGGCGTGCATGCTTTTTTTCGGGTAATTGATGCGATAGTGCTCCAGCTCTTCCGGGCTGACATATTGGGCGTACAAGCGGCAGCGAATTTCAAACGATGCCAGCATAATAAAATCGAGCAAGGGACCATCGACACCGGTCAGCGCCTGCACGCTGAATTCGGTGCGATGCATCGCGCTGAGCTTGGCGTAGAAGCGTGGATCGTCACCCATGGTTTGCGCCGACAATGTCAGCCAGCGCGTGGCCAATGCCTGCGCTTCCTCGCTGCCCGGCGGGATATTGCGGTCCATCAGGCCGCGCACTTCAGCCACCAAGCCGGGCCATTGCGCATTGAGCTGGCTCTCTTTCTTGCGCCGGCGCAGGGCCTGGATTTCATCGTGCGAAAAATACTTATGGTGCATCGCCATCATTTCCAGCGTGACCAGCCACTCATCCAGGTTCGGTTCATTCTTATCCGCCAGTTGGGCAGTCAGGCTCTTGAGGCGATCGCGCAAGTCCGCCGCCTGTGCAAGCTGGCGCTCGATGGAAGCGATTTGCTGCTGGATCACCAATTGGAGATCGGCGCCGTCGCCGGTCAGCAAGGCGCTTATCTCGGCCAGGGGAAGATCAAGCCGGCGCAACGCCTGGATGCGGTGCAGACGAGCGATATCGGCGCGGTCGTACAAGCGGTAACCTGCCTCGGAACGCACCGAAGGCGTCAACAGCCCGATGTTGTCGTAATGGTGCAAGGTCCGGACCGTCAGCCCGGTACGCTTCGCCAGTTCTCCGATTTTCAGCAGCATCGTTTTCTCTCCATTTACGGCACACAATAAAGCCTGACGCAGCGTCATGGTCAAGCATTTTGTGTTTTGACAGGAGACGGACGATGAAGCAAAAAATCCTTAAGAACTACAACTGCCCATAAAACGACCGCGCGGCCCAAGCCAAGGTCAGGGTTGCGGCGTTCTTTCCGGCTTTGGGATGCTCGCCGGGTAATTATGGGAGGTGTCTTACAAGCTTAATGCAGGTGGAAAAACCGCGTACCGAACAAGCCGATCAGGCCGACGAGAATCAGATAAATCGCGATGATGAAATTCAACAGGCGCGGCATGACGAGGATCAGGATGCCGGCGATCAATGAAACGAGGGGAACGACAGTGATGTGTATATTCATCGTGACCTATTGGTATTTGGGATGACGGAGTTATGTTTCGAAGCGTACCGGCTCGGACTGAGCGCGACAGGGCCGCACCACGACGGTACCGGCAATTTTGTCATGCCAGCCCTGTTTCCTCTTGTCGAGACCGACCCAGATCAAGCCGAGCAAGAACGGCACCGTCGAAACGAAATAGCCGAGATAGCGGACGATATCCTGCTTGAGCGTGGGCGCGGCACCGGTTCGCGCATCGACGATCCTGGCAGAGATTGCCATCTTGCCGGGCGTCGCTTGCTTGGTGAGCCAGAACACGATCACGGCAACCGCCGGCAAGACCCAGGAAATCAATAAATCAGCCGGGCCGCCAAGACTCAGGGCGGATGACGGCATGTCCTCGCTGCCATAAACCGCCATCAGCAAGGGGGTCGTGATTGCCATCACCAGAATGGTATCAATAATCGCTGCCAATACCCTGAGCCAGAATCCTACGTATTCGAGTTCTGCCGAATCAGCCATTTCCATCCTCCCCGATGTGCTGCCCGATACATGTTGATCAGCCGCTGATCCAGGGCTGGCTGCGGATCTTTGCGACTTGCCGATGCGCCAGCCATTGCCATAGCTGCAGCGCCTGTTCTTTCGGCACCGCCGTCATATGCCGCGGCGGAGCCAATTCGATTTCACAATCCTGATCGGCCCATTCTTCGAACGTGACAGTACCGCCGCACATGACCTCAAGCACGTACATCAGGCCGTCGTCGTAGCCGAAACGAAGCACTGCCGATCCATGGTCGGAGGCGTCGTTGCCGTTCCTTTCCGCGACCTCCTCGACATAAACCTCATGCAATGCGCTGGCCAACTGCTTTTCAGTCGGAGACCGGACGTCTCCACCATACCGCTTAGTAAGGACTAACCATGCTTGGTTCACAGTCTCTCTCCCAATTGGAACTTGCGAGCTTTGCTTGGACAGCATCTGCGTTCGAATAGATCGATCTGCAAGGCTTCAGCATATCCGAAATATTCAGCCCATAGTTTGCCTCGTTTTTGCCGGCTCATGTCAGGATAATTTTTATGCAGAGAAATTGAACTTACTGATTTTTCAATGGACGGAATAGCGGCATGCTTGCGTCTTCATACTGCATTTCCCGGAATAAAAATTACCGCACGAGACTATAATGATTTCTCCTCTTTACTCCTGCTTCTCTTCCATGAATCTGTTGCACATCCTGACGGGTACGGCGCTGCTGTTGCTGGCGCACGCCGCCTCAGCCGACCCGATGGGCATCGTGCCGCCGGTCGGTCCCGGCCCCTATCCAGTGGCTTGTTCCAACGTGGCCCAGGATTTCAACCGCGCCGCCACCGACGATGCCCGTGAAGCCTATTGGGAAGGCAGCCCGGCTTACTACATCACCGGCCTGCTGAGCGAACCGCAAAGCGCCTTTTTATTTACGCTGCCGGTTCCTAATGATTCCAGCATGTACCCAAACCAGCAAGGCAGACAAATTCCGTATGCCGCAATGGTTTGTTATCCGACTTCCGCTGACAACACGCGCGCCGACTACCCGATCAATGCGGCCGGCAATCGCCTGGTTCCGAAGATGCAACGCGGCGCCGACCGGCCGCTTTGGGCCGATGCCGCGCAACGCTACCCCGTGCTGTTGTACTCGCACGGCCTGGGTGCCAGTCCCCTGACGGAAGGCTATCTGGAAACCATCACCCGCTTTGCCAGCTATGGCTACGTGGTGGCGATGCCGTTTCACGGCGACCCGCGCTTCGCGAATGTTCACTATGGTGGCTTGGGCGATGTAGCGCGCGTGTTCTTCGGCGGCGGTTTTGCAGAATTGGTCGAGATGCAGGCGGTCCGTCCGCTTTCGCTGCGGGCGATGCTTGATACGCTGCTGGCGCACCCCGACTTTCGCGATCATGTCGATCCCAGCCGCATCGGCGGCTTCGGCACCAGCCTGGGCGGCGAAACCCTGTTGCTGTTTGCCGGCGCCGAACTGACCACCGCCGCCATCCCCCGGCTGCGTTCAGCCCGGGTGATGCAGGACAAGCGCCTCTCTGCGGCTGTCGGCTATGTGCCGTATTTCGGCCAGCGCCTGCTGCCCGCATTCGGCGACGACGAGGATGGCGTAAACGGCATGACGATGCCTTTCATGGCGATCTCCGGCACCGCCGACACCACGGCGCCGATCGACATGACCGAACAAGGAGTCAACCACATGGCGGGCTCGCGCTATGTGGTGGCAATCGACGGCTTGCCGCATCAGCTTCGCCCCGCGGACCTGCCGGATATTTTCACCTGGTCCCTGACGTTTTTCGATGCGCACCTGCATGGCATGCCAGCGGCGCGCGTCAAGCTCGCCAGGACGAACCAGGTCAGCGGCGGAGCGCCCGACAGCCTGCACATCGATTACACCGCGCCCAGCGGCAGCAATCTGCCGCTGGTTGCGGAGTATTACAACACTACGCTGAAGCATTATTTCGTCACTTCGGGCGCCGGCGAAATGGCGGATATCGAAGCCGGCCGCGCTGGACCGGGATGGCAGAAGAGCGGTTACAGCTTCACCTCGGCCGCGGGCTCAGGCACGCCGATTTGCCGGTTTTACGGCAATCCCGCGCCCAATGCCTTGGGAGTGCGGCTCGGGCCAAACTCGCACTTCTATGCGATGGCAGGACCGGAATGCGAACAGGTCAAGAAAGATCCGGGCTGGGTGTACGAGGGATTGGCCTTCACCGCTTTCGAGTCCGGCAGCGACGGCTGCGCCGCGACCCACATACCGGTGTACCGGGTCTACAACAATGACTTCGCGCACAACAATTCCAACCATCGCTACACCACCAGCCGCCAGGTTTATCGCAGCATGCAACAGCAAGGCTGGGTCGGTGAGGGAACGGTCTTGTGCACCTTGCCTTAGCTGGACTTTATCCATCTGCCCCCTTTCTCCCCGAAAAAAAGCAAGCATCAGGTATTTTTGAACCCGCGGCTTAGATTGGTTCGAAACAGGCAACTGCAAAGGGATAAAGCCGAGCTTAGAGGCAATGCCGATTCAATCGGAGAGAGCCTGACTGTCAAAGATCATAAGACGCGGCGCGAACAGATGGTCGGGGTCAAACCGTTTCTTCCAGTCGAGCACGCGCTCCCAGAGCGGGCCGAAATGGTCCGCCCACCCTTCGCTGCCGCGGGGCAAGGGCAGCGAATCGCAGGGGTAGCGATAGGCGCCGGCGGCACGCGCTTCGGGATACATGCGCAGGTTGCGAGCCAGAATCCCGGCAAGCTGTTTCGCATCGGGAGCGGCGGGAATCAAGCCAAACAGCCAGACCAGCGGCGTGTCCGGCGCACGAAGCAGGGGCGTGAGCGCCGCATCGCGCGCAATGGGGATCAAGAGCACCGGACCGCCGCCCATGCTTTCCGGCGACACCTCCGCCATCACGCGTGCAGCCCACTGCCTGATCGCCGGCCCCGGCACGACCATCATGAATTGAGGATGCGGAGCCATGCCCTCGCGCTTGTCGCGTTCGACAATCGGCGGCGACCGATGGATGTAATCGGTCCAGCTAAATTCCTGCGCAACATAGGTATTGCGCAACATCCGCAGATCGTCGAGTACCGGCGCAGGCCGGACGCCGTGATAATGCACCGCTTCGAGATCGTAGAGCCAGCAGCCGTTTCCCGGCGTCGCACCGGCGTGAAGAGCAGGGAGGAAGCCGGCGCCGATACTGGCGGCAAGCGCATCCGCCCTATTGGGAACAGCGTGCGCCAGCAAGGCATCGAAGCGGCGCTCCCCAACCAGCTTTTCGACATCGTCGAAGAATGCCCCCAAGTCGTCATAAACCAGATGATGCAGCGTAAGCGCCGAGGGCGCAGGCTCGATGCGCATCCGCACGCGCACGACAATGCCGAACTGGCCAAGTCCGGCCCGCACCGCATCGAACAAATCCTGATTCCGCGTGCGCGAACATACGACAAGTTCACCGGTACCGGTCACGACCTGCAATTCAATGACAGCGTCGGTCTGGATGCCTTTATGAAAGCTTTGCGATCCGACGCCGCCGACGCAGAGCGTCCCGCCGACCGTCAAATGCTGCCAATCGGTAACCACCGGCGGCGTCCAGCCGAGCGGCGTAACGGCCGACATCACATCTGTCCAACGCGCACCGGCATCGGCGTCAAAATAGCGCGCATCGAGGTCGACGCGATGGATACGATTCAACATGCTCATGTCGATGACGAGGCCTCCGTCGACCTGCGCCTGTCCGCCTGCGCTATGGCCAACGCCGCGCGCCGCGATCTTCATGCCATGGGCACGAGCGTAGCGCACCACATCGGCAATCTCTTCCGCACAACGTGGCCGGATAACCGCCGACGGCCGTGCATGCACAATGCCGCCAAAATCGCAGGCCGCCGATTCAAGCGCGGCATCGCCGGTGTCCGTATGCGGCACGAGCTCTTGCATTGCGGCACTCACGCCGGCACTTCGCAAGGCTCTTTTGCCCGTGCACCATGCGCACGGATATCGGCCGGCAGGTCGAGGTAATCAACGATCGAGTGCGCCAGCGCACTCATGTTGTGGTCCGTGAAAACACCGCCTTGCGCCGCTTCGGTGCGTTCCAGCAACTCAATAAAATACCCGGCATATTCGCGCGCAATGAAAACCTGGCGCAGCCCGGTCAAGGGATCTTGCAAAATCTCGTCGGAAGTGGTTTTGTAGCCGCAGCGGCGCAAGGTCTGAAGCGCTTGCTCCAGATCCGGAACCTGGTAGGCGATGTGATGGATGCCGGGACCGTATTTTTTCATGTACTGGCAAAACACCGAGGCCTCGGTCAAGCCTTCGGTAATGACGCAAACCCGTCCGGGCGAAGCAGGAATTTGCACGATGTAATTGAGCATGTCGTACTCGCCTTGCGGCGCGGTGCCGGTATTGATCTTCTGAATCCGGACGAATTCAAAGCCAAGCATCTCGACGTGGAAGCGCGCGGAGGCCTCTGCATCGGGGACCACGATCGTATAGTGATCGATCGGCCCAAGCTGAAGAGAGGGAATGGAATCGGCATGAAAAAAAACCGCAGGGTTTGTCGAAAGCATGGGGTTCATGTGCTCTTTCAAATCTTGTTTTTAGAGAAGACAACCGGCGCGGCTTGCGGTGCGCACAGCCACGATTAAGAACCTATGCCAGCAGGGAGCGCGCCCGGATTGCGGTCCGTCAGGAGCGCGGGCAAGACGGGAGTGGGACGCATGGCGAGCCATGCTACGACGACCAACACCGCCCCCGCTTCCGATGGGCTGCAATCCGGGCGCGCTCCCTACCGGCATAGGTTCTAAGAGGCGCCATTATTGTGGGATTTGATTATTGCCGCCATCCCATGAACATAGGATTTTGCGAATCACGTCTTTACTGCAATCGGTGATCTGCGTGAAACCTTGTAAGAACCTGTTCAGGCTCTAGTCGACGGTGGCGATATCGCTGGCCGCTGGCCGGGAATCAGCCGTCTCAGCGACTGCAGCGGCCAATTGATGGCCTGGCGGGACAAAGGGCATTTCACTGCCACATAGTGGACTTTGGGCATGCGCAAAAGCAATGCGGCAAGATTTAATCGTCCGTCCGAATCCTCGCGGAATTAAATCCGCGTAGTGCCGTCAACACGAAACGGTGCACGAGGCGTAACACGTGTCAGTGCGCCTGAACTTCCAAGAGGAAATCATCGTGACCCGCAAAACCCCTATCGAGCGCTACCGCAACATCGGCATCAGTGCGCATATCGACGCCGGCAAGACCACCACCACCGAGCGCATCCTGTTCTACACCGGCGTCAGCCACAAGCTGGGCGAAGTGCATGACGGCGCGGCGATCATGGACTGGATGGAGCAGGAACAGGAGCGCGGCATCACCATCACCTCGGCCGCGACCACCTGCTTCTGGAAAGGCATGGCCGGCAATTATCCGGAGCACCGCATCAACATCATCGACACGCCCGGGCACGTGGATTTCACGATCGAAGTCGAGCGCTCGATGCGCGTCCTGGACGGTGCCTGCATGGTGTATGACGCTGTCGGCGGCGTGCAGCCGCAATCCGAAACCGTCTGGCGTCAAGCCAACAAATACAAGGTGCCGCGCATGGCCTTCGTCAACAAGATGGACCGGGTAGGCGCCGATTTTTTCCGGGTGCATCAACAGATCCGCGAACGTCTCAAGGGCAACCCTATTCCGGTGCAGATCCCGGTCGGCGCCGAGGAGAATTTCCATGGCGTGGTCGACTTGATCAAGATGAAGGCCATCATGTGGGACGATGCGACGCAGGGCGTGCGGTTCGAATACATCGAGGTACCGGCTCAGCTGCAAGCCAGCGCACAGGAGTGGCATGAGCGCATGATCGAAGCGGCGGCCGAAACCAGCGAAGAGCTGCTGCAAAAATACCTGGATGGTGCCACGCTGACCGAAGCGGAAATCAAGGCCGCGCTGCGCAAGCGCACCATCGCCGGCGAAATCGTGCCGATGCTGTGCGGCAGCGCGTTCAAGAATCGCGGCGTGCAAGCCTTGCTCGATGCGGTGATCGATTTCCTGCCGGCGCCGACCGACATCCCGCCAGTCACCGGACATGACGCCCACGACAAGATGGTCGAAAGACGCGCCGCCGACGACGAAAAATTTTCCGCGCTGGCTTTCAAGATCATGACCGATCCCTTCGTCGGCCATTTGATTTACTTTCGCGTCTACTCCGGCGTAATGGCCTCCGGCGATACCGTCTACAACCCGGTCAAGGACAAGAAGGAACGCATCGGCCGCCTGCTGCAGATGCATGCCAATCAGCGCACCGAAATCAGCGAAGTCCATGCCGGCGACATTGCGGCGGCGGTCGGCCTGAAAGAAGCCTCCACCGGCGACACGCTATGCGATCCGAATGCCGTGATCACGCTGGAGCGCATGGTCTTTCCGGAGCCGGTGATTTCGCAAGCGGTGGAACCAAAAACCAAGGCCGACCAGGAAAAAATGAGCGTCGCACTGAACCGACTGGCCCAGGAAGATCCCTCCTTCCGCGTCACCAGCGATGAAGAATCGGGCCAGACCATCATCTCCGGCATGGGCGAGCTGCACCTGGAAATCCTGGTGGAGCGGATGCGGCGCGAATTCCATGTCGATGCCAACGTCGGCAAGCCGCAAGTGGCCTACCGCGAAACCATACGCAAGGTCTGCGAAGCCAGCGAGGGCAAGTTCATCAAGCAAACCGGCGGACGCGGCCAATACGGCCACGTCGTGCTGAAGATCGAGCCGCAGCCGCCCGGCAAGGGCTTCGAATTCATCGATGCGATCAAGGGCGGCCTGGTGCCGCGCGAATTCATCCCGGCAGTCGAAAAAGGCGTGCTGGAAACCCTGCCCTCGGGCGTGCTGGCCGGCTATCCTGTCGTGGATGTCAAGGTGACGCTGACCTTCGGCTCCTACCATGAAGTCGATTCGAACGAAAACGCCTACCGCATGGCGGCCTCAATGGCATTCAAGGACGGCTGCCGCAAGGCCGGCCCGGTCTTGCTGGAGCCGATGATGGCGGTCGAGGTGGAAACGCCGGAAGAAAAAATGGGCGACGTGATCGGCGACCTGTCGGCGCGCCGCGGCATGATCCAAGGCATGGACGACATCCCGGGCGGCGCAGGCAAGTCGATCCGTGCCGAAGTGCCACTGGCCGAGATGTTCGGCTATTCGACCACGCTGCGCTCGCTGACCCAGGGACGCGCGACTTATACGATGGAATTCAAGCATTACAGTGAAGCGCCGTCCCCCGTTGCCGACGCGGTAGTCAATGCAAAGAGCGGCGTGAGAATGAGGCACTGACCTCGTCGCGCTTGATCGTATGGACTGCAGCGAGGCGATCCGGCTGGTCTGCATAATGGATCGGCAGCACCTTCAAAGCGAATCACTCCGCGGCAGCCCCCGCCAGCATGCCGCTGCGGCCGGGATGCATGCCGGCAAGCCGCAAGAATCCAGGCCGGGAGCCAAACAACGCCCGCGTAAATAACTGGCCAAAGCCATAACAAAGACCACCTGATCAGCATGTATAATGCGACTTTTTGGGACGGTCTGTGATATGCCCGTTGCGCTGTTTAGATAATGAAGAGCACAAAGGCTAGCCGGCTCCGCGCCTGCCAGCCTTTTCTTTTTTTGCAGACCTCGTGTACCAACCACCATGCGTCAGCCATCCGGATTGCCTCCTGTATCGACCATCCCGCAGCCCGGCCAAGGCGTATTTCCAATCTAGTTGCCATGTCCAAAAGCCAAACGCCGAAACCTATCGAAATAAAAATATCGACAGTCGTGGCTATTTCCGCGATTCTGCATCAATCGGACCTGGGCATCCTGAATCAAGCCTTGAACGACATGACGGGCGGCACGCCGGATTTTTTCGACGATGAATTTGCAGTGGTCGATGTCGGCGCACTCGATCCGCACACCAACAATATCGACTGGCCAGCCTTGATCAGCCTGCTGAAATCCTACCGGCTCAATGCCGTTGCTGTGCGCAACGCCGCACCGGAAATGCAGGCACATATCATCGCGCACGGACTGAGCCTGGATGCGGTCAGCCAGCCGCGCGAAATACCCCAACAGCAGCAACAACAGCAACAACAGCAGCAGCCGGTGGAAATCGTCCACGAAACCGCAGCAGCACAACCGGCAGCTGCGCCATCGGAGACCATGATCGTCGACACACCCGTGCGTGCCGGCCAGCGCATTTATGCGCGCAATGCCGATTTGATCGTGACGGCCGCCGTCAACAACGGCGCCGAACTCATCGCCGACGGCAGCATTCATATTTATGCCCCCTTGCGCGGCCGGGCGCTGGCGGGCGCTACCGGCAATACCGCATCAAGAATTTTTGCGATGAGCATGGAAGCGGAACTGGTCTCGATCGCCGGGGTGTATCGCACATTTGAAAACGGATTCGGCGCCAATGTGCCGGGTCATCCGACCCAGGTCCGCCGGGTCGGCGACCGCATCGAGATCCAGGCCTTGCATCCGGTTTCCCGCAGCTGATTTCTCGTAACTGATTTTTTAGACGGCCATCGTCTGTCCCGCCATGACGATATGTCCGAGGCAAAGTGCGCCGCCTTGGCGGCGCCAGACCTGGCCTGCAATACTTATTAACTAAGGAGCTTTTTGTGGCAAAAATCATCGTTGTGACGTCCGGAAAAGGTGGTGTCGGGAAGACCACCTCCAGCGCCAGTTTTGCATCGGGCCTCGCCCTGCGCGGCCATAAAACAGCCGTGCTCGATTTCGATGTGGGCCTGCGCAACCTTGATTTGATTATGGGCTGCGAACGCCGAGTGGTGTACGATCTGATCAACGTGATCAATAAAGAAGCGAGCCTGCACCAGGCGCTCATCAAAGACAAGCATTGCGAAAATCTTTTCATCCTGCCGGCATCCCAGACACGCGATAAGGATGCATTATCCGAAGAAGGCGTTGAACGCGTACTGAACGATCTGATCAAGATGGGCTTTGAATACATCGTTTGCGATTCGCCTGCCGGCATCGAGCACGGCGCCCTGATGGCGCTGGCGTTTGCCGACGAAGCGCTGGTGGTGACCAATCCCGAAGTCTCGTCGGTACGCGATTCGGACCGCATTCTCGGCATCATCCAGGCCCGCTCGCGCCGCGCGCAAAATGGCGGGGAGCCGGTCAAGGAGCATCTATTGATCACCCGCTACTCCCCCAAACGGGTCGAGGCAGGTGAGATGCTCTCCTACACCGACGTTCAGGAGATTTTACGCATACCGATGATCGGCATCATCCCCGAATCGGAATCTGTACTGCATGCATCAAACCAGGGCAACCCGGCAATCCACATGAAAGGCACCGACGTTTCGGAAGCCTATGAAGACGTGGTCTCGCGCTTCCTCGGAAAGGATGTTCCGCTTCGATTCACCACATACGAAAAACCAAGTCTGCTCAAGCGGATGTTTGGGGGGAAGTGATGGCCTTACTCTCGTTTCTATTCAACAGCAAGCCTAAAAGCGCGTCGGCCGCCAAAGAGCGGCTGCAAATCATTATCGCCCGAGAGCGAAGCGGCCGAGAGGGATACGATTTCCTCCCTGCGCTGCACAAGGAACTGATCGCGGTCATCTCGAAATATACCAAGGTGAACGCTGACGACATCAAGCTCTCGCTGGATCGTCGAGGCAATCTGGAAGTACTGGATGTGAACGTGGTCCTGCCCGATGCGGAACGCAGTTAAGCGCTTCGCAGCAGCAAAAGTTTTTTGGATATCGGAATCAAAAAGGGCTGGCGGCTTCGTCGGCCCTTTTCTGTTCAGGCTTATCGATTGATCAAGCGGCAATCCAAAGGCAGGTAAGTGTCGGGAACCGTGGTCTGGTCGCTTCCCTTGACCGCCATCTTGTCCGGCCCCAGCGCCTTGCCGCACACCCAGGCCACCGGCACTACAGGCGCATCCTCGACGACTGCGGGACGCATCGTCAGGACTTTTCCCTTGATCGCGGAGTGCGCGCTGTTGCCGAAAGTGATGTTGATGACACCGTTCTGTACGGATAGCGCGCTGACATAGTTATTGACCATCTTGTCGGCGCTCGGCAATCCGGCCTCCGCATTGTCAACCGGGAGCTTTTGCATGGAAGTCCAGGATGTCCCGATATTTTTCTTTGCCACGTCCGCCAGCGAATAGGAAGCCTCGATTTGCTGCCGGACGATGCGCCCCATAAAGGAAGGCAGCGCCATCGTGCCGAGAATGGCGATCACGGCGACTGCCGCCATCATTTCGATCATGGAAAAACCGTGGGGCAAAGCCGTTAATTTTCTGTTTGGATTCATTTTCGGAAATATAACGGATATGCCCAAGCATTTGTGCAATCTTTGAACGATTGCCAAGAAAAATGAAAAGGATTGGCAAGCTTTCGCCGCCACCCTTCGAATCTTGTCCCGCTTTATGCCCCCATTATTCCGCCATGCCATGCACCGCCGTTCGTTCAGCGCTGCAACCGGCGGCCGCCTTCTAGAGCATTTTTAGCCTGACCGTGCGGAGTCAAGGTCAGGCCGAGGAGCGGACGCGTACAGGCGTACGCCGAGCACCGGAGACCTGAGATTGGCCCGTACGGTCAGGCTAAAAATGCTCTATCGCCTCACCCTATTATTTTTTACAACGAACTTACGGAACAGGACATTCCTGGATTTGTGATAAGTATTTATAGCTAGGTAATCCTACTGATTCTTATAAAAACAATATTTGATAAAGTTAGGCATGTTGTTAACTAACTACTATCTTTAAATCGGCGTTTAACACTAAAACCTCTATAAAACGCCGACCGACCTGCATTCTCAAAGCATTCAATGCTGCGGCATATGGCAATTCAAGCGCGTGGAGCGATGCATTAATCGATTCAAGCAGTACCAACGTATTGCCACTCACTACGAAAAGCCCGAGGTCAATGATTTGGCCAAGCTCGCGCCGATTATAGCCTTGTTATGTGCTTTGCCAACTTCATACATGTCAATTCGGCAAAAGTGTGAGGTCTTTATTAAAACTGTGTTATTTAAAATTCAGAAAAATCATGAAAAATAGTAATTTTTTTTGTGGAACACCCCAATCAAATGCCAGCAAGGCACATGGATTTGCCAAGCTGCTTAATTTGTTTTTGTTTTTGGCATTGGCTTCACTATTTGGCGTGGCTTCGTCAACGCAGGCGGCGACAGTAACCTTGGTTCCATCGTCATATAGCACTACGAGCGGTGTTGACGGCGGCCAGTCTGTTGCAAGTTCCATTGCCATACTGGACCAATCCGGCTCATCAAATGACTGGAAGAAGTACGTGGAATTTGGTCCTGGCGGCGGTAAAAAATACGCCGGCTATCAAGTTTTCGCCCTTCCCGCCAACATCGCGCCGAATAGTGTGACTGGCTTGCAGGTCAAGGTAAATTATCAGGGCCCCAGAGTCGCCACTCAGACTTGGACATGGCAGATTTATGATTGGACGCGTGCCGCATACGTCATCATTGGCACCAACGCCGGAGCGCCGGATTGGGGAGCATGGCAGCTATTACAATTTAACGTTTCGGGTACGTTGGCGAATTATATCCGCTCGGGCGACGGGCAAATTCGACTACAGCTTTTATCCAATAACACCGCCGACGTCTGCGATATCGATTATGAGGCTGTCGTTGTGACCTATGGCACCGTACCGACTGGTGGAGGTGTCAGTGTATCGATCGCCCCGGCCTCCATGAGTATTTCGACCGGCGCGACGCAGCAATTTTCTTCCAGCGTGCAGGGATCAAGCAATACAGGGATAAGCTGGTCGGTCAACGGCATTGCCGGCGGTAATGCAACGGTCGGCACGATTTCCTCCACCGGCTTGTATAAGGCGCCTGTGAGCGCACCGAACCCGGCCACAGTTACGATCAAGGCGGTATCGCAGGCTGACGTCACCAAATCGGCTTCCGCGAGCGTGTCAATACTGGCAGCGCCAATACCGTCGCCGAACCCGACTGCCTACTGGAAACCTGAACCTGGTGCGAGCTGGCAGTGGCAGCTCGCGTTTGACTCGGGAGCATCTTCGATCAACACCAGCATTCCAGCAAGTATCTACGATATCGATGGATTTACTACTTCACAAAGTACGATGGACACCCTTCATGCCCAAGGTCGCCGCACCATATGCTATTTCAGCGCCGGCAGCTACGAGAACGGGCGTCCGGACTCAGCGCAATTTCCTGCAGCGGTCCTGGGCAAAGTCTTGGATGGCTGGCCGGATGAGAAATGGTTGGATATCCGCCGGATCGACTTGCTGGCCCCGATCATGACGGCGCGGATGGATATGTGCAAAGCCAAAGGATTTGACGCTATCGAACCGGACAACGTTGACGGCTACACCAATGCCACAGGCTTTCCGTTGACGGCAGCAGATCAGTTGGCTTACAACCGCTGGTTGGCGCAACAAGCACACGCCAGAGGTTTGTCAATTGCCTTGAAAAACGACATCGATCAAATTCCGGATCTTTGGCAAGATTTTGATTTTGCGATCAACGAACAATGCTTCCAATATGGCGAATGCGGCAATTACGTGACTTATTTTACAAGTAAAGGCAAGGCGGTATTCAATGTTGAATACTCGCTCAGCAAGAATCAATTTTGCTCTCAGGCCAAGTCCTATAACTTTAGTTCGCTGAAAAAGACATTGAATTTAACGTCGCTTTGGGATCCGTGTTAATCATTATGTGGCAATGGAGCCTGTCTAAGGTCATGACAGGCTCTGATATGTATCGACCTTGCCAACTACTATCTCGATTTTTCCGAACGCGAAGCCAGATTATTTGCGAGCCGTGTCCGGGAAACGTGCCGTAGCCAGGTCAAGGGTGGAGTGCGTTTTTTGCGATCCGGTGCGGCGAACCCTTGCCCCCCGCTACGGCACCGATACGCTCGAGCATTTGCAGGAATCCGTAGACCTAAACCCGTTGACGCAAGCAATGCGGCCAACCAGCCAAAGTTAACACATGGTTGCCCCCCAAAAAGAAAAGGGCTTACATTTCTGTAAGCCCTTAATTTTATTGGTGCTGATGAGACGAATCGAACGTCCGACCTACTGATTACGAATCAGTTGCTCTACCGACTGAGCTACATCAGCGCGGTCGGTATTGTACACTACTTTTGACTTTCTCTTCTCTTCCTCAACTGCGAGAGTTCGCAACATTTCTTCATAGGAAATACCTGCTTCATCTGCAATTCGTATTGCTGCGCTGAAGGTTGGCAACATTTCTGCTTTCACGTAGCGGTCAAGTGTCCTCTGTTGAATATTCCATGCCTTTGCTGTCGCATTTACAGAGCGTCCCTTTAAAGCTTTAGCTATTACCTCAAGATAACTCATAGCAATTCCCAATTGACAATCTTAGACAGATTCGCCTAACATCTTAATTAGACGGATTTGTCTAAGTCAAAACCGCCTTATGGGTAAACCATAGCGTATACCGCGTAAATCGTAAACTTTTGAGGCCTGCCATGCCTATAACAAAGTCACCAGCACAGCTTTTCCGGTACTCGCTGTTCCGCTCGGCGCTCGCTGCGTACCGGCTCAGTGCCGCATCAATTCCCGCTCGCCGTTTCGCTTCTCCATCGGTTGCGCTCCGTCTGCATGACCTCGGCGGCATGGCGGGGGCGTGGTGATGTCGTCGCTTATGTGGTTCTACGCTCGTCGGCTTGATGAGTCTATGTCTAAACAGGCTCTTTTGAAGTCTGATCGTTATTACGCTGACTGCCTTCATTGTGCGGGTGGCATGGCGGGGGCATGGTGATCATGTCTATGTCAGCGCTTTCCAAAGGCCAGTTCCTCTCTTTGCGTGAAGATCAGGTCGCATCCATGTCTCCGCTTCGTTGTCATTTCCAGTTCGTCCCTGAGGCCAAGGTCTTCCAGTACCTCAGTCATTTTCATGAACTCCTTCGGGCTTGTCGCCCCGATTTTCCTGTAAAGCTCTCCTGCCTCATTTCGTACGCCAGCGATCATGCGTTCAGCGCTCAGCGTCTCGTCAGTGGCGCTTTTCAATTTGAGTGCCTTCACGATTTGGCGGTCGAACTGCGCGGGTGTTACGCCGTCGATGCAGGTGGAATTCATGATGTGCTCCTTTCAGAACCGGATTTTCGAAGGTTGCCATGGTTGGTTAAGTATATCTCTCGGTTCGGCGGTATCGCGGGGGGCGGTAATGCGTACTAAGTCTCAAGGTTTCACCCTAGTGGAACTCATCGTCGTGGTCATCATCCTGGCCATTCTCGCCGCCGTCGCCATTCCCCTTTTCATTGACCTGAAAACCGATGCCGCCAGCGCCGCATCCGCTTATCAGGCTGGGCATGATGTCGAACAAGTCAATCGTGAAAAACTCGCCTGCGTGGTGCGCGGCGGTACGGCGGAAAGTTGCGGCCTGTAATGTCCAATACCTGCCCTCACTGCCTGCGCGCCAGTGATTCCCTGCTCGATGCGGATGCAGATTCCCTTTCTGCTGCACGCCTGTTGTGGCTCGCCATGCGTGCCGCCGTGCTCGACGGGAAAAACGATTTCCCGCTTTCCTACTTCGTCGGCTTCTCCCATGCGCTGAACCTGTGCACGATTCTCTCTCTCGATGAGTGGCTGCACGTCCAGCACATCGCAGGGAATCTCGCCGCCATGCAAGGGTTGAATTAATGCCGCGCCCACTAAAACAAGATTTTCGTGTCCACGTCTTCCGGCCTAACGGTGAACGTCTGACCATCCTTACCGAATCTGCCACAAAAGCAACGGTGGCAATAGCACGCGCAAAAAAGCGCATTCATAAGCAAGGGCGACTTGCCCATTTTTACACCTTCGTTCCAACCTCAAACTAAGGGAGCCTCATCATGGCTGCAGTAGACAACAAGCATTTAATTGAAATCGTCGGCATCAACATCCAATCCGGAAAAAGCAAAAAAACCGGGAATGATTACGCAATACACAAGGCGCAATGCGTTGTACGCGGCCCGGATCAAAGTGTGCAAATCGGCGAACTGAATTTACCGAAAGAGATAGCGGAAAAGACTACGCCGGGTAAGTACTTGGCAGAGTTCGAACTCGGCGTGTCCTTTGAACGTCTCGTGGTCCCGCGCATCACTGCCTTGCATGCTTGGGGTGAACCCGGCGCACCGAAAGCGCCTTCCTCTACTGCTGCGGCTGCTGCTGCGCCGTCCAAATCGCCGGAAAAAGCGGCGTCCTAATCATGGCTTCAATGCAGGCTATCGCCGTATGCAGCACAACCGGCACGCCGATTACCACGGGCGGCCGCACGCTTCCCTGCACCACGGTTGATGGCTCTGCTGGAAATCTCGTCACGATGCATGCCTACGTGATGGAATCGGCGTCAGATTCAGCTTTAGGGCCGCTACTCGATATGACGCCGAATGATGCCCTTGTTATCTCTGCGGCTGTAGCTGGGCTGTTTGCGATAGCTTGGGTTTTTAAACAAGTGGCTCGTACTTTTGAAGGGAATGTAAATGCAGATGAAAGTTAAAGCGATGTTCAAGAAAGCCGGAAAGGTTGCCGCGTCGTCGGCTGTTGGTGCGGGTGCGCTCGTTGGTTCGGCGCATGCCGCCATCGATACCGCGTCTGTCGTTACTGCGATCACTGACGCTGGAGCGGCTGTTGCCGTGGTGGGTGCGGCCTATCTGGTGATGAAGGTCGGAACCCGCGTGTTCAAGTGGATTGCGGCGGCGTTGTAATCCTCAATGGCGGGGGCTTCGGCTCCCGTCCTTTTTTGTGGGGGCGGTATGTCTTGGGTCATCTTTTGCATACGCGTGTGTTTGATTGGGCTGAGTGCCGTTTGTTTCGCGTGCGCTTCTCACTCTTGGGATGAGCGTTGCAATGCACGCCGTTGCATTTATTCAGACGGTCAGCAAGTTCCCGTTCTTGAACCGTGCGATCCCGCACGTGATTTGAAAATCTGCGTTGATGATTTGCTGGTGCATTGATCGGCGTTTTATTGGGGGGGCATTTGCTATGGGCTTGATTGTTCTCGTTTCGGTGTGTGCTGCGTTCTATATTCTCTTTAACGACTAATGCGCCTCTCACTTCTTAAACGTTGCTTGCTGCTGGTGCTCTGTCTCGCCAGTTTTGACGCATCCGCGCTCTGGAATGCGCCTAACGTGGATGGGACGTTTAGTAGTGCTGGTGATGCCTGTGCAGCTACGGTGCGATTCGGCGCGCCTTACGGTTGGGACAGTCCTAGCATTAATCAGTGTGGAGAAGGCTGGTGTTGGTGCTATGCATCAAGATTCAATAATCCGTCCCAGCTTTTCGCGACGGTTACTGCGGTATGTAGGGCTGGCGGCGATGGGGGTAGCGCTTCGACTGGCTATGACATAGGGGCAAAGATCTGCCTTGAGGGATGTGAGGCGGCGGCTACTGACAGGTTTTGCGTTGGTGATGGTCCTGAGGCCGGCTGTGAAACATTCTTCAGTCTTACAGGAGGCTATTGTCTTTCCGGTGGGGGTGACTCTGCTAGTTCGTCTGGCGGCACCAGCGGCACCAGCGGCACCAGCGGCACCAGCGGCACCAGCGGCACCAGCGG
>CBIHON010000013.1:0-114649 GCA_966211965.1 uncultured Burkholderiales bacterium | reverse complement strand
GCTGGTTCAAGCATTGCGGCTACACCTTACATTAAATCGCGAACCGCTCTAGAGCATTTTTAGCCTGACCGTATGGGCCAATCGCAGGTCTCCGGTGCTCGGCGTACGCCTGTACGCGTCCGCTCCTCGGCCTGACCTTGACTCCGCACGGTCAGGCTAAAAATGCTCTAGATAGCGAAAACGTTTTTCATTGGAGCGAAGTTGCCTCCATGAGCCTTTATATTTTTCATATCGGTATCGGTTCTTCGATACCAAAGCCTTGCGCAAAATCGACGCCGATCTGTTCCAATGCCTCCAGAATTTCCTTGTTGCTGACGAATTCCGCTATGGTCTGGATTCCCATCACATGACCGATATTGTTGATGGCCTCCACCATGGCGCGGTCAATCGGATCGTCGATCATGTCTTTGACGAAGCTGCCGTCGATTTTCAGGAAATCGACCGGCAAATGCTTCAGGTAAGCGAACGAAGACATGCCGCTGCCGAAATCATCGAGCGCAAAACGGCATCCCAGAGCTTTCAAATCCCGAATCAGTATCGCGGCCTGGCTCAGGTTGGCAATTGCCGATGTTTCCGTGACTTCAAAGCAGATAATTTCAGGCGGAACCTGAAATACTTCGAACTGTTTTCGAATGAATGCCAAAAGGTGCGGGGCGCCGATGGAAGCGCCGGAAAGATTGATGGCGCGCATCCGGATCATGCGGCCATGCTTCCTGTCTTTGGCATATTGCGCGAAAGCCGTCTGGATGACCCAGCGGTCCAGGGCGGGCATCAAATTGTAGCGTTCCGCAGCCGGAATGAATGCCATCGGCAGAACGAGGTCGCCCGTTTCGTCGCGCATTCGAATCAATACTTCATGATGATCTCCATCTTCCTTGTTGGCGCCGATTGCCACTGTTTTTTGCGTGTAAAGCATGAAACGGTTTTCATCCAGCGCAGCCTGGATACGGCTTATCCAACTCATCTCGCCATAGCGCTTCACCAGGTCGGTGTCTTCCGCATAATAGACATGGATGCGGTTGCGTCCCCTGTCTTTGGCAACGTAGCAGGCGGCGTCGGCGGCGCTGAGAATATTTTCAAGAGAAAGACCGCCATCGCCGAAATTGACCAAGCCGATACTTGCACCAATAGAAAATGTTTTGTTCTGCCAGGCGAAACGAAAATTACATACGGCATTGCGCAGAGCTTCAGCGATATCCAGGCTGACATCAGGAGGGCAGCTATCCAGCAGCACGCCGAATTCATCTCCTCCAAGGCGCGCCAAGGCATCGTTTTGACGCGTGTGCTTAAGCAATACGGTCGTCAATTGCCGCAGTAATTCATCGCCGGCAACATGTCCGCACGTATCGTTCACCACTTTGAACTGGTCGAGATCGAGATACAGCAGGGCATGCCTTTTCCCCTCCCTGTGCCCGCTTTGCAAAGACTGACTCAGCCGGCGCTCGAATTCGCGACGGTTCAAGAGGCCCGTCAACGCATCGTGTGTTGCCTGATAAGAGATTTCCGCCGTCATCTTGCGAGCTGCCGTGACGTCATGAAACACCAGCACGACACCGATAATTTTTTTGTCCTGGTTCAGGATAGGGGTTGCCGCGTCTTCTATCGCACATTCGGCCCCATCGCGTCGAATCAGAACGGTATGATTGGGGAGTTTGGCAAGCTTGTGTCCATGCAATATGGCTTCCACCGGGTTCTTGGCAACATGCCGTGTTTCCTCATGAACGATACGGAATACCTCGGATAGTGGCAGACCTTTAGCTTCCTGAGTCCGCCAGCCTGTCATCGTTTCGGCGACAGGGTTCAAGTAGGTAACGCGCTCATCCGTATCTGTTGTGATAACCCCATCGCCGATGGATTCGAGGGTGACGCGCAATCGTTCTTTTTCGTGAGATAGCGCGTCTTCCGAAACCAGCATTTTTCTTACGATCGGTCTGAGCTGGGAGCGCAATAGTATTACTCCCGTCATAATGGATAAGACCAGCAAAGGGATGAGCCGTTGAATCTGACCTCGCAGCGGCAGATAGAATTCTTCAGTATCCTGTTTCGCCACCATGCCCAGGCCATGCTGGTTGATGGGAGCATAGGCTGCGACGACATTATGATCACCGTAATCCCGCGCTTCGATAATGCCGGTTCTTCCATCGACCGCGTAACTTGCCGGCAGCAATTTTCCTTCCTGATTGTAGCGCGATGTCGTCTCGACCTTGTCTTTGAAACGGTGCGGAAAGCACTGCAGCCGGTCTTCCTGTCCTCTGCAGACACGTATTTCGCCGGTCTCCCCATAGTTATAGTTTTTAGAGAGAATCTTCGTAATGAGCGGCAAAGGTTGTTCTGCGACAAGAGTGCCTATTTCGGTCCCGTTATGAACTATCGCGGACCTGGCATTCAGGTATAGCGCTCCGTCCCAAAGCAACCATGCAGGAATGTGCATTCTTAAATCGACCGACATGTCCGGGGCCTGCACGAATCTTCCCGACCGTACCAATTCCCGGCCGCTCCTATCATACAAGGCGATGCCAGAGAAGCCTGCTGTAACGACGTTATCCGCAATTTCTCTCAAGTGGTTTATCGCCGAGATATCTTGCGAATTTGTCGTAAGCTCATTCATGTATCTGACCATACCCGGACGGTGTGCGGTGCTTTCTGTCCTGCTTACGGCTTGGTCGACGAGAATCTGGAAGGTGGAAACCTGGTGTTCCAGCGACAACCTCAGACTGCTGCGCAACGCCTTGTCAAGAGTCCCTTGGTAAGCAGTAAATCCAGCCAGCCCGGTGGTAAATACAAAAGTGACAAGGATTGCGCCTCCCAGGAAGCTGATCCGTTCATCGTCACTAAATAAATGATTTCGCTTTTGATGCCATTCCGCACGGTACCAACCCAACCAGAAAGCCACTCCAGCCAGTGCCATTCCGATTGCGGTATGGATTGCCATTCGGCCCGCATGGAACCACGAATAGAAGGATTCGAGTTTCAGAGAGTAACCCACTATGCCGCTCAAACCGACCAGGAGCAAGGCAAGCGTGGCGACTTGAATGACAAGGCCGGCTGTTCGCGTCTGAACATGCTGCGCCTGAATGAGAACCGTGCCGGCGAGGATAAATCCTATGCATGTGTTGGGCGCCATTCTCCCTGGCCAGCGATTGTCGTCTCCCAGCCATTGAAAAAATGATGGAAAGTCAACTACGAGATCGAGGTTGAATACCGTTTCGGCCAGCACGACTGTCGCAAGAAGGATGAGAAACCATCCAATTCCTTTCTGGACATGGGAATAGTGGCGAATCCATAAATCAGGAGAAAGGATGGCGATGCCCGTCAGTATGAAGCACAGTCCGGTATTGAAGGTCATGCCGACAAAGTCTGGATGAATCTGGATCATCCAGGGCACATGAAATATCCAGCCGGCAATGGCACTTATTCCCAGTAAAGATAGAAAGCCAGCTATCAGATTTTGAATGCGCCCGGATCTCATCAATTTGCCTCTCTGACCTAATTCATCCTTCAAGTCCAGTGATGTATCAGATACGGCATTGGCTCGTTTGTTCAGGGCGAAAGACTTTTTCAGTGCAAGGTTTTCCTGAAGGTAGTTGGAGCCTGTGATGGCGGCAGCTTCTCAGCTGATCTTGATCCAGGTGGTTTTCAGTTCGGTGTACTTGTCGATGGCGTGCAAGGATTTGTCGCGCCCGTTGCCCGATTGCTTATAGCCGCCGAATGGCACCGTGATGTCGTCTTCGTCATACTGGTTCACATGCACCGTGCCGGCCCGCAACGCGCGTGCCGTTTGATGTGCTTTGCGGAGATCCGCGGTCCACACCGCGGCTTGCAGGCCATAGGGCGTGGCATTGGCCTGCCGGATCGCTTCCTCGATGTCGCTGAAAGAGAGCACCGACAACACCGGCCCGAAAATCTCTTCGCGCGCGATCTTCATCGTGCCGTCGACCCGGTCGAACAAGGTCGGCGCGACGTAAAATCCGCCGCTCTCGATGCGCACCTGTTCGCCGCCGGCCAATAATTGCGCGCCTTCCGCCTTGCCGGATTCAATGAAGCCCAGCACCGTGTTCAATTGGGTGCGGTCCACGATCGCTCCCATCACGGTCGTTTCGTCCAAGGGATCGCCGGGCTGGAAATCAGGCACCATCGCCAGTGCTTTTTCCAGGAAGCGATCCTTGATCGTCGCCTCGACAAACAGGCGCGAGGGTGCGTTGCAGCTTTCACCCTGGTTGAAGTAGATCGAACCGACCGCGGCGCGTACCGCGGCATTCAGGTCGGGACAATCGGCGCAGACGATATTGGGCGACTTGCCGCCCAATTCGGTCCATACGCGCTTCAGGTTGGATTGGCCGGCATACTGCATGATCTGCTTGCCGACCCGCGTCGAGCCGGTAAAGCCGAGGCAGTCGACATCCATGTGCAATGCCAGCGCGCTGCCGGCTTCATTGCCGTAGCCCGGCACCACGCTGAATACGCCCGGCGGCAGGCCTGCTTTCAGCGCGATGTCGGCCAGGCGCAAGGCGCTGAGCGGGGATTTTTCCGATGGCTTCAACACGACGCTGTTGCCGGCCGCGAGCGCCGGCGCGATTTTCCAGGCGGCCATGATCATCGGATAATTCCACGGCACGATGGCCGCTACCACGCCGACCGGCTCGCGCGTGATCAGGGCCAGGCTGGTGTCGGCGGTCGGGGCGATTTGGTCGTATAGCTTGTCCACCGCCTCGCCGTACCAGCGGATGCAATTGGCGGTTGCCGCCACGTCGACGCTGCGGCTGTGCCTGATCGGCTTGCCCATGTCGAGTGTTTCCAGCAGGGCAAGTTCGTCGCCATATCGGGCGATCAGGTCGGCGAACCGGATCAGCGTGCGCTTGCGCACCGCCGGCGCCAAGCCGGCCCAACGGCGATCCTCGAATGCATTGCGTGCGGCAGACACGGCGTCATCGATATCTTCGGCAACGCAGCGCGCCACATCGGCCAGCTTGCGGCCATTGATGGGTGAGATGCAGTCGAATACCGCACCGGAGCGCGCATCGGTCCGCCTTCCGTCGATATGCGCCCGGCCGTCGGCTTGCAATCCTGCAGCGCGTGCGTGCCAATCGATTTTTTGATGTTCCATGATGTGCTTTCCAGACTACGGGGCTGCGTAAATTAAGTTTCAAGGCGAGCAAGCGCGCATTGCTCTTACATCAATCCTCGCTGCTTCAGGTCGGTCAGGGTCTTGTCGAGACAGTCGCGAATCAGGCCCGTCATCTCATCGATTTGCGCGGGCGTCATCACCAGCGGCGGCGCAATGATCATGCGGTTGCCGACCGCGCGCATGATCATGCCGTTGCCGAACATGTGGCCGCGGCAGATCATGCCCACATCCGCTTCCGGCGCGAACAATTCGCAGTCATGCACATCGGCGGCCTTTTTCTTCACCAGCACCAGGCCGGCTACGAAGCCGGCGGTTTCTGCCATGCCAACCAGCGGATGCTCGGCCAGCGCTTCGAATTTCCGCTTCAGGTAGGGGCCGGTATCGTCGCGCACCTGCTCGACCAGTTTTTCGGCGCGCAGGATGCGGATGTTTTCCAATGCTGCGGCGCATGCCACCGGATGGCCGGAATAGGTGAAGCCGTGGTTGAAATCGCCGCCTTTTTCTATCAAGACCTCGGCCACGCGGTCGCCTACCATCACGCCGCCCAGCGGCACGTAGCCGGACGTCACGCCCTTGGCAAAGGTCATCAGGTCGGGTTTGATGCCGAAGTATTCACAGCCGAACCAATGGCCCAGGCGCCCGAAACCGCAAATCACTTCATCGGTCACCAGCAGGATGCCGTACCTGTCGCAGATGCGTTGGATTTCCGGCCAATAGGTCGACGGCGGGATGATCACGCCGCCCGCGCCCTGGACCGGTTCGCCGATGAACGCGGCCACCTTGCCGGCGCCGACCTCGAGGATTTTCTGCTCCAGCCACGACGCCGC
This sequence comes from uncultured Burkholderiales bacterium, assembly GCA_966211965.1. Classification (GTDB taxonomy): domain Bacteria; phylum Pseudomonadota; class Gammaproteobacteria; order Burkholderiales; family Burkholderiaceae_D; genus CBIHON01. The sequence goes on along the minus strand of CBIHON010000013.1, from coordinate 108,697 downwards.
TTCCAGCCCGAATTCTTCCGGCGTCCTGCCCTTGCCGCCTTCCAGGTAATACGGCTGTCCGATGTGCGCGATACCGGGAATAGGCAGGCCGCCTTGCGCATGCATGTAGGACATTCCGCCCAGCGAGGCGCCGGCCATCGTGCTGCCGTGATAGGCGTTGTGGCGACTGATGATGACCTGGCGCTCGGGCTGGCCTTGCAGATCCCAGTAGCGGCGCACCATGCGCACGATGGTGTCGTTGCCTTCGGAGCCGGAGCCGGTGAAGAAGACGTGCTGGAACTGCGGCGGCGAAATGTCGGCCAGCACGGCCGCCAGTTGCACTGCCGGCAGGTTGGTGGTCTGGAAAAAGCTGTTGTAAAAAGGCAGTTGCTGCATTTGCGCATGCACCGCATCGGCAATGCTGCTGCGGCCATAGCCGGCATTGACGCACCACAGACCCGACATGCCGTCGATCAGGCGCTTGCCTTCCGAATCCCAGAGGTAAATGCCGTCGCCCTTGACCATCACCCGCGCCCCATGGCCGGCAAGCGATTTGAAGTCGGTGAAGGGGTGCAGATAATGCGCACTGTCGAGTTGCTGGATCGCGCGGGTATCGACTTGCGCTTGCCGTTCGGGGGGCGGAGGCGCGGTGATTGCCGCGGGGGCGCGTGTGTCTGGATGCATGATCGGCTTTCGGTTTTTTTGCGCTTTTCGATTACACGTGCAACAGCAGGTGCTCGCGTTCCCACGGGCTGATCACCCGCATGAACTCGGCATATTCCAGATCCTTGATCGCTGCATACACGTCGATGAAGCGATCGCCCAATACGTAGCGCAGCTTGTGTTCGGCGCGCAGGCCGTCGAGCGCTTCGGACAGGCTTTGCGGCAGTTGATAATCCAGGTCATAGGCGCTATCGACCGTTATCGGCGTCGGCTCCAATTGTTCCGTCATGCCGAGGTAGCCGCATGCCAGCGTGACGGCCAGCGCCAGGTAAGGGTTGGCATCGGCGCCGACCACGCGGTTTTCAATGCGCCGGTCTTGCGGTCCGGCTTCCGGCACGCGAAATCCCACGGTGCGGTTGTCGCGGCCCCACTGGATATTGATCGGCGCAGCGGTGTGGCGCACGATGCGGCGATACGAGTTTACGTAGGGCGCCACGATCGCCATCGCCGCCGGCATATAGCGCTGCAAGCCGCCGATGTAGTGCGCGAACCGGATCGACGTCGTGCCGTCCGGGTTGCTGAAAATATTCTGCCCGGTCTTGGTGTCGACCACGCTCTGATGTATGTGCATGGCTGAGCCGGGTTCGCCGGTCATCGGCTTGGCCATGAAGGTGGCGTACATGTCATGCTTCAAGGCCGCTTCGCGCAAGGTGCGTTTGAAGAAGAACACCTTATCAGCCAGGCCCAGCGGTTCGCCGTGCAGGAAGTTGATTTCCATCTGACCGGCGCCGATTTCATGGATCAGGGTGTCGACATCGAGCTGCATCAATTCGCAATAATCGTAGATGTCTTCGAACAGCGGGTCGAAGTCATTGACCGCATCGATGCTGTAAATCTGGCGGCTGGTTTCGGCGCGGCCGCTGCGTCCGACCGGCGGGCGCAAGGGCAGGTCCGGATCGGTATTCTTGGCGGTCAGGTAGAACTCCAGCTCGGGCGCGACGACCGGCGACCAGCCTTTGTCGGCATACAACTGCAGGACCCGGCGCAGTACTGTGCGCGGCGCGAAGTCGACCATCGTGCCGTCGCTGAAGAAGCAATCGTGGATCACCTGCGCGGTTGGATCGATCGCCCACGGCACCAGCGTGATGGTGTTGGGGTCGGCGCGCAGGATCATGTCGCGGTCGGTGGCCGAGATGGCACGGTCATACGCCGCGTCATCGGTTGGATAGTTGCCGGTGACCGTCATCCCGAGCACAGCTTCCGGCATGCGCATGCCGCGCTCTTCGGTGAACTTGGTGCGCGGCAGGATTTTGCCGCGTGCAACGCCGGTCAAGTCCGGCACCAGGCATTCGATTTCAGTGACCCGCTTTTCATTCAGCCACAGGTCCATGTCGTTGTAGGTGAAGTTTTCGCGTAAGGACATGATGTTCTCTCTTGTTTGGCGACTCGTACACTATTCTTGATGTTGTTTGGCGTCCTGTCGAGCGACGCTAGGGCACGTGCCGCGCCCATGGTTCAAACGTCTTCATGCGCGCCTCCTTGCTTCTGTGATCGATATTGCCGGCAAGCCGCACCGAATGCGGCGAACAATTTGATTGAATCGGGATTTTCAGTAACACGCCATTCCGGATGCCATTGCAAGGCCAGCGTAAAGCCTGGGGCATGGGCGATGCTGTAGGCCTCGACCAAACCGTCATCGGCCCGCGCTTCCACACGCAAGCCTTCGGCCAGCCTGTCGAGGCCTTGGCCGTGCAGCGAATTGACCATGATGCCGCCGGCGCCGAGAATCTGCGCCATGCAGCCGCCGGGTTCGATCGTCACGCGGTGTGCCGGTCCGTATTGCTGTTCGAGCGGCGCGTTGCCGTCGTCGCGATGATCCATCATGCCCGGCACTTCGTGCACCGCCTGATGCAGGCTGCCGCCCAGCGCGACATTGATCTCTTGTGCGCCGCGGCAAATCGCCAGAAGCGGAATTCCCCGCGCTATTGCGGCCCGGATCAAGGGGAGGGTGGTGGCGTCGCGCGCGGCATCGAGCGGTAACGTAGGATCATGCACCTCCTGTCCAAAATGACTGGGATGCACGTTGGATGCCGAGCCGGTCAGCATCACGCCATCGGCGGCGCCCAGCACTGCCTCCCAATCGATTTGGCTGCCCATCGCCGGCAATATCAGCGGCATGCAATCGGCGCCGAGAAATACCGCGTCGGAGTATTTCATTTGCACGACCGAATACGAGTGGTGACCGAGGTCGCGGGTGCAGGACGGGACGATGACGATGGGGCGAGACATAGCTTGGGCCTGTTTCGGAATTTGATATTTTTATAGTCTCCCTGCAAGTATTTTAATAGAACCGCTGGACTTGTTGTGACTTCTTGTCCTTCGGCAACATAAATTCATCACAAGCTCTTGTGTGCATTGTGGCATCCGTATGCTGATCTTTGCTCCCGCTATTGATAAGCCATTGTAAGCAAGTTGAAAGCTGTTTTACGTAAGCTGAAACGTAGGCATTCAACAGTTGCAAACGGCGGCGCCCGGAATATATGTCCTGCCTGTCTGCTCTTCGGTCAGGATGCGACGTTTTTCGCAACTACTCAAGTGAGTAGCTGCAAATTTTGAGAGAAGAGTTATCTTGTGAAAAACGCTACAAAGAGCTATCAAGCTGGAAATATATTTTTCAGGTCTGTTGATTGCTTTTTCTCCGCATTTCTTAACCCTTATATCGTTAATTGAGAGGAAGCTGTTCGCGCATCTGCATCTACTTAAGATCTCTAAACAAATGCCGCTGGCCGGAGGGCCTACGCAGACAGTACGAAGAGTACGGCAAGGAGAAGCAACCACGCCAGTGCATTTATTTAGAGGCTCAAATGCCGTATTTGCCCATATCAGCCACGGAGTATTTGCATACGGAAAATTTTTCTCAAATCAAGGAGAGAGTCATGGAACAGCGGCATTGCGGCTGCCCATTAAAAAGAGCCGTTATTCCTTAAAAAACATTTGTAATTGCTTTTAATAAAAATTACCGTGCACTGGACCACCTCCAATGAGTGGCCGGGAAACAAAAATATTTTGCACCAGAAAACGCAAATAGCCCGACATTGATCGGGGCGAGGTGGGGACATAGGAGGAGACATGATGGAGCCGATCGAATCGGGGCCAGGGGTAACGGCACGTCCAAAGTTCGAGAGTTTGGTCGAGATGATGCGTCATCAGGCCGAACGGCAGCCGGACCGGGCCGCCCTGATATTTTTGCCTGACGGAGAAACTGAAGGCGGCCGTTTAACCTACGCTGAGCTGGACCGGCACGCGCGCATTTTCGCAGCCCGTATCCAGGCAGAAGATCTGGCCGGGCAATCCGTTCTGCTGATGCTGCCGTCGGGTATTGATTACGTGGTAGCCTTTCTCGGCTGCGTGTATGCACAGGCGATTCCCGTGCCGGTTTTTCCCGCCACCAGCAGCACGCACGCGCAACGCGTGGTGCAGATCATCGAGGATAGCGGTGCGCGGGCCATCGTACTCGCGAATTCCTCCAGCGTGAAAAACACGCAGGCCAAGCTGGCCCGATTTTTTTCCGACGAACAGGACTGCCGGCTCGTCGCTATTGATGAAATGACGGCCTTGCGGGAAGGTGACTGGATGAAACCGGACCTGAAATCCGGCACACTGGCTTATCTGCAATACACATCCGGTTCGACCAGCCAGCCGCGCGGCGTAATGGTTACACACGGCAATCTGCTGGCGTATTGCGAAAGCGTTCGAGGCGCACTGGAGCCCGAGAACGAGGAAGTCTACGTCACCTGGCTGCCGCTGTTCCACGACATGGGGTTGATCGGATGCGTCATCGAACCGTTGTTCCTGGGCGCGACCATCGTGTTGATGCCGCCGATGGCATTTTTGCAGAAACCGTTGCGCTGGCTGGCCGCCATCAGCCGATATCGGGGCACAGCTTCCTTCGCGCCGAATTTCGCCTATGAATTGTGCGCCGCCACGTCCGACGAGGCGCCGGGGCCGGCGCTGGATTTGTCGTGCTGGACGATGGCGGCGAACGCGGCGGAACCGGTGCACGCGGATACCCTCTCCCGTTTCGCGGCGCGCTTTCTGCCTTGCGGCTTCCGGCCGGAAGCGATGAATCCCTGCTACGGATTGGCCGAAGCCACCCTGCTTGTGGTGCGGCATGCCAGGCTTAATGGGGCGCCGGTCCGAGGCGCCGATCAGCAGGCATGGAAGCACGGCCGCTTTATGCCGCTTGACGAGGCGCATGCCTTGAATCACGCGCTTGTCAGTTGCGGGCCGTGCCTGCCGGGTACTGACATCGTTATCGTGACACCGGATTCATGCAGTCCTTGCGAAGAGGGCGAAGTCGGCGAAATCTGGATCCAAGGTCCGACGGTTGCTGCCGGTTACTGGCAGCGTCCGGAAGAAACCGCTCACACCTTTCAAGCCCACCTGGCCAACGGCAAGGGGCCGTATCTGCGCACCGGCGATCTCGGCGTTATGTTGCAAGGCGAGTTGCACATCACCGGCCGCATCAAGGACTTGATCATCATTCGCGGCCAGAACCATTATCCGCAGGATATCGAACATACGGTGTGCCGGGCGCATCCGGCTTTGGAGATCGGGCACGGGGCGGCCTTTTCGGTTGAGGCCGGCAATGAGGAAAAGCTGGTCATCGTCCAGGAAATCCGGCGTTCGCAACGCAAGAAGTTCGACGGCGCAGAAGTCATACAGGCCATCCGTTCAGCGATTGCGGAACGCCATGGCTTGGCGGTGTACGACATTCTGTTGCTCAAGCCAGCCAGCGTCCATATCACGTCGAGCGGGAAGATCCAGCGCAAGGCTTGCCGCGCGGATTATCTGGAACGCCGATTCGAGCCGCTGTATGCATTGCATGCGCAAGCGTCTGCGCCCAAGCCTGATGGCAGCTCTGGCGACATGGCTGCGCGCGAACGGTATTTGGCCATCGCCGGCTGGCTGGCCGGCAAGATTGCAAATGCCAAGGGCTTGTCCATGGAGCAGGTAGGGAGCGATCTTGCGTTTAATAGTTTGGGCCTGGATTCGATGGACATGGTACGCCTGTCCGGCGAGTTGTCTGAGCAGCTCAAGACAACCGTTGAACCGGCCGCGCTGTACAGCTATTCGAATATTGGAGACCTGGCGCAGCACCTGGCCGGTATTGACACGCGGGCCAAGAGTCAAGCGCCGGCGCGCGTTGCCGACAGTGCGAGCGAGCCGCTGGCCATCCTCGGCATGGCTTGCCGTTTTCCCGGCGCATCGTCGGTCGATGCATACTGGGACTTGCTGCAAAGCGGAACCGACGCCATTACCGAGGTGCCGGCATCGCGCTGGCCTGTCGATCAATACTATGATGCAGCCGGTGCGGCGCACGGCAAGATGAATACCCGTTGGGGCGGTTTCGTGGACGGCGTCGATGAGTTCGATGCGCAGTTTTTCGGGGTGTCGCCGCGCGAGGCGCAAAGCATGGACCCGCAGCAGCGCCTGTTGCTGGAAACCGCCTGGCACGCGCTGGAAGACGCCGGTATTCCGCCCGATACGCTGGCCGGCAGCAAGACCGGCGTGTTCGTCGGCATCAGCAGCAACGATTATCGGCAGTTGCAGCTCGACCACCATGCCGGCACCGATGCTTATTCAGGAACCGGCACTTCCTACAGCATTGCCGCCTGCCGCATTTCTTATTTTCTGGACCTGCAAGGGCCGAGCTGGGCAGTCGATACCGCGTGTTCTTCGTCGCTGGTCGCCCTGCATCAGGCTTGCGCCAGCCTGCGCAGCGGTGAGTCCGATCTGGCCATCGTCGGCGGCGTCAACCTGATCCTGACGCCGGACACGACGCTGATGTTTTCCCAGGCGAACATGACGTCGCCCAACGGCCGTTGCAAGACTTTCGATGCCGGCGCCGACGGCTATGTGCGCAGCGAAGGCTGCGGCGTCGTCATCCTCAAGCGCCATGCGGATGCGTTGCGCGACCAGGGCCGGGTGCTTGCCCTAGTGGCGGGCAGCGCGGTCAACCAGGATGGCAGGAGCAACGGCCTGACCGCTCCCAACGGCCTGGCGCAGCAGGCGGCGGCGCGGCAGGCGCTGCGGTCGGCCGGGGTCGAACCCGGCCGCATCAGCTACATCGAGGCGCATGGCACTGGGACCAACCTAGGCGACCCGATCGAAATGAGCGCGCTCAAGGCGGTGTACGGCGCGCCTTCCGATACCGATCCAACCCTCTGGATCGGGTCGGTGAAAACCAATATCGGCCACCTGGAACCGGCGGCCGGCATCGCCGGGCTGATCAAGGTCGTGCTGGCCTTGCAGCATCGGCGCATCCCGCGTCACCTGCACTTGCAGCAGCTTAATCCGAACATTTCCCTGGACGGGTCGCGTTGCGCCATCCCGGCGCAGCCCCAGGATTGGCCTGCCGGCGCGCAGCCGCGCATGGCGGGCATCAGCGCATTTTCATTCGGCGGAACCAACGCGCATGTGATCGTGCAGGAGGTGCCTGATGCACAGGCTTCATCCGCGGCCGGCGCACTGCGTAACAAGGACGACGCCGACGGCGCACAGTTGCTGGTGCTCTCCGCAAAAAGTACCGAGGCCTTGCGGCGCTTGGCGCGGCGCTATGCCGATTTTCTCGAACGCAGCGACACCGGCCTGCAGTCAGTCTGCCATGCTGCAGCGGTGCACCGTTCCCACCACGCGGTGCGGCTCGCCTTGCCGCTCCAGTCGCGTCGGGCTGCCATCGAGATACTGAAGGCATATGGCCGCGGCGAGGCGGCGGCGGAGGTGATCGAGGGGCATGCGGTCCAGATGCCGCATGCCGCGACCGCGTTCCTGTTCACCGGCCAAGGCGCGCGCCATGCCGGCATGGGCTGCATTCTGTATCGGACACATGAGGGTTTTCGTCAAGTGCTGGATCGCTGCGACGCGATTTTGCAACCGCTCCTGGGGCGCTCGCTGCTTGCGATTTTCGCGGCGCAAGCCGACAGCGAACTCGCGCAGACTTCCTATGCGCAGCCGGCTTTGTTCGCCCTCGAATATGCACTGGCCTCGGTCTGGCAATCTTGCGGCATGCGCCCCGATTACCTGATCGGCCACAGTCTGGGCGAGTATGTGGCGGCTTGCCTGGCCGGCGTGTTCAGCCTGGAGGACGGCCTGACCCTGGTCGCGCATCGCGGGCGCCTGATGCAGGAGCAGACGCGAGAAGGTGCGATGCTGGCGGTGCATGCGCAGGCCGAGCTGATCGACCGCGTGCTTGAAACTTTCGATCCTGCCCGGCCGGAACACGCAAGCATCGGCGTGGCGGCTTATAACAGCGCGCAAGACATCGTTCTGTCGGGCGATCCCGCGGCACTGGAAGGCATTGCCGGCATGCTGCGCGCGCAAGGTGCGAGCCTGACGTCCCTACAGGTGAAGCGGGCCTTCCACTCCCCATTGATGCAGGCGATGACCACGGAGTTCAAGCGCTGCGCCGAAGCGATTACGTATCATCGGCCGCGGCTGCCGGTGATTTCCAATCTCAGCGGCCAGCTGGCGGGAGACGAGATCGCAACGCCGGATTATTGGGTGCGCCATGTATTGGAGCCGGTGCATTTCGCGCAGGGACTGCGTACCTTGGCAGCGGCTGGCTGCAAGCTGTTCGTTGAAATCGGCCCGCATCCGGTATTGACTGCGCTCGGGCAGCACGCCATCGCGGATGGCATGTGGCTGCAATCGCTGCGGCGCGGCCATGACGATAGCCGGCAGTTGCTCGGCAGCCTGGGGCAGTGGTATGCGATGGGCGGCGCGGTCGATTGGGAGCGCTGGGAGCGCGCGCGCCGGGCACCGGATGTCGGCATGCCGCCGTCGGTATCCTTGCCTCTTTATCCATTTCAGCCGGACCGGTTCTGGTTCCGGCCCGGCGTTCAGCAGCCGGCGGCGCGCAAGGCCGGTACGCATCCGCTGCTGGGCTTGCATCTCGATATCGCGGACGGGCCCGGCCATCGTTTCCAGAACGTGCTGTCGGCGCGGCAGCCGGGCTTTATCGACCAGCATCGCGTCTTCGGCTTGCCGGTGCTGCCGGCCGCCGCAATGCTCGAATGGGCTTTGGCGGGGCTGTCGGCGGCGACCGCGAAACCGGCCGCGGGCTGGGTGCTGCGGCATGTCGAATTCCGGCGTGCGATGCTGTTTGCCGAGAACGGCGACGTCAGCGCGCAGCTTGCCGTCGACGAGCAGGACGGCACCTATCGGGTACGTTGTTTCGGCCGGGGTGCCGCAGCGGAGCACGGCGATTGGGTGGAGCATGCACGGCTGGAGGCGCAACGGTCGGCGCCCTCCGGGGCCGCGCCGCTGGCCGTTGAACAGTTCAAGCAAGGCTTGACGCCGCAATCGGCGGCGGACTGCTACGCGCATTGCGAAAAGATGGGCTTGGGCTACGGGCCGGATTTTCGCGGCCTGCGCGATTTGTGGCTGGGCGGGAAGCAGGCGCTGGCGCGGATCGAAGCGCCAGCCTCGCTGCACGACGCGGGCAGCGAAACTTACTGGATGCATCCGGTCGTGCTGGATGCCTGCCTGCACGCCTTGTTTGCATTCCTCGACAAGCTGACGGACGACGTGGTCGCACTGCCGGTGGCGATCGCGCGTATGGCGGCCTATGGCCGCTTGCCGGCCCGGCTCTGGTGCCGCATCACATGGCACGGCGAACAGGCGCCGGGCCGCCATGCCGCCGATCTTGCCTTGTACAACGACCAGGGCGTGCAGCTTGCCGCGATCGAAGGCATGCAATTGGCGGTGGTGTCGCGCTCGGCCTTCTCCTGGATCGTGGGCGGCGTGACGCCGGATGCCTACCTGGAGGCGTGGCTGCCGGCGGCGGATGTGCCGGCACAGACGAGGCCGCGCAAGCAATGGCTGGTGTATTGCGACGACGCCGCCTACGGCATCCGCTTGCAGCAGGAATTTGAACAGGCGGGTTGCCAGGCGCTGGCGGTGGCGCCGAGGAGAGCGGACATGCAGGAGCAGGCACCATGCATCCGCGTCGATCCGCATTCTGAAACGGCGATCGAAGAGCTGATTGCCGCGCTCCGGCGCGACAATCTGCAGATACAAGGCTTGCTGTTCTGCGCTGCCGGCGAGCCGGAAGCACAAGCTGCTCCCGAGCCGGCCGACCATGCATACAGTCTGGCGCAAGGCGGCTTCCTGATGCTCAAGCACTTTCTGGCCGCGTATGGGAGTTCGTCGCCTGATATCGTAGTCTGCACCCGCGGTGCGCAGCCGATCGGAGAAGCGGGCCAGACGCTGGACCGTCTGAGCGAAAACGGCTTGGCGCAAAGCGTGCTGAACGGCATGGTCAAGGCGGTCATCGCAGAATACCCGCACAGCAAATGCGTGCAATTGGATCTCGATCCGCAATCAGCGTTGCCGGCACTCGGCGAGCTGTTGGACGGTGCAGCGCGGCTAAGCGGCGCCGGTCACCTGGCCTGCCGCGGCGGTCAATGGTACGAGGCGAAACTGCGCGTCGTTGCGCCGGCCGCCGATGAAATGTGCTATGAGATCAGGCCAGATGCCGCTTACCTGATCACCGGCGGCTTGGGCGGCATCGGCCGATCGGTGGCGCAGTGGCTGGTGCGGCAAGGCGCACGCTCGCTGGTGCTGGTCGGGCGCAGGCTCGATACGGAGGGCATGCAAGCGGTGCGCGAACTGGAAGATTGCGGCGCGCAGGTCACCGTGCTGCAAGCCGATATCGCCGATGCCGCCGCGTGGCGGCAGGTGCGTGCGCATTGCGAAAACTGCCGGCCTCCGGTGCGCGGCATCGTGCACGCGGCCGGCATCCTGGACGACGGCGTCATCGCGCAACTCGATTGGCCGCGCTTCGCCAAGGTGTTGGCGCCCAAGGTGCGCGGCGCCTGGCATCTGCATCAATTGGCCGGCCAACTGCAGCTCGATTTCTTCATGCTGTTTTCTTCCGTCACGGCATTGAGCGGCTCGGCCGGGCAGGGCAATTACATCGCAGCCAACGCTTTTCTCGACAGCCTTGCGCATTACCGCCGGCAGCGCGGTTTGCCTGCGGTGAGCATCAATTGGGGGCCGTGGTCCGAGGCCGGGATGGCGGCGCAGGCCGAAATCGCGGCCCGCCTGGATGCGATCGGCTTGCGAGGCATGCAGACGCGCACCGGCTTGCAAGCCTTCGCATCGGTCTTGTCGGCGCAACCGGTGCAGGTCGGCATCGCCGCGATCGACTGGCGGCGCCACGCCGCCGCCTTGCCGCGCAAAGTGCCCTATACCTTGCTGTCCGAGATGCATGCCGTCGACGGCGACGAAATTCGGCAACACGAATCCGCCGCGCAAAAACTGGCGGATCTGCGCGCATTGACGCCGCAGGCGGCGCGGGCAGCGATCGATGCCTACCTGCTCGAATGCGTCGGCCGCGTGCTGCGCTTGAATAGCGCGCGGCAGAGCGCCTTGCGCGCAACCTTCCGACACCGGCGCTTGAACGAACTCGGGCTCGATTCCCTGATGGCGATTGAATTGCGCAACCGGATACTGGCCGATTTGTCGGTCGATGTCGCGATCAACTATTTCATCGGCGGCTCGACTGCCGACGAGGTGGCGGCCCTTATAAACGGGCAGCTCACCCTGCGCCAGCTGACCGCGACCGATAACGGGTCCGAGCAAGACGACAGTGACATGGAGGAATGCATACTATGAGTTCAGAAGCCCTGCTGTCCGAGCTCTCCGCGCTCGGCGTCAAACTCAAGCTGTCGGAAGACCGCCAGCTGTCGGTCAGCGCGCCCAAAGGCAGCCTCAACGAAGACTTGCTGGGCCGCCTGCGCCTGCACAAGAGCGCCCTGATCGAACTGCTGGCGCAGAGCAAGCGCGACTCCCATGTTGACGCGCTGCCCGTCATCGTGCCGGACCCGGACCATCTGCATGTGCCGTTTCCCTCGGCTGACCTGCAAACGGCTTTCCTGATGGGCGACAGCGAGGATATGGAGTTTCATGTCCGGCCGCATTATTACCTTGAGCAGGATTTCGACGAACTTGACCCGGTGCGCTTCGAACAAGCTCTGAACGCCGCTTGCTACCGGCAACGCGCCAACCTGGTGACGGTGACCGAGGACATGCGGCTGCAAACCTTGCGGGACTACACGCCGCTGAAGGTGCCGCTGCAGGACTTGCGCGGCCTGTCCGAGGCGCAGACCGAGGCCGCCTTGCAGCAGACCCGTGCCGCCATGTCGCGGCAAACGCTGCCGCTCGACTGCTGGCCCTGGTTCGAGTGCAGCGTCAGCCTGTACGGCGGCGGCAAGGCCAGGCTGCACTACAACAACAATAATGTGTTCAGCGACGGCTACGGCATGCAAAAACTGATGGCCGATGCGATGCATTACTACCGCCATCCCGAGCAAGCCTTGCCCGAGATCTCCCTGAGTTTCCGCGATTGCGTGCTGGCGCTGGCGCGGCTGGAAGAGTCGGAGCCGGGTCTGGCTTCGCAGCGCTACTGGCTGGAACGCCTGCCAACCTTGCCGGGACCGCCGGCCTTACCGCTCAAGGCCGGCCTCAATCCGCGCAGCCGCTCGATGCTCAAGCGCCGTGAAAAAGTGTTGCCCGAACCAACCTGGACCGCTTTCAAGCACAAGGCGCGCATGCATGGCCTGACGCCCAACAACGCGCTGTTTGCGGTGTATGCGGAATTGATTGCCTACTGGAGCGGCTCGCGTCATTTCTTGCTGAACAATATGGTCACGCATCGCTTTCCGATGCATCCGGAAGTCAACGAGATCGTCGGCAATTTCGCCTCGCTTTATCCGCTGGAAGTCGATTGGCGCGGCGCCGAAGCATTTTTCGAACGGGCGCGCAAGCTGCAGAGCCGGATCATGAGCGACCTGCAGCATGTCTACTGGAGCGGGGTCAAGGTCTTGCAGGCGCTCAACCAGGTGCAAAAAACGCCGGGCCGCGCGCCTTGCCCCTTCGTGATCGGCAGCGGCCTGTTCATGAAGCCCTACGATGCGCCATATGTCGCTTGCCTCGAAACGCCGCAGGTGCTGCTCGATCACCAGTTCTGGGAATTGCGCGACGGCGGGCTCTGGTTCGTGTGGGACTTGATCGAACGCTTTTTCCCCGACGGCATGATCGATGCGATGTGGGAAGCCTATGCGGGATTGCTGACGGAACTGGCTGAATGCGAACAATCCTGGAGCAAGGCCGGTTTTGATTTGCTGCCGGCCGCGCAGCGCCGTCAACGCGCCGAATTGAATCAAACCGGCATGGCCTTGCCCCAGGGGGGGCTGCATGAGTCCTTGGCGCGGCAGGCACGGTCCGATCCCGGCAAGAGGGCGGTGCAGGCGGCCGGGCGCAATCTCACTTACGGCGAGTTGCAGCGCGCAGCCGACCGCCTCGCGCAGCGCTTGCAAGCCGCGCACGTGCGGCCCAATGAATTGATCGCGGTGATGCTCGACAAGGGCTGGCAACAGGCTGTTGCGGTGTACGGCACGCTGGCCGCCGGCGCTGCCTATGTGCCGATCGATCCGGCCTGGCCGCAGGACCGGATCCGGCATCTGCTTGACAGCATCAATGCCCGCCTGGTGTTGACGCGCGAGGGCCTGCTTGATGCGCATGCATTGACTAAAGGCGTGCGGGCAATCCTGATCGAGGATACCGAGCCCGATACTGCGGAAATCATGTCGCCTGCGACGGCGGGGCCGCAAGACTTGGCCTACATCATCTTCACCTCCGGCTCGACCGGCATGCCCAAGGGCGTGATGATCGACCATCGCGGCGCGCTCAATACGGTGGTCGATATCAACCGGCGTTTCGGCGTGACCGAGCGCGATGTGGTGTACGGCATTTCGTCGCTGTATTTCGATCTGTCGGTGTACGACTTGTTCGGCACCGTTGCCGCCGGCGCCACGCTGGTGCTACCGGATGCCGGCAGCGCGACCTCGCCGCAAGCCTGGATCGAAGCAATCCTCGCGCAGCAGGTGACGGTCTGGAATTCCGTCCCGGCCCTGATGCAATTGCTGGTCGATGCGGCGCAAGCCGGCGGCATCGTCCTGCCTTCGCTGCGCACCGTGATGCTGTCCGGCGACTGGATACCGGTGGCGCTGCCGCAGCAGATACGCCAGGTGGCGCCGAACGCCCGCATCATCAGCCTGGGCGGCGCGACCGAGGCCTCGATCTGGTCGATCCATTTCCCGATCGAGCGCGACGACCCGGACTGGATCAGCATTCCCTACGGCCGCCCGCTGGCCAACCAGAGCTGGCACGTCCTCGACGACAACGGACAGGATGCGCCGACTTGGGTAACGGGCCACTTGCATATCGGCGGCATCGGGCTGGCGCTCGGCTATTGGCAGGACAAGGCAAAAACCGACGCCGCCTTCGTGACGCATCCGCGCAGCGGCGAGCGTTTGTATCGGACCGGCGACCTGGGGCGCTATCTGCCGGACGGCAATATCGAATTCCTGGGACGTTCCGATTTCCAGGTCAAGATCCAGGGCTTCCGGGTGGAATTGGGCGAGATCGAACAGGCACTTGCCGCGCATCCGGAGGTCCGCGCGGCAACCGTGATCGCCACCGGTGCTGCCGCCGGCAAGCAATTGCATGCCTTCATCCTGCCGCAAGCGGGCGCGGTAAATTTGGCGCCGGCCGCAGTGCAGGAATTCCTGCGCGGCAAACTGCCGCGCTACATGGTGCCGAACCAGGTCACGCTGCTGGAGCAATTCCCGCTGACCGCGAACGGCAAGGTCGACCGGCAAGCGCTGGCGAAATTGGGCGCACTTTCCCACACACCGCAGCAGGGCTCAAGCGCCGCCGCGACCGCCATGGAAAAAGAATTGCTCGCGATCTGGGAAGAAGTGCTGGAACTGCATCCGCTTGGCATCCGCGACGATTTCTTCGAACTGGGCGGCCAATCCTTCGCGGCGGTGCGGGTGATGACGCGCATCGCCAAGCAATTCGGCTGCCGCCTGCCGCTGTCCGAACTGCTGGAGGGACGCACCGTGAGCCACCTGGCGCGCAGATTGGGCGACGCGCTCCGGCAAAGCAAGACCTGGTCGCCGCTGGTGCCGATTCGCTTGGACCACAACGGCCGGCGGCCCTGTTTCTTTGTCCATCCGGCTGGCGGCAACGTGCTGTGCTATCGCCACCTCGCCGAACAGGCGGGACGCCCGTTCTACGGCTTGCAAGCTCCCGGCCTGTCCGGCGAACAGCCGCCGCTGGACCGGATCGGGCAGATGGCGGCGCGCTACCTGCAAGCCGTCCGCCAAGTGCAACCCAGAGGTCCTTATCTGTTGGGCGGCTGGTCGTCCGGCGGCGTGATCGCCTTTGAAATGGCGTGCCAACTGGAAGCGCAAGGCGAGGCGGTCGAGCGCGTGCTGATGCTGGATACGCCGGCGCCGCTGCAGCATGAAGCGGTCGACGACGGCGTGATGCTGCGCTGGTTCCTGGAAGACCTGGATATTGGATTGGATGCGGCATCCATCGATTGGAGCGCGCTGCCGGAACCGGACCGGCACTTGGCAAGCGTGCTGCCCTTGCTGGCGCGGCAGCGGATCGGCGCCGAACTCGATCCGGCGCAGCTGGAATTCGTCTATCGCGTGTTCCGCGCCACCATCCATGCCTGCCGCGACTACCGGCCGGCATCGATACAGGCGCCGATCAGCGTGTTGCGCGCGGCCGAAGGGCGGGTCAGCGAATTCATCGGGCATCCGGCGGACGGTGCACCGGACTGGGGCTGGTCCGGATTCACCAGCGGCACGGTAAGCAGCGAGACGGTGCCCGGCAATCACTACACGATCCTGGCGCCGCAACATCGCGCAGCCTTGCTCGATGTGCTGAATAGCCAATGGCAGCAAACGGTTTAACCCCTGGAGAACAGGCATGGAACAATTATTCGAAGAATTGAACCGCCGCGGCATCAAGCTCAAGCTGCTTGAGGACGACTTGAGCATCGTTGCTCCCAAAGGCGCCTTGGATGATGAATTGCGGCAAGGCCTGCGCTTGCACAAGACGCAGATTCTGGCAATGCTGCGGGCGGCGCAAGGCGGTGCGAGCATGCCGCAAGTCATTGCCGCCGACCCGGCCGGCCGCTTCGAACCATTTGCGCTGACCGACTTGCAGCACGCGTATTGGGTCGGCCGCGATAGCGCGGTCGACATGGGTAATGTCGCGACCCAGTTGTATGTCGAACTGGATTGCGCCGGGCTTGAGCTGGAACGTCTCAACGATGCGTTGTGCGCCTTGGTCGAGCGCCACGACATGTTGCGCGCGGTGGTCAACGGCGACGGCATGCAGGCCGTGCTGCCCTCTGTGCCGCGCTATCGCATCGCGACGGACGATCAATCGAACGCGGCGCCGGAACAAATCGCGCAGGTGATCGAACTGACGCGCAACGCCTTGATGCACCAGGTGCGCAAGGCCGACCAATGGCCGCTGTTTGCGATCCGCGCCACGCTGCTGCCGGAGGCGCGCCTGCGCCTGCATGTCAGCCTCGATATGCTGGTGCTCGATGCCTGGAGCGTCGCCTGCTTTTTCCGCGAATGGCACCAGCTGTACGAGGGTACGGCCGGGGCGGCGGCACAGGCCGGTCTGTCGTTTCGGGATTGCGTGCTGGCGGAACGGCGCATGCAAGACACGGCGCCCTACCGTAAAGCGCAAGCCTATTGGACGGCGCGGGTCGAACAATTGCCGGAGGCGCCGGACCTGCCGCTGCGCCAAGACCCGGCCGCGCGCAAGGCGCCGCGCTTTTCCCGTCGCCTCGCCGTACTCGACAAGACGCGCTGGGAGGGGCTCAAGACGCAGGCACGTGCGAGGGGCATCACGCCGCCCAACCTGTTGCTGGCCTTGTATGCGGAGGTGCTTGCGCGCTGGAGCGCGACGCCGCATTTCACCATCAATGCGACCATCTCGAACCGCCTGCCGGAATATGGCGACCTCACCGGCCTGATGGGCAACTTCACCTCGGTCATGCTGCACGAGGTCGACCTGCGCCAACGCACGCCGGCTTTCGCGGATCTTGCGCGCGGCGTGCAAAGCCGGTTCCTGCAAGACATGGAGCATCGCCAGTTGAGCGGCGTCGCGGTGATGCGCGAATGGGCCAAGCGCCGCGGCATGTCGCTGGCGGCCGCGATGCCGGTGGTGTTCAGTTGCGGACTGATCGGCAACGGCGAGGACGAAGCCGGCAAGCTCGACTATTTCGGGGAAAAAAACTATAGCGTCAGCCAGACTTCGCAAGTGTGGCTGCATCTGTTCGTGGTCGAGGCAAACGGCGATTTGCAGGTGAATTGGGATGCGGTGGAGGCGGTGTTCGAGGCGGGCGTGCTGGATGCGATGTTCACGTCCTACCGCGACGCGCTCGAGCGCTTGAGCGGCGATGTTTCGCTGTGGGACAAGGACAGTCTTGCCGCATTGCCTGCGGAAATGCAGCACAGGAGGAATCTGGCCGATCTGACCGCGGCATCGATTCCCGAGCGCAGCCTGTATGCGGGACTGATGGCGTACGCGCAGAAGAACCCCGCCGCGCCGGCAGTCATCGCGCCGCAACGCACCCTGAGCTATGGCGACCTGCTGAACGAAAGCATGGCGGTGGCCGATTGGCTGTGCCGGCACGGCGTACGCGCCGGGCAGCCGGTGGCGGTATCGATGCGCAAAGGCTGGGAGCAGATCGTTGCCGTCTACGGCGTGCTGCTGGCTGGCGCGGCCTACATGCCGGTGGATGCGGATCTGCCGCCGCGCCGGCAACGGGAGTTGATGCGCATCGGCGAGATCGCGCAGATCCTGACCCAGCCGGACACGCTGCGCGACGAATTGAATACCGACGAATGGCATATCCACCTGATCGAAGCGCCGGCCCAGACGCAGGTTCCGGCGCAGTATTCTCCAATGCCTGAACCGGCTCCCGATCAGCTGGCCTACGTCATCTTCACCTCGGGTACCACCGGCTTGCCCAAGGGCGTGATGATCGACCATCGCGGCGCGATGAACACGATCGAGCACGTCAACCGCATGCTCGCTGCCGGCCCCGGCGACCGGGTGCTGGCGGTATCCTCGCTCAGCTTCGATCTGTCGGTGTACGACATCTTCGGCTTGCACGATGCGGGCGGCGCACTGGTGCTGCCGGATTGGCGCCGTGGCCATGATGCGCAGCATTGGCGCGAACTCATTGTGCAGCATCGCGTCACGCTCTGGAATTCCGCGCCGCAGCTCATGCAGATGCTGATGGATAGTTTTCAGGAGAGCGAGAGCGATCATGCCGTCTTGCGCCGCGTGATGCTCTCCGGCGACTTCATTCCGCTCGATCTGCCGGGCCGGATTCGCCAGCAATACGCGCAGGCCGAGGTCATCAGCCTGGGCGGCGCCACCGAGGCCTCGATCTGGTCGAATTATTTTCCCGTGCGGGAGGTGGACCCGGCGTGGAGCAGCATCCCTTACGGCCGCGCGCTGCCGAACCAGAGTATCGGCGTCTACGATCAAGCCTTGCGGCCTTGCCCCGATCATGTGAAAGGCCGCATCTACATCGGCGGCATCGGCCTTGCCAAAGGCTATTGGCGCGATGCCGAGAAGACCGCGGCGCGCTTCATCACGCATCCACGAAGCGGCGAGCGCCTGTACGACACCGGCGACCTCGGGCGTTACGCGGCCGACGGCAACGTGCTGATCCTCGGGCGCGACGACGGCCAGGTGAAGATCCGCGGACACCGGATCGAATTGGGTGAAATCGACGCAGTGCTGAGCCAGCATCCCGGCGTACGGCAAGCGGTGGTGCTGGCGCTTGCCGATCAGGCGCAGCGCCGCCAGTTGGCCGCCTATGTCGAAGCCCGGGAGCAGGGGCTGACGGCGCAGGCGTTGAAGGATTATTTGTCGGAGCGCCTGCCCGATTACATGGTGCCGCCGCATGTGCTGGTGCTGGACGCGCTGCCGGTGTCGCCGAACGGAAAAATCGATTACCGCGCCTTGCCCGCAATCGGCGCGGACATGGAGCCTGCGGCGCAGGATGTGCTGCAGCCGCGCAATGCGGTGGAGCGGACCATGCTTGCGCTATGGTCGCAAGTGATCGGCTCCGGCGAAATCGGCATCGCCGACAATTTTTTCGAACTGGGCGGCGACTCGCTGCTGGCGACGCAATTGGTGCGCGCGCTCAATGCCGGGCTGCCGGACTTCAAGCTGCAGATGCACGAGTTGTTCGAGAACCTGACGATCGAATCGCTGGCGGCCTTGTATCTGCAGCGTCAAGAGATATTGCAACAGCCCGCGGATGCGGCGGCCTCTAGCGACAGCGCCGCGATGCTGGCCGACATCCAGACGGCGATCGACAGTTTCGCCGCGCTGGATTTCAGCGGCGCGGCAGCAGAACATGTGCGTACGATTTTCCTGACCGGCGCCAGCGGCTGGATCGGCTCGCACTTGCTGGCTGAATTGCTGTCTTCCACCAATGCCAGGCTGTATTGCCTGGTACGAACGCAGGACGGCCTGCCGCAATTGATGGCGGCCATGCAGCGCAACGGCATCGCAATCGAACCGCAGTGGCCGGGCCGGATCGAATTGGTACGCGGCGATTTGAGCCGGCCCGATTTGGGCTTGACGCCGCATGACTGGCAAAGTTTGTCCGCATCGGTCGATGCGATCTATCACCTCGGCGCCTCGCTCAATGTGCTGGTGGATTACGCACGGTTGCGCGAAGTCAATGTTGCCGCGACCGGCGCGATCGTGCGCCTGGCGGCCGACCATCATCTGAAGCCGGTGTTCTTCGCTTCGCCGATGGCGGTGTCCCGGCGCTATCTCGACGGCCGTCAGACTGTGCTGCGGGAAGAGGGCTCGCATCCCGATCCGGAGGGCTTGCTGACCGGCTATGCGAAATCGAAATGGGCAGCGGAACGCATCCTGCTGGCGGCAGCGGAGCGCGGGCTGCCGGTGAAAATTTACCGCAGCTCGCACGCCTTGCCCTCCTCACGCAATGGGGCGGCCAAGCCGAACGACACCTTCGCCACGGTCTTGCAAACGGCGTGCGCAGCGGGCGTGCTTCCCGAGGACAGCGGCGCGGTTTTTCACGGTGTGCCGGTGGATCTGCTGGCGCGCCTCATCGTTGAGAATGCGCTGCTTGCGGACGGCTATCGTGGCGTCGTCCACATCGAGAACCGCGACCCGCTCAAGCTCGATGCCTTGATCGCCCTCCTGCTCGCCACCGGGGCGGAGCGCCGGGGTCCCACGCATCGCGTCGGCATGGAGGAATGGAAGCATGCCTGTCGGCAGGCCGCAAGCAACTTGCCGGATGCTGCCGCAGGCCTGGCGCAAGCCTTGTTCGCCGAGCGGACCGGCGGGGCTGGGGTGGATCACATGTTCAGTCCCGAGCCGATCGATACCGGCTATTTCGAGAGAAGCGGCCAGGCCGGCAAGCTGGCGCATTTGACGCCTGCGGTGTACTGGGAGAAGGTCCGGCGCGCTGCGGGGTGGTGATGGGCATGCGGTAAGGGAAAAGGTCTGGACCGTGAAGGCATGGATATTCACGTTGCGAGCCGTTCCAGCAAAAGCTGGAACCCAGCGGCGTAAAGGCCCCGGCGTCCGCTGGGGCGACAGGAGGTAGAGAAGGGAAGAGCGCAGTCGTATCCGCAGGTATTGCGGTAGTCATCATTCATAAAATCATAGGGAGACCTTCATGAAAAGCAACGCAAAGAAATCACTGGCAGCCATGCTTTTGCTGTTGCCGTTCGGCTTGATCGGCAATGCCGCGGCACACATTCTTCTGGAGAACAAGAAGGCGGAAGCCGGTGCGTATTACAAGGCCGTTTTCCAGGTCGGACATGGCTGCCACGGTTCACCCACCAAGCAGATCATCGTGACGATTCCCTCCGGCGTGGTGGGCGTCAAGCCGAAGCCGAAAGCCGGATGGAAGATCGAAACCGACAAGGGCCGCCTGGCGCAGCCCTACACCATGCATGGCCATACCGTGACCGAGACCGTGACCCAGGTTCGCTGGAGCGGCGGCCCCTTGGCGGATAGCGACTACGACGAGTTCGTCCTGATTGCCAAATTGCCCGCAAAGACCGGACCGCTCTACTGGCAAGTCAGCCAGGTCTGCGAGCAGGGCCGCATTGACTGGGCCGAAGTGCCGGCCGACGGCAGGAAATCGTCCGACTACGAAATGCCGGCGCCGGGCATGGAGATTCTTCCGAAAAAGCAATAAAGCGTCGCCACCCGAAAATCATGGCGGCCATCCGCCTCGTAACGGCATATTGCATTGCTCGAAAGGGAAACATGAAAAATACGCACAACAAGATGCGCGCGCGCAGGCCGATGTACGCGGTCCTTCTTGCCGGCCTCGCAGCGCCGGTCTTGGCGCATAACGCCGAAAAGACTTTGCCCGAGGTGGTGGTGGAGGACAGCCTTTCCGTCACCGAAAAAAACCAGTTGCCGGGGACAACCGAGAGCGTCACCGCGCGCCGGGCCGAGGAAACCATCAACGCCGTCAATACCGAAGACGTATTGAAGTATTTGCCGAGCGTCCTGGTGCGCAAACGCTTCATCGGCGACACGCAGGCGCCGATGTCGACCCGCACCACCGGCATCAACGCCGGCGCGCGCAGCCTGATATTTGCGGATGGGGTTTTGCTATCGGCCCTGGTCAACAATAACAACGGCAACGGATCGCCGCGCTGGTTCATGGTGGCGCCCGAGGAAATCGAGCGCGTCGACGTCCTGTACGGCCCGTTCGCCGCGGCCTATGCAGGCAATTCGTATGGGGCCGTGAGCGAAATCACGACCCGCATGCCGAAGCAATTCGAGGCCGGGGCCAAGCTCAATCTGGCTTCGGAGCGCTTCAGCCAGTACGGCGCCGGCGATACCTACAATGCCGGGCAGATCAGCGCCATTTTAGGCAACCGGTCCGGCGCGCTGTCGTGGTGGTTCAGCGCCAATCACCTGGATAGTTCCAGCCAACCGGTCAGCTATCTCACGGTCAAGCGCTCCAGCGCCGCCGCTGCGCCCGGGCTGCCGCTCGTCACGGGGGGCTTCACCGATCGCAACCGCTTCGGCGAGGACATCCTGGTGGCGGGGGCAGGGAGCCTGACCCATACGGTTCAGGACAATGCAAAGATCAAGCTTGCCTATGACTTTTTTCCCTCGCTCACGGCAGCCTATACGCTCGGCTACTGGCAAAACGCGGCAAGCGCACATTCGCAATCCTATTTGACGAGTGCCTCCGGTGCGCGGTATTACGGTGCGGGCAGCGGCAACGTCAACCTCGGCGGCAACGCCTATGGCGCCGGCGCGATCGGCGCGCTCTTTTCCAGCAGCCGGACCGAGCAGGCGCACTGGATGCAGAGCCTGTCGCTCAAGAGCAAGGCCGCGTCGCCTGGATCGTGGAGCTGGGACGCGACGGCAAGCAACTATCGGTATGCCCAGGATCTCACGCGCACTTCCACCGGCTTGTATCCTGCGGCGCAAGACGGCGGGGCAGGGCGCATTGCCGATGCCGGCGGTACCGGCTGGACCACGCTGGACCTGAAGGGAGCTTGGCGGCCCCGCAGCATCGAGGGATTCCATAGCGTCAGCCTGGGCGCGCACTATGATCAATACAAGCTGGTCAATCCTACCTACAACACCGAGAACTGGGTGTCGGGGGGAAATGGCGCGCTGTTTTCCGATTCGCGCGGCAAGACTCAAACCAATGCCCTGTGGGCGCAAGGTGTCTGGCATCTCAAGCCGACCTTGATCGCCACGCTGGGCGGGCGTTACGAATCCTGGCGTGCGTACGACGGTTTCAATTTTTCAACATCGGGCAACGGCGCCGGCTTTCCCGTGACCCAGCCGGCCGTGGACGACTCAGGCTTTTCACCCAAGCTGTCCGTTGCGTGGCAAGCCAGCGACGAATGGACGGCGACCGCTTCGCTGGGCAAGGCTAACCGTTATCCTACGGTTGGCGAGCTGTACCAGAACGTGCAAACCGGCGCCACATTCACGCAAGCCAATCCCTTCCTGAAGCCGGAAAGCGTGCAATCCGCCGAACTGGCGATCGAACGCAATACCGCGCAAGGCAGGCTGCGTGTTTCCCTCTTCCGCGAAAGCGTTGCTGATGCCTTGATCTCGCAAACATCCACGATCGCGGGTTTCGCGACACCGGTGTCCTATGTACAAAATGTCGACAAGACGCGCCAGCTCGGCATCGAGCTGGTGAGCCAGCAAAACGACGTGTTCATCCGCGGGCTCGAACTGAGCGGCAGTCTGACCTACGTCGACGCCAGGATTGTCGCCAACAGCGGCTACGTCGCGACGCTCCCCGGCGCATCCTCGGTCGGCAAGCGCACGCCTTATGTGCCGGACTGGCGCGCCACGCTGACGGCCAGCTATCGGCCCGACGACAAGTGGGTGTACAGCCTGGCGGCGCGCTACAGCGGCAGGCTCTTTGCCACCGTCGACAACACGGATATCAACCCGTCCACCTATCAGGGCTTCGAAAGCTTTTTCGTGGCCGATGCACGGATTCGATATCAACTCGACCGGCAATGGAGTCTTGCCGTGGGGATCGACAACCTCAATAACCGCAAGTATTTCCTGTTTCATCCTTTTCCTCAACGCACCCTGTTCGCAGAGCTGAAGTTCAGCCATTAAAAATATGTCGATCATGCACTTCAATCCCGCCGATTTTCTCGAGGGTTACGACGACCTGGTGATCGGCGGCGGATCTGCCGGCACGATCATTGCCAGCCGCTTGAGCGAAGACCCTCGGCGCCGGGTGCTGCTGCTGGAAGCGGGACCCGATCGTCCGGTGCAGGAGGCGGTGCAACAGGCTGTCCGCAATCCCATGCAGGTGGCGATCGCACCCGGACTCAACTGGAAATACAGTCTTGCCATCAAAGGCGCGAGCCGGGCCGCCGGCACAGGCAATGCCGGCAGCAGCTTCGACTATGAAGCGGGCAAGCTGCTCGGCGGTTCGTCGGCGATCAATGCGGTGCAGGCCCTGCGAGGGGCGCCCGAGGATTACGACGAATGGGCGCGGGACTGCGGCGAACAATGGAACTGGGCCGGGGTGTTGCCGTATTTCCGCACCCTGGAGGACGATCCGCTCGGCCCGAGCAGCTTGCACGGACGCGGCGGGCCGATGCCGATCCGGCGTGAGAGCCTGTCCGAGCTGCGGCCGCTGCAAGCCGGCTTGATGGATGCCTGTATCGCGCACGGCTTCGCGCAAACGGCCGATCACAACGATCCCGCGACGACAGGCGTTGGCGTGATCCCCAAGAATGTACTCGACGGCGTGCGCATGTCGACCGCGCAGACTTATCTGGCCGCCGCCTGCAGCAGGCCCAACCTGGCCATCCTTACCGGCGCGCACATTCACCGGCTGTTGTGGAATGGCCTCGCTTGCAGCGGCGTGGAGGCGGAAATCGAGGGGCGGCAACATCGCTTTCGCGCGGGGCGTGTGATCGTGTGCGCGGGCGCGATCGGTACGCCGGTGCTTCTGATGCGCTCGGGCGTCGGCGCGCCGGGCTTGCTTGAGCCCCTGGATATTTCCGTAAAGGTGCCCCTGGCCGGCGTCGGAGAAAACCTGATGGACCATCCGGTAGCCGGCATCTGGGGCTTGCCGCGTGCGGATGCGTGCACGCGCGGCGAACCGCTGCGCCAGACCCTGTTGCGCTACTCCTCCGGCATCTCCGGCCATCGCAACGATATGCACATCTGCATGATGGCAGGCATGAATGCCGGCGAGGTTTATCCAAATCGCGCCTCGACGGCCCATTTGCCCACCATTGCCGGCTTGACCGTCTGTTTCAACAAATCGACGTCGCGCGGCGTCGTCCGCATCGTCTCTGCCGATCCGCATGCGAAGCCGCATGCTTCGCTCAACTGCCTCGGGGAAAAAAGCGATATCGCCCCGCTGATGGAAGGCATTCGCCTGGGTTGGCGGCTGCTGCGGCATGGCGGCTTGCGCTCGCACTTCGAACAGATACTCGCCTGGACGGACGGAATGATCGATTCCGATCTTGCGCTGGAACGGGCAGTGTCGGCTTTCGTGCGCCCGAGCGCGCATCTGTGCGGCTCGGCCAGGATGGGAAAGGCGAGCGATGCCGGCGCAGTGGTCGATCCGCAGGGCCGGGTGTACGGCATCGACAATCTGTGGGTGGCGGATGCATCGATCATGCCGCGCATACCGAGCGCGCCGACGCATCTCACCAGCCTGATGATTGCGGAAAAAATCGCAGCCGGATTAATTCTTTCGTGAACGGACATATGCACATGGATGCCATGCAGGATTGGGATGACATCATCATCGGCGCCGGCTCGGCCGGGTCGGTCCTGGCGGCACGTCTGTCGGAGCAAGCGGGAAGGCGCGTGCTGCTGCTGGAGGCAGGACCGGACTTTCCGCAACCGGACCAGCTTCCAGCAGCACTGAAAGATGCGCGCGCGCCTGTCATGACCGGTTATCACTGGGACTATGCGGCCGATTTGCGCAGCAGCGGCTTGTTCCGCAACCTGTTGGAGTCGGCCGGCGCCTTGGCCGCCGCGCCGCGCGAGATGTTGGGCGCAGCGAAGGATGCCTTGCGTTCGCCGCAAGCGCTGGCCGACACGCTGCTCAGGTTTCCTTATGCGGTGGGTAAAGTGGTCGGCGGTTCGTCGGCCGTCAATGCCGCCCTGGCCCTGCGCGGCTTGCCGGAAGACTTTGCCCGCTGGGCGGCGCTCGGCAATACCGAATGGAGTTGGCGCCAGGTGCTGCCCTATTTCATCCGGCTCGAAAACGATCTTGATTTCCAGGATGAGCGGCATGGCCAGGAGGGGCCGCTGCCGATCGCGCGGCCGCGCATCCAGGACCTCGATACATTGCAGGCGGCTTTCCGGCAGGCCTGTTCGGGCGCCGGCCTGCACGAAATCGCCGACCTGAACGGCGGTTCCGCCGCCGGCGTCGGACCGATGCCGAGCAATAGCCTCGACCATACCCGGATATCCACCGCATCGGCTTGGCTGGCGCCGGCCAGGCAGCGCCCGAATCTGCGCATAGAGGCCGGTTGCACGGTCAGCCGCATCCTGTTCGAAGGGCAACGCGCGGTCGGCGTCGAACTGGCCGCGGATGGAAAACCCCGGACCGTCTTCGGCCGCCGCATTGCGCTATGCGCCGGCGCGGTCAACACGGTGGCGGTGCTGCAACGCTCGGGCATCGGCAACAGCAGGCTGTGCCGCTCGCTCGGCGTTGCGCCGGTGCGCGACTTGCCCGGCGTGGGCGAAAGCCTGATGGACCACCCGGCCGTGATCCTGTGGATGACGCCCAAGGCCGGTGTCTGCCGGGAAGGGAGGGCTTCTCACCAGATGATGGCGCGGGCGGCCACTTCATCTGCGGAAAGCGCCGACCTGAACCTGTTCATGCTGAGCAATGTAGCGACCGCCGGCATACCGATGCTGAACCAGTTCATGAAGGCTCCGCTGGTGTCCGGAATTTCGGTGATGCTGGCGCGGCCCCTGTCGCGCGGCAAGGTGTTCATCACCAGTGCCGCGCCCGACGCCAAGCCGGTGATCGAACTCAATTTCGGAGCCGAGCCGGAAGATGTCGAACGCCTGATGCACGGCGTGCGGCTGGCCTGGAAGATCGCACGGGCGGCGCCGATCGCCGAGCAGACCGAATCGGTTTTCATGTGGACCGAATCGATGGTCAACAACGACGGTTTTCTGCGCAGCGCGATCAAACGCATGCTCGGCGCTACCTGGCATGCATGCGGCACCGCCAGGATGGGGAAGGCGACCGATCCGATGGCGGTGGTCGATCAACGCTGCCGGGTGCATGGCTTGCAAAACCTGCGCGTGGTCGATGCATCGGTGATGCCGCTGATTCCGAGTTCGGCCACGAATCTGAGCTGCATCATGCTCGCCGAGCGCGTGGCGGATTGGATGAAGGAGGAAGAGGGCTGGAGCCTGTTATGAACTCAAGCAGGCTTCGGATTTTTTTGCGTCTTTACCGCGTGCCGTATCCATCACTGTTCAAATGTTCAAATGCGCTTTTGTAATTCCGGTGAAGGCGATGCGCCATGTCTAAAAGAATCTGAGAGGCAATCGTGAGCAAGGACGAGCGTATGGCGATATCTGTCATCAAGCAAGCCGGTCCATTCGGTGCCGTGGTTCTGCTGCATCTCGCGTTCTTTCATGCGCTGCAAAGCGGTCTGCTGCGCGAAGCGGCCCAGCTGCTGCCCAAAGAGGTGTCGATCCTGTTCATTACGCGGGAACAGCCGGTACCGGCGCCGCCACCGCCGATACCGATACCGCAGCCGAAAATCGTGCCCTTGGCGAAGCAGGCGCCGGCGCTGCAGCAGCCGGCTCCCCTGGCGCCGGCTGCTGCGGCACTCGATACGCCCTCGCCAACCGCAATCGCCGTGGCGCCTGCGCCTCAACCGGCCGAATCGGTGAGCGCGCCGGTTGCCGCCCCGGCTGCCGTGCCGGCGGCGCCGCTTCCGCCCAAGACCATCGCCTCCGGCGCCGAATACATCCAGCAACCCAAGCCGCGCTATCCGCCGCAATCCAAACGAATCGGAGAGACCGGCAAGGTGACGCTGCGCGTCCTGGTGAGCGATACCGGACACCCGCAACGCGCCGAAGTACACGAGTCGAGCGGTTCCACCCGTCTTGACGAGGCCGCCCGGCAAGCGGTCATGCTGGCATTGTTCAAGCCCCACATGGAAGAGGGCAAGGCGATCGCCGTGTACGTGTTGGTGCCGGTTGATTTTCAGTTGAATGGGTAAATCAAACACCGCATGCTTCGAGGCAAATCCGATCGCATGACGGGAAAGATAACGAGAGGGAGGGAATCATGTCAGCAACGCCATATGGTTTGGAAACATTGTGGGCCCAAGGAGACTTCGTTACAAAAAGCGTCGCCGTCCTACTGGTCTTGATGTCGATGGCATCCTGGTACGTCATCGTCGCCAAAGCGCTGCAACTGGCCGCCTATGCCAAGGCAAGCCGCGCGGCGGGTAGGGAATTCTGGGACAAGACCACGCTGGCCGACGGCATCGCCACGCTTGGCCGGCGCAATCCATTCACCGTGCTGGCGCAGGCCGGCGCCGATGCGATGCATCACCATCACCTGCACAAGGGCAGCCTGCACGATCAACTTTCGGTCAGCGACTGGGTCACGATGTCCCTGCGTCAGACCATCGACGAAACCAGCGAGCACCTGCGCGCCGGTATGGCGCTGTTGGCATCGGTCGGCTCGACCGCGCCCTTCGTCGGCCTGTTCGGCACGGTTTGGGGCATCTATCACGCGCTGGTGTCGATCGGCGTCTCGGGCCAGGCCAGCATCGACAAGGTGGCCGGACCGGTAGGTGAAGCGCTGATCATGACGGCGCTGGGTCTGGCGGTGGCGATTCCGGCCACCTTCGGCTATAACGCGCTGGTGCGTGCCAACAAGGCGATCAATGCCCGGTTGAACAAGTTCGGCTTCGACCTGCATGCGCTGTTCGTGACCGGTTCGCGCACGGCATCCGAGATCGCCGGCACCACGCCGGCCAGCGCAAGAATCATCCCCGTACGAGGTGCATGATGGCCATGGGATCGCTGTCCGAGCAGGACGATGACTTCAATCCGGAGATCAACACCACGCCGCTGGTCGATGTGATGCTGGTGCTCCTGATCATTTTCATCATCACCATTCCCGTGATGAACCACGGTGTCAAGATCGATTTGCCGCGCGCGAGCAACCAGCCGAACGAGACGCGGCCGGAGAACATCAACCTGACCATTGACGCGCAAGGTGCGGTGTACTGGAACCGCGAACCGATCGACCTGGCGGCCTTGAAGCACAAAGTGGCGCAGGCGGCACAAAAGACGCCGCAGCCGGAACTGCACCTGCATGCCGAGCGCACCACGCAGTATGAAAAAATCGCGCAGGTGATGGCCGCGGCGCAATCAGGCGGGTTGGCCAAGATCGGGTTTGTCACCGAGCCGCAGCCCAAATAATTTTTGCATGGACAAATGTGAGCGGCCGTCCTTGCTCCGATGTGCCGCCGACGCAATGCAATTGCCGCCCGGGCCTAATACGGAGCACGCATGGGTTGTTCTTTCCAGCGTCAAATAAGTATCGGTAACAGGTTCTGCGGCATTACCGGCTATGGCTGGTCGGTGATAAATTGATGTCGGATACCGACGGGATCGGAAGCAATAATCGTCGGGGGCGGCAGTCCTTCGTGTATGCCCCTCCCTGGAAAGGATTGATCGAGTTCCGCAGTGAAAGTAAATTGAAAGCCCGTGTTCGTATCCTTGAGAAAGAATTGCGTAACGCTGACAAAGCCCTGCAAAAGGGCGTGAAGCAACAATAAATAATAATTGGAGGAGACAAATGGAACCGCTCAAGCCGGTGCCGGGGGCCTTTGCGCACCCGGAGAAATGTGCGTCTCTGGTCGCGCTGGTTCGTCGTCCGGCCGCCGTGGAGCGTGGCGTGCCGGTCGGCATTTTGGCCTGTTTGATGGCTGAAAATTCGATGCGCGGCAACGGCTATCGCGTGACCATCCATATCGAAAACCGTCATCCGCTCAATCTCAAGTCACTGCTTGCGCTACTGCTGGAAAAACGCAACGGCCAGTCAGCCGCAGTCTGTATGCAATGAAGTCCACAAAATTCTGGCGTCGACAACAAGGAGAGGAAAAATGAGCAGAAGCGAACAACTGAGAAGCCTGGTGGCACACGGATGGACGGCCATGTTTCTGGTTTTTTTGGCCAATCTGGTGATGGATCTGGTCAGGGTCACGATCGAAGGCAGCGCCGCGCCGTGGGCGGCGCATATGGGCATGCAGGGTGTCAAATTCATCCTGGCGATCATGGCGGTCTACGCCGCGATGCCGGTCCTGGTCAGAACGTTTTCGGCCCGCTGGTTCAGGTATGCAATGGTCGGCCTGACGGTTTTCATGAGCCTGTTTGTCGGCGCGCATGAGGCTTCGCATCTGGTGGCTGCGGACAAGCCGTTCGGTCTGCTGCACACGCTTGACCTGATGCATCATGTGCTGGGGATATGGGTGGCGGTTGCCGCCGTGATGTGGGCCCGGCATGCGGATTGAAGAACATCATGCGATTCGCCCTTCCGCTTGCCTGGGTCATTAGAGCAGTTTCAGCCTGACCGCACACGGCCAATCTTGCGCCTGCGATGCGCACCGTACCATTCGTACGGTTGCGCTTCTCGGCTCAACCTTGGCTCCTGTACGGTCAGGCTGAAACTGCTCTAGGAGAACAAGATGACGCGTCGATATCTTCACTTTTTTTACATCGGCCTTGCGGGTTTTTTGCCAAGCCTGGCGTTTGCGCATTCGGAACATGAGGGAACCAGTTTTGTCGGCGGCTTTTTGCATCCCTTGCTCGGCCCCGATCATTTGCTGGCAATGCTGAGCGTGGGCATCATCAGCGCATTGATCGGCGGACGGGCGCTGTTCCGGGTACCGGCCGCGTTCGTCGCCTGCATGCTGCTGGGCGGGACCATGGGCATATTCGGCATCGCATTGCCGCATGTCGAATCGGGCATTGCGTTGTCGGTGCTGCTGCTTGGCGCAGGCATCGCGATGCCGCAGCGTTGCCCGGCCTGTGTGACCATGTGCGCGGTCGGTTTCTTCGGCATCCTGCACGGTAACGCGCATGGCGTGGAAATGCCGCAAGCGGCGGTGCCGGTGTTCTATAGCCTGGGTTTTATCATCAGCACTTCGTTGATCCACATCGCGGGAGTCGGGATCGGCTTCATCCCGTTTTTGCATGGGCGCAATCGTTTGCCGATGGGACTCGCCGGGTGCGCGATTTCGGTTGTCGGCATCTATTTTCTGGTACAGCCGGGCCTGTAATCCAACATCAATCAACGGCCTATGGAAGATCGGCAAGGTTGGGACGATTCTATTCATGCTCAGCAATGCCATAACTGAAAAATTGCCGATGTTGAATCAGTTGCCGGGAGGCTCGCTTGCGTTGGGAATTTCGGTTATTCTGCCCGATCCCGTTTCGCGCGAAACCGCGCGTTCGCCGCCCTTTGGGGCTTCTAAATAAATGCCGCTGGCCAGGCGCGCCGACGCAGACAGTCGAACATGCGGCAAGGAGAAGCAACCACGCCAGCGGCTTTTATTTAGAGGCTCTTACGGAACGTCGGATCGGTTTCCATGGGGACGTGTTTTGACATTTCCCTGAATGCCTCGAACCGCTCGAAGAAAATTTTTTGGAGAACACCATGCATCGCTTGCGCATACTGCTGTTTCTGATCGCCTCTTGCACGCTTTTTCCGCTTTCCGCTTCGGCCTTGTCGCCCACCGAAATCGTCGAGCGTGCCGAAGATTTGCTATGGGGAAAAACCGCCTCCGGCAGCTTCGAGATGACGATCACCACGCCGTCCTGGTCGAGGACGCTGGCGCTCAACGTCTGGATGGACCGTCCGACCAAATCCTTTTTGCGCATCACCGCGCCGGCCAAGGATGCCGGCATCACTTCGCTGCGCATCGGTGCGGAAATGTGGAACTACCTGCCGGCGATTGAACGCAGTGTCAAGATTCCTCCTTCGTTGATGTTGCAGCCCTGGCTGGGTTCCGATTTCACCAATGACGACCTGGTCAAGGAAAGCAGCCTGACCACTGATTACACGCACCGCTTGCTCGGCGAAAAAAACCTCGACGGCAACGACGCCTGGCAAGTCGAAGGCTTGCCGAAACCGAATGCCGCTGTGGTCTGGGGCAAGATCGTTTACTCCATACGCAAGAGCGATTTCGTGCCTCTCAAACTAGAGTATTACGATGAGCGGGGCGACCTGATCCGGGCCTTGGTTTACTCCGATATCCGCAACGTGAACGGACGCACGATTCCGACCCGCTGGGAAATGCAGCCTTTGACCAAGCCCGGCAAAAAAACCACGATCACCGTCAAATCGATTTACTACGACAAGCCGATCGACGCCGACATTTTCTCCCTGCGCAATCTCAAGCAAAAAGGATAATCCATGGACCGTTCTCCACTCGACAGCATGCCGCTCGTCCGGATCGAAAACCTGACCAAGGAATACCGCCAGGGCGACATTGCGGTCAACGCGCTGGCGAATATCAACGTGGATTTCCAGCCCGGCGAATTCACTGCGCTGGTCGGTCCATCCGGCTCAGGCAAGACCACCCTGCTGAACCTGATCGGCGCGCTCGATACGCCTACCTCGGGAAAAATTCTTCTTGGCGGCGAAGCGCTGGCGGTACAGTCCCGTGCCGCGCTATCTGAGCTGCGCTTGCGCAAGATCGGTTTCATCTTCCAGGATTACAACCTGCTGCCGGTGCTGTCCGCACTGGAGAACGTGGAATACGTGATGCTGCTGCAAGGCGTGCCCGCAGCCGAAAGACGCAGCCGCGCCGAGGCCGCGCTGAAGCAGGTCGGACTCGACGGTTTTCAACTGCGGCGCCCGGGCCAACTGTCGGGCGGCCAGCAGCAGCGTGTCGCGATCGCACGCGCTATCGCCGGTGAACCTCTGCTGGTGCTGGCCGACGAGCCGACCGCCAATCTCGATTCGGATACCGGCGCGGCCCTGATCGATACCATGCTGGAGTTGAACCGGAAGCGGGGCACGACCTTCATTTTTTCCACGCACGACGAGATGATCATGCGGCATGCGGCGCGCGTGATCCGTCTCAAGGACGGCAAGATTGTGGAGGACACCGCCCATGCGCTTGCTTAACCTGGCCTGGCGCAATACGCTGCGCAATTCGCGCCGCACCGCGCTGACCCTGATCGCGTTTTCGGTGGGCGTCGCCGCCCTGGTGTTTGCGTGGTCGGTGTTTGACGGCAGCAACGCGCAGATGATCAACAACATGACCGGCAATTACACCGGCTATATCCAGATTCACCAGCATGGCTATACCGACGACCCGAACGTCGATCACGCTTTCGACGCGCAGGATTTTTCGGCCTTGAAATTCGAGGAGATTCCCGGCATCACCGCCGTGGCGCCGCGGATGGAGGCCATGGCCCTGGTCAGTACCGAGGCCAATTCGCGCGGCTTGATTCTGGTCGGCGTCGATCCGGAGCGTGAACCCTCGGTAACGGCGCTGCACAAGAAAATTTCAGCCGGCCGTTACTTCGAAAAGGGCGAAACAGGCGGCATCCTGATCGGGAAATCCCTGGGCCGGGTGTTGGGCGTCGGCGTCGGCGGCGAAGTCGCGGTCCTGACGCAAGGCATGCAGGGCTCGGTCGGCGCGCAGCGCTACCGGGTGCAGGGTGTGTACGACACGCAAAACGATATGGTCGACGGCATGCAAGCCTTTATCACCCGCGCCGACGCCGACACCTTGCTGTCTTCCGGCACCCGGATGACGACGATCGCGATCAAGCTGGACGATCGCGACCGAACCGACGCGGTGGTGCGGGATATCAGTACGCGGCTCGGCGCCAAATTCGAAGTCGAAGGCTGGAAACAGCTCTTGCCGGAAGTGGCGCAATCGGTCGATTTTCATGAATCGGTGGGCAAGGCCATCACCCTGATCCTGTTCGGCATCGTCGTCATCGGGGTGGCCAACACTGTCCTGATGTCGGTGGTGGAAAGAATGCGCGAGTTCGGCGTGATGCTGGCGGTCGGCACTTCGCCGCGCCAGGTATTTCGCATCATCATTTACGAGGGCTTGATCCTGGGCCTGCTCGGCTTCGGCCTCGGCTTTGCCATCGGTTACGCGCTGGTGACGCACTTCGGATCGACCGGCCTCGAATTCACCAAGCAGACCGCCGCCGTGCAGGCCATGCAGGGCGTGACGCGCACCATCTATCCGCATCTGAGCGTGGATCGCATGCTGTATATTTCCGGCGCGGTGTTGACCGTGATCGTCACAGCCAGCCTGT
Source organism: uncultured Burkholderiales bacterium (assembly GCA_966211965.1). GTDB lineage: Bacteria > Pseudomonadota > Gammaproteobacteria > Burkholderiales > Burkholderiaceae_D > CBIHON01. The sequence goes on along the minus strand of CBIHON010000013.1, from coordinate 75,289 downwards.
ATCCGGCCTGGAAGATCGCCAGGATGCTGCCGCTGCATGCGATGCGTGGCGCCATCGGCGCCAGGGCAAAGGTGGTGCCGGCGGCGCCGGCCCAGGAGCAAACGTCCCGCCGCTTTTTGCTGCCGGTGCTGGCCATGCGCAATCTGAGCCGCCACCCGCTGCGCTCCTGGCTGACCCTGGGCGCGATCGGCTTCGGCCTGGGCGCTTTCGTGTTTGTGGGCAGCATCGCCAACGGCTTCTATACCCAGATCGTCGAAAACGCCACCGGCATGGTCACCGGCGATGCCCAGATCCAGCACAAGAGCTTCAAGGACGACATGAAGCCCACCCTCATCCTGCCCGACGGCATGCGCCTGCTCGACCGGCTCCAGCACACCGCTGCGGTCGCCGGCGCCAGCCCGCGCGTGCAAACCACGGCAATGATCACCAGCCCCGCCAAATCCCTGCCCATCATGTTCATCGGCGTCCAACCCGACACCGAACGCCAGGTCACCTTCCTCGACAAATCGGTCAAGGAAGGCCATTACCTGCAACCCGGCCACGACAAGGAAATCGTCATCGGCAAAAAGCTCGCTCAACTTCTGCGCGTGCGCCTGGGCGAGCGCGTGGTGGTCATGGCCCAGGACACGCAAGGCAACCTGGCCTCCGAATCCTTCATCGTGGCCGGCATGTTCTACACCGGCAGCCACAGCTTCGACGACGTGATGGCTCACGTCACCCTGCCGGCCATGCAGAAGATGATGGCCATGGGCGACGGCATCACCAATATCGCGCTGCGCATGCAAGCCAGGGAAGAGCAGCAACTGGCGCCGGCCCTGCAACAGATCGCCGGGCTGGTGCCGCCGGGCGACATCCGCCTCCTGAGCTGGCAGGAACTGGTGCCGGCGGTGGCGCAGATGAACGTCATTTTCAAACGCAGCCTGACGGTGCTGCTGGGCATCGTGCTGCTGATGGTGTCGGTGGTGATCATGAATACGATCTTGATGTCGGTGATGGAACGCACCCGCGAATTCGGCACCATGCTGGCGCTGGGCAGCCGGCCTGGCTTCATCGTGCGGCTGGTGCAACTGGAGTCGGGTTTGATCGGCGCGGCGGGAGCCGCCGGCGGCCTGGTACTTGGCGTGGTGCTGGTGCTGCTGCACATGGGGCGGGGAATCGACATGAAGATGCACGGCGCAGCCATTCCCGGGGTGACCAATATCATCTATCCGAAGCTGTCGGTGATGGTGCTGGCGGTGCCGGGGATATTGCTGCCGATCCTGGCCTTGCTGGCAGCGCTGTATCCGGCCTTGCGCGCGGCTCGCCTGGATCCGGTGAAGGCGATGCGCCATGTTTGATGTCGGGCCGACGGCACGCCATTCGACTCATGCGATCCGGCTGGCCGGGTCGGTTTCTCTTGGTTGTTGGCTTGTATTGAATTGCATCGACGCACGTGCCGCCGGACAGCGTGAAATGCCTTTGCAATTGGCTTACAGCTTGTCGGAGGCTACGCCGGCAGCGGAGAGAGAAGCGAAGGCGGAGGATGACGCGGCAGGGGGATCGTTCCAGTTCGCCGGCTATGCGAAGACGCTGCTGATCAATTCCAAGACCATGGATGCGGCAGCCGAGCCCTACACCTTGTCGGTCAACCGGCTGCGGCTGAAGCTGACCTACGACGTGCCGTCCCATCTGCAGGTGCATATCGAACACGATACCGAAATAAGAGCCGGCAACTATCTCAATACCGCCGCCTTTCAGCAGGAAAAAAATGCGCCGGTCCGGCAATACTGGCGCGACGGCAGCGTGTTCGCCGATCGGCAGAGCTATTACGGCACGCAGCGCCTGTTTCGCGCCTACGTCCGGCTGTCGATGGATGCGGCCGATTTGACGCTGGGACGGCAGCGCATTCCGCTCGGCACCGGCCGCATGTGGAGTGCGCTCGACATGCTCAATCCGGTCAATCCACTGCAGGTCGAGCGCGACGAATATGTCGGCGTCGATGCCGCTTTGCTGGAATACAAGAGCGGCGCACTGTCAAAATTCAGCATGGTCTATGCGCCCGACCCGGCCCGAGTCAGTGACCGCCTGATCGGCCAGTATCGCACCAACGTCAACGGGACCGACCTGGCCTTCACCTACGGAAAATACTGGAAGGACCGCCTGGCAGGCATCGATTTCGCGACCCAGATCGGCGACGCCGGCCTGCACGGCGAATTTACCTATACCCGGCCCGAGAGCGGGCCGTCTTATGGGAAAATACTGCTGGGCGCCGATTACGCTTTCGCCAATACTTTCACTTTGTCGGGCGAGTTGTACGGCACTAGCCAGAGCCCGCAGGATCTGCAGGCCGCCGTTGCACGCAATCCGCAGTTAGCGCAGGTGCAACCCTTCGGCAGGCGCTATGCAGGGCTGATGGCCAGTTATGAGATTACGCCGCTGTTCAAGACTGCCGCCTATTTTCTGTTCAACCTGTCGGACGGCAGCCGCTTCATCTCGCCGATCTTTTCCTATTCGGTCTCCGACAACCTGACCGTTTCAGGCGGCGCGCAGTTTTTTTCAGGCGGCGAGAGCAGCGACTACGGACGCGGAAAAAATCTTGGATATATCCAGGTACAAAGACATTTTTAGCTCAGGGAACATCAACAATGAAGTCCATCAAAAACAGGTCCTGCCATGCGGCTGCGGCGGTCACTACGATGCTGCTCGCGTCCGGCGCGATGGCAGGCGGCACCCAGACCGTGGAGAAAACCTTGGAAACGGTCGTGGTCGAATCCAGCGCCGATAACGCGATCGGCGTCGCCGACTCCGCCAATCAAGGCACCGTCACCGCCAAGCAACTTGAAAACCGCCCGCGCCAGCGTACCGGCGAACTGCTCGAAGCCGTGCCCGGCGTGATCGTCACCCAGCACTCCGGCGACGGCAAGGCCAATCAATACTTCGCGCGAGGCTTCAATCTCGACCACGGCACCGATTTCCGCACCTCCGTCATGGGCATGCCGGTCAACCTGCCCAGCAATGCGCACGGCCAGGGTTATTCCGACCTCAACTTCCTGATTCCTGAACTGGTCAGCACCATCCAGTACAAGAAAGGCCCCTATTACGCCGAAGAGGGTGACTTCTCTGCTGCCGGTGCCGCCGCGATCGACTATGTCCGCACATTGGATCAGGGCTTGCTCAATGTCGAACTGGGCCAGCATCGGTACAGGCGCCTGGTCGCCGCCAATTCCAGCGATGCCGGGCCGGGCGTGCTGCTGTATGCGATTGAAGCGGCCGGCCAGGACGGCCCGTGGGACAATCCGGAAAACTACAAACGCTTCAACGGCGTGCTCTCCTATAGCGGCAAAACCGGTGCCGACGCCTGGCGTCTCAGTGTCATGGGGCTGCAATCGTCTTGGAACGCCACCGACCAGGTTCCCCAGCGCGCCATCGACAGCGGCGAGGTCGGGCGCTTCGGCGCCATCGATCCCAGCGACGGGGGCGAGACCGCGCGTTACAGCCTTTCCGCCGACTGGAGCCGGCGCTACGCCGACGGCATCAGCAAGGTCAATGCCTACCTGATCCGCTCGCGCCTGGACCTGTTCAGCAACTTCACTTATGCGATGGATAACCGGGAGCAGGGCGACCAATTCCAGCAATCGGAGCGGCGTCTGATCGCGGGCTTGAATGCCGAGCGCACCTGGTTGCACCGGCTGGGCGGCTTCGAGATGGAAAGCACGGCAGGTCTGCAATTGCGGCACGACCGGATGTCGCCGGTCGGTTTGTACGACACGGCGGCAAGGCAGCGCCTGTCGACCAGGCGCGAAGATGAGGTCAAGGAAGGCGCATCGGCCGTCTTCCTGTCCAACACCACGCGCTGGCTGCCGTGGTTCCGCACGCTGACAGGGCTGCGCACCGATTGGTACAGCTTCGACGTGAGCAGCGACAATCCCGCCAATTCCGGCAAGGTGAACGCTTCGATCACGAGTCCGAAATTCTCCGCCATTTTCAGCCCGAACCAACACGCGGAAATCTACCTGAACTGGGGACGCGGTTTTCACAGCAACGATGCGCGCGGCGCCACCATCAGCGTCGATCCCGTTACCGGCGAACCGGCGCAGCGCGTGACGCCGCTGGTCAAGGCCATCGGCAAGGAAGCGGGCGTGCGCCTCACGGGCCTGGTGCCGGGGCTGCAGACCTCGCTGTCGCTGTGGCAGCTCGATCTCGACTCGGAACTGGTATTCGTCGGCGACAGCGGCACAACCGAAGCCGGACGGCCCAGCCATCGCCGCGGCGTCGAACTGGCCAACTATTACGTTCCGGCGCCGGGCTGGATCATCGACGCCGACCTGGCGTGGTCGCGCGCACGCTTCACCGACGGCGACGCGGCCGGCCCGTTCGTTCCCGGCGCAATCGACCGCACCGCTTCGATCGGCATCACGGCCGAACAGGGGCGGTGGTCGGGCGGGTTGCGCCTGCGCTACTTCGGCAGCCGCGCGCTGGTGGAAGACAATTCGCAGCGTTCATCGTCTTCCACGCTGGTCAATGCCAAGCTCGGCTTTGCGCTCAGCAAGGATGTCAAGATTACGGCCGAGATACTCAACCTGTTCGATCGCAAGGTCAGCGACATCGATTACTTTTACACGTCGCAGCTCAGAAGCGAGAGCGCGCCGCATGACGATGTGCATACGCACCCGGCAGAACCGCGCACCTTCCGTATCGGTCTTGCAATTAAATTCTGATTTCGATTTTCGGGTTGGCGTAGGGAGGCAATGCGCGGAAGCAAAGACGGCGCGTGTTGCGCCCACCCCACATGAAAATTTGGATTGATGGACCAGTAGTTCATGACAAGCTCCAGCATGACTTTCGGCACTGCCTGACGTTTCGAATACCCGATAGGATGCCCGCTGCGTGAAGCGGCTTTCCCTTCGTTTGCTGCATCGCGCGCCGATCAGAAGAGAAGGTTTCGCGCGAATTCCGCCGCGAATGGATTTGAGCGCCAGGGCTGCATGACAGGAAAGAACCGCACGACACGAAGAAAAACGCCTCTATGGAACGGGCTCGTCATTTCCGTGTCGCTGCATTTGTTCGCGGTTATTTCCTGGTGGACCATGCCGCATCCACCGGCCTTGCAGGAAGCAGATCGCCATCCCTTGATCGTGCAATTGATGCCTGTCGCGCCGCCCCGGCAGGCTGGGCCGACAGATCAAATCCCGGACGTACCGGTCGTACCTGAAGCAACCTCCACGCCCAAACAAATAGCGCCATCGCGCATCGCACCGCCGTTGCCTGCAAACGAAACGCCACCGCCCGCAGTTGCTCCGGTCGAGGGGAACAAACCCATTGAAGCGGTTCCGGCGCCGGCTATGCCGAGTGCGGCCGATATGCTGCAAAACGCCAAGCGCGATATTGGAAAAATCGATCGTGAATTGCGCAAGGCGTATCCCAGGCTGCCGGAAGCGGTGCCCGACTCGGTCCAGTCAAAATTGGAGAAAGGAATTGCCGCAGCCGCAAAGTCACAGACGACCACGATAGAAGAACTGGTTCTCGGCGACGGCCGCAGAATGACAAAAGTGACGGGGCCGGCTGGGTCTTATTGCGCCTACAAGGAACACAATGGATTGACTGGCGGGAGGGATGTGATACAACAGGGCGTAAGGACCATGGTAACCACCTGTCCTTAGAGCCTCTGAAAAAATGCCGCTGGCGTTGTTGCTTCTCCTGGCCGTAGTTCATACTGTCTGCGTCGGCGCGCCTGGCCAGCGGCATTTATTTAGAGGTTCTTAAGGCGGTTTACGGCTGGCGTAACGGGCCGGTCTCCGGCCTGCGATGCACTGTTTCAAAGCTTCCTCCTGCCTGCGCAGGAATCCAACTTGCGGAACAGGCTCTAGAGCATTTTTAGCCTGACCGTACGGGCCAATCTCAGGCCTCCGGTGCTCGGCGTACGTCTGTACGCGTCCGCTCCTCGGCCTGACCTTGACTCCGCACGGTCAGGCTAAAAATGCTCTAGACGTTTGGCTGAACAAGTACCGTCGCATCTTGAGGAGCCGAAATACGCCCATCGGTGGTTTTCCGGCTTCGTGCCTCTCGCTTGCTTGATGATTCTTTGCGATGTTATATCTATAAAATTTTCATATTTTTTTATTAAATAATCAAAAAAATTATTGTATTATGTTGAAATTTTGTCTATGAGACGGCGTGCCATTCCATATGTTGTTGGCACTTCCTACTTTGGCCCAAGCCCGGATTTCCGGCTTGGTCTTCCTCGATGATTACGTAAATCTGCCGACCGGCTCTTTCGCTGGGACGCGAAAACAAGGGAGCAATATGATGAGCTGTTTGCGAAAACTTTCACGCGCAACGATTCGGTGCTGCGTGATCGCGGCGATGTCCGCCTGTTGGGCCACGACTGCGGCCCATGCCGACGGTACGGCAGTTTCATCGTCAGCCTGTGCGGCGGTTCCGCAAACAAGGATGCGGGCTCTCTGGGTTTGGAACACGCACGATGTGCTGGCCAATGCGACACAACAGAACTCGCTTGCAACAACGGGTTTTACGACGGGCGTCACAGACGTTTTTCTGTATTTGGTCGCTTCCGATTACTCTGCCTATTACAGCCAAATTCGAGCGTTCAATGCGCTAATGAATCAGTATGGCATTCACGTGTGGGGGCTTGAGGGTTATCGGGGGTATTTCGATGACGCCTATGGACCGGCAAATCTTTACGCGGCGGTCGATAACATGATTGCCTTTAACCGTCAGGTCGCCGCCAATGAGCGCTTTGTCGGTTTTCAGTCGGACATGGAGCCTCAGGATGGGCAAGGAAACTTTCCAGCCAGCTTTCACAATGGGTTGACCGACGCGCAATTGAGTACCGGCGGCGGAGGCGTTTGGTATGCGACGCAGGCCAGGGACCGTGAAATGCTGATGGAGGATTGGCTCACTATCCATAAGACCATCCACGATAAACTCGCCGCTGCCGGTTTGAGAATGGCTGCGGCGATGCCGAGCTGGACGGAAAATTATTATGGCGCGCCGGTCATGGTGACCTTCAACGGCGTGAGGAACAGTGTCGGCAAGCAAATGATGAACTACGTCGATGAGTACATCGTGATGGCTTACAACACTGATCCGCAAAACGCCGCGAACCGAGTACTGACGCAAGCGCAATATGCAAGCACTTTGCCCCCGTGCGCGGCCCCCCGCGTTTCCGCCGCGATTGAAACCCATAAAGGGCCTGGTTCTACTGTTTCTTACGGTGACAATGCGGCCAAGAATTCCAGGCATGCGGTACTGGCGGATATGGCGATCATTCAATCCATCCTTGGCGTGAACCCGGCTTTTTCGGGCGTGAGCATCCATGATTGGGAGGGATGGAGAGTGATGGCGCCTTAACAGGCTGTTAAAGCGCCATCACCATGCAGATAATGGCCGGCAGGATGATGCTGTTTCAATCAACCCAATGTGCTGGCCGTCGGCGGGGATGCGATAAAAAACGGCGTACGGACGGCGACGATCACTTCTTCGGAGGTAATGACATGCGCGTAATGTGAGGCGGGCGGTCGCGCGGCCTGTGAGTCACTGCTTCAAGGTTTCCATCTGTTTGAGCAGGGACTTTTGCGCCGGGTAATCCGGATACGCCCGCCGGAATTTTTCCCATTCATCCAATGCTTCCTGGCGCCGATCCGCCTTGATCAGTTTTTCGATCCGCAGCAGCCATGTCTTGGCTGGTTCCGCCGATGCGCTGCCGTTTGATTGCGCCGCCGTTTTTGCCGGCGGCGCGGGAGGCTTTGCGCCGACCGAGCCTGCATCGACGATACCGGAAGCTGCCATTGGCGAGGGCGCTGCTGCGACAGCAGGGGCGGGCAAGGGCGCCGCTGCGACGACCGGCGCGGCGGCGAGAGCGGGCGCAGCCGAATAGGAACGTGCTTGCGGCGCCGCACTGCGTTTGGCTTTAGCTTCCGGGTTATCGGCTTGCGCCAATATTTCTGCAGATTTATCGCCGGTTGCTGTATCCGCTGATTCCGCTGGGCGTATCGGCGCGGTGGGCGGCGTTGAGAAAACGCGCTCTTGCACTGCAGCAGACGCTGCTGCGGTGGTGGATGGTATGGGCTCCGAGACGGGGCCTTGCGCAACGATGATCGGCTCAGCTTTGGCGTCAGGAGTGCCGGCACGCGCCAATGGGGGAAGTGTGTTCTCGCTTTTTGGGTCTGGATGGGCCGTGGCGGAAGGGGCGATCTTGCCGGCAGCCGTAGGAGGCGCCGGTGCCGCACGCCATTTCGGCTGGACGGGCATGGTTGCCTCGGCTTTGGCCAGTTGAGAGTAATCCGCATCCTTGCCGGCCTGTTTGGCGCGCGCCTCCGCCGGCAGGTTTTCCGGAGAGAGGGCGGCAGGTGCCGGGCTGGCGGGAGCAGCGGCAACGATCTTTGCCGCGTCGTTCGCCTGCTCGCGGCTCTTCAGCATCAGCAAAGGGATTGCCAGCAGCACGCTGGCGGCCAAGCCCAAGGGCACTTTCCAGCGCGATGGAAAGCGCGGCGCCATCCGTTGCGCCGATGGGATGACCGGGTCGTTTGCGGCGGCGGCAAGTGGCGCCGTCCGATGCGTCAACGCTGCCTCTGCCCCGGCCAGAACGGCCGCGTCCAGTTCGGCCGAAGGCGTCGGCTGCGGGATGGCATGCAGCAGGTTTGCCAGCTCGCCCTTGCCTTGCAGGAAGGCTTCGAATTCGGCGTCGTGCACGTCGTTGATATCCTTGGAACTCATGCTACCTCACCCTCAGCTGCCAGCCCCTGAAGTTGCGAGCGCAATTTTTGCATCGCATAGCGCAATCTGCTTTTGACGGTTTCCACCGGCACTTCGGTGACCTTGGCAATTTCCTCCAGGCTCATGCCGTTGAATTGCTGTAAGACCAGCGCTTCTTTTTGATCGTTCGGCAAGAGGCGAATTGCCGCATGCAAGCAATCGATTTGCTGCTTCTTTTCTAATGCGGCCTCCGGGGATGATATTTCTTGTCCGGCATCGGCCGCTCGATCGTATTGCGCCTCCGCTTCGCCATCATGTCCGGATTCGCCGGAGGATTTTGCCTCCTTCCGCCGAAGCAGATCGATCAAACGATTGCGCGCGATCTGGTACAGATAGGTTCGGAATCCCGCGGCCGGCTGGTATCGCACGCGCGCCGCGTGCAGTGCCGCCCAGCTATCCTGGACGATTTCATCAACCCATTCCTTGCGCGGCGAGCGCCACGCGATAAACCGGTACAAGCCGACGCTATGCCGCCGATACAACTCCTTGAAAGCGAGCAGGTCGCCATTGCAGTAGCTGAGCATCAATGCTTCGTCGGAGAGTTGGGCAATCATGGCCGGTAGTGTAACGGAGAATCGCCTGCCGGCAACCTGCGCTTGGCTTGCTAAACCTTGATTGTGTGGAGGCAGGCCAAAGCCCGTCTCAGGAATTCCGCAACCCATGCAGTTGCACGATTTGGGGCGGATGCAACCCGCGCGGTACAACGATCGCAATCGCCGTAACCGGCGCGGGTTGCACCCGCCTTACCAATGCCTCACGGCGCGATCTTGACCGCTAGCGGCGCGGCCCAGCTCTTGTCGCTGTCGTTGTAGTACAGGTAGGCCGATGAGGCGGGGCCGGTGTAGCTACCCGGCACCGTCGCCACCAGGTCGATCGCAAGCTTTTTCACCTCGCCGGGCTTGAGGTCGCGGAAGTAGAGAATCACTTCGCGCGCCCTGGTTTCGAAGAAGGCGATCTGGCCCTTTTCGCGCAACTCCTTGAGCTGCCAGTTCTGGAAACTCAGGCCGCCCGGCAAGCCGAGACGTGCCAGCGTCATCGGTTGACCGTTCTGGGTCCGGTTGCTGATGACCGCATCGAGCCGCACGGTTTCGCCCATTTTCAAATCCGTTTTGGCGAGTGTGGCGTCCAGCTTCACGACCGCCGAGGCGGAAGAGGCCGGCTCGGTAGTGCGGTACTCGACAGCGATGGAGTAGGGCAGCGGCTCGCCGCTCTTCGATTTGAGCGTGATACTGTGTTTGCCGGCAGTGAGCTTGTCGTCGAAGTCGGTGAATACGATGGGTTCGCGCCGGCCTGCTTCATAGGCCTGCTCGCGCACCGCCACGCCGTCGATCAGCAAGCTCACCGCACCGGCTGCCGGCGCCACGCGGGTGGCGTCGTCGAAGGCAATCATCGCCTTCAGTGCAAGCACCGTGGCCTGGGTCGCACTCCATTGGCCGAAGCCGCTGCGATTGTTTTGCAGCCAGGCGATGCCTTTGCGCGCCTGTTCCAGGTAGCCATCAGCTTTGAGCAGGGCCAATATCGCGAGCGAGGTGGTTTCGATCTGCAAGTTGACGCCGCCGCTGCGGGTGATCGAATGATCGGCATTGGTCCAGGCGCCTGTGGCGGATTGCATTTTTGCCAGCTTTGCCGCTGCCGCAAGCCCGGCTTTCGTCTGCGCCGAAGTGCGTGCTCCCCGCTCCAGCAGGGTGCCGGCGGCCAACGCCAGTTGATAGGCGTCCTGAGTGGTCTCGGCAAGTTTCATCGACTTCGCGATTTCCTTGTCGAGCCCGGTTTCGCCGGCCGACACCAGCGCCCAGGTGATGTAGGCATCGGTCACTTCCGGCGCGGCGCGGCCGAAAGAGTCAAGCGCCTTGGCATCGCGTCGATAGCCGCCATCGCCGTCGCGGCGCGACTTGAGCCATGCGCCGGTGCGCGCCAGCATGGCGCCATCGACCGCGCCGTACACGTCTTTCATGTCGGCGAACTCCAGCAAGCCGTATGCGGTGAGCGCCTCGTGACCGGGATCGCCGCCGAACCATTCGTAGCCTTTCTTCGGCGCCTCGAAGCCGGCCAGCTTTTTGTAGCCGTTGTCGAGCAGCTTGCCGGTGCGCTCCAGGAGCGCCGGATCGGCCACCTCGTGCTGCTTCATGTATTGCATGATCATCACGTTGGGGTAGTTGGTGGACGAGGTCTGCTCAAAGCAGCCATTCGGCTCGCGCAGCATGCCTTCCAGGCCGGATATCATGCTCGACAGGGGCGAAGGATAAATTTTCACCGTCGCCTGTACGCTGCCCTTGCTGGCTTTGCCGAGATCGATTTCATTCGTCGCCTGGCCCTTGATCTGGCCCGATTTTTCGAACAATTGCGGAAAGCCGGGCGCCACAACGGGAATGCCGCGCAGCACTTCATCCTTCAGGCCGCCGGCCGAGGCCGCCAGCCTTACCTGCGACTGGCCGCGCGCGCCGGTCACTTCGAGCGGGAAGAACCAGCTCTTGCGCCGGCTGGCCGCAAGCGCACCGCCTTTGCCGGCATCTCCGGAAGTCCGCATCAATGCGCCGAAGTCGGCATCGAGCGCGACGTCCAGCGCCTGTTCGCCATCGTTGGTGAGCGTGACCGGAATCAGCGGCTGATCGCCGGCCGAGACTTCGAGCGGCAGCTTGGCGGATAGCGAGAACGGCAGCGACGACTTGAAAACAGTTTCGTCACGCCCGATCGCACCGCCGCCCACGCCTTCGGAGAACACGCGGAAAGAAGTCACGGCGTCCGACAGTACGAACTTCACGCTCGCCTTGCCCTTGCTGTCGGTCTGCACCGAGGGCGCCCAGAACACGGTCTCTCGATAGTCGTCGCGCGGCCCGGCATAAGCGGCGTCAAAGGCAGGCACAGGAAACACGCGAACCGGCGCCCAGCCATGCTCCCGGGCCAGCGGCGTCTTCATCTTCCCGGCTGCGGCTGCAAAGTCCTTGTCGGCGGCGATTTCGTTCACGGCAATCCCGCGTGGCGTCGCCGCAGCGGCGGCCTCGGCCGGCGCGACATTTCCTGCAGCAATGCGGCCTTGCGCAGCTTCGCGCCGTGGGGCGATTTGCCTGAAATCGGCGAGCGGTGCCGGACCGGCGGCAATCGCCTGCGGCTTCATCGGCGCCGCCGCCGCGGGTGCGGGAGCGGGTACGGCCATTGGAGCAGGCGGCGGCATCTCGCGCTTTTCCAGAAGACGCCGCGCCGCTGCCGCCGGCCGGCCTGCATCGACCATGCCGACGGCTGCGATGCTTGCGCTGGGAACCGGCTGCGGCCGCAGTACCGGTTGCCAGTCGAAGCGCCGGTAGCCGCGCGCGCCCATCAGCAAGTCCAGCGCCAGCGCGCTCTTTGATTCGGTGAGGTCGGTGTAGAAATTGGGTTCCTCGATCTTGCCTGGCAACTCCGACTCCAGCAGCAGTTTCGACAGCAGATGGCCGCTCTTGTCGTCGGCGAAGGAGATCACGGTGTCATCCACCACCGATAACGCCAGTTCGGCGGGCACCGCTTTTCCCGCTGCGTCCCTGGTGGTGAGCGTGAGCGCAACCTGGCCGCGCGGCGCATAGGTTTTCTTGTCGTGCTCGACCTTCACGTCCAGCCGCGCGCGGCGGTTGCGGAACACCAGGCGTTCGGCCAAGGGGTTCAAATCCCGGTCGAAGACGGTAACGCGGGCGACGCCGGCGGCGCGTTGGATTGCCGGGTCTTTCGCACTCAGGTAGATCACCGCAGACGCGTCGCTGCCGGCCTCGATGCTGCCGACGTCCAGCACATTCTCGCGCACTGTTGCGGCGACCACGACCTTTTGCTTTTCGCTGCATTGCACGCCGACCCGCAGCGCTTTCTCCTGGCCGTCGAAATCGTCATAGCTGCGCAGCACGCAGCCTTTTTCCTCGGCCAGCGGCAGTGCGTATTTTTCCGTCACGCTGCTGGGACGGCTGATCTCGGCCTTGTAGCTGCGTCCGGTGGCGGGCGTGAACTCGATGCGGCCCAAGCCGTTTTTATAGGTGCTGAATTTGGCGACCGCATTGCCGAGATCGTCTACCAGCCGGCCCTCGAGGTCGGCCGGTTTGCCCAGCATGGTTTTGGCTTCGAAATAGAGGCGCGCCGGCAAGCCTGCGACCATCTTGCCGCCTTCCGGGAAGAAGGCAAGCGAGAGTTTCTTTTGTACGATCGGGATCGATCTGGAAATCGACTCGGTGATGCCGCCGTCTTCTATCAGGATCGTCAGCAAGCCATTGCCGGACTCGATGGCGGCCGGCAAATCGAATTTCACGAGTGCACCGCCATCGGCGTTGGTGACGGCTTTTACGCGCGGCAGTTCGACGCCGTCGACGGTGATCATGGCGGTCAATGTCTTGCTGCCTAGCGCCTCGCCGGTTGGACGTTTCAGCTCGACGGTGGCGCTGACATGGTCGCCGGCGCCGTACGCCTTCTTCACGAATTCAAGTTTTTTCTTCATGCGCGGCGCTTCATAGGCCGACACGATGACGGTGCGCTCGGCTTGCTGGCCGTCGCCGGCGATGGCGCGCAGGGTGTATTCGCCGCCTTGCACTTCGGAGGGAAGCTCGAAGTCGTTGCTTGCGCCTCCGCCGGTGACGCGCAGCCTCTTCTTGAGTACCGTCGCGCCCTTCGGCGATATCAATTCGACCATGGTCTGGCCGATGTCGGCGCCGGCGAACGAGCGTGCCTTCAGATCCCAGGTTTTGAACCAGATGGTTTCGCCGGGCTTGTAGAGCGGCTTGTCGATCTGGATGTACAGACGGCGGCCGACGTTGCCGTCGAAATGGCTGGAGATAAGCTTTGGCAGTTCCTTGCTGCGCACCGTATCGTCGCGTGGCGAAGGGGCGGGGGCGGGTTCCGCAGGCACTGGCGGCAGGACCGTTTTTTTCACCGGCGCTTGCGCGCTGTCGCCGCCGCTCTCGCTGCTGCCGGACGAACCGGCATTGGCATCCGGTTCCGGTACGACGAGGGTTGCTTGTTCTTGAGGGTGCAGCGGATTTTTGGCTGCCTGTTCCGGCAGGAAGCCGGAATGGCAGGCACCGGCGAATAGGGCGAGGAGAATGATGCTGGGCTGTTTCATGGCCGTCCACCCCCAAGGCAAGTCCGGACGGCCTTTTGATGACGCTCGATGTTCGAGCGCTCGCCGCTATTCTGATTGATCCCGCCGGGCGAGCCGGGCCGCCCTGCGCCGGCCATCGATGCCATGCCGCTCGACAGCCGGGCGAGGGGTGCTGCAATCCGTTGGTTCACGTTTTCCTCCGTTAATTGAGATGTCACATCTCATTAAACGAAGAGGTGCCGGCAGCGGGGTTAAATTTTTTTTGAAAAACTTTAGAGAAGGGTCTGGGGCAGTCGATCTTGGTATCGGCGCATTGAACTTGGGCGATCGACGGGACGGTGATGTCGGCCTGCCGATCAATTCAATCGATGGACAGGCGGCGCCTTATTCGGGGGTGGTCCGTTCCAGGCTGAGCGGACCGCTGCCATGGATCACCACATACAGCAAACCGCCGATCATTGAAATGTTCTTCATGAAATGGATCATCTGGTTTTGCGCCTGGTCCGGCGGCATGGCCCAAAAATTATGGAACAGGAATGCGGCCAGTGCCGTAAACACCAACATTGCCGCTGCGGCCCAGCGCGCCTTCAATCCGAGCACCAGCAGGATGCCGCCGCCCAGCTCGACGATGATCGCGCCGACGGCGGCGAGCTGCGGCAAAGGCAGGCCCTTGCTGGCAATGTAGCCTGCCGTGCCGTCGAAGCCGCCGATTTTTGAAAAACCCGACAAGATGAAAATCAGCGCAATCAGGATGCGGCCGGCCAATGGGCCATAACGATGTAATGCGTTCATGAGTCATGCTCCCTCTTGAAAGTTGTTGATTGATGCGCTTGATCAGATCGCGCCGCTTTACTCGGCAAGCCGCCCCTGCTGGAAGTCATTGATGGCCTGGAAGATCTCCGCCTGCGTATTCATCACGAATGGGCCATATTGCACGATCGGCTCCCCGAGCGGACGGCCCGCAATCAGCAGTGCGCGTGCCGGCGCATCCGCGTGCAGCATGATGCCGTCGCCCTCGTTTTTCAAGATCGCCATGCGCTGTTGCGGTACCTGCCGGTCACCGATCTGCAATGCGCCGCGGTAGACGTAGACAAAGGCGTTGAATTCCGGCGCCAGCGCCTGGACGAAGCGCGTTCCCGAAGCGAGATGCAGGTCGAGATAGAGCGGCTGTGTGGTTTCGCGCTGCATTGCGCCCGCGATGCCATGGCTCGCGCCGGCGATCACACGTACTGTTGCGCCCTCGGGCGTGGTGAACTCCGGAATCTCTGCGCTTTGGATATCGCGATACCACGGCGAGCGCATTTTGTCTTTCGCGGCCAGGTTCAGCCAGAGTTGAAAGCCTTCCATCCGTCCTTCTACCTGTTCCGGCAATTCAGAGTGGATCACGCCTCGTCCCGCCGTCATCCACTGCACGCCGCCGTGTTGCAACAGGCCTTCATGGCCGGCGCTGTCACGGTGGCGCATGCGGCCGGTCAACATGTAGGTCACCGTTTCAAAGCCGCGGTGCGGATGGTCGGGGAAACCGCCGATGTAATCGTCCGGGTTGTCGGTGCCGAATGCATCGAGCATCAGATAAGGGTCGAGCCGGCGTTGCAAAGCCTGGGTCAAGACGCGCGTCAGCTTGACGCCGGCGCCGTCGGAGGTGGCTTGTCCGGCCACCAGTTGTTCCACCGTGCGCGGCCGTGTGACCAGGTCAGGCCTTAGCGCCAAGACGTCAGTGTTCAGTGTCATGATGAATTCCTTATTGCAGTCATTCGGATGCTCAGGCCGGCAGTGCTTCTTCAATCTGGCTGTAGGCCGAGGCCAGCGCATTTTGTTCCGCTTCCGTCCCCATCGCCAAGCCTTCCGCATACACGAATTGCACATCGTCCATGCCGAGGAAACCGAAGAAGGTTCGCAAGTAGGGCGTCTGCGTGTCATTCGGCGTGTTGCGATACAAGCCGCCTCGGGTCAGCGCAACATACACCTTCTTGCCCTTTAGCAGGCCTTCCGGACCTGTCGCGGTGTAGCGGAAAGTCACCTGGGCGCGCGAGATTGCATCGATCCAGTTTTTCAATTGGGCAGGAACACCAAAGTTATACATCGGTACGCCGAACACCACGACGTCGGCTGCCTGGATTTCGGCGATCAGCGCGTCGTCCAGTGCAACCCGTGCCGCTTGTTCGGGCGTGCGTTGCCCGGCAGGAGTGAACAAGGCCTGCAGCGCCGCTTCATCGAGCATCGGGTGCGGCGTGCGGCCGAGGTCGCGGATGGTCAGTTCTGCCTGCGGTTCCGCAGTGCGCAGGCGCTCGACAAGAGCGTTGGCCAGCCGGGTGGAATGGGAACCTTCTGTGCGGGCACTGGAGTTGATTTGCAGGATCTTCATGAGGTCTTCCTTTCGGTTGTGGGCTTGCGATGGAGTTACTTTATATGTTCCAAATTCGATGAGGAAGGCGTTAAAATGGATATGATTGTTCCATTGATGGGAAAGTAGAGGGCCATGAACTTGGAGCCGAATGATCTTTTGCTGTTTGCCAAGGTGGTGGGCGAGGGCAGTTTCAGCCGCGCGGCCGAACGTCTGGGAATGCCGAAGTCGACCCTTTCAAGGCGCATGGCCGCCCTTGAGTCGCAATTGGGGGAACGGCTGTTGCTGCGCACCACGCGCAAACTCACCGTCACCGATTTCGGCAACGCTGTGCTCTCTCATGCCCATCAGGTGAGCGCCGAAGTCGAAGCCACCTTGGCGCTCACTCAGCACCGCCAAGCCGAACCCAGCGGGCGTTTACGGGTGTCGATGCCGGGCGATTTTGCTACCGATGTCCTGGCGCCGCTGCTTGCGGATTTCATTGCCAAGCACCCGGCAATTTCCTTGGAACTGGACCTGTCGCCACGCAGGGTCGATTTGATCGGTGAAAATTTCGACCTGGCGATCCGCATGGGCGACTTGCCGGACGACGCCTCGCTGGCAGCCAGGCGCCTGGCCGTATTTTCGGTGGGCTTGTATGCCTCTCCTGGATACTTGGCGCGCCGCGGCGTGCCGTCCGAACCGGAAGCCTTGATGGAACACGATGCCTTGCGCTTGTTGGCACGCAGTGGCGAACCGGTGCCGTGGTTGCTCCAGCGCGGTGAAATGCGCTGGGAAGGTACGCCGCCTGGCCGCGCGACCGCGAATTCACCCGCGCTGCTGGTCCGGCTGGCCATTTCGGGCGCCGGCATCACCATACTGTCGGATCATTTTGCCGAACCATATCTGCGTAGCGGCGAGCTGGTCCAGGTGCTGGCGGATTGGCGCTTGCCGACGGCCACGGCTTGGGCCGTGTTCCCCGGACGCCGCTTGATGCCGGCCCGCACGCGGGTGTTTCTCGATGCTTTGCTGGCGGAATTCTCCGGACCGCGCTGTCAGGAAGTCGAAACGCAGATCGAGCAAGCCAAGGCGTCCGCTGCAAAGATGCCCTTGTTGGCGGCGAAATTTTGATGCCTCTGTCATGCTCGTTGGTTCGAAAGTCCGAATGCTTCGAGCGGTCGCGATTTGAGTTTTGCTAACGTCCACCATGAGAAAGGGGCGACGGTGGCCGGTCTTGCCCAGGAAGGTTTGATTCGCCTGCGGGAACCTTGATGTATATCAAACGGCATGGGCATCGATCTTACTAGCATCCAACAACCATGCAAGGTATTGCCTGCATGATTCGGATTGCCCTGCGCGAACCTGGAAAAAGCGATTTTTGATTAACTATATACTATTGAAAAGGGCGTTTTTGCAACATATTGATACGGCGCAATTAAGAACCTATTCCAATGGGGGCGGGAGAAATGGGCTCGATGAAATAAAAGCATCATCGTGCCGTATCAAGATGCCTGGTACTACACAGGCATTTTTTACAGGGCGCAGGAAAGAATTCAACCATGACAAAAGCAATAAAATCGGAGCCGGCAAAACTGGCGCCTGGCAAGAAAGCCACAAAGAAAGCAGCAAGCAAGCCCTCTTCGACAAAATCAAGCGCATCAAAATCATCCGCAGCAGTGAAGTCGGCAGTGCAGGATGAATCCGCTCAAGCAGCACAAAAAAAATCATTGGCGCGACCCAGGCTCAGCATTCCCCCCATCGTCGGAATCGGCGCTTCGGCCGGCGGGCTGGATGCGTTGGAGCGCTTTCTGTCGCGCGTGCCCGATGATAGCGGTATCGCCTTCGTGGTCGTCCAGCATCTGGATCCAACCCATAAGGGCATGTTGCCGGAGTTGTTGCAGCGGATGACAAGAATGGAAGTGACGCAAGCCGTCAACCGAACGAAGCTCAAACCGAACTACGTGTACGTCATTCCTCCCAACAAGGATCTGTCGATTCTGCACGGCGTTCTGCATTTGCTGGACCCGGTGGCGCCGCGGGGTTTTCGGCTGCCGATCGACTTTTTCTTGCGCAGCCTGGCCGATGACCGGCGCGAACTGGCGATTGGCGTCATTCTTTCCGGCATGGGGTCGGACGGTACGCTGGGCTTGCGGGCGATCAAGGAAAAGGCGGGGCTGACGCTGGTGCAGACGCCGGCCTCCGCGAAATTCGATGGCATGCCGCGCAGCGCAATCGACTCCGGCATTGTTGACATCGTGGCGCCTGCCGAAGAATTGCCGATGAAGATCATCAATTACCTCGACAGTATCCGCTCCGGCCAAATGCCCGACCATGTCGCCGAACTCAAATCGCAGACCGACCTGGCCAAGGTCGTGATATTGGTGCGAGAACGCACCGGCAGCGATTTTTCCCTCTACAAAAAAAATACGGTGTACCGTCGCATCGAACGGCGCATGGGCTTGCACCAGATCGATACGCTGTCCAATTACGTGCACTACCTGCGCGAAAATCCGCAGGAGGTGGATTTATTGTTCAAGGAGTTGTTAATCGGCGTGACCAATTTTTTTCGCGACCCGGCAGTTTGGGAATACCTGAGAAAAGAAGTCATCCCGGCATTGATGGCGGCCAATCCCTCCGGCAAGGTATTGCGGGCCTGGGTACCGGCCTGCTCAACCGGCGAGGAAGCTTATTCGTTAGCCATGGTGTTCAGGGAAGCGCTGGAGGATATCAAGCCGAATGTGCGTTTCTCGCTGCAGATTTTTGCGACGGACCTGGATTCGGACGCGATCGACAAGGCCAGGCAGGGGACCTATCCGTCCAACATCGCCGCCGAAGTTTCGCCCGAGCGCCTGAGCCGATTCTTCACTGTCGAGGATAACGGCTATCGGGTAAAAAAAGAAATCCGCGAAAAGGTGGTTTTCGCGCCGCAGAATGTGGTCATGGACCCGCCGTTTACCAAGCTCGATATCCTGAGCTGCCGCAACCTGCTGATCTACCTCGGCAGTGAGTTGCAAGCCAAGCTGATGCCCTTGTTTCACTATGCCTTAACACCCGGCGGCCTGCTGCTGCTCGGCGGTGCCGAGACCATCGGCAACTTCTCCAATTTATTTTCGGTGCTGGACGGCAGGATGCGTTTGTATCGGCGTCTCGACAATTCATCCGTACCTGTGGTTGATTTCCCGACCAGATATTTTCCGCTCGCACCGGCTGCGCCGGCGGCGGCGTCGGTCGCAGTTCCGTTTACTCGTAATCTGCAGTTCCATGCCGAACAACTGCTGTTGCAAAAATTTTCGCCGCCTGCCGTACTGGTCAATGCCGATGGCGACATACTCTATATCAACGGCCGTACCGGCAAATACCTGGAGCCGGCTGCCGGCAAGGCCAACTGGAACATTCATGCGATGGCGCGCGAGGAGTTGCGCTATGAATTGGTGCGGGCGCTGAAGAAAGTGGTGCGCAGCAAGGGCACGCTGACCGTGGAAGGTTTGCACGTCAGCATGGGCAAGGCTGGCGTGCAAAGCTTCGACTTGACCGTGCACGCGATCGAAAGGCCGGGCCCCTTGAGCGGAATGGTGATGATCGTGTTTGCCGATACCGCGACGGTCAAGGCTGGAAAGATCACGCGCAGCAAACAGGGCGAGGCGCAGTGGGAGGAACTGGAGCGCGTCAGGGACGAGATCCGGACCATACGGGAAGAGATGCAGACCTCGCAGGAAGAGCTGACATCCACCAACGAAGAATTGCAATCCACCAACGAAGAATTGCAATCGGCCAATGAAGAGTTGACGACCTCCAAGGAGGAGATGCAATCGTTAAATGAAGAACTGCAGACAGTTAATGCGGAACTGCAATCCAAGGTGGAAGATCTATCATGGATGAACAACGATATGCGCAATCTGCTCAATAGCACTGACATTGCCACCATCTTTTTGGACAATATGCTGAATGTGCGGCGTTTTACTACCCAGGCGACGAATATTTTCAAACTGATTTCGAGCGATGTCGGCCGGCCTCTGAGCGACATTACCAGCGACTTGCGCTATCGCGAATTGCAGGACGATGCGCATGAAGTATTGCGTACGCTGGTGTGTTGCGAAAAGCAGATTCCGGCCCGTGACGGCCGCTGGTTCAAGGTGCGTGTGATGCCTTACCGCACTTTCGAGAATGTGATCGACGGCGTGGTCATCACCTTTACTGATATCACTGCGTTCAAGCTGCTGGAAATGGAATTGCGCGCCCAGCAGAATACGCAGCAAAATGTAGCGCCGCAAGTCGGCATCGAAGCGAGGAGTGCTCCATGAAAAAGGAAGTGGATGGAGAGGAAGCCATGCTGCGCGGTCGAGCGGAGCAATACCTGAAAAAGAAGCGCGGCAAGACTGCCGTGCCGCAAAGCGATGCCGACGTGCGCAAGCAGTTGCACGAACTGCAGGTCAACCAGATCGAATTGGAAATGCAGAATTCGGCGCTGACCGAACTTCAGCAGGCACGCATGGAAGTCGAGGCCGTACTGCAACGTTACACCGATCTCTATGATTTCGCGCCGATCGGCTACTTTACGATCGACCGCGACAGCACGTTGCGTGAGGTCAACCTTACCGGTGCCAGCGTGCTTGGCCTGGTTCGCTCAAAGCTGGTCGGCCAGCGCCTTTCCTCTTTCGTGTCGGCGGCGTCGCAAGCCGACTTCAGCGCTTTTCTTGGCAAGGTATTTTCGCACCACGCGAAGGAAACCTGCGAGCTGGCACTGATCAATGCGGAAAAGCGTGTGGTCTTCGTCCGTATCGAAGCCAATGCCGATGCCTCGGGTCGCAGTTGCAGGGCCGTGCTGGAAGACATCAGCGCACGCAAATTCGCCGAAGAAGCCTTGCGCAATGCACGCGACGAATTGGAAAGCAGAGTCTTGGAAAGGACCGCCGAACTGGTCAGAACCAATGAATTCCTGCGCATTGAAGTTGCCGAGCGCAAGCGCACCGAAGAAGCCTTGCGCCAGTCGCGCGAAACGATTCGCCAGCTCGCAGCCTATCAAGAACGGATCAAGGAGGACGAACGCAAGCGCATCGCTCGCGAGATTCATGATGAATTGGGCGGCGTGCTGACTGCGATCAAGGCCAATGTATCGGTTGCGATATACCGCGGCGCACGGGCGGGCGTGGCCACGGATCAGCAATTAATCGATATTTCGGACCTGGCTGAAACTGCGATTGAAACGGTGCGCCGGGTCATCACCGACCTGCGGCCGAGCGTATTGGATCAGCTTGGCGTATGGGCTGCGCTGGAATGGTATGCCGGTCAGATAGAAGGGCGAACCGGCCTGAAATGCAGCTTCAGCATCGATGCCGAAATGGCCACGGCCGAGCCGAATCCGGAATGCAGTACGGCGATGTTTCGCATCGTTCAGGAAGCGCTGACCAACGTCGTGCGTCACGCGGCAGCCAAGCAGGTAGCGATCCGCGTCACCCGCCAGGATGACTCGGCCAGGATCGAGGTGGAAGATGACGGTAAAGGTATCGCCGCCGATCGGCTGCTCAATCGCGAATCCTGGGGCATCGTCGGTATGGACGAACGCGCCCGCTACTTCGGCGGCGAACTCAAACTTACTTGTACCGCAGGGCAAGGCACGCTCCTGGTCCTGCGTTTGCCTTTGGAGAACTTGAATGCGAAATAACAATATTCGTGTCTTGCTGGTGGACGATCATGCGGTGGTGCGAAATGGCGTGCGGCTCATGCTTGATACCGCGGGCGACATCGATGTCGCGGCCGAGGCGGAAACCGCCAACGATGCATTGCGCATGGTGCGTGAGCAAGAGTTCGACGTTGCATTGATCGATATTGCCTTGCCCGGCAAGAGCGGCTTGGAATTGCTCAAGCAGTTGCGCGCCGAACAGCCCAGGCTGGCAGTCTTGATATTGAGCATGTATTCGGAAGAAGTCTATGCAGTACGCGCCTTGAAACACGGCGCCGCCGGTTATCTCGACAAGAACTGTTCCGCCGCCGCTCTGGTGGTGGCAGTACGCAAGGCCGCGGCGGGAGGCAAACATGTCAGCCGCTCGCTGGCCGAAAAGCTGGTGACCATGATCGGCAGCGGCAGCAAGATGTCGCATGAGGCATTGTCCGATCGCGAACTGGACGTGTTGAAGTTGCTGGCCGCCGGTGTAAGCCTTGTCAAGATCGCCGAGACGCTGCATTTGAGCGCCAGTACCGTCACCACTTATCGTGCTCGTATCCTTCAGAAAACCGGCATGAAGAGCAATGTCGAACTTGCTCGCTATGCGATGGAAAGCGGGTTGCTGATTTAGAACCTGTTCAGTGTCTTCGTAGAAATGCAACACGCAGCTTGCCTTGGATGTTTCTCCCCTTGCAAGGAAGAGTGAGCTCAAAATTTACGGGCAACCACATTCTTTAAAGACACTGAACAGGTCCTCAGACGCGATATGAGCTGCGTATGTGTGACGCTATGTGCGACGCACCAGATGGTGCCGGACTGACATTGGCGTATGGCAATGCACACAGGCCATGCCTGCGTGCATTGCGCGGCATGTGCATCAAATATGTAAGCTCAATAGAGCGGCGTTCAATTTTTTGTATTTTGCAGCAAGGCGGAGCACGATGCTTCGCATTCCTGCTGTCGTTTCCTGCGATGCCGTCCGGTTCGGGCTTTTTTGCATTGATGCGCGCTGTTTCTTCCTCCCCGCTTTTTTCCCATGTGTGAGCAAGTCGCCTTTGTAGTGGAATCACTACAAAATTTGTCGGCATTTTCGCAAGAATAAAGCTTCTTTATCCGATAGTCAGATGCCTCCAGTTGGTGGATGCTGCATAGCAATAACGCGCTATCGCGCATTTCCGTCACCAAGCCGGTTTGCCTCACGGCAGACTGGTGTCTTGCATAGAGGTAGAAAGAGAATGAGGTCAAGTAAAACAAGGACTTGCATGAGAGCTTTGGCAACGCCAGTGCGTGCGCGCAACTTGCGCGATTCCCGTTCCATGACGAAGTGCCGCGACCTGGTGTCGCGCAGCGTGGTGGGATCCCTGATTCTTGACAGCAAAGGTGTGATCCATTGCTGCAGTGCTGCCGTCGCACGGCTGGCCGGCATGGCGGAGGGGGAAATAACCGGCCGTGCCATCAAATTCCTGATTCCCGATTTTCCGCTCAACACCGAGACGCAAGGCTATAACGTTGCCTTCGTTTCTTTTCTGACCGCTTCCGGGTGTGCTCATAAGGCGACATTGGTACGTGCGGATGGCGATACCTTGCCGATCGAAGCATGGACGAATTTATTGCGGGTGAATAAGGAATACCTGCTTTGTCTCGAACTGCGTTGCATGCGTGAGCCGCAGCGCAGTGAAGCGCGAACCGAGTTGCGGCCTTTGAGACGTGATACGGAGATGCGTGCGGCCGCAGAAGCTTGATGCCGTAGAAAGCGAAGCGGAGCGGACGTCATTCCGATCGGCCGCTCCCCACGCAGCGCGAGACGACACGATTCACTGCTTTTTTCGACAAGCATATCCATGATCCCCTACATCCAAGCTGTTCCTTCGCACGCCAGAAATGTCCATGGCCTGCGCGATTATTGTTCCTCCTGCTGCGTCCAGCATGTGTGCCAGCCAGAGGCGCAGGAAACATTGGACTTGCGCCGCTTCGAACAGATCATCGGACGCCGCCGCGTGCCGCGCGAAACCAGTTTGTTCCGCATGAACGATCCGTTCTCCACCCTCTACTCCATTCGAGTGGGCCATTTCAAAACCAGTCAGGTCAATGCCGGCGGCGCGCACCAGATCACTGGTTTCCGGATGTCCGGCGAGTGGCTGGCGATGGATGCCATTGGCACCGGGCGCCATCAGTGCGACGCGGTTGCATTGGAGGATAGCGAAGTCTGCGAGATTCCGTTTTCCAAACTGGAGAAACTACTCGTCGAGATACCGTCGTTGTTGCACCATTTTCATCGCACCATGAGCCGTGAAATCATGCGCGAAGAAAGTGCGATGCTGCTTCTGGGAAGCATGCGCGCCGAGCAGCGGCTTGCCGCATTTCTGCTCGACCTGTCGGCGCGCTATGCGGTACGCGGCTATTCGGAAAATAATTTCCAGTTGCGCATGACTCGTGAGGAGATCGGCAATTATCTCGGATTGACAATTGAAAGCGTCAGCCGTCTCTTATCCAAATTTAAAAAGCAGGGCTGGTTGAATATCGATAATCGCGAGGTCGAATTATTCGATCATGCAAGTCTGAAAGCGATGGCGAACGGATTGGAGCCGGAGAACGGCGGGCCCAAATTCATGCCTTGGAATTAGGACCCTTCCGGTTTCGGTGCGCCGGGCTGGGCGCAGACCCGGAGAATGAGCCGAGCCTGCTTGTCGCTATGCGGCAAGATCGCCTCTCCCGGCTGAACGGGTAAGGGGTCTTCTTCTTGCGCCGCTTCAAATCCGCGCACAGGCCGGACACCTTTTAGCAAGTCTCCTGGTTCGATTCCGGAGGCCGCCAGGTCCGGCTCGCAGACGTAGATGAGCCCGCCGCGTGCGCGCGCCCGCTTGATCAAATTCTCCTGAGCGGCAGTCGCGCCGCCTTGCGTCACCCGTGCGACAGCGGGACCGGAGACCACGATCCAGAATCGCTGCGGTCGCGACGCTTGATTTTCCGCCAAGGCTTGGCTGAGAGCTTGTTCCAGCGATGTGCTTTGGTCCACCACATATACCCCTCCTTCGTCGATGTTTTGGTCTGCGCAGACGGCAAGCCATGGAGTCAGGAAAAGGCCGGCAAGAATCGAAATGGATCGGGATAGTTTTTTCACGGCGGCTGTCTACTTGGACACTTACGAGTCTGTATCGAATGCATCAGCCGCAACGCAGGTCAAGCATAGGCCTGCGGCTGCGTCTCCGTAACGATGCAATCAACGTCCACTATGAGCGCGCTTGATCCAAAAGATTTTGATAAAGATCAAATTGTCCGCAACCCGGATATTTATGCTTCACCACGCTCTTCATTTTTCATAAACGGCAAGGGAAAATTTCCCGTTTTTTTAAGGCTTGACCGCCTCGACTCAGCACAAGGAGAAAACTTATGAATCGTACTGCAATCGTCACGGGCGGCACCCGTGGTTTGGGTAAGGCAATCGCCGTCGCCCTCAAACAAGAGGGCTATAAAGTCGCTGCTGTGTATGCCTACCATGAAGCCGCCGCTGCGGAATTCAGGGAAGCGACATCGATATCGACTTATCGATGGGATGTCGCCAACTTCGATGCCTGCAAAGCCGGCATTGCCAAGGTGGAAAGCGAACTCGGTCCGGTCGATATTCTGGTCAACAATGCGGGCGTCACCAGCGATGCCGTTTTCCACCGCATGGGTCAGGACCAGTGGGCGAAGGTGATCAAGACCAATCTCGATTCGATGTTCAACATGTGCCGCAACGTCATCGACGGAATGCGCGAGCGCAGCTTCGGCCGGATCGTGAATATCAGTTCCATCAATGGCCAGAAAGGCCAGTTCGGCCAAGCCAACTACTCGGCGGCGAAAGCAGGCATTCTCGGTTTTACCAAGGCGCTCGCGCTTGAGGCGGCCCGTAAGAATGTGACCGTGAATGCGATCGCGCCCGGTTATTGCGACACCGAGATGGTGGCGGCGGTGTCAGAGGATGTTCTCAAATCGATCATTGCCCAGATTCCGGTCGGCCGCCTAGGCTCGCCGCAGGACATTGCGCGCGCAGTGGTATTTCTGGCCGCCGACGAGGCCGGCTTTATTACCGGCACCACGATGTCGGTGAACGGCGGCCAATACATGGATTGATCGCGATGACCTGAGCGGCCGGCGCTCATGCCGGTCGGCGGCTCTGCTGGAAATGGAAGGAGGTCGTTCATGCGCTGCCTCGCGCTATGCGCCGTTTTGACGATGAGTTTGTGTAATGCCGCCTGCGAAAAAAAAGGGCAGATACCCAAGCCCTATGTTGCAAGCGATATGCGCGGGCAGACTTTCGATGTGCCGGGCCGCGGCGGACGTGGAGAGAATGAAGAGGCGAAACGATGAAATCCCATAACCTGGATTACTTGTCCGAACACCATTCGCATTCGCCCTCGCGCCATCGCATGCATGCCAGACCTGCCGCTGCCAAACGTTTCAGCTTGCGTCTACGCACTGCACTCTGGCTTGCCGGATACGTCGACAACAGCCCGGCCCGTTTGGCGCGCGAATTCAATGTCCGCAATCCCGCGCATCGCATCACGATTTACCTGGCGCGAAAATGGCTGTTGGGCGAGGCGATTCCAGCACCTGAAAAAATGTGGGCACTTTCTCAATGGCTGGGAGTCAGTGTGAAATGGCTGGGCGATGATGAAGGCGCCGAAGCTGAAGAATTTGGCGCCGCC
Source organism: uncultured Burkholderiales bacterium (assembly GCA_966211965.1). Lineage (GTDB taxonomy): Bacteria > Pseudomonadota > Gammaproteobacteria > Burkholderiales > Burkholderiaceae_D > CBIHON01. Next base: position 48,812 of record CBIHON010000013.1, on the reverse strand, counting down.
CTTTCCCCAATGGTGCACGCGGACGTCGACGTCGATTTGATTGCCGACCTGCAGCGTCTGGACAAATCTTCACGCTTCGTCGCGCATGAAGTCATCAGAGCGCTGCTGCGGATATGTCATGAAGAAGCGCAGCGCCGGCATGCGGATCATTTTCGCGCTGTATAAGAATTTTCAATCCGCCGGATACGCTTCCGAAGCCGGCTTCCGGTTTGAGTGCATCCGGCGGAATGCAAGGCAAATCATTCAATTAGCGATGGAGAGAACGTATGGCATTATCAATCGAGAATCAACTTGCGACCACGGTTCAGCAACAGTATGAATCACAACAGGCGTTATGGATGGATTTGGGTACCAAACTGCTTGATAACCTTACCAAGCTGCTGGCGTTGAACATGTCGGCATTCAATGATCTCATCAGCGAATCATCCACCATGTATGCGCAAAGCCTGAATGCCAAAACGCCGCAGGATCTGCTGGCGCCGCGTGGTGCGGCAGGCAAACCCAATATCGAAAAAATCCTGACCTACGGTCGCAATGTGGGCAATATCATGGCGCGCATGCAAACCGTGCTGAGCAATGCGGCGCAAGCCCAGATCAACGAAACAGGCCGTATGGTAAGGGCGCTGGTGGAAACAGCGGTCAGGTACGCGCCAGGCGGCGCCGATAGTATTTTCGGCTTGATGAAATCGGCGTTTGACAAATCCCAGGGAGACTTTGCCCAGTGGACCGGCAAAGCCAAACAGGAAGCGGCCGCTACCGGCGGGGCGATGGTTCCTGCTGCTCCGCCCGCATTTTCTTCGGGCACAAAAAAAGCCGGCAGCCAACCACGCCAGGATAACGGTCACGCTCAAGAGTAAGTCGGATGGAAGCACCGCGCCTGACCTGTGGCGCGATGCTCCAGTCCAGTAAGAGCGGTCTTGGCAATGCCAGGACTTTGGCGCAACAACCTTGCGCAAGGCCGCCGTAGAAAAATCCCCATCCCCGTCATCCAATCAATATATATTTTGAAATCCACTGTATAATTAAATTTGAACGGTCGTGCTTTTTTTGCGAAGACCATATGCAAGGAGACAGCATGGATTTGAATTATTCGGCGGATGATCTGGTCTTCCGCAACACCGTTTGCGCTTTTTTGGAGGCGAATCTTCCCGCAGATCTGAAGCACAAGGTCTTGAATCATAAACGGCTGTCGAAAGAGGACATCGTCCGCTGGCACAAGATCGTTGCCAAGCAGGGCTGGGTCGGAACTGGTTGGCCAGTCGAGTACGGCGGCACCGGCTGGACTGCGGTGCAGCGCCACATCTGGGAAGAGGAGTGCGCGCGCGCCGGCACGCCGCCAATCCTGCCGTTTGGTGTCGCCATGGTGGCGCCGGTCATCATGGCCTTCGGCACTGAAGCGCAAAAGCGGTATTACTTACCGCGTATCCTGAATTGCGACGACTGGTGGTGCCAGGGATATTCCGAGCCGGGCTCCGGTTCCGATCTGGCCTCGCTGAAAACCCGTGCCGAACGTCAAGGCGACCACTACATCGTCAACGGCCAGAAAACCTGGACCACACTGGCGCAGCATGCCGATATGATTTTTTGCCTGGTGCGCACCGATCCTGCGGCGCGCAAGCAGGAGGGCATATCTTTTCTGTTGATCGACATGCACACGCCCGGCATTACAGTGCGTCCCATCATCATGCTCGATGAAGAGCACGAAGTGAATGAAGTCTTCTTCGATAACGTCAAGGTGCCGGTGCAAAACCTGATCGGGGAAGAGAACAAGGGCTGGACCTATGCCAAGTATCTGCTGGCTCATGAGCGCACCAACATCGCAGCCGTCGGCCGCGCCAAGCGCGAACTGCAATTCCTGAAACGGCTCGCCAACGGCCAGCGCAAGAACGGCAAATCGCTGCTGGACGATCCCATCTTCGCAGCCAAAGTAGCCACACTTGAAATTGAAATCATGGCCCTGGAAATGACCGTGCTGCGCGTGATCTCGATGGACAGCGCCAAGCGCGGCCCCGGCCCGGAAGCCTCGATGCTGAAAGTCAAGGGTACGGAAGTGCAGCAGAGCCTGACCGAGCTGATGGTGGAGACTGTCGGTCCTTATGCAATGCCTTTCGATCCGGCCTACCTGGAAGGAGAACGCGAGCATGGCGTCGCCCAAGATGACGATGCCGCACCGCTTGCCGCTTACTACTTCAACTATCGGAAGACCTCGATTTACGGCGGCTCCAACGAGATTCAAAAGAACATCATCAGCCAAATGATTTTGGGACTTTAGTTCGGAGAAAAAAATGGACTTCACCTTTACGCAAGAGCAGCAACAGTTTTCGGATGCGCTGCGCCGCTGGATCGAAAAGGATTACACCTTCGAACAGCGCAACAAGATCGTCAAGTCGGACGCCGGCGTGTCGGAGGAAGCATGGATGACATTGATTGAACTCGGCATGACCGCATTACCGATCCCTGAAGATCTGGGCGGCTTCAGCGGCTCTGCGGTGGATATGCTGGTGGTGATGCAGGAGTTGGGCCGCGGATTGGTCGTGGAGCCGTATTTCGCCACTGTGCTGGGGGCGGAATTCCTGAAGCTGGCCGGCGGACACGAGGCCTTGCTGGCGCAAGTCGCCGAAGGGGATTTAAAGCTGGCTTGCGCACTCGGCGAGAAGCAATCACGCCATGAACTGTTCGACATCGCCACCAGGGCAGAGGCAAACAGCGGCGGCTACCTGTTGAACGGTACCAAGACCGTAGTGCTGCACGGCGCGCAAGCCGGCATGCTGATCGTATCGGCTCGTACCGGCAGCGCACAGCGCGACACGGACGGCATTTCGCTATTCGTGGTGCCGGCCGACCTACCCGGGCTCACACGGCGCGACTATCGCACCATTGATTGCCAGAGGGCGGCGGACATCACGTTTGTCAATGCTCAACTGCCTGCCTCCGCCTTGCTCGGCCAAGCCGGTGCTGGCTGGGAAGTGTTGGACGCGGCTGTCGATTACGGCGCCACACTGCTGTGTGCCGAAGCAGTCGGCGCGATGGAAGCCTTGAATGCCGCCACTCTGGAATACTTGAAGACGCGTCAGCAGTTCGGCGTGCCGATCGGCAAATTCCAGGTTTTGCAGCACCGCATGGCAGAGATGTTCATGCAGCTGGAACAGGCCCGTTCGATGGCCACCTTGGCCGCAGTCAAGGTCGCGTCCGCTGATGCCGTCGAGCGGCGGCGCACGGTCTCGGCTGCCAAGGCGCGTGTCGGCCAAGCCTTGAAATACGTCGGCCAGCAAGCGGTGCAATTGCACGGTGGGATGGGCGTAACCAACGAACTGCCCGCTGCGCATCATTTCAAGCGCCTGACCATGATCGAATTGATGCTTGGCGATACCGATTACCATCTGGCGCGATTTGTTGCTCAGCCCGGCTTCAAGCAGGCCGCCTGATTTCATCGATCCGAAAGGTTTGTCATGTCGCAAGTGAATGGATATTCCAAGGACTTCATGATGATGGTGGCTGCCATCAAAGGCAGGAGGATGTTCGGGCGCGGACCGGGTTGATATCGGTCTTCGAATAATTCAAATAACAGCCATCGGAGACACCATGCGCGAAATCGCGTCGTTAGAAGAATTGAAAAATTTGATCGGTGAAGAGGTTGCCGTATCGGATTGGATTGAAATCACCCAGAATCGCATCGATACTTTCGCCGAGGCGACAGGCGATCATCAATGGATACACCTCGACGTCAATCGTGCGAAAAAAGAATCGCCGTTCGGCGCTACCATCGCACATGGCTTCCTGACGCTGGCGATGATCCCGACGCTGATGGAAAGCGTGATTCTCATGTCCGACGTCAAGATGGGGGTGAACTATGGTTTGAATAAAGTGCGCTTCCCTGCGCCGGTGCCTGCGGGCAGCCGCATCCGCGGCAGGATGAAACTGCTGGCGGTGGAGGATATCGAGGGCGGGGCGCAAATGATATGGCAGGTCACAATGGAGCGGGAGGGCGGCAGCAAACCCGTGTGCGTGGCCGAATTGATTTCGCGGCGCTATTCCTAGAGCATTTTTAGCCTGACCGTGCGGAGTCAAGGTCAGGCCGAGGAGCGGACGCGTACAGGCGTACGCCGAGCACCGGAGACCTGCGATTGGCCCGTACGGTCAGGCTAAAAATGCTCTAGAAGCGTCTTGTCCGGATGCTGGAGCAGTCAAGTGGCGGCGGCATAGCACCAGCAAGTCATATTCTGCAAAGTATTATTGACGTTTACGTAAAACACTACACATGTCGTCCCAGCGTTCGCTGGGGCGGCATGGGATGTGTCATCAATTATGTAAGGCTCAATAGTGTCAGTGCTTCATGTATTGCATAGCCCCGAACAATACTTCCCTAGCTTTGTCATCCGTCAAAGGCTTGCGCAAGTTTGCCAGCACCTCCACGCCGCGCTTGACTGCCGGACGCTCGGCAATCTCGTCGAACCAGCGCTTGGCATGCGGATAGTCGGCCCAATCGATACCTTGATTTTTCCAGGAGCGCAGCCAGGGAAAGGTAGCGATATCGGCAATCGTGTATTCGCTGCCGGCCAGGTAGGGACTTTCCGACAGGCGCTTGTCGATCACTCCGTACAGGCGTTTGGCTTCATTGGTATAGCGGTTGATCGCGTACTCGATTTTTTCCGGCGCATAGATGCGGAAATGATGTGCCTGTCCAAGCATCGGGCCAACGCCGCCCATCTGGAACATCAGCCATTGCAGGGTCGTGAATTTTTCGCGGTCGGTGGCGCCGAGGAATTTGCCGGTTTTGCTCGCCAGGTAAACCAGGATTGCGCCTGATTCGAACAGCGATATCGGCTTGCTGTCCGGACCGTCGGCATCGACGATCGCGGGAATTTTGTTGTTCGGGGAAATGGCCAGGAAGTCCGGCTTGAACTGGTCTCCCGCACCGATGTCGATGTGGTGGACTCGGTACGGCAGGCCGCATTCTTCCAGCATGATGTGGATCTTGTGGCCGTTCAGCGTTGCGGCGGAATAGACGTCAATCATCGAGGTTTCCTTGATTTTATTGTGCAAGATTTTGCTCCGGAAAAATCGCCATGCCGGAGCGAGGAGTCCCAGATTATGCATAAGTTTGCGATTCCTCGCTTTGGTGCTAAACAATGCTGCCCACGTCTGTGAATGCTTTGCCGGTATCTTGATTCCTTCCGGGAGGCCAAGGTGACGGCCGGTTTTCAAGCCGCAATCCGATGCACTTTAATCTCGTTGGCCGGAGAATTGCTCGACGCTGAGTTCGCCGGCGAAGCCGTGGACATGTTTGCCCATGTATTTTTGCAAGGCGGCGGTGTCGAATTTTTGGCGTTCTGAAACCGGCTTCGTACCAATGAATTCTTCGCACATCAAGGACCTCCTGTTTGGTGCTCTCAAGATGAAAGTCGCAGGAGGCGAACTGCCGGTCAGAACCCGCGAAACTTCCGATACTGTTCCAGTAATGCTTCCATGGTGGTCCTTCGCGACTCGCCTTGCAGCGGCGACGGCGGCGCATAGTTCACCATGCGCACCACCCAGTCAGTTGCTTCCTGGCCGACATCGAGCGCATTGATGCAGCCGGCGGTCTGGGCCAGGTTGCCCAGGTACAGCCGCTGTCCAGTCAGGGCGGCCGACAAAATCGCGCGGTTTACGCCGCCATGCAGGACCAGAAGCACGGTGTCCCATGATTGATCCGCGCGCAGCCGGTCGATGGCAGGGTAGACGCGGTCGATCAACTGGCCGATCGACTCTCCGCCCAGGAATTGTTTGTGTTCCGGTACCACGCCCTCAAAGGCGCCGGTAAAGGCCTCATGCAAATCGCCATCGGAGATCGAGGCCAACTTGCCGCCGCGGATTTCTTCCAGATCGGGCCAATGTTCCAGTTCAATTTGCTGGCCGGTTTCCGACAGCACTCGGGTCGCGGTCTCGACCGTGCGCGGCAAGCCGGAGATGATCACCCGGTCAAAGTGCTGGTTTTGTGCCGCAAACACTTTGCCGGCAGCAGTCGCTTGTGTCCGGCCCAATTCATTCAGCGGTACGGATTCTGGAATATAAGGTTTGCCTTCGGCATCGAAATAAGTCACGCTGCCGTGGCGCATCAGATAGATACGCCGTCTTTTTTGGGAAGTCATTATTTGTAATGAGGCTTTCTTTTTTCGAGGAATGCGCTGATGCCTTCTTGCGCATCACGATGACGCAGGCTCTCGACGAAGTTGTTTTTTTCTGCTTCAAACTGCTGCGCCAGAGAATTGCCAGGAGCGCCATATATCAGGGATTTGATGCGCTCGACCGCATTGGGCGACAACTCTGCCAACTCATCGGCCCATGCCAATGCGGCGTCCAGCGCGCTGCCGTCCGGCACAACCCGGTTGACCAGGCCGACTTCATGCAGGCGCGGCGCCAATACCGGTTTGCCTTCCAGCAGAATCTCGGTGGCCAGCTGACGCGGCAGAGCCTGCGGCAAGAACCAGGAAGCGCCGCCATCCGGCGTCAGGCCGACCTTGGCGTAGGTCATCATGAATTTGGCCGAGGCGCCCGCGACAATCATGTCGCAAGCCAGCGCCAACGAAAAGCCTGCGCCTGCCGCTACGCCTTCCACGGCTGCGATGACCGGCTTCGGGCAATCGCGGACTGCCTCGATCCATCCGTGCAGATTGTCGATCATCTCGACTTGTTCGGATATGTCCTTGGCACGGCTTTCCAGGATGCGGTTCAGGTTGCCGCCTACGCTGAAGAAATTGTCGGCGCCGGTCAGGATCACCGCATGCACTGTGTCGTCGCGCTCGGCGGTCGACAGCGTCTCGATTGCCGCGGCATACATGTCGGGGTGCAGGGCGTTTTTTGCGCCGGGGTTGGAGAGCGTGAGGATCAGGGTTGCGTCGCGGCGGGATGCTTGAAGTTCGGCGGACATTGGGGAGGGCGCGGTGAAGTTGTAAGTGGCAGCGATAATATACCGGAGCAGGCGAGTTTGCAGCTAAGTAGTCATGCATAAAAAACTGTGAGTGGATGTGGTCCAAGCCGGATGCGATGCAAGGCGCCCGACCCGACGCAGTGCCAGCACTGCTAGAGCACTTTTAGCCTGACCGTACGGGCCAATCTCAGGTCTCCGGTGCTCGGCGTACGCCTTCGGCCTGACCTTGACTCCGCACGGTCAGGCTAAAAATGCTCTAGGGAAGGGCAACGCGGCAGCGCGCCGGGTAGGGCCGCAGACACTTACAGTTTTTTATGCACGACTACTTAGAGCCCGTTTGGGTTCATAACAGGCTCTATGCCAGCATATTTTGCTTGAGTTTCCGGCTAACTTCTTGTTGATTGTTGGATCGGCCGTTGATTTCCCGGATAACATTTCACCACGGTAAGCACTTGTCGCATAATATATCCCTTGCGCAACTTGTAACCGCGCAAGGTGTCGCCAAATAATATTTCCAAACAGGAGCGTATATGGCAAGGCCGGAAAAGGTCCGCCTCGGTGAAATTCTGGTGCAGCAGAAGCTGCTGTCCGAGGATCAACTCCAGTTTTCTCTCGGCGAACAGAAACGTACGGGGCGCAAACTCGGCCGGATTTTCGTCGAGAACGGCTTCGTCAAGGAAGAGCAGATTTCCGGCGCGCTGGCCAAGCAGCTCAACATCCCTTACATCAATCTCAAGTTTTACAACATCAGTCCGGAAATCGTGCGCATGCTACCGGAGACACAGGCCCGCCGCTTTCGCGCCCTGGCGCTGGAAGACCGCCGCGGCGCCTTGCTGGTCGGCATGGCCGACCCGACCGACCTGTTTGCCTATGACGAAATTTCGCGCACGGTAAAACGCCCGCTTGAACTCGCCGTGGTGAATGAAAGCGAACTGCTGGCGGCGATTGACCGGATCTACCGCCGTACTGAAGAAATCACCGATTTCGCCCGCGAACTGGAACAGGACCTGGGAGATGCAATCGTCGATTTCGGCTCGCTGGCAGTGACGCCGGGGCTTGAAGAGGCGCCGATTGTCAAGTTGCTGCAATCGGTGTTTGACGACGCCACCCAGGTGCGGGCCTCGGACATCCACATCGAACCCCAGGAAGGGCGGCTGCAAATCCGGTTTCGCATCGACGGCATGCTGCACCTGCAAACCGAGGCCGATATCAAGATCGCGGCGGCGCTGGCGCTGCGCTTGAAACTGATGTCGGAGCTGGATATTTCCGAAAAGCGCTTGCCGCAGGACGGCCGCTTCGCGGTCAAGGTCAAGCAGCAACGTGTCGATGTGCGTATCTCCTGCATGCCGACCCAATACGGCGAATCGATCGTGATGCGTCTGTTGAACCAGAATGGCGGCACCATCAAGCTCGATTCGCTGGGTTTCCCGAACGGGATGCTGGAACGCTTTCGCGCCATCATCCGCCGTCCGAACGGGCTGGTATTGGTGACCGGTCCGACCGGCAGCGGCAAGACTACCACCCTGTACGGTGCATTGGCCGAACTCAATACCATGGAAAGAAAGCTGATCACCGTCGAAGATCCGATCGAATACCGCCTGCCTGGCATCAACCAGGTCCAGGTCAACGAGAAAATCGAATTGAGTTTCGCGCGGGTCCTGCGTTCCGCCTTGCGGCAAGATCCGGACATCGTGCTGGTGGGCGAGATGCGCGACCAGGAAACCGCACAGATCGGCATGCGCGCCGCCTTGACCGGCCACTTGGTATTGTCCACGCTGCATACCAACGACGCGATGAGTACGCCGATCCGGCTGCTTGACATGGGCGTGCCGCGCTACATGGTCGGCAGCTCGCTGCAGGTGGTGCTGGCGCAACGGCTGGTGCGCGTCATCTGCGAGAGTTGCGCCGAGCCCGATGAACTGAAAGCGACCGAGCGGGAATGGCTCAAGTTCGAATTGGGCGACACGGTCGGCTCGCACAATTATCTGCACGGCAGAGGCTGTTCCCATTGCAACGGCACCGGTTATCGCGGGCGTACCGGCGTATATGAAATGCTTGAAATGACGGAGGCGGTTGCCGACGCAGCCAACCATCATGACCCGACGCATTTCATGAAAGTCGCGCAAGAGCAGATGGCCGGGGAAACCCTGCGCAGGCATGCGGTTGCACTGGTGGTGGCCGGCAAGACCACGGTGCAGGAAGCGATGCGCATCAGTAACCAGTTTGAAGACTAGGGCTCAGAATGCCATTTTTTGCATACAAAGGCCGAAATGCCCAAGGCGAATTGATGCAAGGCGTGCTTGAGGGCGTGGACAGCAATGGGGTGGCGGATCAATTATTCAATACCGGCGTGACGCCGGTCGAAATCCGCCTGACTTCGAAACCCGCACTCGGCGGCGAGTCGAACTGGTGGGCCCAGTTGACGGAAGAAAAAGTCCGTTCGATCGACGTGCAATTGTTCAGCCGTCAACTTTACACGCTGCTCAAAGCCGGGGTGCCGATCATGCGCGGGCTGGCCGGTTTGCAGGAATCCGCGATCAACAAGGCCTTCGGGCGTGTGCTGAAGGATTTGCGCGAATCGTTGGATGCGGGGCGTGAATTGTCGGCAGCGATGCGCCGGCATCCCGAAGTGTTCTCATTTTTTTACCTAAACATGGTGCGCGTCGGCGAAATGACCGGACGGCTCGAAGAAATTTTCCTGCGCCTGTTCGACCACATGGAATTCGAGCGCGATATGCGCGAGCGGGTTCGCACCGCTTTGCGCTATCCGATGTTCGTGGTGATTGCGATGTCGGTGGCGATTGTGGTGATCAATGTTTTCGTCATCCCCGCATTCGCCAAGGTGTACGCAGGCTTCAATGCGCAATTGCCCTTGATGACGCGGATACTGATCACGTCCTCCAACCTGACGCTGCAATACTGGCCGCTTCTCCTGGGAGCGCTGGCCGGCGCCTTCGCGGGCTTCCGGATGTACGTTGCGACTCGTACGGGCAAGTACAAGTGGGACAAGTTCAAGCTGCGCATTCCGATTGTCGGAAAAATTATTTTAATGGCAACGCTGGCGCGTTTTGCGCGCAGTTTTGCGCTGGCCAGCAAAAGCGGTGTCCCGATCGTGCAAGGGATTAATGTTGTCGCGCAAACTGTCGATAACGCCTATATATCGAGCCGCATTGAGCAGATGCGCGACGGCGTGGAGCGCGGCGAGAGCATTTTGCGCACTGCGATGACGGCGGGCGTTTTCACTCCGGTGGTGTTACAGATGATTGCGGTCGGGGAGGAAACCGGCGAGCTCGACGATTTGATGGATGAGATTGCGGAAATGTACGAGCGTGAAGTCGATTACCAGCTCAAGACGCTGTCCGCGCAGATTGAGCCTATCTTGATTGTCGGCTTGGGCGTGCTGGTTCTGATCCTTGCGCTCGGCGTATTCTTGCCGATCTGGGACCTGGGTAAAGTGGCGCTGCATAAATAGCAATGAGCCGTTGCGACCCGCACAGGCTTGCCGCATTGGTCGCTTCGGACCAAAGAGGATTTTCGTTACTCGAATTCTGTGTTGTATTGGTTGTGGTAAGCGCGGTGCTGGTATTTTTTTTCGATCGCGTCCAGATGTACCAGGAACTGGCCGAAAAAACCGCGGCTGAATTAACTGCGCAGAATTTGCGGACCAGTGTGCGCTTTCGTGTCGCGGAGATGTTGTTGCGTCATCAGGAGCGTGACATCGGCGGCCTGGTCGGAGGGAATCCGACCAAATGGCTGGACCTGCCGCTGTCCAATTACGCTGGCGAATTCAGACAGGATCAGTTGGGCCAAGTGGCGCCGGAAAGTTGGTACTTTGACCTTGATAAAGGCGAAATCCGGTATCGGATAAAGCGGCAACGCTACTTTGCCGCAAATCCAAATGGGGCTCCGGCCGAGTTGAGATTTCGTGTAACGGCCTCGTCCAGGAAAGAGGGGGCAGATGGTTCTGTTTCGCTTGCTGAAGGGGTGAGTCTGACGTTGATGGAGCAATACAAGTGGTTTTATAATTCGAAGACCAATATTTTTCCTTGAGGAAATCATTCGATTCGGGTAAATTGCGGGAACAACATGGCAAGATTTATCATGCCTTACCAAAAAAGGAGACTGAGCTCGATGAGAACATCACAAACTGGTTTTACCCTGATTGAGTTGATTGTGGTGATCCTGATACTCGGGATTCTTGCTGCGACTGCTTTGCCGCGGTTTATGGCTGCGACGGTTGATGCGCGCATTGCAAAGGCCCAAGGGGTTTTTGGGGCAGTACGTGCCGCAGCCAGTTTGGCAAAGGCTCGTTGCGAACTCGACCTTGGCCGCGGCCTTACCGGTGCCGGTCAGTGTGGCAATGCAACTCCGCAAGTGGACATGGATGGTGTGCTTGTGAACATTGTCAACCGATATCCGGGTAACGGTTCTGGCGCCACCAATGGTATCGTAAAGGCGGCGCAAATCGATACAGCCGACTTTACCGTTGTTGTTGGTGCCACCGCAACGGACCCCACGCTTATTGAGGTTACCGGCGCTACCACATTGGCAACTTGTAGTGTCTCGTACACGGCTGCTGCTGCCGGTGCTGCACCGACAATTACACTGGCAACTGCCGGGTGTTAAGAATTTGATTTCATTTGACCTAATGGAGACGAAGATGGATAAGCGGCAACAGGGTGGTTTTACTTTGATTGAATTGGTTGTTGTGATTGTGATTTTGGGGATTTTAGCGGCAACCGCTTTGCCAAAGTTTATCGATATGAAATCTGACGCTGAGCTTGCAGCCATCAACGGCGTTGCAGGTGCTGTGACCTCAGCATTTGCGGTAAATTACAGTGCCTACGTGGTAAATAGTACGAAAGGAAGCCAGTTGACGGGCGCTGCAATGAATGCCAATAATGCTGCGGGAAACATAATGGCAGGCGGCATGCCGGCAAATTATTCGGTTGTCAACGGCGCTTCTAATGTATTAACAGTGAATTGCGGCGCTGCGACAGGCGTGGCTGCAGGCTCGGTGATCCCGGTTACCATTACCAACACTACCAATACAACGAACAAGAGTGCCGCCGCTACGCTCATTTGCACGGGCTGATTGCGTGGTTCCTAGGCCACAATGAGGCGCGTCGGTGTTGATGCCGATGCGCCTTGGCGATTTTAGTTTGCTGGAAAGTTGATGAATAAGAAGCCAGGACAAATTGCTGATATCAGCGAAAAATTGTGTCAGGAATTCCAGCGAATCGTACCTCTCCATCCGGAAAAACTCAAACGCCGGAATAAGCCTTCGGAAAGCGAAATCAAGAGTAGCTCCGAAGCCGCCCTGAAAAAATTTTATCTCACGGCTCATGAAGAACGACTGCGGCACAAGCTCGGTGTGATCGCGCGTGCGCGGGTGGCGTTTAATCTTCAGCAGCGTCTTCTCAATGCTGGTTACGCGGCTCCTCTCGTAAAGCAGGTTCTGTTTGCGATGCTGACATCGGTATTTGTTGGCGATAAACGCTGATTCCGTGGTTCGCTTTCAGAAATGAAACGCCCAATGTCGCCTCTTCATTGGCTTGGCACCTCTCTCTGGATTTATCTCGGCCGCTGGCTGGATCGAAAAGGATTGGCTTCCATTGCGGAATCCTGCTATCGGAATTGTGTGGCGGCCGGTGGAAACCGTTCTGCCGAGGCCGCCTTCCGCCTGAGCCAATTATTGCTGGCGGCAGATCGCAATCGTGAGGCACTCGCCATCTGTGAGCGAGCGCTGCGTTCTCATCCCGACTATGCAAAACTCTGGTGCGCCATGGGGGCTTCGCAGAGGCGGCTCGCGCAGATGGATGGTGCTCGGGAGGCCTATGAGAAGGCTATTGCGCTTGATTCAAATTATGCGCAGGCGTGGAGCAATCTGGGCGAATGGTTGCTGGTGAAGGGGGATTTTTCCGAGGCATTGCTCAAAGTCGAGCAAGCATTGAAAATTGAACCTCGCCTGCTTCAAGCCTTGAACAATCGCGTTGTCCTTCTTTATGAACTCGGGCAGTTTAGCGAGGCCGAGCAGGCAGCCAGGGAAGCAATAGAAGCTTTTCCGAATCAAGCCGCCTTGCACGTCAATCTTGGAAATGTCCTGCTGCACACCGGCAAAGCGCGGCTCGCGGTAAAAGCCTTTCGCAAGGCCTTGGAGTATGATCCGGCCACTCCTGAGGCGCACGTAGGATTGGCAACATTGCTAGGCGAATCCCACCGCTTGGCCGAGACGCTCGCTTTCATCGAGCATGAAATTGCGGTTAAAGGAGAGAATGCACAACGACTTGCTTCGCTCGCACTTGCGCAACAGGCTAAGGGAGACTGGGCCGCGGTAGAGGCGACCTGTGAAAAAGTGCTGGAGATGCAGCCCGCCAATATCTCTGCTCTCATTACTCTGGCAGGATGTTTCAGTGCTCGTGCCGACCATCGCAAGGCTATCTGCTTATACGAACAAGCCTTGGCGGAAAACCCCGAGATGCCGGCAATCTACTCAAATATCGCATTCAACTCTACCTATTTACCTGACATATCCGCCGGTCAAGTATTCGCCTATCATCGCGGCTGGTCTGATCGCTTTGAAAACGCCTTTGGGAAGCAGGCGTTTGTATTCGATCAGGTCCCGCAAACTGAGCGGCCGTTGCGAATTGGATATGTGTCAGGCGACTTCGGTACACATCCTGTTGGTTTTCTATTGCGAGACGTCATTCGCCATCATGACCGGCAACGGTTTGATATCCATTGCTATTCCATGATGCGCAATAACGATGAGCCTATCACCATGGCCATTCGCGCACATGCCGGCTCATGGGTCGATGCATTGCTCATGAGCGACGACGAACTGGCGGAGCGCATCCATTCCGATCAGATCGATATTTTGGTTGATCTGTCCGGCCATACCGCGTACAACCGCTTACCGGCTTTTGTTCGAAAGCCGGCGCCAGTACAGGCAACCTGGATCGGATACTTCCATTCAACCGGTTTGGATTGCATCGATTATTTCATCACTGACCCCTTCACTACGCCGGAAAATTGCGGCCAGTTGTTTTCCGAAACTCCGGTTTGGATGCCGTTTTCCCGATTTTGCTATGCTCCTCCCGACTACGCTCCGGCGGTTGTGCTTCCACCGATGAGCGTGGCGGATCATGTCGTCTTCGGTTGTTTCAACCGCGTCGAAAAACTGGTTGATCCTGTAATTGCAGCATGGACAAAAATTCTCAACGGGGTGCCGGGGAGTCGCCTGCTCCTCAAGGCGGGCGTTCTCGATGATCCAAGCGCATGCGAGAATTTGCGCCGCCGCTTTATTGCCTGCGGTCTCGGCAGCGACCGCTTGGAACTGCGCGGGACTTCGCCCCACCCTGAAATGCTCGAACAGTACGGCGAGATCGACATCGCGCTCGATCCGTTTCCGTTTAACGGCGGAATGACCACTCTCGAAGCATTATGGATGGGCGTACCCGTCGTCGCGCTGGAAGGGCAAAGCGTTGTGTCCCGTCAATCCACTTCGGCCTTGATGAATCTCGGCTTGCCCGAGCTTATTTTTCCTGACGTGGATGCATACGTTCAGGGCGCCATTGCACTAGCCGGCGATGCCGAGCGATTGGCGAAGTTGCGGCAAGAGATGCGCGGCCGCATGGCGCGTAGCCCGTTGTGTCAGCCCGAGCAGTTCACCCAAGACTTGGAAATGCTGTATCAGCGTATGTGGCAGGCTTGGTGCAATGGTGAAAAGCTCGGCACTGAAATTGTCTCCGCGCCACCAATTACCAAAAGGACCGTATTGCATGTCGGTTGCGGGAGTGCCGATCGCCGTTCGCTTCCGCAATTTTTCCAGAGCCGCTGGCAAGAAATCCGCCTTGACATCGACCCGAACGCAATGCCTGACGTGGTGGCCAGCATGCTCGACATGTTTCCGGTTGCCGATGCCAGCATGGATGCGGTTTTTTCTTCTCATAACATCGAACACCTGTATCCACACGAGGTTGAAGTCGCACTGAAGGAATTCCGGCGCGTATTGAAACCTGAGGGAATCCTGGTGTTGACCTGTCCCGACCTGCAGTCGGTTTGTGCCTTGGTTGCCGAAGATAAACTGGAAGAGCCGGCATATATTTCAGCCGCCGGGCCGATTTCTCCAATCGACATACTCTATGGCCATCGCGTTGCGATGGCGCGGGGTAACCTGTTCATGGCGCACAAAACCGGATTCACCGCAAAAAGCATGCAAAAAGCGTTGCAGAACAGCGGTTTCCGTACAAGCGTGGTCGAGCGGGGCGCAAACTTGGATCTATGGGTTCTGGCTTATCCGGCAGAACCGTCCTCGGAGCGGGTCGCTGGAGACAAAAAACTCTGTTTTCCGCCTCCTTCCGCCATGTTGTGACGAACGCATAAGCCCATCAAGCCCCTGCAGACTTGCTGCTGGTCACTTTTTTGTTTTTACCATAAACTGCTAGCGGAGTTGTTTGACGCCGTCTATACATTTACTTTCTAACAAAAGTATGCAATGTCCTCTATGTCCCTAAGCAATTTGACAGAAGGCAATACGATTGACAATCCGATCATCGTACGCCCTTGTTCGTCTGCCGAAGCTGAGGGTTTTAGCCTGCTCGAATTGATCGTGGTAATGATCATCATCGGCGTCCTCGCCGTTGCGGCACTGCCGCGTTTTTTTGGCCGGCAGACTTTCGACGAGCGGGGTTTTTACGACGAAACGCTGTCCATTCTGCGCTATGCGCAGAAGTCGGCGATCGCGCAGAGGCATATAGTTTGCGCCACTTTTTCTTCCAATAGCGTCTCGCTAAGTATTGCCACCGGCGCGCTTCCATGCAATCAGCCGCTGGCCGGGCCGAGCGGCAGTACGCCGCATAGCATCGCATCAAGAGGCGGTGTGATCTTCGGAAGCGCTCCGGCAGCGGTCAACTTCAATGCGCTTGGTCAACCTGTTGACAGTGCCGGCGCCGCGCTGACCACCTCGTCCTCGATCACGATCAATGGCCAAGCAGCGATCAAAGTCGAACCGGAAACCGGGTATGTGCACTAGTGTCCGGCGCCGGATGGCTGGCATCTCGATGGTCGAGTTGATCATCTTCATTGTCGTCGTCAGTATCGGCGTTGTCGGCATTTTGCCTGTATTGAATGTCGCCGTAAAAGGATCGCCTGATCCGATGCTGCGCAAGCAGGCGATTGCCATCGCCGAATCCTTGTTGACGGAAATCGAGCAGCACAACTTCACGTATTGCGATCCGAATGATCCCGCTGCTGCTACGGCTAGCAGCACCGCGGGCTGTACCGGCGGTGCTGCCATGTCGCAAGACAAGGATGGCGTCGCTGCGCTGGGGTCCGTCAATTATCCGGTTGGGACTTCCGAATCGCGTGGCGACGCCACGAATCCCTTCGACAATGTGGCCGACTATGCAGGCGGCACATTTACCGGAGATATCCAGAGCAACAATCTGGTAGCAGGTTATTCTGCTACCGTCACCATTACTCGTGCCGGCGGTGCGGCACCGTTCAATGTCGGCACCGTCGCGACAACGGCGAGCGATGCGCTCCGGATTCAAGTGACTGTCAATTATCCCGGAGGCAACTCGGTAACGCTGGTTGGCTACCGCTTCCGTTACGCGCCCAATTCGGCAGGGTGAGGCCATGGCGATGAATCGAATCGGGCCGCAAAACGGTTTCACGCTGGTGGAAGCGGTGATCGTGATCTCGATCACTGCGGTTCTTGCCGCCGTGGTTGCCGTGTTCATCAAGAAGCCCTTTGATGCCTATGTCCATACCGCCCGCCGCGCCGAGCTGAGCGATATCGCCGATACCGCGGTGCGCCGTATTGCGCGCGATATCCAGGCGGCGCTGCCGAACAGCATCCGAACCAGCGGAACAACGTTGCTCGAATTCGTGCCGATCAAGAATGCCGGGCGCTATCGAGCGGACTATGGCGTGGCCGGGGCAGGGCAGCCATTGATGGAATTTTGTCCTTCGGCGTGCGCAGCGCCGACGAATACCACCTTCGATATTTTCGGCCCGACCGTCAGCCTTGCCAATGGCGATTGGATTGTCATCTATAACCTGGGTATTCCCGGTTCGGATGTGTACGACGGGTCCAGCCGGCGCGCTGCAGTCGCCGGCAACAACCTCTCCGCAATCACTTACGGCGGCGCGTCACCTTTTCCGTTTTCCTCTCCCGGCAGTCGATTCCAGGTGGTCAACATCAATTCCTCCGTCAGCTACGTATGTCAGCCGGATACGACGGATACGGTGAATGCGTCAAACGGCTTTCTCTATCGATATTCGGGCTATCCGATTCAAGCCGCGCAGCCGGACGTTGGGGCCCTCAATACGCTTGGTGCTGCCAGGACCATGCTTGCCAGTCACGTATCCGGATGCTCGCTTACCTATTTGCCTCTTCCTTTGCAAAGCCTGGGGTTGGTGTCGATTTCCTTGCAGCTTACCGAAGGCAGTGAAACCGTCCGCTTGCAGCATCAGGTCAATGTGAATAACACGCCATGAAATCGATACCTGGTAAGGCAATACGCTCGCAAGCGCGCAGCAGGGCTGGATTGAGGCTGTATGGAACAGCATGCATCCAGCGCGGATTCTCCATGGTCTCGGCGATTTTTTTGCTGGTCGTGCTGGTGTCGCTGGGAGCGGCGATCGTGAGCGTGTCAACGACGCAGAGCGTTACTTCCGCACAGGATTTGCAAGGTTCGCGGGCTTACCATGCAGCGCGTGCCGGTATCGAGTGGGGGATATTCCAGATCATGGACCCTGCTGGCGCGCTCGCGTTGCCTGCTTGCCCGGGTAACATAAGCATGGCCATCGAGGGCTTTACCGTCACCGTGCAGTGCGCGACTAACGGCGGCCCTTTCAGCGAGGCTGGCGGGCTTCGGTCGATCCAGGTTTATCGCTTGACGTCAACCGCGACCAGCGGTTCGGGCGTCGGGGCGCTCAATTATGTGGAACGGCAGGTGCAGGTGACCTTCAGCAAGTGCATTACCACCGAAACAGGTGCGCTGACTCGCTGCTCGTGAGAAGCAGCAAAGTAAGCCGGCGGCGAAGAAAGGAAGGGGCTCCGGCTTTCGCTCCTTCTATGACATCGGTCCAAGATCACAAGATCAATGGTGAGCAAGAGATGAAAAATACCATAACGTTTTTGCTTGGAATAGCAAGCCTCTTGCTGCGGGAGTTTGTGTCCGCTTGCGGTCTTGTTGCGGCGTCCCCGAGAGTTACAGGCGCATTGACTGGATTATCGAATTCCTGGATTGGCGTGGAAATGCGAAAAACACGATTGCTTGTTCTCGTGTTCCTGCTCATCGGTATCGGCGCATCGGCCAATGCGGTAACGGTGACTGCCAGTCCCGGTTCCTGCAGCAGCGTCGCCGGTATCGGCACGATCGCGTGGGCCAATGCCGCCGGCGCCACTGCCACAGGCGACAGCAGCCTTGCGACTGCTTCGGTCGATGACAACCAGGTTACGCGCTACCTCCAATGCACCGGCTACAATTTCGCGATTCCTTCCGGCGCGACAATCACCGGCATCACGGTGAATGTGCAGCGCAGCGCAACGGCATCCGGGGTCCAGGATGCGGCCGTGAGGATTGTCAAGGCAGGCGTCATCGGTACTGCCGACCGCTCCACCTCGACGGCTTATACGACTTCCTTGGCCTATGAGGCACATGGCAGCGCGTCCGACTTGTGGGGTAGCACATGGAGCGCCTCGGACATCAATGCCGCCAATTTCGGGGCCGCCTTCGCGGCGCAAAAGCCAAGCACGACCGGCGGCGCACGTACGGTCAGCGTCGATCATATCCAGATCTCGGTCGACTATACGGTGCCTTTCTCCTGCACCCAACCGTCCAATACGCCGGCCGGTTTGACGCTCACTTGCGTCTGCGATACGTTTGGGCGCACCAGTCTCAATCCGTCGACAATTTATGGAGCCGACTGGATCGTATCGACCAGCGATACCACCGGCATTTTGCCGCGTATCGTGAATTCCGGCTATTTGCGTCTGACCGACAGCACAGGTGACAACGCCAAGGCCGCCACCGTGCCGGGGATATTTCCGGCCGCAGGTAATTACATCTCGGTCGAGTTTCAGCAGTTTGCTTATAACGGCAGCGGGGCGGATGGCGTGGCGGTGACGCTTTCGGACTATTCAATACCCGCTGTGCCGGGCGCTTTTGGCGGTTCGCTCGGCTATGCGCAAAAAAACGGAACCTCGTGCAATACCACGTCGTGCCCCGGCTTTGCGGGCGGATGGATCGGGGTGGCGCTCGATGAATACGGCAATTACCAAAATCCGACGGAAGGCCGCATCGGCGGCCCGGGTGCCATTGCGCAGTCGGTCGGCGTACGGGGATCGGGTTCCGGGGTGACCGGTTACCGGTGGATCGCCGGCACAAATGGCTTGAGTCCCTTGATCGACAATCGGTCTTCATCCGCACCGTCGCTAGGGTATTTTTATCAAGTGATCGTGGACGCGCGCAACGATCCCACCAGTACGGCGGTTGCGGTGAATCGTGATACCGGCAGCGGCTACACGTCGCTCATCAATATTCCCAATGTCTATACCGCGGCAACTGCGCAAGGATTTACCCAGGCTCCGGTTCCCGCCAACTGGCAGATTTCATTTACCGGTTCGACCGGCGGCTCCACCAATATTCACGAAATCAGCGGTTTACGCATTTGCGCACAGACGGTGGTGCCGCCCTCGGGCGGAACGGCTACCGGTTTCAATGCGGTCGACGAGGCGTATGGGACGCCGCCGGGTGTCGCCGTGCAGAATTATCTGACCGGGCATATCTATACGAAGCTGATGGGCACCGCCTTCAAACTCAACGTCGCTGCACTCAACAACAACCAGATCCAGACCAATTACGTGGTCGGTTCTACCAGCAGCAAATCGGTGACGGTCAAGCTGGTCGACAATAGCGATGGCGTCTGCGTGCTTGACAGCAGCCAGGCCAACTATTGCAGTACGGCCTGCAAGAGCAAGACGGCGGTCAGCGGCGGCAGCCAGACCCTGACTTTTTTAGCCTCCAATTCAGGACAAAAGCAGTCCGGGTCCTTTACCTTGAATACGGCCTATAAGAATCTCGCGGCCATCATCAGCGATGGTTCCGTTACGGCTTGTTCGACCGACTCGTTCGCGGTGCGCCCGACCGGTGTGAGTTCGGTGATCTCTACCAATGCCACCAATGCGAGCGCATCAGGTACGCCGCAATTCAAGGCGGGAAGCGATGCTTTTTCGCTTACTGCAACTACGGCCGGGATCACGGGCAACGCCAGCGGCTATACGGGCATACTGAAAATCAACAATGCCGGAGTCCAGGCGGTTTCTCCCGCACTGGCCGCCGCGCTTGCCGCAGGAGCGCTCGCGCCAACCAGCTTTGGCGCCGCCACCTCTGCTACCGGTTCATCTGCCGCGACCGGTACGGGTTTTATTTATTCCGAAGCAGGGCTGTTCAAATTGCTGGCCCCCGACTTTAGCGTGCCGCGGATTCCCGCAGTGTATGACGATACCTGGACTGCCGTGGACAGCGATACATCCAAGAACGATTGTATTGCCGGCACCACGGCAGCAGCCTATTCGAACACCAAGGACGCCAACGGGAAGTATGGCTGTAACTTCGGCCTCACCGCCGATAGCGGGATGTTCGGCCGGTTTATTCCTGATCATTTCGATACGTTTGTGACGGATGGCATTCCATGCCCATCCGGCATGAGCTGCTCGCCTGCGAGCGGTTTCACTTATTCCGGCCAGGCTTTTGCGACACAGATCATCGCCAGAAATTCGGCAGGGGCGACGACCGTGAACTACGATTCCTCACGCGGTTATTCGAAGGCGGTGACGCTCTCGGCACTGGATGCCGCAACCGGCACTGCAACGAATCCGGGACCCGGTTCGCTCGCTGGTTCCGGGGTGGCAGCCTCTTCGTTTACGCTGGGCGTGGCAACACTGAGCAATACGACGAACTATGCCTTCGCGACGCAAAAAACCGCCCCGACCACGATTCGTCTTCGCGCGGTGGATACGGACGGCGTGAGCTCATTGCGCGCCACGCTTGCGGCGACGGTCGAAGGCCAGACCCAGATCCGCAGCGGCCAGACCCGGGTATCCAGCGCCTATGGGTCGGAATTATTGCCCCTGCCGGTCAACGTATTGTTGCAGTATTGGGATGGAGCCGGCTGGGTACCAAGCACCACAGACCGGACAACCGTTTTCAATTCCGCAATAGCATCAACTGGTAACGTGGCGGCGGCCAATTACCGGGTCAATTTGACTTCCGTATCTACCTCGGGGGCCGTTGCGGCGCTGGGGTTCGTCAACGGCCTGACAAGTTTCACACTTGCCAAACCGGGGCAAGGCAAGAACGGCAGCGTCGATCTGAGTATCAATACGCCAAGCTATTTACCCAGTGTCGCCGGACGTGCGACATTCGGCGTCTACAAGAGCGGGCCGGTCATTTATATTCGCGAAAATTTTTGAGAGCAGGTGCTGCGGCACGGTGCGTGTAAGTCGTGCACCACAACACGATAAAAAGTTCTCGCGTACCGGTTCCGCGCCGCACACGGCGCTTGAAGTTTGAGTGCTTCCTGACATACTATGCAGTCATGCATTCTTGCTGTTAGAAAACATTGGCTGCCTTTCGCCGGGCGAAAATTTCGTTCGGGAACAAGGTCTCCGACCCTCGCAGTAAGCAAAATCCCTTGGCGGACCTAAGAAAATGAATCCAGGCAGGTACGCTGACGCAGGCAGCTTCGGCATTCCTATGCGACTGTGCAGTAAGTCGGCACGACGTCCTCGGGCTCATGCTGCCAAGTGGCGGCAGGGTGTTGACTTCCGCACGCGTAAGCGAAGGAGTCAGTGATGCAATCGATGAAGCTCTGGACCGCTGGACATTTATTGAGGTGGGCGGCCATTCTGATAGCGGTTTGCTTTTTGTTTAAGGTGACGCTGACTCATGCCGGCCCTTATTCGGCGACACAATGTGCCGCCTCACGGTTCGGATCGAACCTGAACTGCACTGCCAATGACGTTTCGATCAATACCATAACAGTCGCCTCGGGGTCGCCGACGTTCTGTGTCGGCGGCCAGACCATTCCGCTGAATCTCAATGTCACAGTCAATTTCGGCTCGGCCACGCGGTACGATATTGGGGTCTTTGTTTCCAATGACGGCAAGACGCCCCAGACGCTTCCGGCAAATGGCGGGGCATCAACGTGTTCCGTAGCTGTTTTGCCGACTACCAGCCCTTTTTATGGTTCGGCCGCCTCGGGCGGCGACGGCGATAGCTGCGGCGACGGCAGCAGCAGTATCAACGGCGGCACCGGGCAGGGAACGTTCACGATGAACGGTGTTGCCGTGCCTTGCACCACGGATGGCAGCGGCAATACGACCTTGTCGATTCCCTATGTGGTGACCTGGGACCAAAATAGCGGCAATTTCTGTGGCGATAATACTTATCCTGTGCCCGGCACTACGTCCAAGTGCAACTCGGGCACGGTTACCTTCCCGGCAGGCACGACGATTACGGTCTTGCCGGCGATTAGCATCACGGATGGCGTCACGACGGTGCGCTCAGGCGGGACGGTTACTTATACGGTGGTCATCAGCAATACCACCGGGAGTGTCGTGAGCGGCGCCGTCTTCACCGATCCGGCTGTCGCCAACCTCACCGTCGGCAGCGTCAGTTGCACTGCGGGCGGAGGGGCGAGCTGCCCTGCCAGTTCCACGGTGCCGGCCATGCAAGGTTCGGGCATTGCTTTGCCTGACATGCCGATCAACAGTACCTTGACCTTTACCATTACCGGCACGGTCGCCACGGTTACCAGCCCGACGACGCTTACCAATACCGCCATCGTTTCCATTGGCTCCGCCTCCAATCCGGCCAGCGACACCGATACCATCTTGGCCCCGCCCACCGTCACCAAGGTCTTCAGTCCGAGCAATATCGGGGTCAATGGCACCAGTACCCTCACCATCACGCTGATCAACCCGGATGCCGTTGCAATCACAGGCGCGGCGTTTCTCGATACTTATCCAGCCAACATGCTCAATACCGGTACGCCGGGTGCTGCGACTACATGTACCGGGGGCACGGTAACAGCGGCCGCCAACGGCAGCGCGCTTTCCTTGAGCGGCGCTACGATTCCGGCCAGCGGCAGTTGCACCGTTACCGTGAACGTCACCGGAACGGCTGTCGGCAGCTATGCCAACAGTACAGGGACAATTACCACAACCAATGCCGGTACCGGCTCGGCAGCCAGCGGAACGCTCAATGTGCTCGCCGCGCCGACAGTGCAAAAAAATTTCGGTGCGGCCAATATCGCGATCAATGGCACGACCACACTCACGATTGTCTTGTCCAACCCGAATGCCACCGCGATTACCGGGGTCGGATTCGTCGACAGCTATCCTTCCGCTAATCTAAAGAATGCGGCCGTGTCGAACTTGAGCAATGGCTGCGGCGGGACGGCGACCGCGGCGGCGGGCGCCTCCACCTTGAGTTTGAGCGGCGGAACGATTCCTGCCAACAGCAGTTGCATGGTCAGCGTGACCGTTACTGCCAGCGCGGCGGGCACCTACACCAATAACAGCGGCGCGATCACGACGACCAATGCCGGCAGCAATAGCAGCGGCGCCAGCGCCAGCCTCCTCGTTCTGGATGTGCCGACGGTAATCAAAAGCTTCAGCCCGAGCACCATTGGCGTTGGCGGCACCAGCGCGCTCGCCATCACCATAACCAATCCGAATAGCAGTACAGCAATTTCCGGTCTTGCTTTCACTGACACCTATCCTTCGACCAACCTGAAGAATGCGGCCTCGCCGAATCTGACCAATACTTGCGGCGGTACGGCGGCCGGCGCTGCCGGCGGTTCGACATTGAGCTTGAGCGGAGGCACGCTTGCGGCCGGCGCCAGGTGTACGGTGAGCGTGAGCGTGACTTCGAGCGTTGCGGCGACTTACCTCAACAGTACCGGCGCCGTTTCGACCGCCAATGCCGGCAACGGCGCCGCAGCCAGTGCGACGCTGACCGTCGTCATCATGCCGACCGCAGCGATGAGTTTTAATCCGAATCCGATCGGCGTGAACGGAACGAGCGTGCTGACCGTGACGCTGACCAATCCGACCAATACGGCAGTTTCTGCCGCGTTCACCAGCAATACCTATCCAAGCAACATGAAAAATACCGGTACGCCGGGTGCGGCCACGACTTGCACGGGCGGTACGGCGACCGCCGCGGTCGGCGGCACCACGTTCAGCTTGAGCGGTGGCACGATCCCGGCCAACGGCAGTTGCACCGTGACGGTGAACGTCACTGCTTCAGTGGCAGGCAGCTACCTGGCCAGCACGGGAACCATCACCAGCAATGCCGCTACCGGCAACATCGCGGCGGCGAGTGCGACCTTGACCGTTCTTTCTCCGCTGACGGTATCAATTGGTTTTGCCCCTGCCTCTATCCTGGTCGGCGGCACCAGCGTACTTACGATTACCCTGACCAATTCGAACGCGACCGCGATTACGGGCGTCGGCTTCACCGACAATTATCCCGCCAATATGAAAAATACCGGCACGCCGAGCTTGAGTAATAGCTGCGGCGGCACCGCCACCGCGGCAGCCGGCGGTACTTCGCTGGTCTTGAGCGGCGGCACGGTTGCAGCCAATGGGAGTTGCGTTATCAGCGTGAATGTCACAGCGACGGCGGCAGGCACTTATTCCGACTCGACCGGCACGGTTTCTACGAGCAATGCCGGCAATGTCAGCGGACCGAGTGCCACGCTGACGGTTTCTGCGGTTTCCAATTTCAATGCCTTCGAAACCAGCGTAACGCCCAATCCAGGGGCGATCAGCGGCAACATTTACACCAAGCTTGCCGGTACGCCTTTCAGCCTCGACGTGGTCGCTATCGGCAACGGCACCCAAGCCACAAGTTTCAACGGCAACGTCCAAGTCGAGTTGGTGGCCAATACCGGTACCGTCGGGACGGGCTATGGATCGGATAACTGTCCGAATCCCAGTTCCTCCACGGTGATACAGACCATTGCCTCGGCCGCCATCTCAAGTGGACGTTCTACCGTCGGTCCTTTCTCAGTCGCGAATGTCTACCGCGATGTGCGGGTGCGCATCACCTATGCAGGCGCGTCGCCCACGGTCATAGGGTGCTCGGCGGATAGTTTTTCGATTCGGCCCTCGGCTGTGACTTTGGTGACCAACGCCGGCTTGGCTGGCCCGTCGGCAACTGCAACCCCGGCCGTAGTCGCCGGTACCTCTTACACGTTGTATGCCACAACGACTGGAAACTACGGCGGGATGCTGATGCAGGACGCAAGCAAGCTCACTGCGCAGACCACGACCCAGGGCACGACTGTGGCGGCTGGCGGGGCTGTGGGGACGCTTACTCCCACGTCATTGACAGCGAATCCAAGTCCGCCGCCGAGCAGTAATGCAAGCTATACCGAGGTGGGTTACCTCTATCTGAGTCCTGGCGCCTACCGGGACGATGCCTTCACCAGTGTCGATCAACCCGGCGACTGCATTGCCGATACGACCGCAGATGCCAATCTGTCTGATGTTGCCATCGGTGGCAAATACGGGTGTTCGATCGGGAATAAGGTCACGGTTTCTCTGGGGCGTTTCATCCCCGATCACTTCGGCGTGGCGGGGACGGTGCAAACGCGCAGCGATTTGTTGCCCGCAACCGGTTCCACGTTTACCTACATGGATGAGCCGATGAAGATGACGCTCACCGTCACCGCATTCAATGCGGCGGACGCAGTGACGCAGAACTACGCCGGCATATTCGCCAAGCTCGATGCCGCAACACTTGGGACCGGCAGCAACTGGTTCAATACGGGCTGTGCTGCCGGGGCGCAGTGCATGGGACTTGGCGCAAAAGATACCGCTACGGGGCTGTCCGGACGCCTTGGTGTGGTCGGCGCCGGGACTTACACCGCTGTTGGCAATCCGACCAGTGCCTGGAGTGCCGGCGTCGGCACCTTTACGGTCAACGTCCGGCTTGCGCGCAGCACCGCACCCGATGGCCCCTACGAAACCCTGGCCGTCGGGGCCATGCCGCATGACAGTGAGGGGGTAACCCTGCCCGGTACGGCTTCCACCGATACCCATCGGGTCGACATGGATGCGACCACGGGCAATACGCTGGCGAGCAATCCGGACGGCATCAATGAACGCCGTCTGCTCTTCACCACCAAGGCCCGCTTCGGACGCCTGCGCATGATCTCGGGACAGGGCTCGGAATTGAATTCCTACAAGATGCTGGCGGAGGCGCAATTCTGGAACGGCAGTTTCTGGGTGACCAATGCCCTCGACAGCCTGACCCCGCTGGCAGCCGGGAATGTTGGCATTGCCTGGTCCGGTAGCAGTTCGGCCCCCAGTCTTTCAGGAGTAAGCTCGTTGACCGGCGGCTTCGGGAGCATTTCTCTCGGCCGCCCAGGGGGCATCGGCACAGCGACCCTCTGCCTGGATCTGCTGAGTACTGCAAACGGCTGCACCGGCGCAACGGCGCCGGCGCAACTGGACTACCTATTTGGAAACTGGCTTGCGCCGGGCACGAATTACAACAGGGACCCTGAGGGCAGGGTGCAGTTCGGCCGGGCCAATCCGGGAACGCGCGCCAACTCGGGCTTCATCTATCGCCGGGAGAATTTCTGATGCGGCGCCGGAAGTGCGGCAAGACGGGCTCGGGCTTCACCTTGGTGGAATTGGTCGTGACGCTGCTGCTGGTCGGCATTCTTGCCGTTGCCGTCGTGCCACGCTTTGCATCGCGCAGCACCTTCGAAACACGCGGCTTCTCCGATCAGGTGAAATCGGGCTTGCAGTTTGCGCGCAAGGTAGCCGTGGCGAGCGGGCGAAACGTTTGCGTTACAGCGGGCGGGAGTTCGTTCACCCTGAAGATGGCGACGGTGCGCGGACAGGGCGCCACCTGCACTTCGGATGTAATCGATCCCGCCACCGGGGCCGCTTATGCGCTCGCGTGGCCGACCGGCGTCAGCCTTTCCTCACTGGCATTGACCTTTCGCGCCGATGGCAGCGCGACTCCCGCCAGCGTGCTCACGGTAAGCGGCGACGCCAGCTATACTCTTGCCATCGAAGCGGGGACCGGCCATGTACACTGAGCGCCGGCGATCATCGGGCATGACCATGATCGAACTGATCATCTTCATCGTCATTGTCTCGGTAGGGGTGGCCGGCATCCTGTCGGTACTGGCGGTCACGGTCTGGAAAAGCGCCGACCCGCTGGTGCAGAAACAGGCCCAGGCATTTGCCGAGGGTTTGCTGGAAGAAATACAGACTGCCAGCTTTGCCTATTGCGACGGCGCCGACCCCCAACTTGCCTATGCCAAGGCTGCTAGCGCATGCACCGGCGGTATCGGCGATACCTATGGGCCGGAGTTAAACGAAGCGCGCCCCTACGATTCGGTGATCGACTATGCCTCGGCAGCGAATACGCCGACGCCTATTGCCGCGACTGACCTTTCCAGCTCGATTCAGGCGCCGGCAGGCTATACCGCCATGGTCACCATCGGGCCGGCGGCTCTGGGCGATATCACTCTGGCATCCGGCGATGCCTTGCTGATCATGGTCGTGGTCAGCGGTCCTGGCGGCACAGCGGCCACTGCCGAGGGGTATAAAACGCGCAGGGTGCCACGATGAGGCAAACCAAGCGCTTGCAGGGTTTTACGCTGGTTGAGATGATCATCGTGATTGTCATCTCAGGCATCATTGCCGGCATGGTTGCGGTATTCATCCGCATGCCGGTGCAGGGCTACTTCGACACGGTTCGCCGCGCCGAATTGAGCGAAGAGGCCGATGCGGCCCTACGTTTTCTCGCTCGCGATCTCCAGTCTGCTTTGCCGAACAGTATTTCCTGCGGTACAGATACCTTGAGTTTTATGTCGGTGCGCAGTGGCGGACGTTATCGTGAAAGCCCGCAGGGAGATGGTACCGGCGTACCGTTACAGTTCGGAGTCGCCGTTACCAATTTCGATACAATCGGCGGCGGATCCGATTCGACCAGCAAGGATGCGCAGGGCAATCCCGCTAGCGGAAGCGTGGTCGTCGGCAATCTGAGTCCGGGCGCCGGGATTTGCAACGCTCTCAGCCCCGCGGACAATATCGCCGCGCTGAATGGCACGCCCGGTGCCACTGTCGCTGTGACGGGCGCAAATTTTCCTGCTGCGTGCCAATTGCAGTCCGCGACGGCGACCGACAATGCGGCGACGGCATCGGTCGATGAGAGAAATGACCGCGAATTCGGCCGATTTTTTGTAGTCAATCCGACCCCAATCACCTATGCCTGCAGCACTGCGGCCGGCTTGACTCGTGACGGCGTTGCGCTCGCGAGTCATGCGACGGGTGCAAATAGATGCAACTTCCTTTGCGACGGTACGAATGCGCGGGTGCAAACGATTACGGCCAGGCTTACTTTGAGCAATAGCGGGGAGGAGGTTCAGATGCTAAGGCAAATTCGGGTGCTCAACCTGCCATGAATCCTTCACGGAGCCATCGCGGTTTCGCCGTCGTCGCGGCGATTTTCCTGCTTGTCATACTCGCTGCACTCGGCGGCTACATGGTCTCGGTATCGACCTCGCAGCATAGGGGGCTGGCCTTGGACGTGGAGGGGGAGCGGGCCTTCCAGGCGGCCAACGCCGGGATGGATTGGGCGCGATTCAATGTCGCCGCAAGCAGTGCTACGCCTGCATGTGCAGCCGCTCCGGCGTGGGGCGCGCCGTCCAGCATCAGTTTTCCCGGTACGGCTACGCTGGCGAGCTATGTTGCAACGGTTCAATGCCGCTTACAACAGGCCACCGACGTGAGCAACGTCGCAACCTCGGTGTATGAAGTTCGCGTCACCGCATGCAACCGTCCCCAGGCATCCGAGCCGCGATGTCCCGGTAGTGCAGCCAGCGTGACCGGCTTGGGTTATGTGGAACGGCAGATGGAGGGCTTGCTCGGCCTCTAGAGCATTGTTAGCCTGGCCGTACGGGCCAATTTCAGGCCTCCGGTGCTCGGCGTACGCCTGTACGCGTCCGCTCCTCGGCCTGACCTTGACTCCGCACGGTCAGGCTAACAATGCTCTAAACCACAGCTTGTTAATAGGGTTTTCCGAAAAGTAATTGACATCAATTAGTTAATGTCTTAAGTTCAAGCAACTTCTCATTATCGTTGCGGGCATGGGTTTATTTTCAAAATCGAAGAAAAATGCCGGTTGGATGGCCATCAGTTCTCATGAGGATGGCATCTGCGCAGCGTATGTCAAACGCGAGCCCTCCGCGTTGCCGATAGTGGAATTCGTCGCCTTCTATCCGCTCCACGATTCCACCAACCTTGCACAACTGGAAAAGCTTGGAAAAGAGCTGCACGCCCAGCGCTATCACTGCTCGGCCGTTCTGAAGCCGGGGGAGTACCAGATCATGACGGTGGATGCCCCGAACGTGCAACCGGAAGAACTCAAGACGGCAATTCGCTGGCGTTTGAAAGACATGCTCGATTTTCATATCGACGATGCGACCATTGATGTGCTCGATATTCCAGTTGAAAAGAACGCGTCGGTGCGCAGCCATTCGATGTACGCCATTGCAGCGAAAAATCAGGTCATCGAAGAGCGCCAAGCCTTGTTTACCGATGCAAAGATCTCTTTAAGTGCGATCGATATTCCGGACATGGCGCTGCGCAATATTTCTGCGCTGATGGAACAGGAAGGGCGCGGCCTGGCCGTACTTTCGTTTGATTCGAGCGGGGGATTATTGACGGTGAGCTTTGCCGGCGAGTTGTATCTGACGCGCCGAATCGAAGTGACCCTGCCTCAAATTCAACAAGCCGATGGCGATCAAAAGCTCGCTTTGTTCGAACGCATTACGCTGGAATTGCAACGCTCGCTGGATCATTTCGATCGGCAGTTTCATTTCATTACCTTATCCAAACTAGTGACTTCCCCATTGGGCGAAACAGGCGGCGGTTTGGTGGAATACCTGGCCGGAAACCTGTACGTGCCGGTGGAAGACATGAATCTCGAAACGGTGTTCGACCTTTCCAAGGTGCCGGAATTGAAGGGAATAGAGCAACAGCAGCGCTATTTTCAAACGCTCGGTGCCGCTTTGCGCCTTGAGGAGAAGGTGCTTTGAGCCAGCAAATCAATCTCTTCAATCCGATTTTTCTCAAGCAGAAAAAGTACTTTTCCGCCGTGACGATGATGCAGGCTTTGGGCTTGCTCATACTCGGTTCGATCATAGTGGTGGTGTATGCGTATCTGCAGGCATCCGGCTTGAGTCAGGACTTGGCGCGTAGCGCCGTTCAACTGACGGAGGCGCAGGCGCAATTGGCCCGAATCACTGCAGAATACGCGCCGCGTCAAAAGAGCAAGACCCTGGAGGGGGAAATTCAAAAAGCTGAATCCGAGGTGAAGTCGCTCCAAACTGTTTTCGGCATATTGAAAAAGGGCGAATTTGGCAATACCAAAGGCTACTCCGAGTATTTGCGGGCTTTCGCGCGCCAGAGCTTCGACGGTATCTGGTTGACCGGCTTGAGTATCATAGGCGCCGGCAATGAACTCGTGATCCAGGGACGGACGCTTAAATCAGAAATGGTTCCAGTCTATATCACCCGGCTGAAGGGCGAACCGATCATGCAGGGCAAGTCGTTCGCCAGCCTGGAGATGCAGGTTCAAAATCAGCAGCAACCGGATCCGGCAAAGAAGGATGCGTTGCCCGGCAAACAAAAGGCCGGGCCGGCTTATATCTCCTTCAACCTGCAGTCTTCGGGAGTGCAAGCCGATTCACCGGGGAGTGCCGCCAAATGAAGCAGTATTGGCAAAAACTGGCGGCGAGAATCGATGCGCGAAATATGCGCGAGCGTGTAATGATTTTTGCTGCTGCTGCGATAGTCCTGCTTTCCTTGGTAAATAACCTGCTCCTCGACCCGCTGTTCAGCAAACAGAATCAATTGTCTCAAAAGCTCAAGCAGGATCAAGCGCAGCTTGCAGCTTTGCAAAGCGCGATACAGCAAAAAATCAGCAGCAAACAAACCGACCCCGATGTCTCGAACCGCTCGCGTTTGGCGCAATTAAAACTGCAATCGGCACAAATGAACGAGCAGTTGCGCGAAATGCAAAAAGGACTGGTTTCTCCTGATAAAATGTCCTCGTTGCTTGAAGACATTTTGCGGCGAAACGGGAGATTGCGTCTTATCTCCTTGAAGACAATGTCTCCCTCGAGCCTGAATCCGGTTTCACCGCCGGAAGTAAAAAATACGACGGAAAAATCGGATGCGGCACCGATGCCCAAAGATCAAACCGATCCCAATGCCGCCGACGGGGCAGTCTACAAGCATGGGGTGGAGATCGTGGTCGAAGGAGGGTATCTCGATATATTGAACTACATGGCTGAACTGGAGACGATGCCATGGCAGTTGTATTGGGGCAAAGCGAAACTGCAAGTCGGCGAATATCCGCAAGCAACATTGAGCTTGACCTTGTTTACCTTGAGCCTGGATAAAAAATGGCTGAATCTTTGAGCGTAATGACGGCGAGGATATCAGTTCGGACATCAGTGCTCGTTTTGGCATTGTCTGCGTTTGCGTCCAGTGCCGGTACCGAGAATCTGCCGGACCCGACCCGCCCGCCGGCTTCCCTGGGCGTGGGTTTGGAGAGCGGAGCCCCGGAGGCGGATGCCGGTCCTCGCCTGCAATCGATCCTGATTGCGCCGGGACGCCGTTTCGCCATCGTCAGCGGGCAGACCGTGCATGTCGGAGATAAGATCGGTGAGGCGCAAGTGATTACGATTTCCGAGGGAGAGGTGGTTTTACGGAACGGCAAGGATTTGCAAACCTTGAAGCTCTTTCCTGAGGTCGAAAAACGGCCGGTTCCCGGCATCGCGAAATCAAAGTCTCGCCCTGGCAGCCAACATGATAAAGATAAATAGCATGCGTAAAACTATTTTGGCCTTCATGATTTTCGCCTTGGTCGGGTGTGCCAACCCCGGTGCAAAGCGCGAGACTTATGATCTCATCAATGCTGAAATGAGCAAGGCATTGGAAGCCAAAGTACAACCCGCCCAGCCGGACTCGGTTGCTGCCGCACTGCTTCCGCCGATCCAAATGGAAATCCCCAAAGCCCGCCAGCCGATGGAAGAACGCTTCGGTCTGACTTTCAGCAATGTCCCGGCGCAGCAGTTTTTCATGGCGATTGCTGCCGGTACTCGTTACAGCATGCTGGTGCATCCGGAGGTCACGGGGACAATTTCGGCCAACCTGAAAGACGTGACCTTGTTTGAAGCGCTCGATGCGATCCGCGAATTGTACGGCTATGACTACAAGGTTGACGGCACCCGCATCTACATCAAGCCCTTGACTCTGCAAACCCGCATGTTCCAAGTGAACTACCTGACCGGCAACAGGAAGGGAACATCGGACATCCGGGTGACATCCGGTTCGGTCAGCGACACGGTCAGCGGCAATGGCACGCCAAACACGACGCCTAATTCCGGCAATGCCGTTCAACCGGCAAACAGCAATCAACCCTCGACGAGTTCAACTGCGGTCAATTCAAGCAGGATCAATACGACCTCAAGCAGCGACTTTTGGCTCGAACTGAAAACCTCGCTGGAAGCGATCATCGGACCCGGCAAGGAAGGGCGCAGCATTGTGATCAGCCCACAGTCGGGCGTGGTCTTGGTACGCGGCATGTGGGACGAATTGCGCAACGTTGCCGCGTATCTCAAGGCAACCCAGCTTTCAGTCGATCGCCAGGTGATTCTGGAAGCGAAGATACTGGAAGTTCAACTGAACGATCACTATCAGTCCGGGATCAACTGGGCTTCCTTTGCTTCCTTCAGCGGCAATTTGACCAATCGGGTTGCCGGAGGCTTTCTGACCCCTGGCACCACCTTGTCGTCTTCTGCCCAGTCGAACATATTGTCGACCACCACTGGCAATACTTCGATGAGCGCGTTGACAAGCCTCGCACTTGCGACGCCGACCACCGCATCCACTTCCTTGTTCGGCCTGGCTTTCCAGACCAATAATTTTGCCGCGCTCCTGTCTTTCCTGGAAACCCAGGGAACGGTGCATGTCTTGTCCAGCCCCCGCATCGCCACGCTCAATAACCAGAAAGCCGTTTTGAAAGTGGGAACCGATGAGTTCTTCGTGACCAACGTGACCACGAATACCACCACATCCGGTACCAGCAGCACGACTAGTCCGTCGGTCACATTGCAGCCGTTCTTTTCGGGCGTGGCGCTCGATGTCACGCCGCAAATCGACGAGACGGGAAACATCATATTGCATATTCATCCCTCGGTCAGCAAGGTCACGTCAGCCAGCGACAAGAGCATCGATCTCGGCAGCCTTGGCACCTTCAAGCTGCCGCTGGCATCGAGCAGCATCTCCGAAACCGACAGCATCGTGCGCGGCCGCGATGGCCATATCGTGGCGATCGGCGGCTTGATGCGGCAGTCGAGCACATCGGATAACTCTCAGGTGCCGGGAGCCGGTAATATTCCCGTCCTTGGCAATCTGTTCCGCAATACGAATCAGGTGACGGAAAAGCGTGAACTCGTGATTCTCCTCAAACCAACGGTCATTCAGAGCGATAATAGCTGGACCCAGGACATGCTGGACAGTCAACGCCGTATCCAGAACCTGGAGCCGCCAAGCGTGCTGGAGCAGAGATAGGCATGTATAAAACCCATTTTGGGCTGCGTGAATTACCGTTTAGCATCACCCCCGATACCAGCTTTTTTTTCGCCTGCACAAATTCCCAAGAGGCGTTGAATACTCTCTTGATCGCGGCAAAAAACGGCGAGGGGTTCATCAAGATCACCGGCGAGGTCGGCACAGGGAAGAGCTTGTTGTGCCGCAAGTTCATGGCGACCCTCGGGCCGGAATTCGTTACCGCCTACATTCCCAATCCCTACCTTGAGCCGCGCACCTTGATGCTGGCGCTGGCGGACGAACTGGAGATTCCGTTCGAGAAAGACGTGGATCAGCATCATCTGCTGAAGTCGATCAATCACCGCTTGCTGGTACTGGCGCGGGATGGCAAGCGCGTCATCCTTTGCCTGGACGAAGCGCAGGCAATTCCGATGGAGAGTCTGGAGGCTTTGCGCCTGCTGACCAATCTGGAAACCGAGAAGCGCAAGCTGCTGCAGATCGTTTTATTCGGCCAGCCGGAATTGAATCGCAAGCTGGAACTCGAATCGGTGCGGCAGCTTGCACAGCGGATTACTTTTCACTACCACCTCGGCCCGCTCAGCAAGGATGACCTGGAGTTTTACGTTTCGCATCGGCTCAGCGTGGCGGGATTTGCCGGGAGCCGGCTGTTCGGCCGCGATGCACTCAGGATATTGAGCAGAGCAAGCGGCGGCGTACCAAGGGTCGTAAATATTTTGGCGCACAAGGCCTTGATGGCGGCGTATGGCGAAGGCAAGCGAGAGGTTCGGGCAAGGCATGTGCGAGCCGCAGCCAAGGACACGATCGCGGCAAGGAAAAAAACGTGGTGGTTATGGTGCTTGGCTGCCTCGACGCTGCTCTTGGCAGGCGCCGGCATTGGATGGGCCTACTTCAAATGAGTCTGATCAATCGAATGCTGCAAGACCTGGATGCGCGCAGCACGGACGGCACGGCAAACAGCGACATTCATGGCCATGTCAGGGCGGTGGCGGAAAGCAGCAAGATTCATGTTGGCTGGTGGATCGCTTTGGCGGCGGCTGTTGCCTTGCTGGTGGGCGGTGGTGCGATATGGTTTTTTTATAAACCTGCGCGGCCGATTGCGGTTCCGGTTTCTGCGGCTGCGCAGGTGCCTCCGCCCTCTATGCTGTCTCTGAAGATTGCGCCGGATCTTACGGTCGCGCCTTTGCCGGCTACCCCTAAACCCGTCACCGAACCGCAGCCCCCGGGAGCGGAAATAGTTGCACCGGTTGAGGCCAAGCCGGCCGAGAAAAAAGCTGCCGCCAGCCAGGCAAGGGAACCAGCCGCAATTCTCGCGCGGCCATCGCCATTGCCCAAAAAAGCGGAGCCGGACGGGATGCCGTCGGTTCCGGCGGCTAAGGCCGCGTCTCCTGCCACGCCGAAACTGGAAGAGCCGCCTCCCGTGGTTCTCAACAAGCAGATCAAGGAACCCACTCCTCAGCAGCGTGCCGAAAATGAATATCGCCGGGCGACGTCGCTTATGCAGCAGGGCAAAATAGCGGAAACGATCGAGGTGCTGGAGCAGGTGCTACTGCTCGACCCCCAGCATGGCGCCGCACGGCAGACCCTGATCGGCTTGCTAGTGGATAGCAAGCGCGTCGACGATGCGATGCGCAAGATGCGTGAGGGATTGGATCTTGATCCAAACCAACCTGGCTTGGCAATGATCCTGGCGCGGCGGCAAGTGGAAAAAGGCGAGTTGCGACCCGCGGTCGAGACCCTGCAAAAAACCTTGCCCTATGCATTGGAGCGTGCCGATTACCATGCGTTTTTGGCAGCGTTGCTGCAACGGCAAGCGAATCACAAGGAAGCGGTGGAGCATTATTTTGTGGCATTGCGCAAGACTCCACAGAATGGCGTTTGGTGGATGGGACTTGGCATTTCTCTGCAGGCGGAAAATCGCGTGCCCGAAGCGCAAGATGCATTTGGCCGGGCCAAGGCATCGAATTCTTTGTCGCCCGAATTGAAGGCATTCGTGGAACAAAAGCTCGGCCAGTTGCAGCGTTGAATTCATCTCAATTGTCCGGCAGGTCTTTCGGCTGGATAGGCAATTACGGAGGCAGCATGCTCAAACTATGCGGTTTTGCAGTCAGCAATTATTACAACAAGGTCAAGTTCGCGATGCTCGAGAAGGGGATTGCGTTCGAGGAAGAGCTGGTATGGCCGGCTTTGCTATGGCCGGATCGTTCCCCCGAATTGATGGAAAATTCGCCGTTGGGTAAAGTGCCTTACATCAAAACCGACGAAGGGATCTTATGCGAATCCCAGGTAATCATTGAATATCTCGAAGACCGTTATCCCCAAACGCCCTTGCTGCCGGCCGACCCTTTCGCTGCCGCCAAGGTACGCGAACTGGTTGTATTCCTGGAGTTGCATCTTGAATTGGTCGCGCGCGAGTTGTATCCGGTCGCGTTCTTTGGCGGTACGCTCTCC
Source organism: uncultured Burkholderiales bacterium (assembly GCA_966211965.1). Lineage (GTDB taxonomy): Bacteria > Pseudomonadota > Gammaproteobacteria > Burkholderiales > Burkholderiaceae_D > CBIHON01. Next base: position 12,768 of record CBIHON010000013.1, on the reverse strand, counting down.
GATGAAATGAAAGCCCGTACGGAAAAACTGCTGAAGCGAAACATCAAGGCATTTGGCAAGCTCGCAAAATTTTCCCCCTATGTTGCCGGTGCGGAATTTACCGTTGCAGATTGCGCCGCAGCAGTTCATTTCCCGGTCATATCGATGGCATCCAAAATAGTCTATGGCGAGGATGTGTTGGCCGATCTGCCGCTATGCGACTATGGCAAATTGCTAGGAGAGCGGTCAACGATGCAACGTGTCAACGCGGACCGCAAGATCAATCAAGAGCTGATGAAAGCGCGCGCCAAGTAAAAATAAGGATTTGCCCTTGTCATGGCTTTGCCTCATCGCCCCATAGATGCTGCATGGTGAAGCGCATCGATGCCTGTTCAGGATGTAGCGCTTCGCGCACTGCATACAATTCCTTCGCGGTATCGCGTTTGATCGCGAAGGAAAGGGGGGCGCCGCGTGGTCCGATCAATGCGTGGACGATAGGCGTGGTGGGGCTGTGCCCTTTGCCGGTCACCACGCCGATTTCGCCGTTTTGCAGGCGTATTGTCGTTCCGGGCGGATACATGCCGAGTTCCTGGATGAAATAAGTCGCGAGATGAGAATCGACCGTCTTGCCGCCTTCGACAAACAGGTTGCGTAAAGCGGCATTCGGCAACATGGATTTGCGATAGGAGCGGCTGGTAATGCGTGAGCAATAACGGTCTGCCAAGGCGATGATCTTCGCGTTCTGCGGAATGTCCTGCCCTTTTTTCGCTGACGGATAGCCGCTGCCGTCTTCATTCTCATGATGATGCAAGACGTAGGAAAGCCAATCGGCATCGGTGATCCCGGCTTGTTGCAACAGGGTGACGCTTTCTTCCGGATGTTTGCGGATCACTTCCATGTCTTTCTCGGAAAGCGCATCTTCCTTGTTTTGCAATTGATCCTGTTGCCGCAGCATGCCGATGTTCATGGTCAGCGCGGCTGCGACGATCTTCATGATTTCTTCCGGCGTTTTTTTCATCGCACGTGCCACCAGCAGAGAAATCACAGCGGTGTCGATGCAATGCCGCACCGCGTAGTTGGCCTCCGCCTGGTTGAGCAGGATGCAGCCCAAGGCAACGTCGGAATTGGCATTGCAGGCAAAGCCGATCGCCTTCGCAACTTCCAGGATCTTCGCTTCGGCATCGGCTTCGTTATGCAGGCTGTATAGCAGGCGTTCCAGCCGCTTGTTGGCCATGTTGATCAGGCGCAGCACTGAGGGGATTTCCAGCTTTTGGGCGTGTTCCTCATGCCGGCTGAGCCGGTCCGCAAGGAAGTGGGCATCGACAAAAAGGCCGCGCTGGACGAGGCTCTCCACTTGATGGGTAGTGGAGACGATTTGCCCTTTGCGCAGCAGCAGTTTGCGGTCCTCTCCGTAGATATCCCACTGCAGAGGCTCGCCAATGACGAGATCCGAGATGGTGAGGCGGCGTTGGTCCATGAGGGTGCCTCCTGCTTAGTTTGAATTGCGCCTGCTTAAGATTTCCTTTTATTCTTGAAGAGGTGCTTGCCGAGTTCCAAAAAGATACTCAACGCTAACATTATCGGCAGATAAAGGGAAAATTTTAGAGTGCCGTGAGGCGTTTCAACGCAGACGCCAGGGTTTCGTCCTTTTTTGCGAAACAAAAGCGCACGATGCCGGATTCCTTTGGCTGGTTATAAAACGCGGAAACAGGTATCGCCGCTACGCCAATTTCTGTGGTCAGCCATTTTGCGAAATCGGCTTCTGATTGCGTCGAAATCGCGGAATAATCGACGCACTGGAAATAGGTGCCATCCGAGGGCAGCAATTTGAAACGGGTATCGGCAAGCCCGGCGCGGAATAGGTCGCGCTTGCGCTGATAGAAGGCCGCCAGTCCGAGGTAAGGCGCAGGGTCGGCCATGTAGGCGGCGAGGCCATGCTGCATCGGCGTATTGACGGTGAAGACATTGAATTGATGGACCTTGCGGAATTCTGTGGTCAAGGCTGCCGGCGCCGCGACATAGCCCACTTTCCATCCGGTGACGTGGTAAGTCTTGCCGAAGCTTGATACCACGAAGGAGCGCGCCGCCAGTTCAGGATGGCGGCACACCGACTCGTGCTGTGCGCCGTCGTAGACCATGTGCTCATAGACTTCATCCGAGATCAGCAGGATATTCGTGCCGCGCACGATGTCGGCCAAGGCGCGCAGGTCGGCTTCGCGCAGTATGGTCCCCGTCGGATTGTGGGGGGAGTTGATCATGATGAGCCGGGTTTTGCTCGTCACCGCTGCCGCAACCTTGGCCCAAGGCACTGCATATCCTTGCGGGCTGACTTCCATTTGCACGAACACCGGTTTGCCGCCAGCCAATTCAATCGAGGGTACATAGCTGTCGTAGACCGGCTCGATTACGATCACTTCGTCGCCCGGGTGGACGCTGCACGAAATGGCAGTCAATAGCGCCTGGGTAGCGCCGGCGGTGACCGTGATTTCTGTCGCCGGATTGTAGGTATGGCCGTACATCTTTCCGATCTTTTTTGCGATGACTTCGCGCAAAGAGGGAATGCCCGGCATGGGCGGATATTGGTTGGCGCCGTTTTTCATGGCTGCGGCGACGGCATCGACCAAGGCCGGGTCGCAATCGAAATCGGGAAAGCCCTGGCCAAGGTTGACGGCATTTTTTTCTGTCGCGAGCGCCGACATGACGGAGAAAATGGTGGTGCCGACGTTCGGCAGCTTCGATTCCAAGGAGGGAATATGCAAGGCTGACGCTGTTGGGGCGGGAAAGGCGTTGTTCATTGCGTAGGTCGATGAAATGGTTTGTGTTGGGAGAATTTTAACGTCTTGTCATGAAGCCGGCATCCAGGCTTCGGGGCGAATAATCCGGAAAAGTCCGGAGCCTGCGGTTTTCCTGGCCAGCTTGAGCAGAGCCTTGTCCTTGGTGATCAGCGTGGCTGCTTGGGCATCGCGCGCAAGCTCCAGGAATTTCTGGTCGTCCGGATCGCTGCAAATCGGCAAGCGGGCAAGGGCGGGCGCGCCGGGCAAAGGCGGTATGCAAGTGATCAAGGCATCGAATTGCGCCGCGCTGCGCGCCCGGCTCTCGCTATCCAGCGGCAAGCGCGGATAAGTCAGGACCACCAGCCATTCCGTCCGGCAGTCTTCCCGCGTCACCGCTTCGATACTGCCGTCCTTCAACGCGGCCAACAGCGCGGCCCAGCGCGGGTCGTTGAAGACGAATAAATCCAGGCAAACATTGGTGTCCAATACGATGCGCTTCGGTATCATTGCAAAAATTCTTCTTTCTGGATGTTGATATGCTGATTGTTTTATCGCCCGCAAAAACGCTTGATTACGACACGCCCGCCACTACCGCAATATGCACCCAACCGGATTTCATCAAGCGTTCGGCCGAACTGATCGCTACGCTCAGGCAGTTTTCACCGGCGCAGATCGGCAGCCTGATGCGGATTTCCGATCCGCTCGCCGTATTGAACGCTGGGCGGTATGCCTCCTGGTCGCCGAAATTCACGCAACAAAATGCAAAGCAGGCGGTGCTGGCGTTCAACGGCGACGTCTACGAAGGGCTGGATGCGCCCTCGCTGAATGCCAGGCAATTGGAATATACGCAGTCGCACGTTCGCATTTTATCCGGCTTGTACGGCCTATTGCGTCCCCTCGATTTGATGCAGGCGTATCGGCTGGAGATGGGCACCCGATTGGCGACATCTTACGGCAAGGACTTGTATGCGTTCTGGGGCGATGCCGTGACGCTGGCACTGAACAAAATCATTGCCGAGCAAAAGGCCAAGGCCCTGATCAACCTCGCATCCGAAGAGTACTTCAAGGTGGTGAAGCCGCGCTTGCTGGACGTGCCGGTCGTGACCCCGGTTTTCGAAGACTGGAAGGGCGGCAGATACAAGGTGATTTCATTCCATGCGAAGCGTGCGCGCGGCTTGATGGCGCGTTATGCTGCGTTGAAGAAAATCAAGCAGGCTGAAAGATTGAAAGCCTTTGACGCCGAAGGTTATGCATTCGATGAAGCCGGGTCGGATGAGCGCACCTGGTTGTTCCGGCGCCGGCTTGTCGGCTGAGGTTTTTAACAGGTTCTGATTTCTCTATAAAAAAGCCTCGCGGCATGCGAGGCTTTTTACGATAAGGATTATCTGCTTACCAGATTTTCCACCATGGATCGTCTTTCACGTGGCCGCCACGGAAGAATATGCTCTCCGGGAAATTCTTCCTGAGCACGCGTTCGGAATCGTCGCGCAGATCCTTCAATCCCAATGCGTCATAGGAGCGGGTCATGATAAACAGCGCTTCTTCTATGGCGGGCGCGTCGCGGTATTCCTTGACCGCCAATTGCGCCCGGTTGGCGGCCGCCAGATAGGCCCCCCGCCGATAATAGTAGCTGGCGACATGTACCTCGTACTGTGCCATCGCGTTGACCAGGTATTTCATGCGCGAGATCGCGTCCTTGGTATAGATGCTGTCCGGATAGCGATCGGCGAGTTGCTTGAAGGCGTCGAAGGCTTCACGCGCGGCCTTGGGATCGCGTTCGGTAGGGTCTTGCCGGATCAGGAAATCGAACATGCCGAGGCGATCATTGAAGTTGATCAAGCCGCGCAGGTAGTACATGTAATCGGCGTTCGGGTGGTTCGGATGCAGCTTCAGGAAACGCGCCACTGCAGCCAGCGCCTGCGGCTGGTCGCCCTGGCGGTAATAGGCGTAGGCAATTTCCATTTGGGCCTGTTGTGCATAGGTGCCGAACGGGTAGCGCGATTCCAGCTTTTCAAAATACTGGATTGCTTTGTCGTAGCCCCCGCCCGCCAATTCGTCGCGTGCCTCCGAGTATAATTTGGCCGCCGACCAGGTTTTGGTCTCGTCGGTTTTTTCGGGCAGCAGACTGCAGGCCGAGAACAGGAACACAAGGGCAACCGGGATGAGTTTTAGTATTTTTTTGTGCATGAGTTTGCGGGAGTGCATCTGAACAATGAATGATTATAGCCGATGGGACTTGACGTGATGCCAACCCAAATACCGATTTTGCCGGAATCCGTGGATGAAAGCGATATTGACGATGCCGGCGAGGCGGAACATGGCTTGCAGGATTTGGCTCCCATCGTACTGCGCCTGACGCCGGAGGTTGGCGGCGTGCGTTTTGACAAGGTGCTTTCCCAGCTTGTTCCACAATACTCGCGCAGCAGGATCCAGCAGTGGATAGAAGCGGGGCACGTGACGGTTGACGGCCAAGTCCTGCGCGGCAAGATGACCGTGCTGGGCGATGAAGAAGTCATGATCATGCCGCAGGCCGCACCCGAGGAGCAGGCCTACAAACCGGAAGCGATGGATTTACCCATCGTCTTCGAGGACGCAGCGATCCTGGTGATCAACAAGCCGGCCGGCCTGGTGGTGCATCCTGCAGCTGGCAATTGGTCGGGGACGCTGCTCAATGGCTTGCTGCATCACTGCCCATCGATTGCCGGGGTGCCGCGAGCCGGCATCGTGCATCGGCTCGACAAGGACACTAGCGGCTTGATGGTGGTTGCGAAAACACTGATGGCCCACACCGATCTGGTGCGCCAGCTTCAAGCGCGTACGGTCAAGCGCGAGTACCTTGCATTGGTTTGGGGCACCCCGCGCAGCGGTGGCAAAATCGATGCCGCGATGGGCCGGCATCCGCGCGACCGGATCAAGATGGCGGTGATGGAGAACCCGAGCGCCAAGCCGGCGGTCACACATTATCGGCGATTGGCTACCGGCCTGCTCGACGGACGCGAAGTCAGCCTGGTGAAGTGCCAATTGGAAACCGGACGCACTCATCAGATCCGGGTGCATATGCAGTCGATCGGTTTTCCGCTGGTGGGTGACGCCCTTTACGGCAAGGCGCATTTGGCGTCGGTGTTTGGACGTCAAGCCCTGCATGCGTTCCGCTTGGGCTTGATCCATCCCCATAGCGGCGAGGAAGGCGAATGGGGGGCGGACTTGCCGCAAGACTTTACGGACTTGATCGCACGGTCCGGCATTGATGCAAGTTGCGTGCAGGAGTAGTGCGAGTAGAGTGTAAGAACCGGGCACGCGGTTTTCTGCTTGCCTTACATATTTACCTTGCGTATTCCGAATCAAATCCATGGATCCGATTATTCCCGATTGGGGCAATGAGGCGCCGCTGCATGTCGGGGCTTGTTCGACCACCCGCATGGGCGGCGCCAGCCATGCCCCGTATGACGATGGGGCAGGCGGCGGCGGATTGAACCTGGGCTTGCATGTAGGCGATCGGCTGGAAGATGTGCTGCACAACCGCAAGTTGTTGCGGTCCTTGCTGCCGGCCGAGCCGGCTTGGCTGTCCCAGATTCACGGTACGGATGTGGTCGATGCATCCTGCGTGGCCGGGACTCCGGATGCTGATGCCGCCATCGCCAGCCGGCCCGGCGTGGTCTGCGCGATCATGACAGCTGACTGTCTGCCCGTATTGTTTTGCGATATGGCGGGTGGGGTGGTCGGCGCGGCGCATGCGGGCTGGCGCGGCTTGGCCGGCGGCGTTCTCGAAAACACCGTCGCCGCCATGCGTAGCGCCGGAGCCGGCGAAATCCTTGCCTGGCTTGGTCCCGCGATCGGTCCGCGAAGCTTTGAGGTCGGCGAGGATGTGCTGCGCGCGTTTGTCGAGCGCGATGCCGGCGCACAGGCAGCCTTCACACCAATCGCCGGGCGCGGCGGCAAATATCTGGCGGATATCTATCTGCTGGCGCGACGAGTCCTGGGTCGCGCCGGCATTACACGGATCAGTGGCGGCGGCCTATGCACCGTATCCGACCAGCGCCGCTTTTACTCTTATCGGCGCGATCAAAAAACCGGTCGGATGGCTTCCCTGATCTGGATCAAGTAAAGCCATTGTCTTGTCCGCCAAAATGAGACTTACGGTTCATCGGAAGCTTCACCGGAAGCGTCGGTTTTGGTCTGTGGAGGGGGCGTGGTGGTTTGGCATGAATCCTGCTGGATTTTTTCTGCCGCCAGCCGTTTGCGCTTGCGTTGCGGGGTACCTATTAAGTATAAAATGACGCCCAGCGGCAACACGCCATACAGCAAAAACGTCATGATTCCGGCGATGATCGATTGCTCGGCGAGAGACATCATCAGGACCACATAGATCCACGCAATAGCAACAATTAGCATAAAAAATCACACCGATTCAAACCTAAACGATACGCCAAAATAGAGATGGAAGCATGAATTCGCCCACCGCCCCAAAAAACCTGTACCCAGAATGGATGTTGCAGTTAACCGACCAGAATGCATGGCAAGCCTGGTTCAAATCCCAGCAAATGAATATCGGCCCGATGGCAGCGAGCATCTGCGAACTGGGCATCGATCCGGATACAGCCGCCACGCTGCAAAATGAGTACATGCAGGAGTTCGGCGCCTTGTGGCAGAACCTTGTGGCGGCGAAAACCCCGGCCATCGCGGACAAGCGTTTTTCCGGGTCTGAGTGGCAATCGAGCACGATGTATTCATTCAACGCCGCGGCTTATTTGCTGAACGCGCGTTTCCTGATGGCCTTGGCGGAAGCGGTGCAGGCACCGCCGAAAGCGAAGCAAAAAATTCGTTTTGCGGTTCAGCAAATAGTCGATGCCATCTCGCCGGCCAATTTCCTGGTGTCCAATCCCGAAGCGCAAAAGAAAATCATCGAGAGCAAAGGCGAAAGCCTGACCAAGGGCGTGGTCATGATGCTGGGCGATATGAAGAAGGGCCGCATCTCCCAGACCGACGAATCCGCTTTTGAAGTCGGCCGCAATGTCGCGACCACCGAAGGCGCAGTGGTATTTGAGAACGAACTGTTCCAGCTGATTCAATACAAGCCGTTGACGGCAACGGTCTACCAGCGCCCGCTGCTGATCGTGCCGCCATGCATCAACAAGTACTACATCCTTGACCTGCAGCCGGAAAATTCGCTGGTGCGCTATGCGGTGGAGCAAGGGCATACCGTCTTCCTCATCTCCTGGCGCAATCCCGATGCGTCGCTCGGCCATGCAACCTGGGACGACTATATCGAGAACGCGGCATTGAAAGCGATCAAGGTGGCGCAGGAGATCTCCGGCCAGGATCAGATCAATGCGCTCGGCTTCTGCGTCGGCGGCACGATTCTTTCTACCGCCTTGGCTGTTCTTGCGGCACGCGGCGAAAAGCCGGTGGCAAGCCTGACTTTGCTGACGGCGCTGCTGGATTTTTCCGATACCGGAATCATTGAGGTATATATCGACGAAGCCCAGGTCAAAATGCGCGAGCAGGCGATCGGGCAGGGCGGATTGATGCCGGGGCGCGATTTTGCGGCGGCATTTTCGAGCTTGCGGCCGAATGATCTGGTCTGGAACTATGTGAAATCGAATTACTTGAAAGGCGAAGAACCGCCGCCTTTCGATCTGCTGTACTGGAATTCCGACAGCACCAATTTGCCTGGCCCGATGTTTTGCTGGTACCTGCGCAATCTGTACCTGGAAGACAGTCTCAAGATTGCCGGCAAATTGCAGGTGGCGGGCGAAAACGTCGATCTCGGCAAGATCGATGCGCCGGCCTTCATCTACGCGTCGCGCGAAGACCATATTGTGCCTTGGCACGCGGCCTACCACTCCGCCCAGTTGCTTAATCCAAAGAAGGGCAAGCGCAATCGCTTCGTACTTGGCGCATCGGGCCACATTGCCGGCGTGATCAACCCGCCTGCCAAAAAGAAACGCAGCTATTGGACCAATGACACGCCGGCCTCCAGTCCGGATGCGTGGCTGGACGGTGCAACAGAACATCCGGGAAGCTGGTGGTCGGAATGGTCGATCTTTTTGGCCAGCCACGCCGGCGAGCAGGTGGCAGCTCGCAAATATGGCAATGGCCGTTATAAAGCAATCGAGCCGGCGCCGGGTCGTTACGTCAAAATGAAGGCGGAGTAAAAATGCTTCTTGAATTATGGTAATAGTTGCGTAATTTTTCGTTTGTGCGCACTATAATGAAATATGTCAAAAATGAACGTGCGTTCACTTTTGACAAATAATCGCAATGCCTGACGACACAGTCTTATGCCACAGATAACTGGAATTTCCGATGAATAGTGCAAAAAAGATTTCCGAGCGCCTGATTAAAAAATATCCGAACCGCCGCTTGTATGACACGCAAACGAGTTCGTACATCACGCTGACGGATGTAAAGCAGTTAGTGCTGGACAATGAGGAATTCACCGTAGTCGACGCCAAGACCGACGAGGACCTGACACGCAGCATTTTGCTGCAGATCATCCTGGAAGAAGAGTCGAACGGGGCGCCGATGTTTTCCAGCGTGGCGCTGTCGCAGATCATCCGTTATTACGGCCATGCGATGCAGGGCATGATGGGCTCCTACCTGGAAAAAAATATCCAGGCCTTCATCGATATCCAGAACAAGCTGACCGAGAATTCCAAGGGGCTGTATGAAGGCAAGCCTTTCAGTCCTGAAATGTGGGCGCAATTCATGAACGTTCAGGGGCCGATGATGCAAGGCATGATGGGCAACTATATCGAGCAAAGCAAGGCCTTGTTCATGCAGATGCAGGAGCAGATGCAGAACCAGACCAAGAATATGTTCGGCACTTTCCCGTTTGCGCCGCCGGTCGATATTCCGAAAAAATAAAGCCGCGTTGCGGGACAAACAGAAGCTTTTTCAGAAGGGACAATAGCGGATTCGCGTTGTCCCTTTTTTGTTGAGAACGCTGCGGCATACGGCAGGGAGTGCGGATGGATATCAAATGGATCGAAGATTTTTTGAGCCTGGCGCAGACGCGGAATTTTTCGCGCTCGGCGGAAGAACGCAATGTCACGCAGCCGGCCTTCAGTCGCCGCATTCGCTCGCTGGAAGCCTGGGTAGGTGCAGACCTCGTTGACCGCAGCTCCTACCCGTTGACCCTGACGCCGGCCGGGATGTTGTTCCGCGACTCATCCGAAGAAGCGCTGCGCCTGATCCAGGATACGCGTGGGCTGTTATCGGGCCAGAAAAACAGTGCGAGCATGCTGCAGGTGGCGGCCGGACATAGCCTGTCGCTTAATTTTTTGCCGGCCTGGCTCAAGCGGGTGCAAGCTGAACATGGACAGATCGCCGCGCGGATCCTGGCATCGAATGTACATGATTCGGTGCTGGCCTTGATCGAGGGCAGTTGCGACCTGCTGCTTTGCTACCACCATCCGGAGTTGCCGGTCCTGCTAGATCCCAGCCGGTACGAATTCATCCAGATCGGAGCGGAAGCCGTGTTGCCGGTTTCCGTGCCGGATCGTGCGGGCCGCCCGGCTTTCGCCTTGCCCGGCACCAAGGGGGCTCCACTGCCGGCTCTGTCCTACACAGGCACCGCTTTTTTCGGGCGCGTGGTCGATCTGGTGCTGGCGCAGGCGGGGCAGGCCAGCCATCTGCGTTCCAGCTATCAATCCGACATGGCCGAACTGTTGAAGAAAATGGCGTTGGAAGGCTATGGCCTGGCATGGTTGCCGGAAAGCGCGGTGAGCCAGGAGCTGGAGCAAGGAGCGCTGGTTCGTGCCGGCGACAGAAAATGGGCGCTGACACTGGAAATCCGCTTGTTCCGTGCAATCGACAATCGCAAGCCCGCGCTTAACAGATTGTGGGATGGCTTGAAACCCGCCGATTGAACCTAAAAACGTGCAATCGTGCCTGTAGCGCTGCCCACCCCATCGGTGAACGTATCGAGCGAAAGAAACCCAATGTCCATGTGGCTTTCCACACATCAGCAAGCGGTCAATTGCGGTTTTTAGGTTGAACGTTTGCCTTCAAGACGTGCTGCCCCGCGCTATGCCGAGCCGGCATGGAATCAGTCTGAATCGGCATAATTTCCCAATTTGCCGCGCGTACCATAACTCCTGAAATGGATGCGTCGCCATTCCGCGGCGCGACTCTCGAACAGGAGAAGATCATGCTACGCAAGGGCGGTAAAAAATGCTTCGGCATCATCGGCGGCTTGGGCGCGATTGCCGGCGCCGACTTGTTTTTCAAATTGGTCAAATCGACTTTGGCGCTTGGCGGCAAAGAGCAGTTCGACATCGTGTTCGAACAGCATCCGTTCGATGAATGCATGATGGCGGGCGGTGCGACTGCCAATCCGAATGCGCGCAAACTGTATATCTTCGACATGATCCGGCAATTCGAACAACGCAAGGTCGACGCCGTGATCATGCCCTGTTTTATCAGCCATACCTTCATTGAGGAATTAAGGTCCGAAATCAGGCTTCCTATCATCAACCTGATGCAAGCACTGCGCACCCATCTGGAAAGGCGCTACCCTCAGCAGCATAAGCTGGGCATTTTGACCTCGAATTACGTCAGGAAAAAAGCCTTGTTCGAACAATATTTCGATTCGCAAAAATACGCGCTGATTTATCCGGATCAAGGATTGCAGGAGCAGAGCCTGATGCCGGCGATCTATGGCCCAAAGGGCATCAAGGCCGGCTATGTGCAAGGCGATGCGGTCGATCTGCTGTATCGGACTTGCCAGGATTTGCTGTTGCAAGGAGCGCAAATCATCGTGCCTGGTTGCACCGAGATTGCGGTCGTTGCCGACGCTTTGCGCGAGCGTGGATTGCCGATCGTCGACTCCAATCAGGCATATGTCCAATATGCGCTGAACGAGGACGGCGGCCCGCCGGCCAAGAGCTTCAAGCTCGGCGTAGTCGGTGGCGTCGGGCCGGCCGCAACGGTTGATTTCATGAACAAGATCATCCGCAATACCAAGGCTTCGCGCGACCAGGAACATATCAAGCTGATGGTCGAACACAATCCGCAGATTCCGGATCGGACCGGCAACCTGATCGGTGAAGGCGCAGATCCGACTGTCGCGATTTATTCGGCCTGCAAGAAGCTGGAGGCCGGCGATGCCGATCTGATCGCGATTCCTTGCAACACCGCGCATGCTTTCGTGGAACGCATCCAGCCTTACCTGTCGATTCCGATCGTCAACATGCTGTTCGAGACCGCCGATTACATTGGCAAACATCATCTGCGCTGCAAGACGGTCGGCCTGCTCGCGACCTCGGGAACGATCGCGAGCCGGGTCTATCACGATGCCATGGCGCGCAGCGCATTCGACTTGATCGTCCCGGACGAGATGCACCAGGAGAAAGTGATGAACGCGATCTATGGAGAGGGCGGCGTGAAAGCCGGCTACACCGATGGCGTATGTCGTGAAGATTTGTTAAGCGCAATCGAACATTTGGTGCTGCGCGGTGCGCAGGCCGTCATTCTGGGATGTACCGAACTGCCTTTGCTGCTGTCGCAAAGCGATGATTTTGCTGTGGCGGGCAAGAGCGTAGTGGTGCTTGATCCAACCGAAATCCTGGCGCGCAAATGTGTGAGCTTTTCGTATTGAGCTGCGAAAAAGCGAGAGATGCTGCATCAGCCGATACGCCGCCGACGGGTTTGAACATGAATATGCCGATACGATATCTGTTGCGCGATGCCTTGCGCTTTCCGGCCGATAAGGCGGCCGGCTGACATGACGCTCAAAGAGTTCATTGAGCGGGAAGTGAAGCTGGCCCAGACGCACAAGCCACGCGATGCCGTGACTGCGCGTTTTGTCCATCTGCACAGGAAGGCAGGGCGCGACAAATCAGAAGTGGACGAATACAGAAAGCTGTACTGCACGATGCGCACGCGTTGGCGTTGGCAGACGGCGACGCTCGACGCACAATTGCGTCGAGCGAACTATTGAACCTAGAGCGGTTCGCGATTTAGAGCGGTTCGCGATTTAATGTAAGGTGTAGCCGCAATGCTTGAACCAGCC
>CBIHON010000012.1:0-126825 GCA_966211965.1 uncultured Burkholderiales bacterium | reverse complement strand
CTGGAGGAGATGAAAGATCCGCTGATCCATGCCATCCGCAATTGCATCGACCATGGCATCGAAGCGCCGCAAGTGCGCGCCCAGGCAAACAAGCAGGCCGTCGGCCGCATTACCATCGCCATCTCACCGAAAGGCGGCAGCAAAGTGGAAATTCTCGTCGCCGATGACGGCGCCGGCATCGATATTGACAAGGTGAAAGCCGCGGTGGTCAGGCACGGCCTGCTAGCGCCCGAAAGTGTACAAGCGCTGGATGAACAAGCCGTCGTGGCGCTCATTTTCGAATCCGGCCTGACGACGAGTCCCATCATCACCGACATCTCGGGACGCGGACTGGGGCTCGCCATTTTGCGCGAGAAAGCCGAAAAGCTGGGTGGCCAGATCAGCGTCGAAACCCGGCGCAACGCCGGGAGCGCCTTACGCATCGTGCTGCCGCTTGCGCTGGCGACTTTCCGTGGCGTGCTGATGCAAACCGGGAATCGCTCGTTTATTTGTCCTTCCCTTCACGTCGAACGGGTGCTCCGGATCAAGCACGAGCACATCAAGACCGTCGAAAACCGCGAAACCATCGAGCTTGACCAAAAAGCCGTCGCGCTGGTCCGACTGGACGATGCGCTCAAGCTGGCGCGCAAGCCGTCCGCCGCCGAGCAAAGCGATCTCCTGTTCGTCATCTTGCTGCGCTATGCGGATACCCGGATCGGATTTGCCGTCGACCGCATCGTGTCCGAGCAGGAGTTCCTGGTCAAAAGCCTCGGTTCGCAACTGGCGAGAGTGGCCAATATCGCCGGCGCCACCATGTTTGGCGACGGCCAGCTGGTCCCGGTTCTGAATGTGGCCGATTTGATGCAATCGGCTGGCAAGACCGGTCTGGCGCCTGCCGCCGCACGGATCGCCCCCAGGGAACGCCCGTCCGTCCTGGTGGTGGAGGATTCGATCACTACTCGCATGCTGCTCAAAAACATACTGGAAGCGAGCGGCTGGAACGTCAGGACAGCCGTTGACGGGGTCGATGCGCTGACTACGCTGAAAACCGAGCCCTGCGATCTCGTGGTGTCCGATGTCGAGATGCCGCGCATGAACGGCTTCGACCTGACCGCCCGCATCCGCGCCGACCGCAAGCTGGCCGAATTGCCCGTGGTGCTGGTGACGGCGCTCGAATCGCGCGAGGACCGGGAACGGGGTATCGATGTCGGTGCGAATGCCTACATTGTGAAAAGCAACTTCGACCAGAGCAGGTTGATCGAAGTGATGAGAGGTTTGGTTTGAACGGCCATGATCAAGATACTGATCGTTGAAGACTCTCCCGTTGTGCGGGATTTTCTGACCTATATCCTGAGTTCCGATCCTGAGCTGGAAGTGGTCGGCACAGTCAGCAATGGGATAGAAGCCTGCCAGGCCGTACCGCGCCTGCATCCCGACGTCGTGACCATGGACATCCACATGCCGCGCATGGACGGATTCGAAGCCACGCGCCGGATCATGGAAACCCATCCGGTGCCGATCGTGGTCATCAGCGGCGCCAGGCAGGCCGATGAAGTCGCCACTACCTTCCGCGCCCTGGAAGCGGGCGCCCTGGCATTTCAGCCACGGCCAAACTGCATCGGCCATGCCGACTTCGACGCGGCAGCCAGGGAACTCGTCAAAACCGTCAAGCTGATGGCGGAGGTCAAGGTGGTCCGGCGCTGGCCTGCCGCCAGAAAACCGAAGCCGGCAAGCGACATGGGGGCGGCAATTGCCGTCAAACCGGAGGTGGAAAACATCAAGCTCGTCGCTATCGGGGCCTCGACCGGCGGGCCGCTGGTGATCCGCACGATCCTGAACGGATTGCCGCCCGAGTTTCCGGCGCCGGTGATGATCGTGCAACACATGGTGCCTGAATTCATCCCCGGCTTCGTGGAATGGCTACGCCCTATCGTCTGCCTCGACGTTAGGCTGGCCGCCCATGGCGAGACCCTGCAAGCAGGCAAGGTATATGTCGCTCCCGGCGGTTGCCAGACGGGAATCGGCCCAGGCGGCAAAATCCTCTTGACGCAAGACCCCTCCTGGAACGGCCATCGCCCTTCCGTCTCTTACCTGTTTCGCGCGGCGGCGGAAATCTTTGGCAACGAAGCCATCGGCGTGCTCTTGACCGGCATGGGAAACGACGGCGCGGCGGAACTGCGGCTGATGCGGGAAAAAGGCGCGGTAACCATCGCCCAGAACGAACCGACCAGCACCGTGTTCGGCATGCCGGGAGAAGCCGTCAAGCTCCAGGCGGCCACCTACATCCTGCCGCCGGAACAGATTACCGCCACACTCCGGGAAGTCGTCACCCATCCCCATCGGGTGAATGACGCAAAAGGAACAAATCCATGAATGCCCCTCAATTCAGCAAGACCCGCATCCTGGTGGTCGAAGATAGCCTGACCCAGGCCGAAAAACTTCACTATCTTCTTGAAGAAAAAGGCTTCCAAGTAACGGTGGCCAACAACGGCCAGGAAGGACTGGAAACCATTCGCAATCAAATGCCGGATATCGTCATCAGCGACATCATCATGCCGGTCATGGATGGCTATGAACTATGCGGAGCCATCAAATCCGACGAAGCCCTCAAGGACATTCAGGTCATCCTGCTGACCTCGCTGTCCAGCGCGCACGATGTCATGAAAAGCTTGCAATGCGGGGCCGACAATTTCATCCGCAAGCCCTATGACGAAGACTATCTGCTTTCGCGCATCCAATATGTTCTTGCCAGCCGCAAGCTGCGCAA
The DNA here is from genome assembly GCA_966211965.1 of uncultured Burkholderiales bacterium. Taxonomy (GTDB): domain Bacteria; phylum Pseudomonadota; class Gammaproteobacteria; order Burkholderiales; family Burkholderiaceae_D; genus CBIHON01. The sequence goes on along the minus strand of CBIHON010000012.1, from coordinate 124,079 downwards.
AACCCGGAAAATGCCCATGGGCGCGGAAATCTATCGGGGCGGCCAACGCTATTTCATCACGGCGGAACGGCAGCAAATGGTCGATCTCCTGATCTCGATCTACGAAGAAGCCATGCACATGAACGAAGAATTGCAGATGCGGCAGAAAGAACTTGCCCACTCCAATCAATCGCTCAATGGCCTTTACCATGTCGCCCTCGATCTCAATGCCGCCCGCACCGAAGCCGAAGTCGGCAACAAGGTATTGCAGCGCGTGCTGGAACTGCCAGGCGTTACGGCTGGATGGATCGAGATCAGGAATGGCGATACGGATTTCCAGGTGCTGGCGAGCTGCGGCCTGCCCGCCTCGAGCGAACAATGCATAGTCGGCATGGGAGACTGCCAATGCCGCCGCCAGATGCTGTCCGGCGAACCCGGCCACGCCGTCAACATCCGCGAATGCGAACGCCTGAAAAAGGCAGCCGCGCTGACTGGCCTTGCGCCGTCCCATGCGAGCATTCCCCTTTGGCTGGGTGAGCGGACCCTGGGCATCATGAACCTGGCCGGCGAGGAAGAATTCAGCGACGAAGAGCTGAAAACCCTGTTCGGCGTCGGCCATCAGGTTGCCATTGCATTGGAACGCGCTCGTTTGCATCAACATCTGGAAACCCTGGTCCAGCAACGAACCGCGGCTTTAACCCAGGAAATCGCCGTGCGCGTGCGGGCCGAAGAGACCATCCGGCAAAACGAGGCCATGCTGCGAAAAATACTCGACACCCTGCCGGTAGGCGTCTGGGTGGCGGACAAACAGGGCCAGATCGTTCTGGGCAACCCTGCCGGACAGACGATCTGGGGCGGCGCCTTTTATGCCGGCCTCGAACAATACAACCGATATTCGGGCCGATACGCTGATACCGGCGAACGCGTCACCCCGGAAAAATGCGCCCTGGCGCGCGCGCTCAAGCACGGCGATACCTCGCTCAACGAAATGATCGACATCGAATGCGCCGGCGCCCGGAAGACCATCCTCAACTCCGTCGTGCCCCTGCTCTCACCCACCCGCCAGATCGCCGGCGCGATCGTGGTCAACGAAGACATTACCGAACAGCGAAAGTCAGAAGAAATCCTGCTGCTGCGCAACCGCGCCATCGAGGCCAGCGTCAACGCTATCGTCATCACCGATTGCGCCAAGGAAGACAATCCGATCGAATACGTCAACCCGGCCTTTGAAAGAATCACCGGTTATTCGCGCGACGAGGTGATCGGACGCAATTGCCGTTTTTTGCAAGGACGTGACAACGATCAACCCGGCCTCGAAAGCATCCGTGCTGCCATGCATGAACAGCGCGAAGGCCATGCCATCGTCCGCAACTACCGTAAGGACGGCAGCCTGTTCTGGAATGAATTGTTCGTGGCGCCAGTACGCGACAAAACGGGCAAGGTCACCCATTTCATCGGCGTGCAAAACGACATCACCGAGGCCAAGGGCAATCAGGAACAGCTGCAATACCAGGCCCAGCACGATGCCCTCACCGGGTTGGCCAATCGCTCTCTGTTTGCCGACCGCGCCAGCCAGGGAATCGCGCATGCGCATCGCTTCGATCGGCAGATGGCGATCATGCTGCTCGATCTCGACCGCTTCAAACTGATCAACGACAGTTTTGGCCACGCCTCCGGCGATGCGTTGCTGCAAACCATCGCGGCACGCCTGGCCCGTTGCGTCAAGAAAAGCGATACCATGTCGCGGTTCGGCGGGGACGAATTTGCGCTGATCATCACGGAGATCGACAACGCGGACGACGTGCTTCACATCGTCACCCGCATTCTCGAGGAGATCGCCAAGCCGATCATGTATCGGGAGCACGAACTCTACGTTACCGCCAGCATCGGCATCAGTCTCTACCCCAAGGATGGCAACGATAGCGACAGCCTGGTGAAAAATGCCGATATCGCGATGTACCGCGCCAAAGCCACGGGACGCAACGGGTTCCAGTTCTATGCCCAGGAAATGCATGAACGGGCAATGGAGTACGTTAAATTGGAAACCCGGCTGCGGCACGCCCTCCAGAGAGAAGAATTTCTGGTCCACTATCAACCCAAGCTGAATCTCGCGACAGGGCAGATCGCTGGCGCGGAAGCGCTGATACGCTGGCAACGTCCCGAGTCCGGCCTGGTCTCGCCCACCTTGTTTATTCCACTGGCTGAAGAAACCGGCTTGATCGTGCCGATCGGAACCTGGACCTTGGAAATCGTCTGCGCCCAACTCAAAGCCTGGCAAAGCGTCGGCTTGTCCCCGGTGCGAATCGCCGTCAATTTCTCCGCCCGGCAATTTCGCCAGAAGAATCTTGTACCCCTCATCGCTGGCATTTTGCAGAAAACCGGAATCGAACCGCAGTACCTGGAAGTCGAAGTCACCGAAAGCATGCTCATGGACGACCCTGATGAAGCCATAGCCATCATGCGCGAGCTTCATAACCTGGGCCTGAAACTCTCGCTTGACGACTTTGGCACCGGCTACTCCTGCTTGAGCTGCTTGCAGTGCTTTCCCATCGACAAGCTGAAGATCGACCAATCGTTTGTGCGCGATATCACGGCGAATCCGGAAAAGGCCGCCATCACCACCTCCATCATCGCTTTGGCGCACGCCCTGAAATTGAAAGTCATTGCCGAAGGCGTCGAAAATCAGGAGCAGCTCGATTTTTTGCGCCATGAACAATGCGATGAGATCCAGGGGAATTACTTTAGCCATCCACTGACTGCCGATGCATTCGGACAACTATTGGCTAATCATGCAGAAGTGGCCTCGGAAAAAGTGGCCCCGGAAATTCGGACAGTAGGATAAGCAGTGGCTTTACTTCAGATTGCTGGGGCGCGCCGCAGTCCGGCATAAGTACCATACCAAATAAATCTTGCGTCATTGCAACCAGGAAAAATTGCGGACGCCCTAGAGCATTTTTAGCCTGACCGTGCGGAGTCAAGGTCAGGCTAAAAATGCTCTAATCTCACATGGTTTGTCATTATCCCGACACATTGAGTCAATACACTTCTGTTCGCGCCAAGACAGTTCCCAGCGCTGAGCAACAAAGCAAAGCGAAAAGACTTGGCGAGTATGAATTCATGTAATTTTTATTGGAGTCGGAAGTGACGTTGGAAACCATGGAAAGCGTTCGTTATAAAGTTGTTGTCAATCAGGAAGAACAATATTCCCTCTGGCTGGAAGGCCGAGACAACGCACCCGGATGGAAAGACACCGGGATGGCTGGAATAAAATCCGAATGCCTCGCCTATATCCGCACCACATGGACCGACATGCGTCCGCTCAGTCTGCGCAAGGCAATGTCAGGCAACGGCTTCCTTGGCGCAAATCGCGCATCCTTTTGCATAACGACACAAGCGGCGGCGTAAGCCTGTTTTGATGAATGATCCGGCAGCGGAGTCAAGGCCCCGTGCCGCTGCACGCCACCCTGGATGTCCGCTTTGGCAGCGCTCTTGCGATAAATCGACGCAGCAAGTCCCTATGCGGCGGCCATGCTGTTTGCCGCCGCAAGAGGATTTATTGCGTCGATTTTTGCCTTATCCTTATCGCGCCTTACTATTATGACATCGCTTCATCAGGTACCGGTCTATAGTCCACTCACTTCCCCACAACGCGACATCTGGTTTGATCAAATGCTGCAGGGCGATACCCCGCTTTACAACATTGGCGGACACATGCGCCTGAAAGGGGGTCTGGATGTAGCCCTGTTCATGCAATCCGCGGCACTCCTAGTGAAGAAATTCGATGTGCTGCGCACGGTGTTGAGCAAGCAGCAGCCTCAGGATGAAGAGGCCTTGCCCATGCAATGCTATGCCGACGCACTGCCCGTTGTTGTTCCCTTCCATGATTTTTCAACCGAGGAAAATCCTCATGAAGCTGCCATGGCGTGGATGCGGCAGCGTTTTGCCGAGCCGTTCTCCTTGCAAGGCGAGCCATTGTTTCGCTATGCCCTCTTGAAACTCGGCGACGATTCATTCTCCTATTTCGCTTGCTATCACCATCTGATTGCCGATGGCTGGACGATCGCCCTGCTGGCACGCGCCCACGCCGAGATCTACACTGCGCTGGCCAACGGAAAAGATCCGGATATGGCGGCGCCTTCCTATTTGTCTTTCGTCGAGAGCGATCGCAGTTATGTCGATTCGCCGGCCTTCACGACGCAACAGCAATATTGGCTACAGAAGTTCCAGCCGTTGCCGGCACCGCTGCTTGTCCCGCGCTATCGCGGCCAAGCGCTCACGCCCTCGCCGCCCAGCCAGTGCAGCACCTTGCCGTTGCCGCGCGACTGGTACAACCGCCTGATCGCCTTTGCCAACGAACATGGCGCAACCACGTTTCACGCGATCCTCGCCGCGCTCTACGTGTACTTCACGCGCACAGTACAACGCGATGAAGTGATCATGGGGCTGCCGGTACTCAATCGCAGCAACGCCGCATTCAAGACAACCGCAGGTTTGTTTGCCGGCGTCACGGTGGCACGCTTTGCCTTTGGCCGAGAACTGAGTTTCGCCGAATTGCTGCAGGCGATTGGCAAAGAACTGAAACAGAACTACCGGCATCAGCGTTTTCCGCTCAGCGCGCTCAATCGCAGTCTCGAGCATGCAAGCAACGCGGGACGACAGTTGTTCGATATCGGCGTTTCCTATGAACGTCACAACTACGAAGCGGCATTTGGCGAGGCGCGCGGCATTGCCATCCCGCTGGTCAACGAACACCAGACTTCGCCTCTCATGCTGTATGTGCGCGAATTCCATGACGATGAGGCGGTGCTGGTGGACTTCGTTCACCACAAGGCTTACTTCACCGGCGACGAAATCGCTACGATCCAGCAGAGATTGCCGAATCTTCTCGATGCCGCACGGCAGATGCCGCATGCGCCGGTCAAAGCGCTGCCCATGCTGAGCGCTGCCGAATACCGGCAGTTGACGGTGGAGTGGAACGCGACCGCCGTGGATTATCCGCGAGCACGGCCAGTACATGAATTGATCGAACAGCAAGCCGAAGCCGCGCCCGATGTGCTGGCGTTGGTGTTTGAGGAAAAGCAGCTCAGTTATCGCGAATTGAATGCCGCTGCGAATCGCCTTGCCCATCGGCTGATCGCCGCAGGCGTGTGCCCCGATACGCTGGTCGGCATCTGCGCCGAACGTTCTATTGAGATGGTAGTGGGCTTGCTTGCCACTCTCAAGGCAGGAGCAGCCTATGTGCCGCTCGATCCGGATTATCCGGCGGAGCGGCTTGCCTACATGCTGGACGATGCTTGTAATGGCTTGTTGCTGACGCGGCAATCGGTCTGGTCACGGCTTGACCTGGAACAAGACGGCTTGCAAGTGATGGATTTGAATATGGCCTTGGCGGCGCACTACCCTTCCACGAATCCCGGCATCGCCGTCGACCCGCGTCAGCTCGCCTACGCGATTTATACCTCCGGTTCGACCGGCAAGCCCAAAGGCGCCGGCGTACCGCATTGCGGCCTCACCAACCGTCTGCTGTGGATGCAGGACACATATCGCCTGACCAGTGCCGACCGCGTGCTGCAAAAAACGCCGTTCGGTTTCGACGTATCGATCTGGGAATTCTTCTGGCCTTTGATGACCGGTGCCACGCTGATAGTGGCAAAGCCGGGCGACCATCAAGATCCGGCAAGGCTGGCGAAACTGATTCAGCGGCATGGCATCACGACCCTGCATTTCGTGCCGGCCATGCTCCAAGCTTTCGTTGAGCATGAAGCACTGCCGCAATGCCCATCGCTGCGACGTGTATTTGCCAGCGGCGAAGCGTTGCCGGCGCAATTGCAACAAAGTTTTTACCGGCAATCGAAGGCGGTCTTGCATAACCTGTACGGCCCGACCGAGGCCTCGATCGATGTCACCGCATGGACATGTATCGACGAGCCTTCGCTCACGGTGCCGATCGGAAAACCGATCGCCAATACGCAAATTTACCTGCTCGATGCGGAGATGGAACCGGTGCCTGCCGGCGTGGAAGGCGAGCTGTACATCGGCGGTGCGCAGCTGGCGCGCGGTTACCATCGCCGTCCCGATTTGACGGCCGAGCGCTTTGTTCCCGATCCGTTCGGCCCGCCAGGCGGGCGGCTATACCGCACCGGAGACCTGGCGCGGTGGCGAACGGACGGTGCCATCGAGTACGTGGGCCGCACCGACCATCAAGTGAAAATTCGCGGCTTGCGCATCGAGCTGGGGGAAATCGAGTCCGCATTGCTGACGCATCCGCAAGTGCGTGAAGCGGTGGTCGTGGCGCGCGAAGATCAGACAGGCGACCAACGATTGGTGGCATATCTGACCATGCATGAGGAAGCCACGGCAGAAACATTGCGCGCGCATCTGCAATCCAGCCTGCCCGATTACATGACGCCGTCCGCCTTCGTGTTGCTGGATGCGCTGCCGCTCAGCCCGAACGGCAAGATCGATCGTCGAGCCTTGCCTGCCCCCAGCCAAGTCCGGAACGACTATATCGCGCCGCGCACCGCCGCCGAGACCATGCTGGCGCACGTGTGGAGCGAGCTGCTGGAGTGCGAGCGCGTCGGCATCCACGACAATTTTTTCGCGCTGGGAGGACATTCGCTGCTGGCGGCCAAGCTCGTTGCCAGGCTGCGCAAGCTGACCGGCGTGGAGCTGCCGCTACGCGCGATATTTGCAGCACCTGTTTTGCATGAATTGGCGCAACGCGTGGACGAGGCGCGCCGCCATTCCCGGTTCGAAGCAGCGGCTGATTCGTGGACAGACGATGATGCCTGGGCGATACCTGAACCAGCCGATCGTGCTGATGCATTGCCCTTGTCGTTCGCCCAGCAACGCTTGTGGTTCCTCGATCAGATGGAAACCGGCGCCGCCTTCTACAACATGGCAGGCGGCTTGCGCCTAACCGGCGAATTGGATATCGCCGCGTTGGAAGCGGCCATGAATGACATCGTGCAACGCCACGAAGTGCTGCATACGACTTATGCGCTGAGCGGCGACCGTTCGGTACAAGTCATCGCGAAGCAGGCGCGAGTGCCTTTTCTTGTGACGGATTTGTCCGGTATTTCGCTGCAAGAACGCGATGTCGAGGCAAGAAAACTGGTGCAGCAGGAAGCAGAGCAGCCTTTCGATTTGCGCGCCGCCCCCTTGCTGCGCGCCCATGTGCTGCGGCTGGATGCGCAGGTACACTGGTTGTTGCTGACCCTGCACCATATCGCCGCCGACGGCTGGTCGATGGACATCCTGCAACGCGAGATCGCAGCCTTTTATCGTCAGCACAAGACCAATGTGCCTGCCGCATTGCCCCCGCTGTCCTGGCAATACGCCGACTTCGCCGCCTGGCAGCGCCGGCAAGGCGCGCAGTGGGAACGTCAGCTTGATTATTGGCGCAATCAATTGGCTGGCGCACCTGCGCTGCAGGAGCTGCCGACCGACCATGCGCGCCCTGCGGTTCAATCTTATCAAGGCGCGCACTTCCGCTTCGTCCTGCCGCAAGGACTTGCCGAGCGGTTGCACGCACTCGGTCGGGAAAATGGCGCGACGCTGTTCATGACCTTGCTCAGTGCATTCGGCGTGCTGCTGTCGCGTTACAGTGCCCAAGATGATCTGTGCATCGGCACTCCGGTTGCCAATCGCCGGCATGCCGACTTTGAAGGATTGATCGGCTGCTTCGTCAATACCCTGGTGCTGCGTTTGACATTGCAAGGCAAAGCTGCATTTATGGACTTGCTGCGCCAGGTCAGGGAAACGGCACTGGACGCCTACGCACATCAAGACATTCCGTTCGAGCGCCTGGTCAATGTCTTGCACCCCGAGCGCGATCTGAGCCATGCTCCGCTATTCCAGGTCATGTTTGCACTGGAGAACAATGCTGCGCACAAGCTCATGCTGGACGGACTGGAAGCACAGCCGCTCGAAATCGACCTGCCGATCGCCAAGTTCGACCTGACCTTGACCATGCGCGAAGAGTCCGGCCGGCTGGAAGGCCTGTTCGAATACAACATCGATCTGTTCGAGCGCACAACGATCGAACGCATGGTCGGCCATTTCGAATGCTTGCTGACAGCCATCGTCGACCAACCCACCACGCCGGTCGCTACGCTCGCCCTGCTGACCGAGCAAGAGCGCCGCTTCCTGCTCGAAGACTTGAACCGGTCTCAGCATGATTTTCCTCTGGATCGCGGCTATGCCGCCCTGTTCGCCGAACAAGTGGCGCGTCATTCCGACAAAATCGCCGCCGTCTGCATGGATGACAGCTTCACCTACCGCGAACTCGACGAGCGCAGCACGCGCATTGCGCGCGCACTGGTTGCCGCAGGCGCCGGGCCGGATACCTTGGTGGGTGTGGCAGGCGAACGCAGCCTGTGCTTCCTGACGATGATGATCGCTATCTTCAAGGCGGGCGCCGCGTATGTTCCGCTGGATGTCCGGCATCCTGTCCAGCGTTTGAAGGATATCGTAGCGCGCGGCAAGGTCCCGTTCCTCCTCGTCTCCGCAGGCTCCCTGTCCCTGCTCGATCCCTTGCTGGCCGGCCTCGACCACCACCCGATTACGCTGATAGCTGAAAGACTTTGGCTGGGTGGCGACGCGACGCCGCTGCCGCCCGCTGGTTCGCCAGACGATCTGGCCTATGTGATCTTCACCTCCGGCTCCACCGGGCAACCCAAGGGGGCAATGGTCGAACATAAAGGCATGCTCAACAATTTATACGGCAAAGTCCCCACACTCGGCCTGAGTGCTGACGACCGGGTGGCGCAGACGGCCTCCCCCGCATTCGACATCTCGGTCTGGCAGTTTCTGGCGGCGCCTCTGTTGGGCGGTACCGTCCATATCATGCCCGATCAGGTAGCCCATGATCCGCAGTTGTTGCTGCAGGCGCTGGCGGAGCAACAGGTAAGCATCTTGCAGGTCGTGCCGAGCATGATGCGGCATCTGGTCGAGGTACCGCTAGAGCACTTGTCCTTCTCCCTGCGCTGGGTACTGTCTATTGGCGAAGCGCTGCCGCCGAGCCTGGCGCAAGCCTGGTTCGAACGTTTTCCGACGACCCCACTGATCAATATCTATGGACCGGCCGAGTGTGCCGACAATGTGGCGTATCTTGCGGTACGTTCGATGGAAGAAGCGAAAGCCTTCCGTCCCCTCGCTTCGGTGCCGATCGGCCGGCCGACGGCCAATACGCAGTTGTTCGTGCTGGATGCGCGTCTGCAACCGGTGCCCATCGACGTGCCGGGGGAAATCTGCGTCGCCGGCGCAGGGGTCGGACGCGGTTATCTGAACGATCCCGAGACCAGCGCGCAAGCCTTCGTCACCCATCCGTTCCAGCCGGGCGCACGCTTCTACCGTACCGGTGACCGCGGCCGTTATCGCGCCGACGGCACGATCGCTTATCTCGGCCGGCGCGATCATCAAATCAAGATTCGCGGGCAGCGCATCGAACTGGGCGAAATCGAATCCCGGCTTCGCTCTTGCGCTGGCGTCGGCGATGCAGCCGTGATCGCTCGCCAGGGCCGGAATGCCGACCTGGAAATCGTCGCATATTGGACCTTGCAGGGGCCGCACACGGGTAGCGCCCCGATCGACGCAGACGGACTGCGGCGCGTACTTGCGCATGGCTTGCCGTACGCCATGATCCCCGCCCGCTTTGTCATGCTGGACCGGTTGCCGGTCAATGCCAATGGCAAGATCGACCGCAAGGCGCTGGCTCCGCTACCCTGGCCGGAAGAAGAGCGACCGAGGGAAATGCCAGCGACTGCCGTCGAGGAGGGCCTGCACCACATCTGGTCGGCTCTGCTCGGCCACACGCGCATAAATCGCGACGACAACTTCTTTCATCTGGGCGGACATTCATTGCTGGCGACGCAAGTGATGGCGCAAGTGCGCAAGGCGTTCAATACTGAACTGCCCTTGCGCGCCATCTTCGAAGCGCCGACACTGCGCGAACTGGCCGTTCGCATTGAAGAACAACAGCAGGCTCTGCATGCCACCGAACCGGCATTGCTGCCGGTGGGGCGCAGCGCGCCACTGCCGTTATCTTTTTCGCAGCAGCGACTATGGTTTCTCGATCAGCTGGAGCCGGGCAGCGCCCTGTATAACATGCCGGGCGGCCTGCGCTTGCGCGGCGAGTTGGATGTGCCCGCCATCGAAGGCGCGTTGAATGACCTTGTCGCGCGGCATGAGGTGCTGCGCACGGCATTTGATGTGATCGACGGCGTAACAGTGCAGCGGATTGCTGCCATTGCTCCGGTGCCGCTTATCGTGCACGACTTGCGCTTGCAGCCAATGCCGCAGCGCCACTCTGAAGCGCAACGCCTGGCGGCGGCCGAAGCGCAGCGCCCCTTCGATCTACGCGCAACGCCCATGCTGCGCGCGCAATTGCTTCGCCTCGATGAGCATGAACACTGGCTGCTGCTGACGCTGCATCATATCGCCGGCGATGCCTGGTCGGCCAATATTGTGCAACGTGATCTGGCCGTGTTTTATCATGCCCGCCGCCGTGGCATGGCGCCCTCCCTGCCTGCCCTGCCGGTACAGTACGCCGACTTCGCCGTGTGGCAGCGTGCGCAGTTGCAGGATACCGTTCGCGAGCAGCAACTTGCCTACTGGCGTAGTCAGCTCGACGATGCGCCGGCGTTGCTGGCTCTGCCGACCGACCATCCGCGCCCGGCGGTGCAGTCTTATCGCGGCGGACGCATCACCTTCGAGATGAACGCCACGCTGACAGCCGGCCTGCGCGCGCTCTGCCGCAACACGCACACGACGCTCTTCATGACGCTGTCCGCCGCCTTTGCGCTGCTGCTGAGCCGCTACAGCGGCCAAAACGACGTGTGCATCGGCACGCCGGTGGCCAGCCGCCAGTGCCCTGAAGTCAGGGACTTGATCGGCTTCTTCGTCAACACGCTGGTCCTGCGTTTCCGGCTCAACGGCGGGTTGTCGTTTACCCACTTGCTGCAGCAGACGCGCGAGATGGCGCTAGCGGCCTACGCGCATCAGGATATTCCGTTCGAACAGCTGGTGGATGTCCTGCAGCCGGAACGGCACCTCAGCCATGCGCCTCTGTTTCAGGCGATGTTCGTGCTGCAGAATGCGCCAGCCAGTACGGCAGCATGGAATGACGATGGCCTGCAGGCAGAACCCCTGAATCTTGACCTACCCGCCATTGCCAAATTCGACCTGACCTTGCATGTGATCGAACAGGAGCATGGCTTGCAGGGTGCATTCGAGTTCAATTCCGATCTGTTCGAGCGCGATACGATCATGCGCTTGAGCCGGCATTTCTGCCATCTGCTGCAAGCCATCGTCACGCAGCCGGACGCATCCATCGCCGAGCTGCCGATGCTGTCGGAGGCGGAACGGCATCAGTTGCTGGTCGAATGGAACCGTACGCATAGCGCCTTGCCGCCGCACCCAACCATTCATCAAATGTTCGAAGCCTGCGTCAGCGACTATCCCGACCAGGTTGCGGCGGTGTTCCAAGACCAGCGCCTCACCTATGCCGAGCTGAATGCTAGGGCCAACAGTTTGGCCCACTATTTGCGCACTCATGGGGTCGGCGTCGACGATATTGTCGGCATCTGTGTCGAACGTTCGCTGGAGATGGTCATCGCCGTCTTCGGCGTACTCAAGGCGGGCGGAGCCTACCTGCCGCTCGACCCGGCGCTGCCGCCTGCGCGGATGTCATACATGATCGAAGACGCGCGACCAAGGCTTGTGCTGACCCAGGAGCATCTGCTCGACCGGGTGCCGCCGATGGCGATCGCCCCTGTCTGCCTGGACCGCGACGCCGCGTTGTTTTCCGCATGGCCCGATCACAATCCGCCGCCGCAGACGCAGCCCGGCCATCTGGCCTACGTGATTTACACCTCCGGCTCCACCGGCAAGCCGAAGGGGACGCTGATCCATCATCGCGGCTTGATCAACCTGGTGCTGGCCCAGCAGCGGGCTTTCGGCCTGCGACCCGGCTGCCGCGTATTGCAGTGGGCATCCTTCAATTTCGATGCGTCGGTGTCCGAGATTTTTACCGCGCTCACGGCTGGGGCGCGGCTTTATCTGGCGTCCGGCGAAGCGGTACTGCCGGGGCAGAATCTGCTGAACACATTGCTGCGGCATCACATCGAGCTCGTTACGCTCACGCCATCCTCGCTGGCCGCCCTGCCAGCCGAGCGGCTGCCCGAGCTGAAGACGCTGGTGGTCGCCGGGGAACGCTACGACCATGCGCTGATCGCGCCGTGGATGAAACGCTACACCGTCATCAATGCCTACGGTCCGACCGAGGCGACAGTCTGCGCCACCGTCTATCCCTGCGCGGACGACGGCCGCCGTCATCCGCCGATCGGCCGCCCCATCGCCAATACGCAGATTTATATTCTCGACGCCTATCTGCATCCGGTGCCGATCGGCGTGACGGGCGAACTCTACATCGGCGGCGAAGGACTGGCGCGCGGCTATCTGGGACGGCCCGATCTGACTGCCGAACGCTTCATTCAGAATCCATTCAGTGAACAGTCCGGTGCGCGCATGTACCGCAGCGGCGACCTGGCACGTTACCTGCCCGACGGGCAGATCGAATATGCCGGTCGCATCGATGACCAAGTGAAGATTCGCGGTTATCGCGTCGAAATTGGCGAGATCGAATTTGCCTTGGCGCAGTTGCCCTTCGTCCACGAAACCGTCGTGCTGGCACAGCCCGCGCCGGCCGGCGGCCTGCAACTGGTGGCTTATGTCGTGCCGGACGAGGGGAAAGAAGCGGATTGCGGCGCATCCACCGTGAACGGCCTGCGCGCATCACTACGCTGCAGCCTGCCCGACTACATGGTGCCGGCACACTTCGTGTTGCTTGATCGCCTGCCCGTCAACACCAACGGCAAGATTGACCGCAAGGCGCTCGATGCATTGGAATGGGCCAAGGGCGATCTCGCTGTGAACTTCTACGCGCCGCCTGCCATACCGGCCGAAAAACAGTTGGCCGCACTATGGAGTGAGTTGCTGGGACGGGAACAAATCGGCCGCGACGAAAATTTCTTCCACATCGGCGGCCATTCGCTGCTGGCCGTGCAACTGCTGGCACGGATCAACGACGCTTTCCAAATTGCGCTGCCGCTGTCGCAGCTGTTCCGGTCACCGAGCATTGCGACGCTTGCCGCAGTCATTGATTCGCATCGCCCCGCCCCGCAACTGGTTGTGACGCTGAAGATGCCGACGCAGCAGGAGCAAGCGCACCCGATCTGGTTGATCCATCCGGCGGGCGGCACGGTATTCAGCTATCGCAAACTGGCCGACCGCATCAACGCCGCGCATCCCGTCTATGCGATCCAATCGCCCGAGATCGCAGGGCTGGCAAATGGACCGGGTGATTTCGATGCGCTATGCCGATGTTATATGTCCGAGATACTTCGTCACCAACCCGAGGGAACGGTGTATCTCGCCGGCTGGTCGATGGGCGGTGTGCTTGCTTTCCGCATCGCTGACTTCATGGAACAGGCCGGCCGCCATGTCGGCTGGGTCGGACTGTTCGACAGCATGCTGCATGAGGACGGAAAGCTACAACGCTTCGATGAATTTATCGTCTGGGTATTCACACAGGTGCAGGCCGACATAGGGCACCAGAGCGAGACGCTGACAGCAGTGCATGCGCGCGTTGCGGCCTATATCGCGGAGCACGGCGCCGGACATCTTGGACAACGTCTTGCCGAGCGTCCGGCTTTTCTGACGGATGAGCTGGGGCTGGACACGCACTACGCCGTGTTTTTGCAGCAGCAATACGAGATACAGCAGGCACATATCGCACTGCTGGCCGACTTCATCCCCGGCAAGATCCACGCGCCCCTGCATGTGTTCCACGCCGAAGAATCGATTCGACAAGGAAAGCTGGCTCTGAACTGGCTGGCACACACCCATGCAATGGTGCACAGCACCCAATGCACCGTGCCGGGCCGGCATGAGAATCTGATTCTGCTGGATGAGAACCTCGCAGAAATTGTGCGGATGCTGGCGGTAGGGTGCTGATAAGGGATGCCCGCCTCGGAAAATGATTCGGCACCATGGGCTGGCTCAACATGTTGTTGCCGGCGGTATGACTGGCTCAGGACTTGCCACGAGTGCCGGACCCGCCCGCCGAAATGAATACAATTGGTTCCTTACTCCCAGATGCACTGGAACACACAGCCAACCTCGCAGAGCCATGATGCACTCTGGCGGCAAGCGGACAACTTGCCGCAGCAATCAATTCGAGATGCACACGCCTTGGCTGCGTTGTTCAGGCACGCGCCAGGCTGGTAGCAAATCAAATTGCCGGCCTGATCAAGGAGTTAGCGTCAGGAGCCCCATTTTGTTTTTTTCGACCGATTCTCGCTTGGTCTGCATTGGCAGATACTCGACCTCTGCCCAGCGCTGCGAGTAATTACGATACAACCGGGAAAGAACATTGCCCGACTGTCCGGTGGAATGGATGAAACGTGATTTTTCCAGATCGGACAGGTCGTACAGCGCGCGCAAGCTGGCCGCATGGCGATTGGCAAACGGTTCGCTTTCGTCGCGCAAATTGTGGCGTCCGACGTTGACGGTAAAGGTATCGCCCGGCGACGGAATCCTGATATCGAAGACTTTCGCCAAAGCCGCAATCTTGCCGAAAGGACGATGCTCGGAGCGCGCAGCATGCGCCTCGCCCCAACGCCATCGCGCCCTGTCGGCGCCGTAGCGCTTTTCCAGGTCGTTCAGCGCGGCTTCCAGCGAGGTTGACAGCAGATCGTCGCAGCTTTGCTGTTTGACCGTACCGTCGCTTTTGACCTCATTGCACCACTTGCCCTGGCCGTCGATATTCTTCAGCACATTGACCATCGATAAATGCACATTGCGCTGCTCCCAATAGTCCTTCATCAGCGCGTCGCCCAATTCGTCGGCGAATATCTGACGCGAGGCTTCACGCGTCCACGCGGTGTATATCAACGGTTCTGAGCGATCACTATCCATTGAGCCTGTCCATTTTTTCAAGGCGTCGACAGCGCTTCGGGCTCGCTCGGAGCGCGGCTGGACCTTGCGCAGGAGGGGCAGCAGCTCCTGGGCTGCGAGCGAGACGTGATCCTTCTGGATTTCTGCGAAGCTGGCCATGCTGTGCTTGGGTTTGGCATCGAGCAGTTCGGCAATGCGATGGGCGCGGTAAGGCGAGGCCCACTCGCTGGTGAGGAAGTACGGATAATCGTTCTTCACGATTTTTTCATTGGCCGTGATCACCCGTTGCGATGCCGGATTGTATTGCCGAGGCAATTGCTCAAACGGAATGAATCCATCCCAATCGTAACGCGCGTCCCAGCCGGGCGCCGGCGCCAGTCCCTTCAAGTCGTTGTCCGGCTTGCGGATCGGTACCCGGGCCGGCGCTACATAGCCGATATTGCCGTCGACATCGGCATACACGATGTTCTGCTGCGGTGCGCCGATATCCTTCGTACTGTCCAGGAATTCCTGCCAGTTTTTAGCCCGGTTCAGTTTCAGTCCCGCTTGCAGGCCGAGGTCGTCGGACCGCAACGCTGTCCAGGCGAAGGCAATCACATATTTTTTGGCGTCGATCGGCGCCTTGTCAACGATCGGCAAGGCGCCGGTGATGACAGGGCCATGCCGCGTTTCGCGCACCTCCATCTGCACGTCGGGCTGACCTTTGACCTTGATGGTTTCGGTCCTGCTCTTGAAATCGGCCCAACCGTCCGGCGTCTGGTATTGCTTGGCGTTGGCGGGGTTGACGCGTTCGATATACAAGTCCTGCACGTCCGGTCCGGTATTGGTAAAGCCCCAGGCGATACGATCGTTGCGACCCAATATCACGCTCGGCACGCCGGGCAAGGTGGCGCCGATCGTATTTAATCCAGGCGCCGACAAGTGGGCGAAGTACCACAGCGCAGGCGCCGACAAACCCAGATGCGGATCGTTGGCCAGCAGAGGCTTGCCGCTTTCCGACAAGGCGCCCGATACAACCCAGTTGTTTGAACCCATACCGTCGACATAGGACGGCGGCGCAATTTTCGCGACGGCAGCAAGTTGCTGCGTGGTGCCGGCCAGCTCTCGGTACAACTTGGTAAAGTCCTGCGTCGGCAACACCGGATCGCCTGGATACGGCGCCAGGAATTGATTGATTTGATCGAGCGTCAGGCGCTGCGACAACCGCATGCGCAACAGCTCCTGCGACCAGTTGGCGCCGAGATCCCAGGCCATCATCGTTTGCCAGCCGATGGAGTCTGCCGCCTGCCAGTGCGCCGGCGCTGGTGCACCGGTCAATAGGAATTCCGGAGGCAGAGGGCCGCTACGGTTATCCAAGTAAGCATTAATGCCATTGGTATAGGCATCCAAGACGGCACGCGTCTCCGGAGCCAGGTTTGCCTGAATCGCTTCGGCGTTGCGCCGCACACCGAGCGCACGCAAAAAACGGTCGGTATCGACCGCATTTGGTCCAAGAATTTCCGCCATGCGCCCGGCCGGGATGCGCCGGTTCAGTTCGAGTTGCCACAAGCGATCCTGGGCATGCACAAAGCCAAGCGCAAAATAGGCGTCGTCTGGAGATTTGGCATAGATGTGGGGAATGCCTTCGGCGTCGCGCACGATATCAATGGCCGCGCCCGGGCCGGCCAGTTTAATCGTGCCGTCGATTTGCGGCTGACTCGCGCCGCGGTACCAGAGCAGTGCGATCAGCAAGCCGGCAAGCACGACGATCAGCGCCAGGCCGATTTTTTTAAAAACTTTGACCATATGGTTTCCTCTTGTGTCTGAGTTTGGCTATAACGCCCTCTCAGCAACAGGACATGCTGCAACGGCAGCCTGCCGCAATAATTTGAAACGCACTCTTTCCCAAAGCCTGACCGCCGGATCATCAGGATTTCGATACTCCTTTTTGCAGGCCCAGCGGGTTTCCTCTGTCATCAACGTGCGCGCTTCATCCGTGCGGCCAGCCTGCCGCAATGCATGCATCATATCCAGCGGATAGATCAGATGATTGGGAGAATAAGTAGGTACTCCGGACAACCGATGGGTAAAGCCTGGTTGCGCACGCTCGTCATATGCCGCCAGCCGCATTTGTTCCACACCTTCCGATATCCGATTTGCCGAAAGCAGCGCCCATGCATAATCAAGCGCAAGCTCGCTGCCGGGTCGCTTGACATCCTCGGCATACTCGGGACGCTGAAGCAACGTCACCGCATGACTGGCTCGATCATGCGAGATAAGGAACCAGACATGCGGATGAAGCAAGGGATTTTTCCCACATCGGCAAGCGCGCATTTCTGCAGTGTCTTTCTCGGCGTTCAACATCGCGAGCGCCCGATCCGCCTCTCCACTCAAGTCAACCGCTTCGGCCACGCGTATGCGGGCTTCGATTGTGCCGCCATACGCGGAAGGAGCCAACTGCATGACCTGAGCGATCGCCTCTCGCAGAGCGACCTCCTGTTCTTGCGGTGCCGCTTGATGATTTTTCCAGTAAATGTGGTTCAACCTCTGGCATGCAATGCCATTAATCGAGTAGTAATAGCCGTCGCGCCCCTGCTTCAACAATGCGTCGAGCCGCGCACCGCGTTGCGGCTCGCGCATCCAGAATGTTTTCATGACAGCCATATCTATTTGGCGAACATCTGTTGCATCGAGTTCTCGCGCCTGCTGCACCAGTTTCTTGTACCACGGCGAAGCCTTGGCGTAGTTGTCGCGAGCGTAGGACGAATAGGCGGAATCGAAAGCAGCTTGTGCCTGCGTACGCAGCACTTTTTCGGCACTGAACAATCGAAACTGGTCCCAGTAACGGGTAATGGCGAATCCGGCGCCGGCCCACAAACCGAGCAATAACAACAGAATCAGCATGCTTTCCCAAAGACGCGGCGGACGAATATTGCTGGACAACAATGCGAGTCTGACCGGCCCAATCTGAGCAATCAGCGATTGTGTTCGAAACGTCTTGCGCGCCTCTTCGAAAAGTTTCGTCAATTGCTCTCCTTCGTTCAATCCCTCCAACGGTATTCGCTGCAGTCGCATTAACTTTAGAGATTGAATCAACCCAAGGAGAGTCAAGCCACCCACGATTCCGCCAACCATCCAAATACCCTGTGAATTGCTCCAAAACATGAACCATATCAATACGCCTAGAACAAGCACTTTAACTACAATACGCATGTGCGGCCAGCGGCAAAACACGCCGAACTCAAGCAATTGACCGCCGCTCGCCGGCAGAACCGGGAGCAAAACTAGCAAATTGATGAGAATAGGAAGCATAAGAGCCATAGCCCAAGGACCGCTTTCACCGCTTGGTGGATGCGTCATCAGATACCAGAGCAAACCTACTCCGAAGAAGAGCCCAGGCAATGTACCGGCAAGTTGCACGAAAACTCTTTTCCAGGCCGGCAGTTCTTTCGATTCGGGAATGAGCGATGTGCCGGGGAGCGGTCCATAAAATATGCTTATGTCCCGATAGCCAAGCGCCCGCATCGCCAGTACACGTCCCATCTCATGCACCAGTGTTACTGCACTCATGACAACGACAACTTGCCAGCCACATGTCAATGTCAAAAAACAAAGCACGGGCGCTATCGGCGCCATGCTGAGCAAGCAAGTTTTGATGCTTTCATATTTGACTAATCGTGCAGCGTACGTTTCAATCCCAGCAAAACAATATGCGAAGTATGCACTTTGATATTCGCTGCCTATGATCGCGCAATCGTATCCACGCCGCACTTTGGCATGCACCCGCAGCAGCGTCAGCGCCATGCGCAACGCCGATTTGGGCGTTACATACCAAGCCCCGCCGGCCTGAGCGACGGCGCCTTTGTTTCGCCATTCTTCGAATGCGTTTTCGGTCAACGCCATGATGCGGCGAGCCGCTTCTTCATCGCTGCCTTCCAACGAAGGTAGATTGTGCAATCGTGCGCGATGCGCCTGCCAGTGCATTGCAAGCGATTTCACGCGCGGATCGAGGCGCAACACGGATGGGGAATCGACCACCTTTGAAATGCTCATGTTAGGAGTCAACAGCACATTGCCGTGAATATCGAAACTGTAAAACACAACCGGATATGTCGCCATGTGCGCTTGAAAACTCAAGACTGCGAGCGCTGGCTCCGCTTCGTGGCGAAACAATACACTGAAATGGCGGTCAGGCCCGCTTTCTTCCATCCAACAGAAAATCTGGTTGAACCCCAGTACTGTCAGTTCATTTACCGCAAGCAGTCGTTCACCATGCAAATGCTGCTGCACGCCGGGCTCAACGCATTTTACGGGCCACAAAGGAGCGCGCAAAACCTGAATCATGGCAGCGAATACTTGCATCATCAGAACGATTGCCGCAAACGTCACCATTCCCGCTATCCCCGCCATTCCTAGGGACAGGGCTTCTGCTAATTCCATAGTTCTTTCCCTGAAAAAACGCCCGATCGAAAGTCCGGATAGTACATCAGTAAATAACTCATATTTACCTTTACTAACGGCACTTGAGTAAAAAGGCACTTATTTCTTTAGCGATGAGCGATATCGGCATCATTTTTTACAGGTTTTTCTGAATTCCGTCGAATTTTCGTTGATGCGATATCACTCAGTTAAAGCAGTCGGCAAAAAAATCATTCCGCGGTCAGTGTGCAAATCGAATATAGTCATGGCAACATTCAGTACACTTCGCAACCATCTATCCCTATGAAAATCGACGTCGCCATCATCGGCAGCGGCCTGGCCGGTTTATCTGTCGCCCTTCACCTCGCAGAAAAGCGCAAGGTCGCGGTTATTTCCAAACGTGCGCTGCTCGACGGCGCCAGCAACTGGGCGCAAGGCGGCATCGCCGCCGTGCTGGATTCCGGGGACAGCCATGCCCAGCATATCGCCGACACGCTGGTAGCGGGCGGCGGCTTATGCGACGACAGCGCAACACGCTTCATCGTCGAACATGGCCGCGAAGCGATCGAATGGCTGATCGAGCAGGGCGTACCTTTTACACGCGATGAAACGGCGGAACTCGGCTTTCATCTAACCCGCGAGGGCGGCCACAGCCAACGCCGCATCATCCATGCGGCCGACGCCACCGGCCATGCGGTGCAAGTCACACTGGAACAAAAAGTACGCTCTCATCCAAACATCACGCTGCTTGAAAATCACTGCGCGATCGACTTGATCACATCCGATAAGATCGGCAGCAAAACGGCTACACCGCGCTGCCTGGGCCTGTACGCCCAGGATGTCAAAACCGGCAAGGTCGTCACCATCGGCGCAGAGCAAACCGTGATGGCTACCGGCGGCGCCGGCAAGGTTTATCTGTACACGACGAATCCGGACACGGCAACCGGCGACGGCATTGCAATGGCGTGGCGTGCGGGATGCCGGGTGGCGAACATGGAGTTCATCCAGTTCCATCCGACCTGCCTCTACCATCCCTATGCCAAATCCTTCCTGATCACGGAGGCTGTACGCGGTGAAGGGGGCGTGTTGAAATTGCCGGCCGAGGCCGGCGCCGCGGCCGGAATGCGCTTCATGCCCTTGCATGACGAACGTGCCGAGCTGGCGCCGCGTGACGTGGTGGCACGGGCCATCGACGCCGAGATGAAAAAGCGCGGGCTGGACTACGTCGACCTCGACATCAGCCATCAACCACCCGAATTTTTGAAAGAGCATTTCCCGACGATTTATGCGCGCTGCCTGGAATTGGGGATCGACATCACCAAGCAACCGATTCCAGTAGTACCCGCAGCACATTACACCTGCGGCGGTGTCGTGACTGATCTGGCTGGCCGCACCGACCTGCCCGGCCTGTACGCAGTGGGTGAAGCAACCTACACCGGTTTGCACGGCGCCAACCGGCTGGCCAGCAATTCGCTGCTGGAATGCGTGGTGCTGGGACGCGCCGCAGCCCAGCATATCGAGCAACAGCCGAAACAAAAATCACCTGCCCTGCCCGACTGGGACGAGAGCCGTGTGACCGATGCCGACGAGGAGGTCATCATCGCCAACAACTGGGATGAACTGCGCCGCTTCATGTGGAATTACGTCGGCATCGTCCGCACCACCAAACGGCTGGAACGCGCCCAGCATCGCATCAGGCTGCTCAAAGAAGAGATCGACGAGTATTACGCGCATTTCCGGATCACGCGCGATTTGCTGGAGTTGCGCAATCTGGTCGAAGTTGCATCGCTGATCGTAAACAGCGCCTTGTCGCGACGTGAAAGCCGCGGGCTGCATTTCAGCCGGGACTTCCCGGATACTTTGCCGAAGGCGCTGCCCAGCGTCTTGTCGCCGGATCGGCGGTAGAACCTGTTCAGGGTCGCAATCGCCTTGCAGAGAAAATCAGAGTAATTTTCGCAAAAGCGCGAAAATTACTCCAACCCGTTACTCCAACCCGCCTATTTAAAATTATCCAATTATCCGCAGCGAGTAATCAGTCGCCTGCACATCCTTGGTCAAACTGCCAATCGAAATCCGGTCCACGCCGGTTTCCGCGATCGCCCGCACCGTAACCATGTTCACTCCGCCGGAAGCTTCCAGCAGCGCCCGGCCCCCCGTGATTTCCACTGCTTCGCGCATCGAGCCCAAGGTGAAATTATCCAGCAGAATCGAAGTTGCCCCTGCAGCCAATGCCTCTTCCAACTCTTCCAGCGTCTCGACCTCGATCTGTATCGTCACGCCGGAGTTCAAGGCTTGTGCGGCACGCAGCGCCGGCGTGATTCCCCCTGCCGCGGCAATGTGATTTTCCTTGATCAGAATACCGTCATACAAAGCCAGCCTCTGGTTCTGTCCGCCGCCTACCCGTACCGCATATTTTTGTGCCAGGCGCATCCCTGGCAAGGTCTTGCGCGTGTCAAGAATCGCCGCACGCGTGCCTTGCACCACCTCGACATATCGGCGCGTGGCGCTGGCCACGCCGGACAGCAATTGCAGGAAATTCAAGGCGCAACGCTCGCCGGTCAACAAGGCACGCGCCGGCGCTTCAATCGCACACACTTCACTGTCGACAGCCATCATCGCGCCTTCGGCATAACGCCATTCAATGCATATGCGCGGATCGAGCTGTTTCATCACGCCTTCGAACCATGGGGCTCCGCACAACACAGCCGCCTCGCGCACGATCACGCGCGCCTTGACGGTTTCATGCTCCGGCACCAGTTTGCCGGTGACATCGCCGCTGCCGATATCTTCATTCAATGCGGTCTGAATATTGTTTTCGAATGCGGCGATCAAGGCTGCATCAAAAGGTGCAAAGGGATTGTGCAAAGTGCTCATGCCGGACCTATTCCTGAAAACAGTTTTTGTTCTTGCGCCAGGTCGGGGCCGGGCCTGACCTTGGCTTTTTGCTGCGCCGCAAAAGCCAGCATGCGGTCAATGCATACAAAGGCTTGACGGCCGATTTCCGGGTCAACGTGTATCTCATTGCCGCCTGATTCGAGTGTGTCGGCCAGGTTCTGCAAACCATTCATCGCCATCCATGGGCAGTGCGCGCAGCTTTTGCAGGTCGCGCTATTGCCTGCGGTTGGGGCGTCGATGAAGCGTTTGCCTGGTGCCGCCAGTTTCATCTTGTGCAGGATGCCGTTGTCTGTGGCAACGATAAAAGTATCTGCATCCAGAGTTTGCGCCGCCTTGATCAGTTGTGAAGTCGAGCCCACCACGTCAGCCTGCTCCACGACGGCCTCGGGCGATTCCGGATGTACCAGAACCTTAGCCGATGGATACTCGCGCTTGAGCAGTTCCAGTTCGATGCCCTTGAATTCGTCATGCACCAGGCAGGAACCCTGCCACAGCAACATGTCGGCGCCGGTCTTTTTCTGAATGTAGCTGCCCAGGTGCCGGTCTGGCGCCCAAAGGATTTTTTTGCCTTGCGCATGCAGGTGGGCCACGATATCGAGTCCGATAGATGAGGTCACCATCCAATCTGCCCGCGCTTTCACCGCCGCGCTGGTATTCGCATATACCACCACGGTACGTTCAGGATGCGCGTCGCAAAACGCGGTGAACTCGTCGGCCGGGCACCCCAGGTCGAGCGAACAAGTAGCGTCGAGGTCCGGCATCAGGATGCGCTTTTCGGGACTCAGGATTTTTGCGGTTTCGCCCATGAACTTGACGCCGGCCACCACCAGGGTCTGGGCTGGATGATCGCGTCCGAAGCGAGCCATTTCGAGGGAATCAGATACGCAACCGCCGGTTTCTTCCGCCAGATCCTGGATGTCTGCGTCAACGTAATAGTGTGCAACCAAGGCCGCATTCTTTTCTTTCAATAGGCGCTTGACCTTTTCCTTGAGGGCGCTGCGTTCTGCCGGCGATGGCATGGCCGGTACGCGTGCCCATGCGTTGGCGGTACAGCTGGTACCAGTATCCATTTGCGGATGTTCGAATTCTATGGTCTTGATAGTTTGGGTTTGCATGGCGGTCCGGGAAGTCGCGGCTGATGCGCAATAATCAAACCGGTAGTTTACGCTACAACGATTGCTATTGCAGGCCGGCCTTTGATTGAAGCTGCTTTTTGGTCAACATCCGAAGAGAAAAAGGCGCCGCTCCTTGAATGCTTCCGCATTTGAGCAGCGCCTTGTCGCTGACCGGGCCGTTTTGGATGCTGCTGGCCCAGACAGCCTCCCTGCACCCGCAGCAGCAGCGCCTGCCGCCCCGTCAAGCGAGATATCGGTCGCACCCGGCATTCTGCCTGAGAGCGAAACCCAGTTTTCGGCCTTGTACCATTTCTATACCGGGCCGAGACCAACAAGAGTGCGTGAGTCTTGCGCGGCTATGGCTTGCAGCTCAAGGTCGAACGTGCGGGCTGCATTGAAGATTTCCGTAAATTGCGATACCCCTATCTTGAAGCCGTACTCAAGGCAAAAGGCAAGGAAATGGCACGCAGCCTGCGCGATCGCCTGAACCAATTGCTGTATCGGGGCGAAGCACCGCCCATGACTACGATCATGGCGCCGAATACGGAAACACCGGAATAAGCTGCCCCGAAATAAAAAAGCGCGGCAAGGATATCATTCCCTGTCGCGCTGTTTCCCAGCATGGGCAATGACTACTCAATGCCCTGGCTGCTCAAATAATCCTCATATCCGCCTTGGAAGTCGACGATACCATCCTCCTTCACTTCCAGCACCCGGGTCGCCAGCGAGGAGACGAACTCGCGGTCGTGCGACACGAAGATCAAGGTACCGGCATATTTTTCCAGCGCGATATTCAGTGACTCGATCGACTCCATGTCCATGTGATTGGTCGGCTCATCCATCAATAATACGTTGTGCCGGCCCAGCATCAGCTTGCCGTACATCATGCGTCCCTTCTCACCGCCTGACAGTACCTTTACCGGCTTTTTCACATCGTCGCCGCCGAACAGCAAACGCCCGAGGATCGAACGCACAGCCTGGTCATCATCCCCTTCCTTGGTCCACTGATCGATCCACTCGGTCAGCGTCTTGTCGGTCGCGAAGTCTTCCGTCGGGTCCTGCGGCATGTAACCGACGTTCGCATTCTCAGCCCATTTCACTGTGCCGCTGTCGGCCTGCAACCCGCACAACTCGCCACCGATGCAGCGTAACAAGGTCGTCTTACCGGCACCATTGGCGCCGATAATCGCGATCTTTTCGCCGGCCTCAACCATGATGCTGAAGTTCTTGAAAATCGGGCGGTCATAGGCCTTGCTCAAGCCCTGCACTTCTACAGCCTGGCGGTGCAATTTTTTCTCGCCGTCGAAACGGATGAAAGGATTGGCGCGGCTGGATGGCTTGACATCCTCGACCTTGATCTTCTCAATCTGCTTGGCGCGCGAGGTGGCTTGGCGTGCCTTGGATTTGTTGGCCGAGAAACGGCGCACGAATTCCTGTAGTTCGGCGACCTTTTCCTTGGCTTTTGCGTTCAGCGCCTGCTGCTGCGCGCGTGCTTGGGTCGAGGCAAACATGTAGTCGTCATAGTTGCCCGGATAGACCTTCAAGGTGCCGTAATCCATGTCGGCCATGTGGGTGCACACCTGATTCAAGAAGTGGCGATCATGCGAGATGATGATCATGGTGGAATTGCGCTGGTTAAGCACGTCTTCCAGCCAGCGGATAGTGTTGATGTCAAGGTTGTTGGTCGGCTCGTCGAGCAACAGAATGTCTGGATTGGAAAACAGTGCCTGCGCCAGCAGCACGCGCAATTTCCAGCCCGGCGCCACGGCGCTCATCGGGCCCTGGTGCTGTTCGATCGACACGCCAACGCCGAGCAGCAATTCGCCGGCTCTCGCCTCGGCGGTGTAGCCGTCGTATTCCGCGAATTTGGCTTCGAGGTCGGCTGCCTTCATGTAGTCATCGTCGGTGGCATCCGGATTTGCATAAATCGCGTCGCGCTCCGACATGGCCGCCCACATTTCGGTATGACCCATCATCACGACATCCAGCACCCGCATCTCTTCGAATGCAAACTGATCCTGCCGCAATTTGCCCAAGCGTTCATTCTGGTCCAGCATCACAGTGCCGGATGACGGCTCCAGGTCGCCGCCCAGAATTTTCATGAAGGTCGACTTGCCGCAACCGTTGGCGCCAATCAAGCCGTAACGGTTGCCCTCGCCGAATTTGACGGAAATATTTTCGAACAGCGGCTTGGGGCCGAATTGCATCGTGATGTTAGCGGTGGAAAGCACGGGTAAAACCTTAAAAAAGCGTGAAAAGAGTAACCTGCTATTTTACCATTGCGCATCGCAGCAGATGATTTTGACTGCCCGCATGCCGCAAGGTTTTAGAGCCTCCAAATAAAATGCCGCTGGCTAGGAGCGCCGACGCACACAGTCCGAACGTACGGCAAGGAGAAGCAACAACGCCAGCGGCTTTAATTTAGAGGCTCTTAGGGGCATTTATCAGCCGATGGCCGCTGCAATACAGGATAGCCGGACATCGACAGCTGGAAACCGCCGGCATCCGAAACCAGTTGCGCCTGCGCCCCGACAGCCAAGGTTATCTTGTCTCGTATATGGCCAAACGGCAAACCGGTGAGCACCGGCACCGGCAGATACGCCCGCAGATAAGCCAGCATCGCGCTGAAATCGTAGCCGTTCTCGAAGGCCCCCAACCGGTAATTTGAAAAATCGCCCAGCACAATGGCTTGCTGTCGGGCCAGCACGCCTGCATGCAATAGTTGCAGCATCATGCGCTCGACCCGAAACGGATGTTCAGCCACATCTTCGACAAATAAAATGCCGCCCTCAATCTGCGGCATATAAGGCGTACCGACCAGATGGGCCAGCATCGCCAGATTGCCGCCCCAGAGCGTGCCAGCAACCTCGACAGAGGGGTTGTTTTGCGTCTCCACGGTGACGATATGTTCCGGTCCGGTCAAACATTGCCAGAAATGCTTCATGGTGAAGCCGCTGATGTCTTCCCGCGTAAAATCATCGCACATCATCGGCCCGGCAAAACTCACGGCGCCGGTCTGTGCCAGCAAAGCCATTTGCATGGCCGTGATATCGCTATGGCCGACAAACAGTTTCCCGCTCGCAGCCAGCAACTTGTAGTCGAGCATGGGCAGAATCCTGCTGACGCCGTAACTGCCGCGCAAGGCAAGCACAAGTTGAACATCGGGGTCCCGGGCAGCCTGGTGAATCTGTGCGACGCGGCCTTCATCGGTACCGCCAAAACGCAGATAGCGCGCCGCCGGATCGTAATAATTTTTAACACGGCATCCTTGTGCTTCCAGCAAGGCGATACCTCGCGCCAAGGCAGCATCATCCGGCGCATATCCCCCGGGAGCGACGATCGCAATGCCAGGATTTCTTATAGGGCTTTGTTCAGGCTTGATCATCGGAGACTTCTATCGACAGTGCTTTTTGCTGCGCCTGCCGCCGTGCCGCAAAAAAATCTTTCAACAACTTGCCGCATTCATCGGCCATTATGCCGCCGACCAGTTCGGTATGGTGGTTCAGCTTTTCCTGCTCGAACAAGTTGACAACCGAACCGCAAGCGCCAGTCTTCGGGTCTGTGGCGCCAAACACGACCCGAGCTAGGCGCGCATGCATCATCGCGCCGGCGCACATCGCGCAAGGCTCCAGCGTGACGAACAATTCGCACCCAGGCAAGCGGTAATTGCCGAGAATGGTGGATGCCGCCCGCAAGGCCATGATCTCGGCATGGGCGGTCGGGTCATGCGTGCCGATCGGCTGGTTGAAGCCGGTCGCGATGATCTCGCCATCCTTGACCACCAGTGCGCCGACCGGCACTTCGCCCAGGGCCCAAGCGTTGTGCGCTTGCGAAAGCGCCTGCTGCATAAGTAAGAAATCGTTCATCGGATCTTAGTCGGCAGCAGTGATTTCGGCCCAGCAGTTCGGCGTTTCATGTAGCACCAGTTTATGCAGGCGCAAGCCGGTGCCGTAGCGGTCCAGATAAGCCGCCTTCAAGATGTTGAATGCGGTCTGCGCCAGGTTTTCGACGGTTGGAATGCGGTCGATGATGACGGTTTTATGGCCCGGAATGCTATCGAGGAATTCCCTGACAACGGTATCCTTTTCATAAGCGAGGAAAGCGTGATCCCAGACATCAACCAGATGTTGCTTGGCCAAGGCCTTGACATCGGAAAAATCCATGATCATGCCGTTGTCGGAACTGCCCTCTTCTTCAATCACCGCGCCTATCAAGGTAATTTCAAGCGTGTAACGATGGCCATGCAGGTTGCGGCATTGACTCTTGTGATCGGGGATGCGATGGCCTGCGTCGAATTCGAGTTTACGGGTGATGGTAAGCATTAAGGTATCTGAAGAAGTTTGTGGGTCTGCAAACTAAGCATCCACTTTGGATTGCGCTTGCAAAATTCGATGGCGAGCTTGGTGTTTTTTTCCAGTTCAGGCCCATCCATCGGTTGCACGAAAAAATTGTCGAATTCAAGCGCCTCATAAGCAGCCAGCGTTTGGCCCAACTGCGGGATCACCACCTTCAGTTCATTGCCTTTGCGGACCACCAACTCGGAACCGCTTTTCGGACTGACGCAGATCCAATCCACTCCGGCCGGAACCGGCAGCGTGCCGTTGGTTTCAATCGCGATTGTAAACCCTTCCCGGTGCATGCTCGCGATGAGCGCATCGTCCAGTTGCAGCAGCGGTTCGCCGCCGGTAAACACCACGTACTTGCTTGCGGCATAGCTGCTTAGCCAAAGGCTGGCGATGGTCCGGGAGAGAGAATCGGCATCGCTGAATTTGCCTCCGAGTTCTCCATCGGTTCCGACGAAATCGGTATCGCAGAATTTACACACCGCAGCCGCCCGATCCGATTCGCGGCCAGACCAAAGGTTGCAGCCGGAAAAACGGCAAAATACCGCTGGGCGTCCGGCATGCGCGCCCTCCCCCTGAAGCGTATAAAAAATTTCTTTTATGCTGTAAGTCAAAATATTTTCCTGTTTCGCGAGTTCGTAGACTTTCGCTAAGACGCTATTTTCTCATCCAATGACCATGCAGTCATGGCTTTTCGCGAAACATGGCAACGCGCCGGAAGCCGGCAATCACTGCCGCGGCGGCAGTGGTCGAGGTACAGTACTGCCCTCCTCCTCTGCCGATTCAGCTCGATGAAGCAGAGTTATATCCCATCGGGTTTTGCTGTTGCCAGCGCCAGGCATCGACGCAAATCGAGGTCAAATCCCTTTCGGCGCGCCAGTTGAGCAGAGACTGGGCAAGGCTGGGATCGGAGAAGCGCGCTGCAATATCGCCCGGACGCCGCCCGACAAATCGAATCGGCACGGTCTTTCCGCTGGCTTTTTCGAAGGCGCGGACAATGTCGAGCACGCTGTAACCGCGCCCGGTGCCAAGATTGATGGTGAGCAGGCCCGGTTGCGCATTGAGCCGGTTCAAGGCGGCAAGATGCCCCTGCGCCAAATCGACGACGTGAATATAGTCACGTACGCCGGTACCGTCATGCGTCGGATAATCGCGGCCGAAAATGGACAAGGTCTTCAAACGCCCGATTGCGACCTGGCTGAGATAGGGCACCAGCTTGTTTGGAATGTCATGCGGATCTTCGCCGAGCAAACCGCTGTCATGCGCGCCGACCGGGTTGAAATAGCGTAGCAGGCCGATGCGCCATACCGGATCGGACGTTGCCAAGTCGCGCAGGATCTGTTCGATCGCCAGCTTGGAGCGGCCGAAAGGATTGGTAGGTACGAGCGGAAAATCCTCGTTGATCGGCACGCCCGGCGAATCGCCATAAACGTTCGCGGAGGAGCTGAACACCAGCGTCTTGACGTCATGCCGCGCCATTGCCTGGAGCAGGCAAATCGACCCGCCCACATTATTCTCGTAATAATTCAGCGGATGCGCGACCGATTCCGCAACGGCCTTCAGTCCGGCAAAATGAATGACGGCAGAAATCGGGCAACTGGAAAACGCATTGTCGAGCGCACGTTTGTCGCGAATATCGGCGCGCAGGAACATCGGCCGCCGCCCTATCAACTTCTCGATGCGATCGAGCACCCGCTCCGAACCATTGACAAGATTATCGAGAATAATAACTTCATGGCCGGCGCGCATCAGTTCGATGCAGGTATGCGATCCAATGTAGCCGGCTCCGCCGGTGACAAGAATTATTTGCGACATTGATCAAATCCTTTGATACAAAAATCCCCGCGTCAGGCGCCGCATGTTGGCTACCGGATGAGCGAGCCGCTTACCGCTCCCACGATAGTCCCGATCAGGAAAGCGCCACATTCCGCGCCTCGCTCCCCAGCCCCACCACGCGAGGCGGCGGCGCAAACGCTGCGGTGAAGCCAGCGGCATTGCCCAATTCGTCCTGCAATGTTGTCAGCGCCTCCCATACTTCGCGCTGCCCTGGATAGCGCCGCACATAGCCTTGCAGGAAACCATACAACTGCTTATGCTGCCTGCCGCGCAGGTGGATTGCGCCGACGACGGCCAACTCCGCCGGTTTGAGCGGCCGCAATGCCACCAGTCGCGCCGCAAGATCGAGCCACAACAAATCCTCCTTGCGTTTGGCGGCCAGGCGCAAGGCATGTTGCATCGATTCGCTGCTCGGATCGCGATGCGCCAGCCAAGCCCAGTGTTCCAATGCCAGCGCGGGCTGCTCTGCACTCTCGGCAATTTGTGCCAGGAGGCGGCGTTTCTCATAATTGCCGGGTTCGAGCAAATGGAGGCGCCGAGCCAGCGACAGGGCTGCCTTGAAATCCTTCGCAGCCAATTCCACGTCCACCTGCTGGGCCAAAATGGCGGTGTCCTCGGGCGCCTGCGCCAGCAACTGGCGTCCCATATGCTGGGCGCGGCCGATATCGTTTTGCTGCAGCGTGATCGCGACTACGCGCCGCATATATTCCGGATCGCGGCCGAACTCAGGCGCTGCAGCTTGCGCCAGCGACAGCGCTCGCTCTCCCTGATTGGCGGCCAGATAGGCATCCAGCGCCAGCAGGGTGCAGCTGCGGCGCCGCGATACGTCCGGCTGGTCGACCAAAGCCGCTTCGTGATAGGCCCGGGCGGCGGCCTCCGGCACACCACTCGCCAAATAGGCTCCGGCGGCCAATTCCAGCCAGGTTTGACGCCTGTCGGAATCGATTACCGCCAGCTTCCGATGCAACGTAGCGGCCAATTCCGGGTGCCCCACTGCCAGGCTGATCTGCGCCATCCGGCCCATCGTTTGCGGTTCAGCGCCTTCCGCGCTCAGACTCTCGATTTGCTCGACGATTGCTGCGTGAAGCCGTTCCCGCACGCTGCTGTTCTTGGCCAATGCAGCGGTCTTCGAAAAGTCGATTTCAAGGGCCGCCAAACGGGCCTGCCGTCCTTCCGCACCTTCGTGGGAAAGAATGGACTCAAGGGCATTGCGCGCCTCATCCCATCGACCGCTTGCCATGAAGTTTTGCGCCAGGGTCCAATGCAAAGCCGTATCGTTCGGATGGGTGCGCAGCAAGAATTGCAGACAGGCATGTGACAGCCCATCTGGTTCCCGCTGTTCGGTCAGCACTTTCAAGCGCTGACGCCCGGGAAGCAAACCTACAATCACGGCAATGGCAATGGAAGCAACTGTCAGCATGGTAGCGGGCCGCAACAACGCCGGCCGCTGGTCTGCCATCATTTTGGAACGGTTCATTTGCCGGACCCGTCGATGCCAGCCTATACCGGCTCGGCGGCAGGCGGGCGCGACAGTTGCCGCAGAAGTTGAAGCTGATGGAGGGAGAGTAGATTCCGAATCTTTCAGATAGATTTCTTTATCAACAATGTTGCGACGCACCATCAATTTCTCCTTTTGGTTGCTGCAACGCCGATTTCCATAATGTTTTTCGAGACCAACTTGTAAGGTGCCACAAGTGAAAAAGCTGCTGTTCCACTCTCTCGGAACGTGCCATATTCAAGTGTTCTTCCATAGACGATTTCCGGCATAACAATACCCTTCATCATTAATTTATTTTTAAAAAATAAGTCGAAAATAAGCTTCGGCAGGAAGAACATTTTTCCTGCTTACTTTTGGTTTATTCTCTTATTGCACCGCAGCATCCCGCAACTAGCCAGAGCCTGCTATCGGCGAAGAAAGGATAATTTTCGGCAGAACCTGTACAAATAAATGTCATTGTTCGGCGACATGAAGACTGGCTCTTTGCGCTATGCAATGTCATCCGGCACTATGCAAAGATGCGAATCAAAATTGGTGAAGAGAAGGCTCGGCTCTCAGCCATGCAGGAATTGATCTGCCGGCTTCCGGCTTCAGCGAAGCAAAGTGTTTTTTGTCGCGGCATACCGACTCCCTGTCGGCGCGATGCTCGGGTGAGAGGCGAATTGCGTTTTCAACACGCAACAAAAAAAGCCCTGCACAGCAGGGCTCTTGGGCAATTTGCAGGAATCGCAAGCGTTAAAAACTTATTTCATTCCCATTCAATCATCAACAGATCTCCAAAAATCTTTACCTCGGAAAACCATGCTGAACTACTACGGGGCGTGCCAAGATGTTACCAGGCCGCCAAGCCGGCGGCATCGACGCGTTGATCGATGGCAGCAGTTGGAAATTCGGGGCGCATTTTCTTCATGAACGCGTACTTGGCAGCGACTCCCTGGCAAAGTACGCTGCCGCTTTTTTTACGATATCTCGCTCCATGCGGGCCTTTGCAAGCTCCTTGCGCAGTCTCGCATTTTCCGCTTCCGGTTCGGGTACGGTACGGCTGCCAGGCGCCGCCTGCGGCGTCGTGCCGCGCTTCGCATCGTTCACCCAATTGTGCCCAGCGTCCGCTTCGGAATGGCGATTCGCAGCGCGGCTTCTTCCACCGTCAGCCTCTGTGCCAGAACCAGCTTTACAGCCTTGTCCCGCAGCTCCGGTGTATATGTTCTTGTTCATTTCATCTGTTCTCCAGTTGGCGAAGCTTACCAAACAGGACTGTCCGAAAATGGCAGGCCACCTCATGATCCCCATTCACTCTACATGGTGGGCCACCCGCTTATTGATTACTGCCTATTTCAAAATGAGTTTTCGACGCAACCCTTGCAAAAAATTGAGCCGGATGAGGGAATGTTCTTACACATTGAACTAGCAAATCAGCAGTAAATTATCAGCAAAAACTTGGCAATTTCATTTAAAAAAACATCATTATCACCCATTTCAAAAAGAGATTTCGATGTAATCTCCGCAAAAACCCCAACCCTGTTATGAGATATTTTTTTACATTTAATCAGTAAATCATCATTAAATTATCGAAAAAAACACAGTAATTTAATTTTAAAATAGGTTTTTACAGGATGTTCTGAGTTAAAATCCGTTTTTTGAACTCGAATCGAAAAGGAAAAAATGAAAAGATTTACAATAGCATGTGCGGCTTTGCTATTTGGTTGCGGCGGTGGAGGCGAATCGACGGGACCGGGGCCGACCGTTACCACGGACTACCCTGTGGAAAGTGTTATTAGGCAACTAGCTAGCGTTGGAGGCACTTTTACAGCGACCGCCAGAGATGGGGCAGGAAATAACTATCAATTGGATTTGTCAATTGCCCCCAATACGCCGAAAGCGGGTTTTGGCGGCTATTACAACACCTACACGCGAACAACGATCATCCGCAAAAATGGTTCAGTAATTTCTACAAAAGCTCTTGACACATACTATGACTTGCCTTTTTCCTTGTTTGGAACAATTGACAACTTAGGCGGCACAACAGTTATGACGAAGCAAACACCGCTACCAGCTACGGCAAAAATTGGCGGATCCGGAGCATTTTATTTGGGAAGGCGTGATAGCTTGACTGAAACCGGAACTTGGTCGCTGGATGAATCCGATTCTGGTGCAGCATTCTTATGCATCAACAACGATGAAAAGGCGGATTATGTTTATTCTTGGTACAACAAAGAATCCGTTTGTTTCAAAATTAATTCTAGCGGATCGATACTCGGTATTAAAGTAACCGTAGCCAGCAATCTCAATTCGACCGGCACTAACCCGCCAGTTGTGACTATGGTATTTCAATAAAGGAAGATTGCTGATGTAGCATCAGGCACAAGGTGCCTGATTGTCTTGGTTTGATTGACGACTATCCATTATTTGGAATAGTCGGTACCCAATCTTACAGACAGTGCCATATCACATCGAGCCATTCTCGGCATTTCAGGTCGAGTTGCAATATTACCGGTCTAACCCACCCTTCTGTTGTAAAGGCAACGTTTCCAAAGTCCGGTAGGTCGATACTCATGAAGGTTAGGATCGTCAGGCCGCAGACTGATTGTGCATGGCTCGTACCAATTCCCTATTCATTGCTGCAACTCGGCACTGCGAAGCGTTGAACTTGTTTTCCATAAATTTCTTTGGGATCACGGCAGCTTACTGGTTCACTTCGTCGACGTCGTTTGCCAATCCGGCAGTGACGCTTGCACGCGCTGCCAGCGATACGTTCGCAGGGATTCGCCCGACAGGCGCGCCCGGCTTCATCATTGCGCAGTTACTCGGTGTGACAGCCGCCACCGGGCTGTTTTGCTGGCTGTATCCGGCTGCTCCGAAAGACGCAACAGTGGCCGGCACGGTCGCGCCCAGTGACTTCGCGCCCCCCACTCCCTCTGAAAAAGCATAAGCATGAATATCACGATTTACCACAACCCCGATTGCGGCACGTCGCGCAATACCCTGGCCTTGATTCGCGACGCCGGCGTCGAACCGACCGTGATCGAGTACTTGAACAATCCGCCGGCACGCGACACGTTGAAGGACATGATTGCCAAGGCTGGCCTGACTGTACGCGAAGCGATTCGGGACAAAGGCACGCCTTATGCAAAACTCGGCTTGGACAACCCGGCACTATCCGACGATGCGATGCTCGCGACGCCGATCCTGATCAACCGTCCCTTTGTTGTGACACCGCATGGGGTAAGGCTCTGCCGCCCATCGGAAATCGTGCTCGATATCCTGCCATTACCGCAAAAGGGGGCATTCACGAAGGAAGACGGCGAAGTCGTCATTGATGCGAACGGCCAACAGGTAGGCTGCGCAAATTAACCGCTGCAAACCTGTGCCGTCTCAATACTGCAGCCGGCTGGTATAAGAAGACTTGTCCGCTGCAAGTACATGGCGGAGCCCCTCATCGCTTCTTGCGCCGGCTTCGTTTTTTCGACCATGCCCCTCATCATGCGAACGCTGTTGCTCGTCCTTGGTAGAACGCTTCAAACGCCGGATGGGAAAAGCGCAATACCAATCAAAAGCACGCGACCACTCATAACCAGAGAATCGCATAGCCGACTTCCACCGAGACTTGACGGTTACCGATGAACATGTGCAACTCGTCGCAGCTGGTACTCGTCAGCCGGTTCGCGGCGGTCGCAATCAGGCGGTGCCATAATGTTTTTCCTCACGCATAGGCATTGCGCCGGATGCCTGACGAGCCTGCCTCCGGCGCAACAGCAAGTACACCACCGGCACCACAAACATCGACAGCAGCGGTGCGGTGATCATTCCCCCCACCATCGGCGCCGCAATCCGCTGCATCACTTCCGAGCCGGTGTCAGAGCCGATCATAATTGGCACCAAGCCGGCAATAATCACCGCCACCGTCATCGCCTTCGGCCGCACCCGTAACACCGCCCCTTCGCGGATCGCATCGAGCAAATCTGCTTCACTGGCCTTTCCTTCGGCCAAGCGCGCCTCCCATGCATGCTTCAGGTACAGCAGCATGATCACGCCGAACTCCGCCGATACCCCAGCCAGCGCAATGAAGCCGACGCCGCTGGCAACCGACAGGTTGTGCCCAAGGAACCACAACAGCCAAATGCCGCCTGCAAGCGCGAACGGCAGTGTCGCCATGATCAACGCCGCTTCATCGAAGCGCTGGAATGTCATGTAAAGCAGTACGAAGATGATCAGCAGTGTTGCCGGCACCACGATCTTGAGTTTGGCGCCGGCCCGCTCCAGGTACTCGAATTGTCCTGACCAGGACACGGAATACCCAGCAGGTAGCTTCACGTCCTTGGCGACCATCTTCTGCATTTCCTGCACAGCCGAACTTAGGTCACGTCTGCGGATATCGACATACACCCAGCCCGACAAGCGCGCATTCTCGCTCCTCAACATCGGCGGACCGTCACTGATGCGAATCGCCGCCACATCGGTAAGGCGGATTTGCGCGCCGCGCTCGGTCAGCACCGGCAACTGGCGGAGCTTCTCGACCGAATCCCGCACTTCGCGCGGATAGCGCACATTGATCGGAAAGCGCTGCAAGCCTTCAATTGTTTCGCCGATATTGTCGCCGCCGATGGCTGCCGACACGATGCTTTGCACGTCGGCGATATTGAGCCCGTAACGCGCGGCGACATCGCGGTCGATGTTCACGTCGACGTAACGTCCGCCGGTCAGCCGTTCCGCTAGTGCGGAGGACACTCCGGGCACTTTCTTCACCACCCGCTCGATCTCGCCGGTGATGCGGTCGATCTCTTGCAGGTTCATGCCGGCAACCTTGACGCCGACCGGGCTCTTGATGCCGGTAGCGAGCATGTCGATCCGGTTGCGGATCGGCGGCACCCAGATGTTGGACAGGCCCGGCACCTTGACGGTGCGGTCCAGCTCCTCCACCAGCTTGTCCGGCGTCATGCCGGGCCGCCACTGGTCGCGCGGCTTGAACTGGATCGTCGTCTCGAACATCTCCAGCGGCGCCGGGTCGGTAGCGGTTTCCCCGCGCCCTGCCTTGCCGAACACGCTGTGCACTTCCGGCACGGTCTTGATCAAGCGGTCGGTTTGCTGCAGCAGTTCCGACACCTTGCCCGCCGACAGGCCGGGCAGTGCCGATGGCATGTACAGCACATCGCCTTCATCCAGCGGCGGCATGAACTCGCCGCCGAGACGGGAAACCGGCAAGACGGTCACGACCGCAATTAGCGCTGCGGCCAGCAGCGTCGTCTTTGGGAAGCGCAGCACGACTTCGAGCAACGGCCGGTATAACGCGATCAAAAAGCGATTGAGCGGATTTTTCTGCTCCTCAGGAATGCGCCCCCTGATCAGGTACCCCATCAACACCGGA
This sequence comes from uncultured Burkholderiales bacterium, assembly GCA_966211965.1. Taxonomy (GTDB): domain Bacteria; phylum Pseudomonadota; class Gammaproteobacteria; order Burkholderiales; family Burkholderiaceae_D; genus CBIHON01. Next base: position 87,695 of record CBIHON010000012.1, on the reverse strand, counting down.
ATCAGTGTGACCGCCAAGCCGGCGGCCGCCGCCATCGCATATGTCTTGGTAAAAGCCAACGGCGAAAACAAGCGTCCTTCCTGTGCTTCCAGCGTGAAAACCGGGATGAACGACAGGACGATAATCAACAACGAGAAAAACAGTGCCGGCCCGACCTCGGCCGCGGCATCCCCGATGACACGCCAATGCGCGTCCCCTTTCAGTTTCTCGCCGGGGTGCGCATGGTTCCACGCCTCGATATGCTTGTGCGCATTCTCGATCATCACTACGGCTGCATCGACCATCGCGCCGATCGCAATCGCGATACCGCCGAGCGACATGATGTTGGCATTCACCCCCTGGTAATACATGACGATGTAGGACGCCAGGATGCCCAGCGGCAGCGACACGATCGCCACCAGCGCCGAACGGATGTGAAACAGGAAGATCGCGCAGACCAGCGCAACGACGATGAATTCCTCGACCAGCTTTTCTTCCAGATTGCTGACCGCGCGCTTGATCAGGCTCGATCGGTCGTAGGTCGGGCTGATCTCGACGCCCGCCGGCAGGCTGGTTTTCAACGCCTCTAGTTTGGCTTTCACGGCGTCGATGGTTTCCAGTGCGTTTTTCCCGGAACGCATCACGATCACGCCGCCGGCGACCTCCCCTTCCCCATTCAATTCGGCGATGCCGCGCCGCATTTCCGGCCCGACCTGGATGCGCGCCACATCAGCCAGCCGCACCGATACACCGGCCTCGGTCGTCATCAGCGGAATCTTGCGGAAGTCATCAAGCGAAGCAAGATAGCCGGACGCACGCACCATGTATTCCGCTTCACCCAGTTCCAGCACCGAGCCGCCGGTTTCCTGGTTCGCCTTTTGCACCGCTTCAATCACCATGCGATGCGGGATGTTATAGGCGCGCAGCCGGTCCGGATCGAGCACGATCTGGTATTGCCGCACCATGCCGCCGACGCTAGCGACTTCGGACACGTTCGGCACCGCCTTCAACTCGTACTTGAGAAACCAGTCCTGCAGCGCGCGCAACTGCGACAGGTCCATCTTGCCGCTACGGTCGACCAACGCGTACTCATACACCCAGCCGACGCCGGTGGCGTCCGGCCCGAGCGCGGTTTTTGCCTGTGTCGGCAGACGTGACTGCACCTGGTTCAGGTATTCCAGCACACGCGACCGCGCCCAGTACGGGTCGGTACCGTCCTCGAACAGGATATAGACGAAGGAATCGCCGAAGAAGGAATACCCGCGCACCGTCTTCGCGCCGGGCACCGACAGCATGGTGGTGGTGAGCGGATAGGTGACCTGGTTTTCGACGATCTGCGGCGCCTGGCCCGGATAGGTGGTGCGGATGATCACCTGCACATCCGACAGATCGGGAATCGCGTCCAACGGCGTGCGCGTCAGCGACCAGATGCCCCAAGCGGTCATCATCACTGTCGCCAGCAACACCAGGAAGCGATTGGCGATCGACCAGCGGATCAGTTTGGCGATCATTTGGCCGCCCCCTGCTTCGGCGCTTCGGCCGTCGGCGCAATGCTAGTGATCTGGAACATGCCATCCGCGGTCTGACGGATGTCGAAGACGACGGTGTCGCCGATCGCGACATTGCGCGGTAAGCCGCTTTCCGGCAGCTTGAAGCCCATCGTCATCTCGCCCCATTGCAGACTCGAGATCGGGCCGTGCGACAGCGTGATTTCATCCTTGCCGATGCTTTCCACCTTGCCTGTGCCTCGGTGCGTCGGCCCCGCCGCCTTGCCGGCATCCGGCATGGGCATGTCGCTCATACGGGTGGCAGTGCCTTTCAGGCTCGCTTCCGAATCGATCAGGAACTGTCCCGACACGACCACCTTCTGCCCCGCTTCCAGCCCCTTGCGGATCTCGGTTTGGCCGTTGGCCTCGATACCGATTTCCACATCGACCGGCATGAACTTGCCGTCGCCTTGCGCCACCATCACCACGCTGCGCTTGCCGGTCTGGATCACCGCTTCGGTCGGCACCGTCAGCACTTCCTTGCGCGCTGCGGGCGTGAAGTTGACCGTGGCGAACATGCCGGGCACCAGGCGGCCGCCGGGATTGGCCAGTTCCACGCGCGCTTTCAGTGTGCGCGTGGCCGTGTTCACCTCAGGCAGGATCGCGCTGACCTTGCCCTTGAACACCGTTTCCGGCAGCGAGGGCGTACGCGCTTTGACCGCATTGCCTGGACGTACCTGCGCGGACAGATTCTCGGGCACGTCGGCATTGACCCAAATGGTGCCCAGCCCGTTAATGCGGAACAATGGCGCCCCCGCCATGACCGTCATGCCTTCGCGCGCCGCGAGCTCCGCCACCACGCCGCCGATTGGCGCAACGATCGTCAGGCGTGCCTGTACCTTGCCCGTGGACTCAACCTTGCGAATCTGCTCGTCGCTCATGCCAGCCAGGCGCATGCGCTGCCGTGCCGCATCGATCAATGCTTCCGTGCCAGCACCCTGCATGCGCTTGACCGTCAAGTATTCTTCCTGCGCCGCGACCCAGTCGGGCACATACAGTTCGGCCAGAGGCTGTCCCTTCTTCACCGGGTCGAGCGGCGCACGTACGTACAACCGTTCGACGAAGCCATTGCTGCGTGCCTGTACCAGCGCCACATCACGCTCATTATAGGCAACGCTGCCAACCGCTTCGACGACGGGCGCGAGATTGCCCTTGGCGACTTCGGCGGTACGAATGCCGAGATTCTGCTGTACGCGAGGGCTAATCGCGACTTTGCCTTCGTCATCGGCATCATCCGCGTAAACCGGCACCAGTTGCATGTCCATGAAGGGCGACTTACCCGGCTTGTCGAACTTGTGGCCGGGGACCATTGGATCGTGCCAATAAAGTACCTTTTTGCCGGTATTGGGATCGACAGAGCCGACATTCTGTGCGGTGCCGGCCGAAGCTTGGTTGTTTTCCGGCGCAGCCATCTTCATGCCTTGGTTCATCCCGAACCAATACAGGCCGTAACCGCCGCCACCGAGCCCGCCCGCAGCAACGAGCGCGAGAATAATTTTCCTGTTGTTCATTGCGATTCCTTGTCCACGGCCGCGGTTGCATGGGCAGCCATGCCCTCGTCTGGAAAGAGAAAATTGAGTTGCGCCCACAGGCGGGCCGTATCGGATTCCAGTTGCAAAGCCTGGAGCCGGACGTCGATTTCACTGCGGCGCGCCGCCAGCACGTCCATCAGACCGGCCTTGCCGCCGCGATAAGCGGCGATAGCCGCCAGCGTGCGCTGGTTCGCCAGCGGAATCAGTTCCCGCCCGTAACGCGTAAGCCGCTCGCGGCTGTTTTCCCAATCGTTGATCATCGCGCGGGTCTCGGCGACATGCGCGCGCAGCATGTCTTCCCGTTCCGCCTTCGCCTGTTCCACCATCGCCAGCCTGGACGCCAGTTCCCGGTCCTGGTGATTCTTTTGGCCCCATTGCAATGGAATCGATACGCCGACCGACACCATGTTGTCGTACGCGGAACCGCGCTGGCTGTACATCAGCTCGACGCTCCAGTCGGCTTTCTTGTTGGCTTGCGCGAGTTTCGCTTCGGCCACGGCGATTTCTTCCTGCCTGGTCAATACGGCAATTTGCGGGTGATGCGCAAGCTGCGTATCGAGCGCCGCCGCATCCAGCCGAATCGTATCGGCAGCAGGCTTACCGGCCAGCGGCAATTGCGCGGCATCGCCGATCCAGCGCGCCAGCATGGTCCTGGCATTGCGGATACGACGGCGACTTTCGCTGGCGCGGTCGTCGAATTCAGCCAATGCGCTGCGGGCGGCAAAGACATCGGCTTGGCTGCCGCGACCCGCGCGATACGCGCCTTCGGCGGCTTGCACTTCCAGCTTCCCCTGCGCGCCTTGCTCGGCAATCACCGCCGTCATCGCTTGTGCGTAATACAGGGCGAACCAGGCCAGCGCCGTGTCACGCTGAATCGCGGCAACGGAAGCCACTTTCTCTGCCACCGACTTTTCCGCTTCGCGCTCGAAACGTTCGGCCCGCGACTGCCGTTTGTCTGCCCGGGTAAGTTCTTGCATGACGCCAATCCGGCGCATTGTCATGAAGTCGCGCGTGGTGCTGAAGCGGTCCGGTCCTTGCACCGGCAGATTGTCGAGGCCGACCTTCAAGACCGGATCCGGCAGTTGACCCGCAGCGACCGCCATTTCGCGCGAGGCGGCGACGGCATGGTCCTTTGCGGATAATTGGCGCGAGCGCTGAACGGCAAGACGCTGAGCTTCAGCCAGCGTCAACGGTACGTCGGCGGCAACGGCGTCGCTGGAAAAAGCGCCGACTAAGGCGGCGAGAACGATTCCCGGAAAAACACTGAGAACCGCATGACGCCCCCGAATGGGAACGATAAATAGGAATGACATGAAACCTCCAGATAGCAATGAACAACACCGTGCACGCATGACGCGTGACGGCGGAGAACTAGGCGAGCGGGGAGGTTAAATGCGGAAACAGCAGTTACGGATGGAGATCGGCGGCGCAGCAGCCCACTTCAACAGGAAGGATTCTGGTTCTGCAGCAATCGTCGGATAAACAACATCACCGGCACTCCATGCCAGCATCAATTGGACGGGTACGAATGGCGCGACATGCGGCGGCTGGGGCTTGTCGAGAGATTGATCCCCGGCTTGGCCGTACGCATGGCAGAGATTGGGTTGCTCCATGTCCATGCCTTCGCAGCCGGACATAGCCTGGCGATCAAGGTTTGCCGTCATCGCGGCGCCAGCGTGACTCATCCCCGGACACGCATACGCTGCCACAGCGAACTGCATGAACAGTACGCTGAAGAGCGCGATTAGCGCGGCAACGAAGCGGGATGGACGGGTCAATGTCATGACGCGGGTAATCTTTGATTTAATTTATGGTACGCAGCCATCCGATCTATTGTCAAGCAAGCGGGAAACTTCCAGTTCTGTCGTAGACAACGCGGAAATCTTACAAAAGCCTAAAAGAAAGAGACCATCCCCTATAAACCTTCACGATTTGCACTACAACTGTATTCTTATGGGTGGGCCGCCATCATAGTGCTGCACATCGCCGCCATTCCCGGGAACATCCCACCTGAACCCATCATGCCGCCGTGCATTGCCCACACCCCCAGTACACCGGCAATGGCAATGAGCCCGATGACGGCCAAAATGACAATGACCGTTTTAAAGATTGTCGATTCCATCGCAGTCGATTGATTTCAGCGCTGATAACTCTCATTAGGCCTGCACAATTTGGTGAAGTTCGGGCTTCAGTGTCGTTGCCGGCATGGAATCGCCATTATTCGGTGCCTTGGTTTTACTGTCGTTTGCCATTGGCCACGCCGTTCCGATTGTATTGGGTGCGTCGGCCATCGGCTGGCTGGAAAACGTCAAGCCGCTTGCCACCTATCAGCACCTGTTCGATATTGTCGGCGGCATCGCAGTTGATGCCGAGTTGCGACTTCACCGGACAATGTCCGAGAGATCGGATACCGTTTACTACAAATTATCGTCGGATTTAAGCACCCGCCCCTTCTTACCAATCTGTGCAATCGCTCCCCCTATGGCCACGCCGACGAGTGCGCCGATCAGCATCATCCCGATCTCTACGCCCAACCTATCGGGGATTGTCGTGAACAGGCCGATGAGTGCGCCGACCGCCATTCCGACCCAAAGAGGTAGTTTCTTCATGTGAAATCGCCCGCAGTTTCACGCTTACCTTGCTTAAAAATTATCAGCCGATTCACCGATTTGCAAGCATTCGTTCGGCTCTTTTGCGTGGCTTTCCCCTATCGTAAAACAACAATATGCTCTGGTATGCTCTGTGCCAACCTAACTGTTCTTGCAATAGGGAAAAATGGCGCAACAAAAGCAAATCTCCAATACCACGCTGGCGCTGCTTGCCTATTGGCGCGCAGCACTCGTGGATAGCTGTCTTTCTCATCCGACAATCCCCGGGGATTGCGAACCCATCCGGATCGGCCAAAACGAGAACGGCATGTGGCGGGTCACGGAAGCGCCGGACAACTGGATCGAATCGACTTTTTCAGCCAGCAAAATGAACAAGGTGGAAGACGACGATGTACGCAAGCCGATTCCACTGTTGTTGATCCCGGCGCTGCTGGTTCCAGAAAGCGTACACGGAATCAAACGTCGCGGAGCGGATTCGAAAGACAGCCTTGCTCCTTTATGTATTCCCTGCATGCTCACGCCGGAAGGGGTGCTGCTGGCGGATACGGAACGTCTGCCATGGATACAGCGCAAACTGCTTGAACCAAGCCACAAATTTGTCACGGTTGGACTCCTGGCCGACCTCGACAAGTACTTGACGGAACTCACCAGCAAACCCGACATCTTGTCCGACACTATGGCGATCGCCGAGGAACTGTTTGCGCAAGTCACCGGATGCCGGTTGGCGCTGCTGACACGCGATTCCGACGACGAAGCGCCCGCGCTGCCGCCGCTGGACATTGAAGACCACGCCGTCATCGACGGCTGGTTCGGCATTCCCTACGAACCGCCGATCATTGCCCGGCACATTATTCGGCTCTACGATCTGCTGGCCGAGACGCAGACGGCAACGCCGCTGCTCGAAGCGCTGGCCCACATGCCGGATCGCCGGACGCAGCCGCCGATGCCGCTCGCGCAATCGGCGCCCCGCTTCAAGAAAATCGTCGGCCACATCCACCGGAAATATCCGCTGTCGGCGTCGCAGCATGAGGCAATGGTGGAAATGCTCGGTCTGAAAGACGGCGAAGTCCTGGCCGTCAACGGCCCGCCAGGCACCGGCAAAACGACGCTCCTGCAAAGCGTGGTTGCGCTGGAATGGGTCATGGCCGCGATCAACGATCAGCCCTGCCCCATCATTGCGGCGACATCCACCAACGTCAAAGCGGTGGAAAACGTGCTGGACAGTTTTGCCAAGTTGGGCAATGAAACCGCGCACGAGCGTTAAATCAGCGCGGCGGAAAAGGAAATCGCGCAAGCCGAATGCATCCTTCAGGATTGCGCAACGCAGAAGGCCAGCGAGCAAACGCAGCATGAGCGCAAGCTGCAGGAGATCAAGGATGCTGAACTGGCATGGAATACGTATCTGGCTTCATTGCGCTCATTGTTGCTGGATCTGTTGGCCATCATTCCTCCGCTCAAACGCTGGCGCAATGCGCATGATCGGAAATTTTTGCTCTCCAATCCGCTCACCAGCACATTGCAGCATCGCGATGACGGTGTAGAAGACCACTTCGCCAGGTTGATCAGGCAGGAAAAGCTGCGCACACGCGCCATTGTCGCCGATGTGCAAAAGACGGAAGACGCGGCGACCGAACGCCGCGACGAAGCGCGCGCGCAAAAAGCACAGAGCACAGGCCGGATGCGCGAAGCCGAGTCGCTCATGGACAATTGGCAGGCGCTCTTGACGGACAAGTTCGCGGAATGGGTCGACGTTTCCTTGCACGACCTGAATGACAAGCTCGATATTCACGTCAGGGCACCCATGTTCCAATTCGCGGACTGGTATTGGTCGGGCTGCTGGCTAATCGAAATGGAAGCCCGGTTCCGCGACGGCGGCAAGGATTCGAAGGCGCCGCAAAAGCTGGAAACGATGCTGCGTCGCTTCGCCAAACTCGCGCCCTGCATGGTGTCCAACTTCTACATGGCGCCAGCGTATTTTTGCGGATGGATGGGAGATCAGCCGATCCCGCTATGGAACAAGATCGACCTCTTGATCGTCGATGAAGCCGGCCAAGTATCCCCGGAAATCGGTGCACCAGCCTTCGCGCTTGCCAGGCGTGCCGTTGTCGTCGGCGATATTTACCAGATCGAACCGATCTGGAATGTGGCGGAAGGTATCGATCGCGCCAATGCGGCGAAATTCAGCCTGATCGAAAAATGGGATGATCCGCGTTATTTGAAGATGGAACAAGATGGCTATACGGCCGCCAAGGGCAATCTGATGCAAATGAGCGCACGTGCCTGTCGTCTGCAGAAATACCCGGATATCCGCGGCCTCATGCTGGTCGAACACCGCCGCTGCGTGCCCGAACTGATCGACTATTGCAATAAGCTTGTCTATGGTGGGCGGCTGGATCCGGTACGCAAATCGATACCGCCCGAAAAAAGAATTCTCCCGGCGTTCGGATATTTTGCGATTGCCAGCAGAGACCAAAAAGTGGGAGGCAGCCGCAAGAATATGGCCGAAGCCCGGGCGATCGTCGACTGGATTGTGCAAAACCGGGAGCTTCTCCAGGATCACTACCCTGACCCGAAAACAGGTTTGCCGCAGCATATCAGCAAGATCGTCGGCGTCGTGACGCCCTTCTCACCCCAGGCATATCTGATTGCCAGTCTCATCAAAAAGAAAATGCCCGACACGAAGAAAAAGGGTTGCGCGATCACCGTAGGCACCGTGCATCGCCTGCAAGGCGCGGAGCGCGAAATTGTGCTCTTTTCCCCGACCTATGGCGAGGATCACCGGCACGGCATGTTCTTCGACAATGGCCGCAACATGATGAACGTCGCGGTATCCCGGGCTAAAGACAGCTTCCTGGTATTCGGCAATGTGTCGCTGTTTAAACCGGAAAAGAGCGGCGCACCGTCCGGGCTGCTGGCGCAATACCTGTTCAAGCATGAAGAGAACAATCTCGCCAGCGCGGTTCAAACCGGCCAATCGGCTGCTTTTACATTTATCTAGCCTGCTTATCCGAAAGCGCCATGAGCCTACTGCAAAAACTCGGCAGCCTGTTTCGGCCGCGGCAACCCTCCCCTGAAGTCCAAGGGGCAAAACGCTCCGTCAGCAGCCGGCAACGGAGCATTGCATTCGTCGGCGGCATGATGGAGGGTAGATCGATGCCTTCCTTTTGCGTTTTCTCGACCACCGCAGTAATCACGCGATTGAGCGTCGCATCGCTCATCGGCTTATCAGTCTCATATCGGCCGGGGAGTAGGTACGGGCTGCTGCCGGCGCAAGTCTTGAGTCCCACCAGCAGATCGATGGCTTGCCGGCTCAGATAGACCACGTGCGGCCGGCGGGCCTTCATGCGCTCAGCCGGAATCGTCCAGGTGGCTGCCTCGAAATCAACTTCCTTCCACGTCGCCAGCAATAGTTCGCCCTTGCGGCACATCGTCAGCAGGATGAACTTGACCGCGAGCTTGAGCGTGGGCAGCGTGCCGACGGTATCGAGGACGGTAAAAAACGTCTGGACCTCGCCCGGCGTCAGAGCCCGCTCCCGCGGCTTGAACGTAGCAATCGCCGAGGCTTTCACGCCCTCGGCGGGGTTGTCGATCTTGAGACCGCGCGACATAGCGTGACGGTAGACTTGCTGGATGATTTCGCGGGCATGCACCGCTGTGGCCGGCACCCCGCGTTCTTTGATCTTCTCGCACAGGTCGAGCACTTGACTGGACGTGATTTCCTCCAGCTTGCGTTTACCGATCTTGGGCAGCACGTCGCGGTCGAGGATGCTCTTGCGCATCGCTGCCGTGCTGTCAGCCAAGCCGGCGTCGCGCAGCCAGATTTCGGCAAAGGTCTGGAAGGTGCCTGATTCCCGAAACTCCTTTTTACCGTCAGCTTTGTCCTGTGCCGGCGATTCGCCGTGGCTGACAGTATTCTTGGCCCGCGCCAGCAGTTCGCGCGCATCGGCCAGCGACAGCCGATCCCCGTACTTGATGACCGCTGAGTCACGCTTGGGCTGGCTTAGAACTCATCGTACTGCCCCAAGGTAAGCGGTTCACGCCGGCCTGCCAGGCGGTAGTCATAGCGAAGGTTATGGTGCCCTTTGGTGAAACCACTACATACATGCCGTCGCGGTCTGCAACCTTGTAAGCCTTGTCTTGGGGTTTGAGGTTTTTCAGCTTCGTATCACTCAGGGCCATCGTCCTTTCCTCCATCGCTCATATTTACCGTCAGAGTATCAAGACGGTAAATGGGTCGTCATGCCGTACCTCCAAAACTATACCGTCACTTTAACCGTAAAAAACCGTGGGATGTCAATACTCAACATGAGACGATAAAACACAAAAGCCCTTGATAAATCAAGGGCTTTTGTCGAAAGATGAGTCGTCATGAAACGATGTGAAACGCTATCAAATCATTCCCATTCGATCGTCGCCGGCGGCTTGCCGGAAATATCATAAACCACACGATTAATGCCGCGCACTTCATTGATAATGCGGTTCGATACTTTCGCCAATAGTTCATGCGGCAGATGCGCCCAATGTGCGGTCATGAAATCCTGGGTCTGCACTGCGCGCAATGCCACCACGTATTCGTAGGTGCGGCCGTCTCCCATCACCCCGACCGATTTAACTGGAAGAAAAACGGCAAACGCCTGGCTGGTCAGTTCGTACCAGCTCTTCCCGCTGTTTTCCTCGACAGTATTACGCAATTCTTCGATAAAAATTGCATCTGCGAGGCGCAGCAAATCGGCGAATTCTTTTTTCACTTCGCCCAGAATCCGTACACCCAAACCTGGGCCGGGGAAAGGATGACGATATACCATGTCGTGCGGCAGACCCAGTGCGACACCCAGTTCACGCACCTCGTCCTTGAACAACTCACGCAAGGGCTCCAGCAGCTTCAGGTTGAGCGTCTCCGGCAAACCGCCGACGTTGTGGTGGCTCTTGATGGTATGACCTTTTTTACCTTTGCCGGCGCTCTCGATTACATCCGGATAAATCGTACCTTGCGCCAGCCATTTTGCGCTGCTGAGCTTACCCGCTTCCGCTTGGAATACTTCAATAAATTCGCGGCCGATAATTTTGCGCTTCATCTCCGGGTCGGTCACTCCGGCCAGGAAACTCATGAACTGATCGCTGGCATCGATGCGGACCACCTTCACGCCAAGGTTCTTGCCGAACATATCCATCACCATCTTGCCCTCGTCCAGGCGCAGCAGACCATGATCGACAAAAACGCAGGTAAGCTGGGGCCCGATCGCGCGGTGGATCAAGGCCGCCGCGACACTGCTGTCGACGCCGCCCGAGAGTCCGAGGATCACTTCATCCTTGCCGACCTGGGCACGAATCGATTCGACCGCCTCGGCAATATAGTCGCGCATGTTCCAGTCCGATTTGCAGCCGCAGATCTCATGCACGAAGCGACCGAGAATCGCCTTGCCTTGCAGGGTATGCGTCACTTCCGCATGGAATTGGATAGCGTAGAATTTGCGCTCTTCATCGGCCATCGCGGCAATCGGACAATTATCGGTCGACGCCATCAGCTTGAAGCCGGGCGGCATCTCAATCACTTTGTCGCCATGGCTCATCCAGACTTTGAGCATGCCGTGCCCTTCCGGCGTGACAAAATCGTTGATGCCGTTCAGCAGCGCCGTATGGCTGCGCGCGCGGACTTCGGCATAACCGAATTCACGCACCACGCCGTTTTCAACCTTACCGCCCAACTGTTCGGCCATCGTGTGCATGCCATAACAGACCCCGAGTACCGGAACACCCAGTTCAAACACCGCTTGCGGCGCACGTGCGGTATGCCCTTCCGTGACCGAGTCCGGTCCGCCGGACAGGATCACCCCCGCTGCGCCATAGCCGCGGATGAATTCATCGCCCACATCGCAGGGAAACACTTCAGAAAAAACGCCGGCATCGCGTACGCGTCGCGCGATCAGTTGAGTGAATTGGGAGCCGAAATCGAGGATGAGAATTTTGGAATGCATGGAGGGCACTTAACTTATAAAAAACAGGCAAAGGAATGAAAAAATTTAATCGGGCTGAGCCAGAATGACACGGTTGCGCCCCGCGTCCTTGGCAGCATACAGGGCGACATCGGCTCGGCTGATCAGTTCTTCGGTAGTCGCCGCTGGGAACAAATCGGTCGAGGCAACGCCAGCGCTGATGGTCAAATTAAAGGCGGCGCCACCGATCACTTCGGGCTGCGTCGCAACTGCCTGGCGCATGCGTTCTCCAACTGCCATCGCAGTAGCATGCGAGGAGCCGGGCAAGACGATAAGGAATTCTTCACCGCCGTAACGACCCAACGCTTCCTGCGAACGTATGCAGGAACGCAAGCGGCTTGCCACCTTCACCAGCACGGTATCGCCGGCAGGATGGCCGTAGGTATCATTGATTTTTTTAAAAAAATCCAGATCTGCCACGATCAGCGACAAAGGGATGCCGAGCTTGTCGCAACGTATCGCCTCTATCGTCAGGATGCGCATGATGGCGCCACGGTTCCAGGTTCCGATCAGCGGATCGATCAGGGATTTCCGGCGCAGGTTTTTATTCTTTTTTTGCAGATCAAGCTGAGTTACACTCATCGACCGCAAATGCAACTCACGCTCGACCAGGCTCGCCAGATCGGCCAGCAACTGCCTGTCCTGCTCGTTCAATGCACGCGGCAAATAATCGATAAGGTTGATGCTGCCGATCACCGCATTGTCATTGTTGTAGATCGGATGCGCGACAAAAAACCGGATGTAAGGCGCACCCGCTACCAAACGATGCTGGCTAAGTACCGCATCTGCACGTGTGTCAGATACCACAATAACATTTGGCTGCAGCGGGATGCTCTGGCAGAAGGCAGCTTCGATCGACGCCAGCGAACGTTCATTTTCCGGCATGTTCGCCGACGTGTCGGCGAACGTGATGACGCAATTCGCAACACCGAAAAGACGCTTGCCGATACGCCGGATACGCAATAGCTGCTGGTCGACTTCCATCGAGGCGTCATCGGCCGGCTCTGCGTCACGCACACTTGCATCTGCCTGCATGGGACGATCTTGGCTTGTCATATTGGCTTGGGCCATGTGCCTCGAAAACAATCAGTCGGCACGGTAGTTTGGCGCTTCTTTGGTAATTTGCACGTCATGCACATGCGACTCGCGCATTCCTGCCGACGTGATTTCGACAAACTCCGCCTTTTCGCGCAACTCGTCGATGGTCGCACAGCCGCAATACCCCATCGATGAACGCACGCCACCCACCAGCTGGTAAAGAATCGCCAGTACGCTGCCTTTATAAGCAACTCGGCCCTCGATCCCCTCAGGCACGAATTTGTCGAGTTTGTTGGCGGAGTCCTGGAAGTAGCGGTCGGCAGAGCCGTCGGCCATTGCGCCCAGGCTGCCCATCCCGCGATACGACTTGTAGCTGCGCCCTTGGTACAGTATGACTTCACCCGGAGCCTCTTCGGTGCCCGCAAACATACTGCCCATCATGACGCTGGACGCACCGGCTGCAAGGGCCTTCGAAATGTCGCCGGAGAACCGAATCCCGCCGTCGGCGATGCAAGGAACGCCCGTGCCCTTCAATGCTTGCGCCACATTCGAAATCGCTGAAATTTGCGGCACGCCGACGCCTGCGACAATACGTGTGGTGCAAATAGAGCCGGGGCCAATACCAACCTTGACACCATCGGCACCGTGATCAACCAAGGCTTTTGCCGCGGCCGCTGTGGCGATATTGCCGCCTATGACATCAACGCCCGGGTAATTGGTCTTGATCCATTTGACGCGATCCAACACGCCTTTGGAATGGCCATGCGCAGTGTCAACCACGATTACATCCACGCCCGCCTTCACCAGCAAATCGATGCGCTCGTCATTGTCGGCGCCGACGCCCACTGCTGCACCGACTCGCAGCTTGCCGTAGCCGTCTTTCGAAGCAAACGGATGCTCGGTCGCTTTCTGGATATCCTTCACAGTGATCAGGCCACGCAACTCGAAACTGTCATTGACCACCATGACGCGCTCCAAGCGATGCTTGTTCATCAAACGCTTGGCTTCCGCCAGTTCGGCGCCTTCTTTGACATAAACCAGTTTTTCGCGCGGCGTCATCTTGGCGCGCACTTCGGCATCGAGCTCTTCTTCAAAGCGCAAGTCGCGATTGGTGATGATGCCGACCACCTGCTTGCCCTCCACCACAGGAAACCCGCTGATGCCGTGCTGGCCGGACAATGCGATCACGTCGCGGATCTTCATGGTGGGCGGAATCGTGATCGGATCGCGCACCACGCCGGATTCAAAACGCTTGACCTTGGCGATTTCACGCGCCTGGTCTTTCGCAGTCAGGTTCTTGTGGACGATGCCGATGCCGCCTTCCTGCGCCATCGCAATCGCAAGACGCGCCTCGGTCACAGTGTCCATCGCCGCCGATAACAGCGGTATGTTCAGCGTGATATTGCGTGTCAAACGCGTCTTAAGTGAAGTGTCTTTGGGGAGGATATCCGAGTAAGCCGGGACGAGCAGCACATCATCGAATGTGAGTGCTTTTTGGAGTAAACGCATAGCATTTCCTATTGGCGCAAAAGCGAATTATACAGAAATATATAAAGCGCGTCGTTCCGGCAATGACTATAAACAAGCGAATTCATTGACAGCGCGTACAAAGCATGGCGAAATCGCATATCTGCTTTAACAAGATTACAAGGATTTCGCATGAACCCCAGTTTGAAACGAATTGCCACAGGATTGGCGGCCCTGGGCGTGAGTACTGCAGCCTTTGCCCAATACATCTGGCTCGATGAAAAAGGCGTCAAGCAGTATTCCGACATGGCTCCCCCGGTATCTGTACCGAAGGAACGCATTTTGAAGGAACCGGCCTCCCGTTCACAGCCGCCTGCTGGAACCACACCGGCGCCGAGCAAAGAGGAAAAATCAGCAAGTCCCGAGACGGCCCAGCAAAGTGCACCCATGAGCACTGCAGAAAAGAATGCAGATTTCAACAAGCGCAAAATGGAACAGGCCGAAAAAGAGAAGAAAGCTGCAGAACAGGCAAAGGCCGCAGCCGACAAAGCCAAGAACTGTGAGCGCGCGCGCAGCTACAACCAAAGTCTGGCGAATGGTGAACGCATGTACCGCACAGGCAAAAATGGTGAACGCGAGTATTTGAGCGACGACCAGCGCACTCAGGAAATGAAAGAAGCCAAGAGCATTATTGACAGCTGCAAGTAGCCAAACTTACCTGGTCTTTTTATCCTTCTTTTCCGCTCGCTTGCGGCGCGACTCCTTGGGATCGGCGATCAGCGGGCGGTAAATTTCCACTCTATCGCCGTCGTGCAGGAGCGTATCGAGAGTCCTGAGCTTGCCGTATATACCTACCCGTAAAACCGACAGGTCGATTTCAGGCACGCTCTGCAATAGGCCGCTTTGCTGGATGGCCCGATGCACGCTGGTGCCGGATGCGACCGCAAGTTGCTTCAGAAATTGGCGTTCCGGTGCCGCGTAACAGACCTGAACCCGGAGTTCGCTGCCAGTGTCAGCCATAGACGGTCTCCGCCCGCTTGCAAAAAGAATCGACAAAACTGTTCGTAATCATGTTGAATACTGGGCCAATGAGCTGCTCCAGCACTTTGCTGGAAAATTCATAATGCAGCTCAAAATCGATTTTGCAGGCATCGGCCCGCAAAGGCTTGAAACTCCAGGTACCGTCCAGATGTTTAAATGGCCCCTCCACCAGATGCATTTTTATCGAGCTTGAAGGTTGATTCATGTTTTGTGTCGTAAAGCGCTGCTTTATCCCGTGGTAGTGTATGCAGAGCGTCGCAATCAGCTTGTTTTCTTCTTGCTGACGCACGTCGACCTCGCCGCACCAAGGCAAAAATCGAGGATAGTCCTCGATATTATTCACCAGCGCGAACATCTGTTCCGCGCTATATCCCAGAAATACCGATTTATGCACTACTGCCATTGGCTGAACCGTTTGATAGAATCCCGAAGCTTATACCTGCATGGGCACAAATTGCGTTTTTTGGCGGATCTGGCCCGATGCGGGGCAAGGCGTCCGGCGCGCCGCGGTGCGAAGTTCACCACAAGCGACGAACAACGCAGCAATGCGCCCACCAGATTCGCCAAAAAACGCAATTTGTGCCCATGCAAGGTATATAGTTTAACCGACCAACCGACTTTCTCCAGCTCATGACCATTGTCGACAATAAAAAAGCCTTCCACGACTACTTTATCGAAGAACGCTTCGAAGCAGGCATCGTATTGGAAGGCTGGGAGGTCAAGGCGATACGCGCGGGCCGGACGCAGCTAAAAGAAGCCTACGTAATCGTACGTAACGGCGAAATCTTCCTGTTTGGCGCACACATCAGTCCGCTGCCAACCGCCTCAACCCACATCCATCCTGACCAGGTGCGCACGCGCAAGCTTTTGCTCAATGCGGCTGAGATCAACAAGTTGATCGGCAAAGTGGAACGCGCCGGATATACGCTGGTGCCGCTGAATTTGCATTACCTGCGGGGGCGCATCAAGTGCGAGATAGGCCTGGCCAAGGGCAAGAAGCTGCATGACAAGCGGGAGTCCGACAAAGAACGCGATTGGCAGCGCGAGCAGCAGAAAATCATGAAGCAAAACAAGCGCTGATACGAAACTGCTGTTTCGTATCAGCGCTTGTAAATTGTTTGGGCAAGTCATATGGGCGATAGCGCCCTGATAATGGTCAGTCAATAGTCACGCTTCACCATCCCCATTAAGCGCTCTGGCTATTGTCTCTAACCCTTGTTCTGCGCCTTCACGACCTGCATCGCGCTGGCGATCAAACCGCTGATGTCGCTCAGATTGGCTGGAACGATGATTGAATTATTGGTGCGTGCAAGTTGAGAGAATGCATTCACATACTGCTCCGCCACCTTTAGGTTGACCGCATCCGAACCACCTGGTTCGCGGATTGCCGACGCGGTTTTACGCAAGGCTTCGGCGCTGGCTTCGGCAATCTCCAGAATCGCCGCGGCTTGGCCTTGCGCACGATTGATCGACGCTTGTTTCTCGCCTTCCGATTTCGCAATTGCGGCTTCACGCTCACCGGTAGCAATATTGATCTGTTCCTGCTTGCGCCCTTCCGACGCAGCGATCAAGGCGCGCTTCTCACGCTCTGCGGTAATTTGTGCCTGCATCGCATGCAGGATTTCCTTGGGTGGCGTCAGGTCCTTGATTTCGTACCGCAGCACTTTCACCCCCCAGTTGGCGGCCGATTCGTCGATTGCGTTGACGATCGCGGTGTTGATGTGCTCACGTTCTTCGAAGGTCTTGTCGAGTTCCATTTTCCCGATCACGGAGCGCAGCGTGGTTTGCGCCAGTTGAGTGATCGCAGCAATGTAATTCGATGAGCCGTAGGACGCACGCATCGGATCTGTCACCTGGAAGTACAGGATGCCGTCTACCTGCAGTTGCGTATTGTCTTTGGTGATGCATACCTGTGGCGGCACATCGAGCGGGATTTCCTTCAATACGTGCTTATAGGCGATGCGATCGATGAACGGCAGCACGATGTTCAAACCGGGCGGCAGGGTCGCGTGATATTTGCCCAGGCGCTCGACCACCCAGGCATGCTGCTGCGGCACGACATTGATGGTCTTGACCACGAAGACGATCGCAAGCAGAAAAAGAATAAACGCAAAACTTCCAAAGCTGAATGGCATGATGTTTCCTCTTTTATCATCAGTTGCTGCTCGGAGAATTTGTCACAATCAGACGGTTGCCGCGTATTTCACGAATTGTAAACACCCCCGCCTGCACGGTCGCGCCGGGCAAAAGATCGACATCCCACATCGCACCGCGATACATGACCCGTGCGCTGCAATGTCCGCCCTCGGTTTTCCATTCCTTGATGGTCAGTGTTTGACCAATATCCAGGTTGACGTTCGGATCACGGGTCGCATCGCTTTTCTGATGTTTCCCAAATTTACTGCGGCGCAAAGCATACGTCGCAACGCTGCCGACCACGGCGGCAATGATGTATTGAGTCGCATCAGAAAAACCGAGCAAAGCACCTAGTCCGCCCGCGGCAAGTCCGACCGCAATCATCAGCAGATAGAATGTGCCGCTGAAAATCTCAAGTATAAGGACAACACCAGCCGCTACAAACCATATGATCCAGTCAGTCATCTGCCGCCCTTATCGCTGCTCATTGGAAATGAAAAAGCCCTCGCAAGCGAATTGCCGGCGAGGGCTTTTACCACTATTTCACCGCGGCCAACTTTTGCCAGGTATCGATCACCGAGTCAGGATTCAGCGAAATCGATGCAATTCCTTCTTTCATCAGCCACTCGGCAAAATCGGGATGATCAGACGGCCCCTGGCCACAAATCCCGATGTACTTACCCTGCGCCCGGCAAGCAGCAATCGCTTTAGACAACAACGCTCGCACCGCCGGATCGCGCTCGTCGAAATCGGCCGCCAGCAATTCCATTCCGGAATCGCGATCAAGGCCGAGTGTGAGCTGCGTCAAATCGTTGGACCCGATCGAGAAACCGTCGAAATATTCGAGGAATTGCTCCGCCAGGATCGCGTTCGAAGGAACCTCGCACATCATGATCAGGCGCAGGCCATTTTCCCCGCGCTTCAGGCCGTTCTTGCCGAGCAGATTGACGACTTTTTCCGCCTGGCCCAGGGTACGTACAAACGGCACCATGATTTCGACATTGGTGAGCCCCATGTCGTTGCGTACCCGCCTCATCGCCAGGCATTCCATTTCGAAAGACTCGGCAAAATCCGGGGCCAGATAGCGTGCCGCGCCACGGAAACCGAGCATCGGGTTTTCCTCATCCGGTTCGTAGCGTGAGCCGCCGATCAGCTTTTTATACTCGTTCGACTTGAAGTCCGACAAGCGCACGATGACGGGCTTCGGCCAGAATGCCGCCGCGATGGTGGCTATCCCTTCAGCGAGTTTGTCTACATAGAATGCCTTGGGCGACGCGTGGCCGCGCGCCACCGATTCGACCGCCTTCTTGAGGTCGGCATCGATATTGGGGTATTCGAGAATCGCTTTTGGATGGACGCCGATATTGTTGTTGATGATGAATTCCAGGCGCGCCAAACCGACACCCCCATTCGGGATTGCCTGGAAATCAAAGGCCAATTGCGGATTGCCGACGTTCATCATGATCTTGAGCGGCAGCTTGGGCAGTTCGCCGCGCGAAACTTCCGTTACTTCGGTCTCCAGCAATCCGTCATAGATTTTGCCTTCATCACCTTCGGCGCAGGAAACGGTGACAAGGGTACCGTCCTTGAGCACGTCGGTTGCATCACCGCAGCCGACTACGGCCGGCACGCCCAGTTCACGCGCGATAATCGCGGCGTGGCAAGTGCGGCCGCCGCGATTGGTCACGATTGCCGCTGCGCGCTTCATGACCGGCTCCCAATTGGGGTCGGTCATATCGGCCACCAGCACGTCGCCTGGCTGGACACGCTCCATCTCCGCCGGATCCTGGATCACGCGCACCGGGCCGGCGCCGATTTTTTGGCCGATCGCACGCCCTGCCGCCAATACCGTACCGCTACCCTTAAGCTTGTAGCGTTGCTGCGCATCTGCCGCCGCATGTTGCGATTTCACCGTTTCAGGACGGGCCTGCAGAATATACAATTTGCCGTCGCGGCCATCCTTGCCCCATTCGATATCCATCGGACGCGCATAATGTTTTTCGATGATGGTCGCATATTTGGCAAGTTCGACGATTTCTGCATCATCCAGCGAATAGCGATTGCGCAGTTCGATCGGCACATCGACAGTCTTGACTGAACGGCCAGCCTTGGCTTCGCCGGTGAATTCCATCTTGATCAGTTTCGAGCCGATATTGCGGCGAATGATAGGCAATTTGCCTTGCTCCAGCATCGGCTTGTGGACATAGAATTCGTCGGGATTGACGGCCCCCTGCACCACGGTCTCACCCAAGCCGTAGCTGGACGTGATGAAAACGACATCCTTGAAACCGGATTCGGTATCGAGTGTGAACATCACGCCGGCCGCCCCCAAGTCCGAACGCACCATGCGTTGTACGCCGGCCGATAAAGCGACCTCGGAATGGGTAAAGCCTTTGTGCACTCGATAGGAAATCGCACGATCGTTGTACAACGAGGCAAACACATGCTTCATCGCTTCGAGCACGTTGTCGATTCCGACCACGTTCAGGAAAGTCTCCTGCTGACCGGCAAAAGACGCATCGGGCAAGTCTTCAGCAGTAGCGGAGGAGCGCACCGCAAACGATACTTCGCTTGAGGACCCAGCGACAAGTTTCTGATAAAACTCGGTAATTTCCTCTTGAAGACGCGGCTGGAATGGCGTGTCTAAAATCCACTGGCGAATCTCGGCGCCGGCTTGCGCCAAAGCCCGGACGTCATCGATATTCAGCGAAACCAAGCGTTCGGCGATACGCGTTTCCAGCGTAGGGCCGCCATCGATGCTATGCGTCAGAAAATCCCGGAAAGCCTGTGCCGTGGTCGCGAAACCGCCGGGCACGCGCACGCCGGCATCAGCCAACTGACTGATCATTTCACCGAGCGATGCATTTTTTCCGCCGACGGAATCAACATCCGTCATCCGCAAATTTTCAAAGGAGACTACGTATGCGGCCCCCGACACTGGGGCGGCATTTGCCCCTGTTTGTACAGCGTTGGACATAACTACCTCTATTTTGATGATGGGAAATTTTCACGTTTGCCTTCGCCGACCGGATGTTTTTGTTATTCTAAGGAGCAAGCTGGTTGATTCGTTAGCGCTTATTTTACATGGCGCAACTCATATTACCCAACAGGGACCTGACTTTTTAGTGACTTTTTTTCATCCATTACACCATGTCGATTTCCGTTCAACCGCATTTTCCGCCTATCGACCGCACGGTCTTCTTCGTTTCGGACGGCACCGGCATCACGGCCGAAACCTTCGGCCACTCGGTCTTGACGCAATTCGACTTGCGCTTCAAACAAGTCCGACTTCCTTTTATCGATACGCTGGACAAGGCTTACGAGGCGGTGCGGCGAATCAACGAGGCTTACCAAAGCGACGGCAAACGGCCGATCGTGTTTTCAACTCTCGTCAAATCCGACTTGTCGACCGTGGTGCGGCAGTCCAAGGGCATGCACATGGACCTGATACAGACTTTCGTCGAGCCGCTGGAGCAGGAATTCGGCGTGAAATCGACACATACCATCGGCCGCAGCCATAACATTTCCGATTCGGACGAATATAAGAACCGGATCGAAGCGATCAATTTCTCGCTGGCTCACGACGATGGTCAATCCAACAAGAATCTTTCGACCGCCGATGTCATTCTGGTCGGCGTATCGCGTTGCGGCAAGACACCGACCAGCCTGTATCTGGCCATGCAATATGGCATCAAGGCAGCAAACTACCCCTTGATTCCGGACGATTTTGAACGCGAAAAACTGCCCAGTGGCTTGCAGCCATACAAGCCCAAGATTTTTGGGCTCTCGATCACGCCTGATCGGCTGTCGGAGGTGCGAAACGAGCGACGGCCGGGCAGTAAGTACGCCTCCCTGGAAAACTGTCGCTACGAGGTCAATGAGGCGGAAAAAATGATGCGGCGCGAAGGAATACGCTGGATGTCCTCCACCGCGAAGTCAATTGAAGAAATCGCAACAATGATCCTGCAGGAAATTAAATCGGATAAGCGTGCCTATTGATTAATTTCGGGCTTTGCGCTTATTTCAATAGTTATAAATAGCTATAAAAGAAGAGTCGGCCTGTAGAGATGCCAGCTCTTCTTTTATATTAATGCAATAAAATCCCGTTGAAGAAATACCCCGGAATAATCCAGAAAATACTTACAAGCTCCTTACAAATCCGTTATAAAGAAAAGTATTTACGAAAAGAGGATTGGGATGGACCTTATTGCGATAGAACTGCTTCTTTGGGCGGCTCTGATATTCTTTTTCTGGATAATGAAGGATGAGCTGGGCAACGTCGAAGATGCCATTGAAGCGCTCGGTTTCAATTCGCAACGGCGTATAACTTCTGTCTCAAAGCGTTTCAGTTACGACAAGCCCGAGCAAGTGATGGATGCAATCGGGAATTATATGGGCTCCCAAATTTACCGCTACGTCGTGATTTCCGGGGAAAAATATCAATTTGACCACATTTACTCCCCCAATAGCGCGATCCAGCCGGAAGAGGATCAACGTTGTCTGGAGCCCGGGCTTGTATATGTCCGATGCGAAGAATTTACGCCGGTCAACCAAGATTAAGCCTTAACGGTCTTTTGCCTAACCTGCTCAAAAAAGCACACGGCTGCACTAGCCGCCACATTCAGCGACTCCATGGCGCCCATATGCGGGATCGCCACGCGATCCGTTGCCAGCGCCAGCAACTCTTCGGAAATGCCCTGCCCTTCGTGCCCAAATAACCATGCCACGGGTTGGCTTAGGTCCAAATCGTACACTTGATGCTCAGCATGCGAACTGGTAGCCAACACCGGCACCGAAGACGACTTCGCCAAATGCAGCAAATCGACATTTTCAAATATCTTCAGCAAAAAGTGCGCCCCCATACCGGCGCGCAGGACTTTGGGCGACCAGGCAAACGCCGTCCCGGGACTGCAAAATACCGATTCAATGCCGGAAGCAGCGGCGCTGCGCAGAATCGAACCGAGATTGCCGGGATCCTGCAGATTATCGAGCAGCACTGCGGAACCTGACAAAGTCCGTGGAACGGCCGCTTGCGGAGTGTCGATCACGAACAACAAGCCGACTCCATGTTCGACCTGACTTAGCGCATGGTACAGCGCGTCCGGCAAAACGATGCACTGCGTTTTGCCTGTAGCACAGCGCGCCGTGATGGCCGCTACTTCCGCGTGCCCCTGAAAGCTTTCACTGACCACACATAGCGGCGGACAGCCTAGATGCTGGATGTAAGCTTCACATAAATGAACGCCGTCCAACAGGGTTCTACCAGCCCTGCGACGCGCCTGAGAACTGGCGGCAAGATGCTTCAGTTCTTTGTAAAGCGCATTCTCGCGCGAAGAAATCAATTTCATGTGCGGTTCATGTCCAGCAGTTCGCGCACCGGCGCATAGGATTTACGATGCACAGGTGAAACGCCGAATGCGCGCAAGCGCTCCATGTGCAAGGCGGTCGGGTACCCCTTGTGCTGGTCGAAAGCATAATCCGGATACTGCTCATGCAGCTTGAGCAGCGCCGCATCGCGTGCTGTTTTAGCCAGAATCGACGCTGCTGAAATTGCCGGAATCTTGTCGTCGCCACGCACGATTGCCTCCGATCGAATAGCCATCACCGGACAGCGATTGCCGTCGATCAGGGCAAGCGTCGGCAAGACTTTCAACCCTTCCACCGCGCGCCGCATGGCCAGCATGCTTGCCTGCAGAATATTGAGCGTATCGATTTCGGCCTCCGAACACTGTGCGATCGCCCAAGCCAACGCATCGGCTTTGATCTGGATTGCGAGAGCGTCGCGCCGCGCCTCGCTCAGCTTTTTCGAGTCGCGCAATCCCGCTATCGGCCGAGCCGGGTCGAGAATGACCGCGGCGGCGAATACCGGCCCGGCCAGCGGTCCGCGGCCGGCCTCATCCACGCCGCAGATCAGCTCGCCAGCATGGTCGAACAGGGACAGGTTGGTATCGTGTTTTCTCACGTCAGACTCCACCGCCGGCTTGTTCTATCAATCTCATTACCGCTTGTGCGCTGTCGTTTGCGGTGTTGCGCAGCAGCGTGTGATGCATCTCGGTGAAACGCTGCTTCAAGCGATCACGGTGATTGCCATCATTCATTTGCTTCCAGAGAGCCTCGGCCAAAGCCTGCGGTGTTGCGGCGCCCTGCAACAGTTCCGGAACCAGAAATTCGCGCGCAAGGATATTGGGCAATCCGATCCATGGCTGATAGCCCATGTGACGCATGATTTCCCATGTGGCACGCATCATTTTGTAAGCGATCACCATCGGCTTCTTGTACAAAGCTACTTCGAGTGAAGCAGTACCGGAAGCGACCAGAACAGCATCGGCAGCGGCAATCGCAAGATGCGATTGGCCATCGAGGATTTCCAGCGCAACGTCTTGCAAACCGGCTTGTCGGAGAAGCGCTTCGAAATAGAGCCGCTGCCGTTCGCCCACCATCGGAACCACGAAACGCAAGGATGGATCGCGTTGCGCCAACAATTTGGCCGCCTGCACAAACGCCACGCTGTTGTATTTCAATTCCGACATCCGGCTCCCGGGAAGTATTGCGACGACCGGGCCATCCAGGACAAGCCCTAGCGCCTTGCGCGCCGCAGCGACGTCAGGTTCCATCGGGATGACTTCCGCCAAGGGATGGCCGACGTAGGTAACCGGGATATTCGCGTTGCGGTAAATCGCTTCCTCGAAGGGAAAAATCACCAGCATGTGCGATACGGCTTTCGCGATTTTTTTGATGCGGCCGCCTCGCCATGCCCAAATCTGCGGGCTGATGAAATGCATGGTCGGAATGCCGGCCTGCCTCAACTGCATTTCCAGACCGAGATTGAAGCCGGGATAATCGACACCGATGAACAGCGCCGGCTTCTCCGCAATCAGCTTGTCGCGCAGCGCATTCTGGATACCCTTGATCTCCCGGTAGCGCGGGATCACTTCGAACAAACCGCGTACCGTTAATTTTTCCATCGGCCAGTCGCTGACAAAGCCGTGAGCCGCCATGTTCGGCCCGCCGATGCCATGGATGTGCGCATCGCGCAACAAGGGGCGCAAGCCGGACAACATGCGACCAGCCAGCAAGTCGCCGGATGCTTCGCCGGCGACCATTGCAATCGACTGTCTAGCGAACAATGCCACGGGTGCTGCTGTCGAGGAAGAGATGCATCAAGCGCAGATGGGTAGCGGAATCAGGAGAGGCAATTTCTTCCTTGGCCAAGGCCCGCTTCGCTTCTTCGAGCGACAAACCCGACCGGTAAATCAGCTTGTAAGCACGACGGATATCGGCGATCTGATCGCTCGAGAAACCACGCCGTTTCAGCCCTTCGGTATTGATGCCGGCAGGCACCGCACGATTGCCGGCAACCGTAACAAACGGCGGAACGTCCTGGCTCACCGCGGAAGTAAACGCCGTCATGGCATGCGCGCCGATATGGCAAAACTGATGCACTGTCGTGAAGCCACCGAGAAATACCCAGTCGTCCAAATGCACATGCCCTGCCAGCGTCACATTATTGGCAAGAATGGTGTTATTGCCGACTTGGCAGTCATGGGCCAGGTGCACGTAAGCCATGATCCAGTTATCGTTGCCAAGGCTGGTTACACCGGCATCCTGCACTGTTCCCCGGTTGAAGGTACAAAATTCCCGAATCTTGTTACGGTCACCGATAATCAGGCGAGTCGGCTCATCCTTGTACTTCATGTCCTGCGGCGCGGCGCCGATCGAACAAAACTGGAAAAACGAATTGTCGCAGCCGATGGAGGTATGCCCCTCGATTACGACATGCGGACCGATCCTGGTGCGCGCCCCGATGCTGACGTCAGGCCCGATAATCGAATAGGCACCGACTTCGACGCTTTCATCGAGCAATGCCCTCGGATCGACAATCGCAGTAGGATGGATATTTGCCATTACTGCCCCGCGGGCTGGCTCGCGTCGCTAGCACTACGCATCGTGCACATCAATTCTGCCTCAACAGCGAGCTGGCCATCGACCGATGCTGTCGCCTTGTATTTCCATATGCCGCGCGCATGGCGCAGGATTTCCACTTCCATTTTCAATTGATCTCCCGGTACCACCGGACGCTTGAACCGTGCCCCGTCAATACCGGCAAAATACACCACGCTGTCGGCATCCGGTTTCAGCCCCATCGTCAGGAAGGAAAGCAAGGCCGCGGTTTGCGCCATTGCCTCGATCATCAGTACACCCGGCATCACCGGCTTGTGCGGGAAATGGCCATTGAAAATTTCTTCGTTGATCGTGATGTTTTTAATGGCGGTGATGGACTTTCCCGCCTCCCAATTCAGCACGCGATCAACCAATAAAAGCGGATAGCGGTGCGGCAGGTATTCCTTGATTTGATTGATGTCGAGACTATTCATTATTATCTTCGGTAAGCGATTTAATTATTTTTTCCAACGCACGAATTTTCTCACGCATCGTCGCTAAATTGCGTACGATGGCGGCGGATTTTTCCCACTCGGCATTTTTCGCCAGCGGATAAAACCCGGTGTATTGTCCGGGCTCCAGGATCGAGCGTGTCACCTGGCTGCCGGATGAAATATGCACATGATCGGCAATGGTCAAATGTCCCAGCACCATGGCGGCACCGCCAAAAGTGCAGTGCTTGCCGATCTTTGCGCTGCCGGCGACGCCGACACATCCTGCCATCGCGGTATGGGCGCCGATATGGCAGTTATGCCCAATCTGGATTTGATTATCGAGTTTGACGCCATCTTCGATGATGGTATCGGCCAGTGCGCCGCGATCAATAGTGGTATTGGCGCCGATGTCGACATCCCTACCGATCACCACTCTTCCGGTTTGCGGAATCTTGATCCACATTCCGCCTTCGTTGGCAAAGCCGAAGCCATCCCCCCCCACTACCGCGCCGGAATGAATGATGCCGCGCTCCCCAATCCGGCAGTCTGCATGAAATGTCACCCGCGCATGGAAATGCGTGCCTGCCCCGATATGCGCGCCGCGGCCAATAAAAGAGCCGGCATCGATCCGGCAATGATCGCCGATCACCGCATTCGCCTCGACCGTGACATGCGGTCCAATGCATGCACTCGCCGCGACTTGCGCAGTTGGATCAACACTTGCGCTTGGATGTATGCCTGGGACTACAGGAATAGCATGCTGAGCAGCGAACAGTTGCGCGGCACGGGCAAAATAAGCATAGGGATTGGCGACAACGATACGGGCACCGTGATAATTCTGTGCGACCACCACATCGTCCACGGCCGACAGAATAAGTGCCGCAGCTCGAGTTTGTTGCGCCTGGAGGCGAAGCTTGGAATTGGATAGAAAAGTAATGTGTGACGCCGTTGCCTCGTCGAGAGGTGCGATGCCGGAAATTTCAAGCTCCGCATCCCCGATCAACTGGCCACCCAAGCGTTCGACCAGTTCTCGCAGCCGAGTGCCCATTGTGGCCCTTTCAGTGCATTGTGAAACAAAATGCATAAGGCGCGTATGCGCCAAGCACCCTTTCTTCCGCTTGAAGAAACGCCATTTTCAAGCGGCTGGGAATGTTATTTGTTGAGCGCCTTCAACACCTTGTCAGTGATGTCGATGCGCGGGCTGATATAGACCGCCTCCTGAAATACGATGTCGTATTTTTCCGCCTCGGCGATTTGCTTGATGACCTTGTTGGTGCGCTCGAGCACAATGGCAAGCTCCTCGTTGCGCCGCTGGTTCAAGTCCTCACGGAATTCACGCTGCTTGCGCTGAAAGTCCTTGTCCAGGTCGGTCAAGTCGCGCTGACGTTTGCCGCGATCCGACTCGGATAATACGGTCGCTTCTTTATCGAGCTTCTCCGACATGGTTTTAATGCGAGCAGCGAGATCTTGCAAATCTTTTTCCCGCTTGGAAAATTCTTGCTCGATCTTTACTTGTGCCGCCTTGGCAGGTGTCGCCTCACGGAAAATCCGTTCAGTGCTGACAAAACCGATTTTCGTTTCCTGAGCATGAACGGCAATCGACAATAACGATGCCGCCAACAAGACTGCACACTTGGACAATACTGATGATTTTATTTGCGACTTCAAGGTTATTCTCCGCGATTCAAATTGCTCTTCGGACCTGCTCGCCATTCTGTGGCTCCGGCTTTAGCCTGCACAATGGATTTGCCTGGGTCCTTATTAAACGGCTATTATGCCACCAAGTGTCCGGAAATCAGAAACCGGTGCCCAATTGAAACTGGAAACGCTGTTTCTTGTCATCGGCCTTGGCATTCAAAGGCGTGCCATAGCTCAGCTTGAGCGGACCGATCGGCGAAATCCAGCTGATGCCCAAACCGGCGGAATAACGCAACTCCGACAGCTTGACCTTATCGCCTTCAGCATAGACGTTACCCGCGTCAAAGAAGGTGAACCAGCGTAAGCTGCGATCACTGCCTGAACCAGGAAATGGAAACTGCAATTCGGCATTTGCAATGATCCGCGAGGTACCACCGAGGGGATCGCCATTGGTGGCGCGCGGACCGAGCGATGATGTGTCAAATCCCCGCACCGATCCAATACCGCCGGCATAGAAATTTTTAAAGACTGGGTAAGGTTTGCCGCCGAGCCCTTTGCCGTAATCGAATTCGCCGTTCAAGGCCAGGGTGATGGTTCTGAACAGCGGCTGGAAATATTGATGCTGGTATATCGCACGGTAATAGCGCAGACTGCCGGCCGGCGCAACTTCCAGATTGACGCGCTGATAGCGGCCTACAGAAGGAGTCAAGGCACTATCCCGGCTATCGCGCTGCCACGCCGCAGTTAAGGGAAAGCTGGTCGTAGTCGCAACGATGCCATCGCCGAAATTGGACGCATACGTCAAATACAATTGAGGGCTGTTCGGGTGGTTCGGATCATTGGTGTTGTAGGTTTCGACCTTGGTTCTTTCGACGCCGGCGCCAAAGTAGATCGTGTCCAGTTCCGAAAACGGCACACCGAACTTGATATTGGCTCCGGCCGTTTTCACCGCGTAATCACCGGTGTTAACGAGCGGCGGGCGCGTCGTGCGGTAAAACACTTCATAGCTGCGGCTGACACCATCATCTGTGAAATACGGATTGGTCTGAGAGACCGCGATGGTACGGTTCAGTTGGCTGGTATTCAAGTCCAGTCCCAGCGTATTGCCGCTGCCGAAGGCATTGGTTTGCTGAATCGACCCGGTAAAAGTCAGCTTTTCACTGCTGGAAAAACCGGCGCCGAGCAGGATATTGCCAGTCGGCTTTTCGACCACGGCCATGTTGATGTCGACCTGATCGACACTGCCCGGCACTTCCGGGGTCTCGATGTTCACCTCTTTGAAATACCCTAGACGATCAACGCGATCGCGTGAAAGCTTGATCTTTTCGCCGTCATACCAGGAGTCTTCGAATTGCCGCAATTCGCGCCGTACGACTTCATCACGCGTCTTGCTGTTGCCCACCACATTGATACGCCGCACATATACGCGCTTGCCCGGATCAATCAATACCGTAAATGCGACTTCCTTTTTCTCCCGGTTGATTTCGGGATTGGCATTGACGTTGGCAAATGCATAGCCGAAATTACCCATCCGTTCTGAAATTTTCTTGACACTCTCGGCCAACTTTTCGCCGGAATACACGTCACCGGCTTTCAGTTGCACCAGCGACTTGAGCTCTTCCTCGCGACCGAACATTTCGCCTTCGAGCTTGACGCCAGACACGGTGTACTTCTCGCCTTCGTTGATGTTGATGGTAATGTAGATGTCCTTTTTATCAGGAGTGATCGAGACCTGAGTCGACTCGATTTGCAATTCCAGATACCCGTGATTCAGGTAAAAAGACTTCAGCGTTTCAATATCGCCAGTCAACTTTTGTTTCGAATATTGATCAGCCTTGGTGTACCAAGTGAACCAACCAGGCGTCGAGAGACTTAACAAGTCTCGAAGCTCGCTGTCCTTGAACGCCTTGTTGCCGACGATATTGATTTGCTTGATACGGGAAACCTCCCCCTCATCCACCGCAAAATTGACCGTTACCCGGTTACGCTCGATCGGCGTAATCGTCGTGGTAATTTGCACGCCGTACAAGCCGCGCGAAAGGTACTGCCGCTTGAGTTCCTGCTCCGCCTTGTCGACCAAGGCCTTGTCGAAAATCCGCGATTCCGCCAGACCGATTTCTTTCAAGGCCTTGACCAGCGCATCTTTTTCAAACTCCTTGGTGCCGGTAAATTCAACCCCGGCGATTGCGGGACGCTCTTCCACCATCACGACCAGCACGTCGCCTTCGACTTCCACCCGCACGTCCTTGAAAAAGCCTGTTGCGTACAAGGCCTTGATCGCCGCCGTTCCTTTTTCATCGGTATAGGTTTCGCCGACGCGAACCGGCAAATAGCTGAATACGGTTCCAGCCTCGGTGCGCTGAATACCTTCGACCCGGATATCTCTCACCGTAAAAGGCGCAACCGCCAAGGCTTGGCCGGAACATAGGGCAAACGCTGCGATGGCAAGAATACGACGGGGAAAAATGGGCAGGGAAACGCGCTCGGAATGTAATTTCATTGGCTATCGGTTATTTTTTAATGTTCTTGTCAGACGGTTCGCAAGGACGATATCGCAAAGATTTCAGGAAAAGAGGCGGGCAATATCATTGAAGACTGCGACTACCATCAAGGTCATCAGGAGGCCCAAACCGGCGCGCTGTGCAATTTCTCCGAACCGTTCGGAAACAGTGCGCCCGGTCAAAACTTCCAGCGAATAATACAGCAAAAGCCCCCCGTCCAAAACCGGGATGGGAAGCAGGTTCATCACACCAATGCTGATGCTGATGAAGGCGATGAAGCTGAAAAAACTGATTGCGCCAACGCGTGCCGTCTGTCCTGCGTAATCGGCAATGGTGATCGGACCGGTAATATTTTTCCAGGACACCTCGCCGATGATCATTTTCCCCAACATTTTCAGAGTCATGACACTGGTGTCCCAAGTGCGTGTTACTGCCTTGCGCAAGGCTGTCAATGGCGCTTCGCTGGCAATGGTCATTTCCGGCGCCAAGGGTACTTCCACTTGAATGCGGCCGAAGATCTGACCATCTTTTTCTTGCGCGACCGGCGTCACCGTCGAGCGGAATTCCTGCTGGTCGCGCAAGCCGGTAATCTGCAGTGGCTTGCCGGGCGAGGCACGCACCAGTTCGACGAATGCCAGACCATCGGCTATCGGCACTCCATTGACTTCCATTATGGTGTCGCCGCTACGCAAGCCCGCTTGCATGGCAGGGCCGTCAGGCATGATTTTTCCGAGTATCGCCTTGGGACGCGCCAAGTCCATGCCCAGCTTGTGGAGGAAATCTCCTTCCAGATCCTTGGTGGACAAACCGTCCAGTTCCAAGCTCACGGTATCGAGCAAGGTGCCGCCGGAGGGGCCGGGATTGGGTTTCTGGACATCGAGCCGCGCAGGCATTTTTTCAAGCGCCAGTTGCAACAGCTTCCAACGCAAATCAGACCAGATCCGGACCGGCTCGCCATTAATCGCGGTAATCAGTTCGCCGCCACGCAAACCTGCCTGATAGGCGGCGGATTGCTCGGCAACCGCACGCAACTTGGGTATCGGCTCGGGAATACCATTGATGTACAGGCCGGTAAAGATCGCAATCGCCAACAGGAAATTGGCGATCGGTCCGGCGGCAACGATGGCAATGCGGCGCCACACAGATTGATGCGTATATTCTCTTTTGAGCTCTTCCGGAGACAGCTTCTCGCCGGTATCTTGCTCGCGCACGTCAAGCATCTTGACATAGCCGCCAAAAGGCAAAATGGAAATCGCCCACTCGGTTTTATCAGCCCCCAAGCGGCGCGAAAATATGATTTTTCCCATGCCAATCGAGAAGCGCAACACTTTGACCCCACACAAGCGTGCGACCCAGTAATGCCCGAGTTCATGGAAGGTTACCAGGATACCGATCACGACGAAAAACGCGACGGGTGTTACAAGCCAGTTCATGCGTGTATGAATGAATGAGTAAGTCCACGAGCAATCCTGTCCTGCTCGATCAAGGCCTCGATATCGTGCACTTCACCATGCGGCAAGGTTGCCATTACCCGAGCAATCAGTTGATCGATCATGCGAAACCCGATTTGCCCTTCGAGGAAAGCTTGGACGGCAATTTCATTGGCTGCGTTCAATATTGCCGGTGCTGTGCCGCCTGCTCTAAGTGCATCATACGCCAGTTTGAGGCAAGGAAATCGTTCGAAGTCTGCTTGCTCGAAAACCAGTTGTCCGATCTTCGTCAAGTCAATCCCGGCCACACCGGACGTCATGCGTTCAGGGAATGCCAAGGCATGGGCGATCGGCGTGCGCATATCGGGATTCCCCAATTGCGCCAGCACCGAACCGTCGACATAGGACACCATCGAATGGATCACACTCTGCGGGTGAATCACCACCTCGATCTGCTCGGCAGGCGCGCCGAACAACCAGTGCGCTTCGATCACTTCCAGCCCTTTGTTCATCATCGTCGCCGAGTCGACCGAAATTTTTCGGCCCATTACCCAGTTTGGATGCGCGACTGCCTCTTCCGGCGTCACGGTATCGAGAGTGTTGACTGCCCTTTTCAAAAATGGTCCGCCCGACGCGGTCAAAAGAATCTTGGCGATTCCATGTGCATTCGGCACGCGTTGGTATGCATTAGGCAGGCATTGGAAAATAGCATTATGCTCGCTGTCGATCGGCAATAGCGTTGCGCCGTTCGCAGCCACCGCATCCATGAATAGGCGGCCCGACATTACCAGTGCTTCCTTGTTTGCCAACAGCACTTTTTTCCCTGCACGTGCTGCAGCCAAAGTGGGCGCCAAGCCTGCGGCACCGACAATCGCCGCCATCACGGCATCGCAACCGGGTGCGCGTGCGACCGCACAAAGCGCGGCCTCACCGTATTCGACCTCGATCTTCAATTTTTTTTGGCGTAAAAGACGAGTCAGCTTTTGCGCAGCATCAGCGGAACCGGTGACCGCAACTTGCGGGGAAAATTGCTCGCATTGCGCGGCCAGTTCCTCGATTCGGCTATGCGCGGTCAAAGCATATACACGATAGCGATCCGGATGGCGCGCCAGCACATCCAGTGTGGAAACGCCGATC
The DNA here is from genome assembly GCA_966211965.1 of uncultured Burkholderiales bacterium. Taxonomy (GTDB): domain Bacteria; phylum Pseudomonadota; class Gammaproteobacteria; order Burkholderiales; family Burkholderiaceae_D; genus CBIHON01. The sequence continues at coordinate 55,272 of CBIHON010000012.1, read as the reverse complement.
GAACCAGTAGCGCCAAGTATCGTAACGGATTGCATGCTTACCCTACAGCCAGAAGTCAAAAAGCATGGCCAGGGGCAAGGTTGGAATCAAGGCATCAATACGATCCAGCACTCCACCATGGCCAGGAAGCAAATTACTGCTGTCCTTCATCCCTGCACGCCGCTTGAGCTGCGATTCAAACAGATCGCCAACGATGCTGGCCGCGACCATCAGTGTCATCGCCGCCAAAAATCCACCCCAACCCCAATGCGCACGCAACTTGACAGCAAAGGTATCGTCCAATACAGGAACCGTCGTGCTGGCGGCAGCAAGCGCGAGGACGGCAAGCCAGCCGCCGATTGCGCCTTCCCAGGATTTGCCGGGGGAAATGGACGGTGCGAGCTTATGCTTGCCAAACGCCTTGCCGGAAAAATAAGCGCCGATATCGGCAATCCACACGATCGCCATTACCGAAAACAGGTAAAGCGCGGAATGTTTGAACAAGGCCACGATTGCCATGAAACAGCCGAGAATCGCGACTCCATATATGCCGGTCAAAAGCCGGTTGCCGTACCCATCCGGAGAGGGCAATCCGATCGCCAGCGAAGGGGCCAAACGCAGCGCCCAGATTGCGACGCATAAACCGAACAGCACTTTTGGCTCGAACCGGTGAGCGCCAAACACGATGAAGCAAAAGGCGGCGGTCCAAATCGCTGCACCGATCATTGGATGTCCGCTTTTAAACAAGCGCAAGCTCTCCCAGGCCGCAGCGGCAAAAAAAACTGCGGCAACCAATGCGAATGCAGTGAAAGAATTGAAGAAAAGAAGTGCCAGCAATAAGGCCATCAATACCAAGGCCGTGATGACACGTGTTTTTAGCATGTCAGGACGCCTTTTTCTGCTCGATCAACTGCTCGCTGGTACGTCCAAAGCGGCGCTCTCTTTTTTGATAGGAAATAATGGCCGAATCCAAGGCTGCCGCATCGAAATCGGGCCAATAGGTTTCAGTGAAATACAGCTCGGTATAGGCAAGTTGCCAGAGCAGGAAATTGGAAATGCGTTCTTCGCCGCCGGTACGGATGAAGAGATCCGGTTCCGGCGCATACGCCAACGCCAAATGCTGCACAAGCTGATCCTCGGAAAAGCCGCTTGCGCCGGGATGTGCAGCCACCATTTTATCGATCGCCTGCATGATATCCCAGCGACCACCGTAGTTTGCGCAAATAGTAACGGTCAGGCGTGCATTATTTGCTGTTCTTCGTTCAGCTTCAGCGATCTTTGCCTGCAATTTGGCATCGAAGCGAGCCAAATCGCCGACCACTTTAAGGCGAATGTTATTCGCATGCATTTTCGCCACTTCGCGTTCCAACGCGGTGACGAACAGGCGCATCAGCAAGGACACTTCCTCGGCCGGACGGCGCCAGTTCTCCGAACTGAAAGCAAACAGGGTCAGGTACTCGACCCCGCGCAAAGCACAGGCCTCGACGATACCGCGCACCGCCTCTACACCTTTTACGTGGCCGGCTACGCGCGGCAGAAAACGCTGAGTCGCCCAGCGTCCGTTACCATCCATGATGATGGCAATGTGGCGCGGTACCGTTGCTACCTCCGGTATCGCTTGCGTCGAACTGGAAGAAGTCATGTAAGGACTATGCCCAAAATGGAGGAGTACCAGGACGTAAAGATGGTCGAGACAAAGCTCAAACCGTCAAAACTTCTTTTTCTTTTTCTACAACCAGCTTGTCAACTTCAAGGACAAACTTGTCGGTCAGCTTTTGCACGTCATCCTGGGCGCGGCGCTCATCATCTTCGGAGCAGGCCTTTTCCTTGAGCAGTTTTTTCAGTGCTTCATTGGCATCGCGGCGGATATTGCGAATCGCGATTTTCGCGTCTTCGGCTTCGCTCTTGACCAGCTTGACCATTTCCTTACGGCGCTCTTCGGTCAGCGGCGGCGTCGGTACGCGAATCATGTCGCCTTGCGTAGATGGATTCAAACCGAGATCGGACTCGCGGATCGCTTTTTCGACCACGGCGATCATTTTCTTTTCCCATGGCTGCACGCCGATAGTACGTGCATCGATCAAGGTCACGTTCGCGACCTGCGTCAGGGTGGTCGGATTGCCGTAATACTCGACCATCACATGATCGAGAATCCCGGTATGCGCACGCCCGGTACGGACCTTTGCCAGATCCGCCTTCAAAGTCTCGATCGACTTCTGCATCTTCTGTTCGGCGTTTTTCTTTACATCAACAACGGTCATGCTGCTCTCCTCTATTGCGACGAGTAAAACCAGATTTATACGTGAACCAGGGTGCCTTCGTCTTCACCCAAAATCACGCGCTTCAAGGCGCCGGCTTTGACGATGGAAAACACTCTGATCGGCAATTTTTGGTCACGGCACAATGCAAATGCGGTCGCGTCCATTACCTGGAGATGCTTCGAGATGGCCTCATCGAAGCTGATGGACGAATAGCGCGTTGCCTCGGGGTCCTTGTTGGGGTCGGCACTATAGACACCGTCGACCTTGGTGGCCTTCAACACGATTTCTGCACCGATCTCGGAACCACGCAAAGCCGCAGCCGTGTCCGTGGTAAAAAACGGATTGCCGGTACCGGCGGCGAATACGACGATCTTTCCTTCTTCCAAGTATTGCAGCGCTTTAGGCCGGACATAAGGTTCGACCACTTGCTCGATACTGATCGCCGACATGACGCGAGCCGTAATACCAACTTGGCGCATTGCATCGGCCAGCGCGAGCGAATTCATTACGGTCGCCAGCATGCCCATATAGTCTGCCGTGGCACGATCCATGCCTTGCGCCCCCGGAGCCACGCCGCGAAAAATATTGCCGCCCCCGATCACGATCGCCAACTCCACACCCAGCGCCGCCACCTCGGACACATCCGCCACCATGCGTTCGATGGTGGCGCGATTGATGCCGTAGGGATCATCCCCCATCAGCGCCTCGCCGGAAAGTTTAAGGAGGACACGCTTGTAGGCTGGTTTTGTCATGAACTAGGCTCCTTGTTATTTGTCCGGATTGCTAATAATTTTGATCGTACACCTCTCAAGCCGCACATCTAGCGCGGCGGCTGGGTGCAATATATTTTGACCTCGAAAAATATTCGGACAGCCAAAAAAACGGGCCTTTCGGCCCGCTTGTGTTGCTTACGCCTGCTGGGCTGCTGCAACTTGTGCGGCAACCTCGGCCGCGAAGTCATCCTGCTTTTTCTCAATGCCTTCACCAACAATATACATCGTGAAGGACTTCACGGTAGTGTTGGTTGCTTTGAGCATTTGCTCAACGGTTTGCTTGTCGTTCTTGACGAAGGGCTGATTCAACAGCGACACTTCTTTCAGGAACTTCTGCACCGAACCTTCGACCATCTTGGTAACGATCTCGGCAGGCTTACCCGATTCCGCTGCTTTCAGTGAAGCAACCGAACGCTCTTTCTCGATCAAATCCGCAGGAACTTCGTCTGCCGACAGAGAAACCGGCTTCATTGCCGCCACATGCATCGCGATGTCCTTGCCGACCTGCTCGTCAGCACCATCGAATTCGACCATGACGCCGATCCGGGTACCATGCAGATAGGAAGTCAATTTGGACTTGGTATCAAAGCGTACGAAGCGACGCACCGACATGTTTTCGCCAATGCGCCCGATCAGTGCTGCACGCACCTCATCGAGAGTCTTGCCATCCACCGGCAAAGCAAGCAAGGCAGCGACGTCGGCAGGATTCTTTTCGACGATCAATTTGGCGCAGCTATTTGCCAGCGCCAGGAAATCGTCGTTCTTGGTAACGAAGTCGGTTTCGCAGTTGACTTCAACCATGGCACCCACGCCACCGGCGATATAAGTTGCGACCACACCCTCTGCGGTAATACGGGAAGATGCTTTGGAAGCCTTGCTACCCAATTTGACGCGCAGGATTTCTTCCGCCTTGACTGCGTCGCCACCAGCCTCGGTCAATGCCTTCTTGCATTCCATCATCGGCGCATCGGTTTTTGCGCGCAGTTCGCCTACCATCGCTGCAGTAATTACCGCCATTTATTTTCTCCTTCCGGTCGAAGCCAGAGTTTGATGCGCTTGGAAGCGCCTGAAACTCTTGCCTCTCAATTCATAAAATTGACGCCTATCGGACGTCCGCAATCAAAATTCGTTCAAAACTCGCTCGAAAAAAAGGGGCGAACTTAGTTGCCCCATTTCCCCCTCACCTCTGTAGCCAGAGGTTAAGGCTTACTCTTGCTCGCTGACCTCGACGAAATCGTCGCTGTCGGCGTTGCCCTTGATGGCTTCGACCACATCGGTCATGGCATTGGCACGACCTTCGAGGATCGCGTCGGCCACACCGCGGGCATACAACGTGATTGCCTTGGAAGAATCGTCATTGCCTGGAATGACATAGGTCACGCCTTCAGGAGAGTGGTTGGTATCGACTACGCCGATGACCGGGATACCGAGCTTTGCGGCCTCGGTAACCGTACCTTTATGATAGCCGACGTCGACCACGAAGATTGCATCAGGAACACCGCCGAGATCCTTGATGCCACCGATGGCTTTTTGCAGCTTGGCCATCTCGCGCTGGAACATCAGGGCTTCTTTCTTGCTCAGCTTTTCAACGGAACCGTCTTCGGTCGCCGTTTCCATTTCTTTCAGACGCTTGATCGAGGTCTTGATTGTCTTGAAGTTGGTCAACATGCCGCCCAACCAACGCTGATCCACGTAAGGCATGCCGGCGCGTTGCGCTTCGGCAGCAATGATCTCGCGCGCTTGGCGCTTGGTCCCGACCATCAGGATGGTGCCGCGATTGGAAGCCAATTGACGGATATACTTCATCGCCTCCTGGTACATGCCCAGGGTCTTTTCCAGGTTGACGATATGAATTTTGTTACGATGGCCGAAGATGTACGGGGCCATTTTAGGATTCCAGAAGCGGGTTTGATGGCCGAAATGGACACCGGCTTCCAGCATTTCACGCATTGTTACGGACATAATATCTCCAGGGTTAGGTCTTGAATCCGATCAGTTACCCGAACCAACATTGATTCGAGCACCCTTTTCGAGCGGATTCGCGGCTTGGCGTTACTTGAACAGGGATTTGCTACGAGCTCACTTGAATGCATTTCAAGCTAACCGCAGATTTTACCTTAAAACGAGCCAATCTTTCAAGGGTGACACTGCTTTTGCTTGTGCGAATGCCGGGCGCGTCGTCTATAATCTTCTATTAATTGATTTTTTGCGCAGTAAAATTCTGCGCACTCTGGATCCTTATGTCTTCTATTTCCATCAAAACTGCTGACGATATCGAAGGTATGCGGGTAGCCGGCAAACTGGCTGCGGAAGTACTGGATTACATAGCACCGTTCGTCAAGGCAGGCATCACCACCGGCGAACTGGATCGGCTGTGCCATGAGTACATGACCAATGTCCAGCAGACTATTCCAGCGCCGCTGAACTATTGCCCGCCGGGTTATACGCCCTACCCAAAGGCAATCTGCACCTCGGTCAACGATGTGGTTTGTCATGGCATACCGGGCGACAAGGTCCTGAAGAACGGCGACGTCATCAATCTCGACGTCACAGTCATCAAGAACGGCTATCACGGCGACACCAGCCGCATGTACTATGTCGGAGAACCATCCATTCTGGCAAGGCGCCTGGGCGAAATCACCTTTGAATGCATGTGGCTTGGAATTTCCAAGATCAAACCGGGCGCGCATCTGGGCGACATCGGCCATGTCATTCAACAACACGCTGAAAAGGCCGGTTACAGCGTGGTGCGTGAATTCTGCGGCCACGGCATCGGCAAGGTCTTCCATGAAGAGCCACAGGTCTTGCACTACGGCCGCCCCGGCACGCTGGAAAAACTGGTTCCCGGAATGATTTTCACCGTCGAGCCGATGATCAATGCAGGCCGTCGCGAAATTCGTGAAATGGGTGACGGCTGGACCATCAAGACCAAGGACCGCAGCCTGTCCGCACAATGGGAACACACTGTCCTGGTAACGGAAACCGGGTATGAGGTATTGACGGTATCGCCCGGCATGCCCCCTCCGCCCGCACTGATTCAAGCAGCGACGACGACCCAGCCTCTGGCAGTGTAAGTAAAGATGGCGTCTCTTGCGTTGTCTCTCAAAGAGCAACTGAAAAACGAGCGGCAGGCCATCATTGCCGCATTCCAAAGCGATGGCAAACCGGAAAAGCTCCTTGCACAATTGCGCAAGAGAGTCGATGCGGTATTGACGCAAGCGTGGCAAGCGTTCAGCATGCCGCATAGCGCCGCCTTGGTCGCGGTCGGCGGCTATGGACGCGGCGAGTTGTTCCCCTGTTCCGATGTCGATGTGCTGGTGTTGCTGAAAGCCGCGCCGAACGCCGCCTTGCAAGCCAAGCTGGAAGAACTGGTGCAACTGTTCTGGGACATTGGCCTCGAAATGGGCCATAGCATTCGCACCATCGACGAATGCCTGAGCGAGTCCGCGGCCGATATCACTGTTCAGACCAGCTTGCTGGAAGCACGTCTCATCACCGGCAGCCGCCAGTTGTTTCATTTCCTGCAGGACCGTTGCAGCGCGGCGATGGACCCGCAAGCATTCTTCCGTGCCAAGATTCTGGAATTGCGTCAGCGGCATGTGAAATATGAAGACACACCGTACAGCCTGGAACCGAATTGCAAGGAAAGCCCAGGAGGCTTGCGTGACCTGCAGGTAATTCTATGGGTGGCCAAGGCTGCCGGCCTGGGAGATTCCTGGCGCAAGCTGGCGGAGCGGGGCTTGATCACGGCAACCGAAGCGCGCCAGTTGATGCAAAAGGAACGCGCCTTCAAGGACATTCGCATCCGCCTGCATATCCACGCAAACCGGCGCGAAGACCGCTTGGTATTTGACGTGCAAACTCCGATTGCGGAAACTTTCGGCTTCAAGACAACCGAAACCCGCCGCGCCAGCGAATACCTGATGCAGCGCTATTACTGGGCTGCCAAGGCGGTCACGCAGCTCAACACCATCTTGCTGCAAAATATCGAAGCGCAATTATTCCCGCAAGCGGGGTCACCGCAGGTAATCAACGACCGCTTCAACGAAATCAACGGATTGATCGATATCGCGCGCGACGACACCTTTGAAACGGCACCGTCGGCGATGCTCGAAGTGTTCCTGATCCTGGCCCATTACACGGAATTGAAAGGCATGACTGCGCGCACGTTGCGTGCGTTATGGCATGCCCGTTTCAAGATCGATACAGCTTTCCGGCGCGATCCGGTTAACCGCTCACTATTCCTGCAAATCCTGCAGGCGCCGCAAGGTATTACCCACGCGCTGCGCGGCATGAACCAGACCAGCATCCTGGGACGATACCTGCCGAATTTTCGGCGCATCATCGGCCAGATGCAGCATGACCTGTTTCATGTGTACACCGTCGATCAGCACATCCTGATGGTCGTACGCAACGTTCGCCGCTTTACCATGACCGAGCATGCGCACGAATATCCGTTCTGCAGCCAGCTCATGGCCAATTTCGGCCAACCCTGGCTGTTGTATATCGCCGCCCTATTCCATGATATCGCCAAAGGCCGCGGCGGTGATCACTCCAAGCTCGGCATGGGTGACGCGCGCAGGTTCTGCAAGGACCATGCGCTGTCGAAAGAAAATACCGAACTGGTGGTGTTTCTGGTCGAACAGCATCTGACGATGTCGCAAGTGGCGCAGAAACGTGACTTGTCGGACCCGGAGGTGATTCGAGCCTTTGCCAATCTGGTGAAGGATGAAAGGCACCTGACTGCGCTGTATTTGCTGACGGTAGCCGATGTGCGCGGCACCAGCCCGAAAGTATGGAATGCCTGGAAAGCAAAGTTGCTGGAAGACTTGTATCGCATGACGCTGCGCGTGCTTGGCGGTGAATCGCCGTCCGCCGACCACGAACTGAAAAATCGTCAGGACGATGCGCTTAAAACCTTACGCCTGTATGGCCTGCCTGTCGATGCGCATGAGCGCTTCTGGCAGCAACTCGATGTCGCCTATTTCCTGCGGCATGATGCGTCGGACATCGCGTGGCAGACGCGTGCGCTGTACAACAAGATCGATAGTCCGACTCCGGTCGTCAAGTGTCGCCTGGCGCCGATCGGCGAAGGCTTGCAAGTTGCGGTCTATCTGAAAGACCAACCCGATTTGTTCGCCCGCATCTGCAGCTATTTCGATCGCAAGGATTTCAGTATTCTGGATGCAAAGATTCACACCACCAAGCATGGCTATGCGCTTGATACTTTTCTTGTGACCGAACCGGCTTTCGCCAATAGCTACCGCGACATCATCAGCCTGATCGAACACGAGTTGATGCATTTGCTGCAATCGCAAGATCCTTTGCCGACACCCAGCAAAGGACGTTTGTCCCGCCTGTCACGGACTTTTCCCATTACCCCGACCGTCGACTTGCGTCCGGACGAGCGCGGCCAGCATTATCTGCTGTCGGTTTCGGCCAACGACCGCAACGGATTGCTGTATTCGATTGCGAATGTGCTGGCCAAATACAAGATCAACCTGCACACCGCCAAAATCATGACCTTGGGCGAACGGGTCGAAGACGTTTTCCTGATAGACAGTCCGACATTGAACAATGCCCGCAGCCAAATCCAGTTCGAAACCGACTTGCTGGAAGCGTTGCACGTCTGACACCCTCGATTGACCACCATGACTGAACCTCTCCGCCTTTCCAAACGCATGTCTGAACTCGGCCTGTGCTCGCGCCGTGAAGCTGACGAATGGATCGCGCGCGGGTGGGTACGGGTCGACGGCAAGGTGGTATCGGAGCTCGGCAGCAAGGTTTTGCCGCACCAACGCGTGACGGTTGAACGCCAAGCCAGCGCAGAACAATCCAAGCGGGTTACCGTTCTGCTCAACAAACCGGTCGGCTACGTCAGTGGCCAGGCCGAAGATGGCTATACGCCGGCGATCGCACTGGTCAAGGCCGAGACGCGCTGGAAAGAAGACAAGGCGTCCGAACAGTTCCATCCAACCCAGCTGCGCAGCCTGGTGCCGGCCGGACGGCTCGACATCGATTCGGTGGGACTGTTGGTGTTGACGCAGGACGGACGAATCGCAAAACAATTGATCGGAGAAGGCAGTACGATCGACAAGGAATATCTGGTGCGCGTCCAGTATTCAAAGCCGGGCCGTTTGCCTGATGCAGATTTGAAGCGCTTGAATCATGGACTGTCGCTGGATGGCAAAAAATTGCTGCCAGCTAAAGTGTTTTGGCAAAATGAAGACCAGTTGAGCTTCACTTTGCGCGAGGGAAAAAAACGTCAGATCCGGCGCATGTGCGAACTCGTCGGCCTGAAGGTGGTTGGCCTCAAACGCGTCCGTATCGGCCGCATTAAACTGGGCGATTTGCCCACCGGCCAGTGGCGCTACCTGCGGCCGGATGAGCAATTTTAAAACATACGCTCAATCATCTTCTCCAGGGTCCATCTCCGGAAACAAGACATCCACATAACCGAAGCGCGTAAAGTCTTTGATCCGCATCGGATACAGAATACCTGCCAGATGATCGCACTCATGCTGCACGACACGCGCATGGAAGCCGTCGACATCGCGGCTGATGCGCTTGCCGTGCTGGTCAAACCCCTCGTAATGCAATTTGCTCCAGCGCGGCACTACGCCACGCAGCCCGGGCACCGATAAACAACCCTCCCAATTCTCGTCCATTTCATCGGACAAGGGTTTCAACGTCGGGTTGATCAAAACCGTTTCGGGAACCGGCGGCGCCTCCGGATAGCGCTGATTCTGCTTGAATCCGAAGATCACCAGTTGAAGATTGACGCCGATTTGCGGCGCCGCCAAGCCGGCGCCATTCGCTGCATACATGGTGTCGAACATGTCCGCAATCAGCGCCTCAAGCTTGGCCGTGCCGAACTCTTTGACCGGCTCGGCTTGCCGCAACAGGCGCGGATCGCCCATCTTCAGAATATCTCTTACACTCATTTAACCTGCCTTAAAAAATCCGAAAAGCCTTTGCCGGTCTCGGGGTGCTTCAACCCCATCGCCACCATGGCCTTCAGATACCCCAGCTTCGATCCGCAATCATAACGCTGCCCGGCATATCGATAGGCCAGCACCGGCTCGGCCTTCATTAATAAAGCAATGCCGTCGGTCAGTTGGATTTCGCCGCCGGCTCCTTGCCCGAGGCCCTCCAGGAATTCGAAAATCCGATGGTTCAGCACATAACGCCCCACTACCGCGAGCGTGGAAGGCGCCGCTTCCGGATTGGGCTTTTCCACAATCGCGTTAACGCGCTCCAAGTTGGGTTGATAATGGTCCACGCTGACGATGCCGTACTGTTTCGTTTCAGCGCGCGGCACATCCTGCACCCCTAAAAGGCTCGCCCCTTCCCGTGCATGGATTTCCGCCATTTGCGCCAGCACGGGAAGCTGGCCGTTTTCCACATCCATGAAGTCGTCCGCCAGCAATACCGCAAATGGCTCATTACCGATGACCGGGCGCGCGCACAACACCGCATGTCCCAGACCGAGCGGCGAGGATTGCCGGATGTACACGCAATTGATGTGTTTTGGGATGACGTTCTGGATCACCTCAAGCAGCGCTTTTTTCCCGGCGGCTTCCAGTTCGGCTTCCAGTTCATAAGCCTTATCGAAATGGTCCTCGATTGCGCGCTTGTTGCGCCCGGTGATGAAGACCATTTCAGTGATGCCTGCCGCCACCGCCTCCTCGACCGCGTATTGAATCAAGGGCTTGTCGACGATCGGAAGCATTTCTTTGGGTTGCGCTTTGGTGGCCGGCAAAAACCGGCTGCCGAGACCCGCTACGGGGAACACCGCTTTTCTGATTTTTCTCATTCTTCGTCCAATAGGTTATTTGAGCAAGTCAAGCAACCCGGCCTCGTCCAGAATCGGCACCCCCAACTCCTGCGCCTTCAGCAATTTGCTTCCGGCCTCTTCGCCCGCGACCACATACGACGTTTTCTTGGAAACCGATCCGGCAACCTTGCCGCCGGCGGCTTCGATCATTTCAGCGGCTGAATCGCGATTTAACGTGGGCAGCGTTCCTGTGAGAACAAAGGTCTTGCCTTGCAAGGGTTTGGGCCTATGCTCTTGTACGCCTTCGGCCCAGCTCACGCCTGCGGCCCGGAGTTGTTCGATAAGTTCGAGATTGAGAGGATCTGAAAAAAATGTCCTGATGGAACGAGCAACCACCGGACCCACATCCGCCACTTCGAGCAAACCCTCTTCCGATGCCTCAAGCAGTGCGTTTAGATTTGCGAAATGACGGGCCAGTTCCTTGGCGGTGGCCTCCCCGACATGACGAATGCCAAGGGAATAGATGAAACGTGCCAGAGTCGTCGTTTTAGATTTCTCCAGGGCATTCAACACATTCTGCGCCGACTTCTCGGCCATCCGATCCAGCTCGGCCAGCGCGGTCAGGCCGAGCTTGTAAAAGTCGGCCGCGGTGGTGATCACATGCTTGTCGACCAATTGCTCGACCAATTGATCGCCCAGGCCTTCGATGTCCATCGCCCGGCGCGAGACAAAATGCAGCAACCCGCCCTTGCGTTGCGCCGCGCATTTGACCCAACCGCCGGAGCAGCGCGCGATCGCCTCGTCTTCCGGACGGACAATCGGCGAACCACATACCGGGCAGGCGCTTGGCATTACGAATTCACGCGCATCGGCCGGCCGCATCTCAGGCACGAAGCTCACTACTTCGGGGATCACGTCGCCTGCGCGGCGCACGATGACGGTGTCGCCGATGCGGATGTCCTTGCGCCTGACTTCATCCTCATTGTGCAGGGTCGCATTGGTCACCGTCACACCGCCGACAAAAACGGGCAGCAGGCGAGCGACCGGGGTGACCGCACCAGTACGCCCGACCTGGACTTCGATATCCTGGACCAAGGTAAGCGCCTCTTCGGCCGGGAATTTATGCGCAATCGCGAAGCGCGGAGCGCGCGAGACGTAGCCGAGCTTTTTCTGCTCCTCGACGCGATTGACCTTGTAGACGACGCCATCGATCTCGTACGGCAAACCGGTGCGCTGCCCGCCGATGTTCCGGAAAAAGTCGAGCAGGCCCTGTGCACCTCTGACGACGGCACGTTCGGCACATACCGGTATGCCAAGCGTCGCATACCAATCGAGCAGTCCGGCGTGCGTCGGCGGCAATTCCGCGCCTTCCAGGGTGCCGATCCCATATGCAAAAAATCGCAAGGCCCGCTGCGCGGTAATCCGCGGGTCCAGTTGCCGCAGGCTGCCGGCCGCCGCATTGCGCGGGTTGGCGAATTCCTTCTGGCCCGCTTCGCGCTGGCGAGCATTAAGACGCACGAAATCTGCCTTGAACATCATGATTTCGCCACGCACATCGATCACCTTGGGCAGATGTTCGCCGTGCAAGCGCAGAGGAATCGAACGCACGGTACGGATATTGGCCGTGACGTTTTCTCCGGTTGCGCCGTCTCCACGCGTCGCTGCCTGTGTCAGGATGCCGTCCTCATAGCGCAGATTGATTGCCAGGCCGTCGAACTTCAAGTCGGTCGCGTATTCGACCTCGCCTGCGGTCTGCAATCCCTCCCGTACACGACGGTCGAAAGCGACGATATCTTCATCGCTAAAGCCGTTGCCGAGCGACAGCATCGGAACCGAATGCGTGACCTGCGCAAATTGCGGCAAGGGCTTGCCGCCGATCCGTTGCGTCGGCGAATCGGCCGCGACCAGTTCCGGATGCGCCGCTTCCAAAGCCTGCAATTCCATGAACAGCTTGTCGTATTCCGCATCGGGAATGGTGGGTGCATCCAACACGTAATAAGCGTGGCCATGCCGGTTCAAGGTGTCCTTGAGCCACGCTGCACGCACTTTCCAATCTTCCATGTCAGGAGCAGAAACCGCGGCCGAAGCGGCAGCCGGCGCCATCGCCGAAAACAAGTCCGGTTCCATCGTCAACTGAACAGGCGCAAAGCCCGTGCCGATCCGGCCGGAATGTCGGCCGCTTGCATGTCGCCATAAAAGGTCGAGACCTGCCCCGCGATTTCGGTCAATGCTTCGTCCGACAGCGGCTGGCCGCCATCATCGACGATGGAGCCGCCCAATCTTGCCGACAGCGATTTTGCGCACGCGATCATCGCACCGAAGCCGTCCCGCAAAGGCGCCGCACGCGGCACGTCGAGCAGCAAGGTCAGGCGCGAAGTCGTTTCGTCGGCCAGCGTCACGTTGGTGGATAGCGTAAACAAGATGCCGCCCTCACCATCGGGCATCACCAGGCGACCGTCGGGGCGCAAGTCAAAGCCTTGCCGTTCCAGTGCTGCGAGCAGGGTATTGATCGCCCAGGGCGCGCCATTGCTGCGGACATTCACGCTGAGCTGTGCGTCGTATTCGGTGACGAATTGATGCAAGGCGCGGGCACTGGCCATCACGCTCTTCATATCCGGCACATCGGGTTCAGCATCGAGATCATCGGCAATCCGACGCAGGCGCATCACCAGCTCGGAGTACTCCAGTTCATTCAGTGCGCCGCTGCGATTGGCCAGTTGCACCGCCGCGCCCAGGCTCGAATAAACGCCGCCGTGCGCCACCGCTTCCCAGCCACCATCATCCCGCTGACCGACGAAATGCACCGGCTTGTTGCCGATGTGGCGCAGGCTCTGCAGCGACGGAATGATCTTTTCTCCGCGCACCGGGCCGGCCAATGCAAGCGGGATCATGCAATCGACCACATCGTCGACCGGCGTCTCGATTTTTTTCGGTACCTGGACAACGGCCACAGTATCGTCATCCTGCTCCGCCACAGCGTGTTCTGGCTGATCTGCCTCCTTCGTGCCAGCCTGCTCCGGCACAAAGACCGGCTCGTGGCGTTCGCTCTCCGTTTCGGGCGGCTTGGAACCCTTGGTCATCAGCACGTCGTCGGTTTCAGACGCAAACGCGCGCTGCACGCTTTTTTTCGCTTTGTATTCCTGCCACTTGTTATATGAAATGACGCCGAAAACGATGGCGCCGCCGATTGCGATCAAGCTTGCTTGTAGATCTGTCATGCTGCCTGCGCCTCAGAAGCAAAATTTGCGGCAGACTCCATGTCCACCGCCACAATGCGCGAGACGCCTTGCTCCTGCATTGTCACGCCGATTAATTGTTGTGCCATTTCCATCGCTATTTTGTTATGTGAGATGAACAGGAATTGTGTATGTGAAGACATCCGCTTGACCATGTTGCAGAAGCGTTCGGTGTTGGCGTCGTCCAGCGGCGCATCGACCTCGTCCAGCAGGCAGAATGGCGCCGGATTGAGCTGAAACATCGAGAACACCAGGGCGGTAGCGGTCAGCGCCTTCTCGCCGCCGGACAGCAAGTGGATGGTCGCATTTTTCTTGCCTGGCGGCTGCGCCATCACCTGCACGCCGGAGTCGAGGATTTCGTCGCCGGTCATCATCAGCTTTGCATTGCCGCCGCCGAACAGAATCGGGAAGAGTTCGCCGAAATGACGGTTGACTTTGTCGAAGGTCTCCTGCAACAAGTCGCGCGTTTCCTTGTCGATCTTGTGAATCGCATCCTGCAGCGTATTGATCGCTTCGGTCAAGTCGGCATTCTGCGCATCGAGGAAGTTCTTGCGCTCGGAAGCCTGCGCCAGTTCCTCTAGCGCCGCCAGATTGACCGCGCCAAGCGCGGCAATCGCATTGGTCAAACGGGTCACTTCGCCTTGCAGCCAGGATGGCCGCATGTCGGCATCCAGCTTTTCGGCGAGCGCCGCTTCGTCGGCCTGTACTTCGGCCAATTGCTGCGCGTACTGTTCCTGATTCAGGCGCGCAGCCTGTTCTTTCAATTGCAGTTCCATGATGCGGTCGCGCTGCGGCTGCAAGCTGCGCTCAACCTGCATGCGGGCTTCCTCATGGTGACGCAGTTTTTGCGTGAGCTGGTCGAGCTCATGCCTTGCGTCAGCCAACGCCCGCTCCTGTTCGCTACGCTTGTCGAGCAGCGTCTGCAGGCCGGCTTGCGCGGCTTGATCGTCCAGGTTTTCCAGTTCGAGGTGGCCTTGCTGCATGTTGGCAAACAACTGCGCGGCTTGCTCCAGCGCGGTGGCAATGCTGCGCTTTAATTCATCGATCTTGCTGCGATGCGACTTTTCGGCAAAGGCGGCTTCCTGCGCCGCGCGCTCAAGTTCGCGCACGCGCAGCCGGGCATCGTTGAGTTGCTGTTCCTTGGCCAGGTAATCGGTCTGGCCCTGCTCGTGCGTCTCTTGCAGTTCAGCCAATTCCATGTCGAGCTGCTCGAACTTGGCTTCCGACTCGGCCTTGACCTGTTGCTGCTCTGCTTCCTGCATCGCGATCTCTTCCAGATCGGCGACGATTTGCGAACTGCGCTGGTTGAAGCGCTCTTGCACTTCGGACAGTTTCATCACCTCGATTTGCAGGGCATGGGCGCTTTGCGTCAAAGTGTTGACGCGCTGGCGGAATTCCTGCAGACGCTGCGTCACCTGCGACAAAGCCGCCTCGGCACGCACCGAACGGGTACGCGCTTCATCGGCGAGCATTTGCTGCGCTCTGAGTTGCTTGGTGATGTTCTCGATTTCCTGCTGGCGCGCCAGCATGCCGTCCTGCTCGGAATCCGAAGCGTAGAAGCGCACGCTCGACCGGCCGATCACATGTCCTTGCCTGGTGACGAAATAAGCGCCGGCCGGCAGCTTGCCGCGCTCGGCAAACGCGGCCGTTGCATCGTCGGCGACGAACACGTTATGCAGCCAGTCCTGCATCAGGGCGCGCAAGCCCGGATCGTTCAATTGCAGCAGATTCAGGAAGGGCTTCAGACCAGCTGGAGCATCCCCACTCGCCGACACGCCCGCATTCGAGGTGAACAAGGCCAGCTTGGCCGGCGGCGCATCGCTGAAAAACGCCTTGGCCCAATCCAGGTTCGACATTTCCAGCGCCGAAGTACGTTCACGCAGCACCGACTCCAGGGCGGTTTCCCAGCCTTGGTCGATATGCAGCCTTTGCCAGAGGCGCGGCAGCTCACCCAGTTCATGCTTCTTCAACCAGGGCTGTACCTTGCCTTGCGATTGCACACTTTCCTGCAACTGCTTCAACGCGGTGAGGCGTGCTTCGAGTTGCGCATTGTTGGCGGTCTCGGTATTGACCTGGGCCTGCGCATTCCGGCGTTCTTCTTCCAGTTTCGGCTGCTGTTCCTGCGCGGCTTCGAGTTGTTCCTTCGCCTCTTCCAGCTCCATCCGCTTTTCTTCCAACTGCATTTTCAGGTTGCCGAGATGGGTGCTGTCGGGCATGTTCAAGCCGCTTTTTTCCTGCAGCAGACGTTCGCGGCGCACGTTCAGGCCGGCCAGGATATTCGACGCATTGCGCTGGTGCGCCGATTCCAGTTCGATCTGCTGCTGGACCTGCATGATCTTGCCGTGCGACTCGGTAGTCTTCAGTTGCGCCTCGCGCCAGGCTTGCTCCAATGCCGGCAGACGATCGTTATGCTGCTGCGCGGCCTCCTGGGTCTGCTCGACGCGGATGGCGTGCTCTTCGAGGTGCATCTCGGCTTCTGCCAAATCATCCTGGTATTGCGTGCCCTGCCGCTGCCACTGGTCACGCTGCGCGGTCAGCGAATTGATTTGCGATTGCAGGCGGGTGCGCGATTCGATGACGAACTTGATCTGCGCCTCGAGGCTGCCGATTTCGGAATTGGTCTGGTAAAGATGTCCTTGCGCCTGGTGCAGCCGGTCGCCGCCCGCATAATGCGCCTGCCGCATGTGCTCCAGTTCGGTCTCGACATGGCGCAGTTTGGCGGTTTGTTCTTCCAGGTCGGTCTGGGCTTTTTCGATCTCGCGGAAAAACTTTTCCTGCTCGGCCTTGGCTTCGTTTTTACGCAAGAGCCATAACAATTTTTGCTTCTCTTCCTGGTCGCTTTGCAGCGTGCGGAATTTATTGGCGACCGCGGCCTGCGCTTCCAGCTTTTCGAGATTCGCATTCAACTCGCGCAGGATGTCCTCGACCCGGACCAGATTCTCGCGTGTGTCATGCAGGCGATTTTCCGTTTCGCGGCGGCGTTCCTTGTACTTGGACACGCCTGCGGCCTCTTCCAGAAAAATCCGAAGTTCTTCCGGCCGCGCTTCGATGATGCGTGAAATCATGCCCTGGCCGATGATTGCGTAAGCCCGTGGGCCGAGGCCGGTGCCCAAGAAGATATCCTGAATATCGCGGCGGCGCACCGCCTGGTTGTTGATGTAGTAGGTGGATGTACCGTCGCGTGTCAGCGTGCGTTTGACCGCGATTTCCGCATACTGGCTCCACTGCCCGGCCGCCTTGCCGTCCGCATTATCGAACACCAGCTCAACCGAAGAACGCCCCGCCGGTTTACGATTTGAGGAACCGTTGAAAATAACATCTTGCATCGACTCGCCGCGCAGCTCGGAAGCCTTGGACTCCCCCAAGACCCAACGCACCGCATCGATGATGTTGGACTTGCCGCAACCATTGGGGCCGACCACACCGACCAGTTGCCCGGGCACCTGGAAATTGGTGGGATCGACGAAGGACTTGAATCCCGATAGTTTGATTGAAGTTAAACGCACGTTATCTACTGTTCTTTACTTAAGCGGGCTGAAGGCAGGTAAAGCCGAGGTTGAGAGTGACAGAAGGACGCGGGTCAAGCCTCGCAAAGGGACTTATCATATCATTTTGGGTAAGCGTTCCCGGCATTTTCGGCTGGTCCGATGTCGGCGCGGCCGCGGCCGGACGGTATAATGGCCGACTTTGCCATTTGACATCCTCAACCGTTTTCGTTCCACGCATCCGCAACGTGAATCCTCTCCTAGCCAAACTCCAGCCTTACCCTTTCGAAAAATTACGGCAATTGTTCTCCGGGGTCGCGCCCAACCCGGCGTACACGGCGATCAGTCTCGGCATCGGCGAACCCAAGCATCCGACACCGGCCTTCATCCGGCAGGCGCTGACGGACAATCTGGACGGTTTGGCCAACTATCCGACCACGGCAGGATCAGATGCCTTGCGCGCCGCAATCGCCGGCTGGTTGGAACGGCGTTACGGCTTGCCGAAATTGAACCCGGCAACCGAGATTCTGCCGGTCAACGGCTCGCGCGAGGCGTTGTTTGCACTGGCACAGACCGTGATCGAGCCGTCCGAGGGAGCACTGGTCATGTGCCCCAATCCGTTTTATCAAATCTACGAAGGCGCAGCCTACCTGGCCGGCGCGCAGCCGTATTTCGTCAACTCCGAGCCGGCGCGCAACTTCGCGCCGGATTTCAGAAGCGTCCCAGCCGACGTATGGCCGCAGGTGCAATTGCTGTTCATCTGCTCGCCCGGCAATCCGACCGGCGCGGTCTTGTCGCTGGAAGACTGGCAGGAATTGTTCGCACTGTCGGATCGCCATGGCTTCGTGATCGCCGCCGATGAATGTTACTCGGAGATTTATTTCAAGGACGAGGCGCCGCTTGGCGGCCTGGAAGCTGCATACCGCCTTGGCCGCAGCGGCTACCCGCGGTTGATCGCCTTCTCCAGCCTGTCGAAGCGCTCCAACGTGCCGGGAATGCGTTCCGGCTTTGTAGCGGGGGATGCGGAGATCCTCAAGAAATTCCTGCTCTACCGCACCTATCATGGCAGCGCGATGAGCCCGGCCATACAGGCGGCGTCGGTTGCAGCCTGGAACGACGAACAACATGTGTTGGAAAATCGCGCCAAATACGTCGCAAAATTCAACCAGATCACGCCGATGTTACAGAGCGTGCTTGAGGTCGAACTGCCCGATGCCGGCTTCTATCTATGGGCTCGGGTCGACCGGGCCACAGGCCTCTCGGATACCGAATACGCCAGACGCCTGTATGCCGAATATAATGTGACCGTATTGCCGGGCAGCTATCTCGCTCGCGAGGCGCACAGCCTCAATCCGGGCAGCAACCGGGTACGGATGGCCTTGGTGGCCGAAGTCGAGGAATGCCTGGAAGCTGCGCGCCGCATTGTCGAATTCACTCAAAAATTGTCCGCCAAAGCTTAAACCGAGTTTAATTTTTCTTGAAAAGCCAACCAAATAAAATGACCCAACAACTCCAGCAAATCATTGATCAGGCATGGGAAAACCGCGCCGAATTTTCCCCAAAATCGGCGCCGGCGGAAATCCGCGAAGCCGTCGCCCATGTCCTGGAACAATTGGACCAAGGCGCGCTGCGCGTGGCGCAAAAAGACAGCGGCGCGTGGGTCGTCAACCAGTGGGTCAAAAAAGCCGTGCTGCTGTCCTTCCGCCTGGAAGACAACTTCATGATGCCCTCCGGCGACCATATGCAGTTCTACGACAAAGTCCCCACCAAATTCGCCGATTACACCGCCGAAGATTTCGCCAAGGGCGGTTTCCGTGTAGTGCCGCCGGCGGTTGCGCGGCGCGGCAGCTTCATCGGCAAAAACGTGGTGCTGATGCCTTCCTTCGTGAACATCGGCGCTTATGTCGATGAAGGCTCGATGGTTGACGCCTGGGCCACTGTCGGCTCATGCGCGCAGATCGGCAAGAACGTCCATTTGTCCGGCGGCGTCGGCATCGGCGGCGTGCTGGAGCCGATGCAGGCCAACCCGACCATCATCGAAGACAATTGCTTCATCGGCGCTCGCTCCGAAATCGTTGAAGGCGTGATCGTCGAAGAGAATTCGGTGATTTCGATGGGCGTCTATATCGGTCAATCGACCAAGATTTACGACCGCGCCACAGGCGAAGTCAGCTACGGCAGGATTCCGGCCGGCTCAGTCGTGGTATCGGGCAATCTTCCTTCGCCCGACGGCAAATACAGCCTGTATTGCGCAGTGATCGTCAAGCGCGTCGATGCCAAGACCCGCGCCAAGACCGGCATCAATGAATTGCTGCGTGATTGATCGCGGCGTAAAGGCCTGTTCTTTTTTCCGTTAAATTGAGGAAAACATCATGGTGATGGATCGCTTGTTTCTGCTGATGAAGGAAAAGGAAGCCTCCGACATGTTCATGGCGGTCAATTCGCCGATCCATTTGAAAGTCAACGGCCATCTGGTCCCGATCAACCAGCAAAAAATGGACAACAGCGCCATCCTTGGCCTCTTGGCCGAGGTCGTGGCGGCCGAACGCCTGCAGGAACTGGAGCGCGAGGGTGAATTGAACATGGGGATACCGGTGGCCGGGGTGGGTAGCTTCCGGCTCTCCGCATTCCGACAGCGCGGCAGTATCTCTGCGGTCTTCCGCTTCATACCTGGCAAGATTCCGACGCTCGATAGCCTGCATGTACCGATGATCCTGGCCGACTTGATCATGGCCAGACGCGGGCTGATGCTGGTGGTGGGCGCAACCGGTTCCGGCAAATCCACCACCATCGCCTCGATGCTGGATCATCGCAACAGCATGCAGTCCGGCCATATCCTGACCCTGGAAGACCCGATCGAATTTTTATTCAGCAATAAAAAATCCATCGTCAACCAACGCGAGATCGGCTCCGACGCGAGCAGTTTGTATATCGCGCTCAAGAACGCACTGCGGCAGGCGCCGGATTGCATCCTGATCGGCGAAATCCGCGACAAGGAAACCATGTCGGCCGCGCTGTCCTACGCGCAGTCGGGGCACTTGGTGGTGGCGACCCTGCATGCCAACAACAGCTATCAGGCGCTGACCCGTATCATCAACTTCTATCCGATTGAAAATCGCCAGTCGCTGCTGTCGGACCTGTCGTCCGCGCTGAAGACCATCATCTCCCAGCGCCTCGTCCGTACCATCGAAGGCGGGCGCCGCGCTGCCGTGGAAGTCATGCTGAACACGCGCCATGTGGCGGACCTGATCGAACAAGGTGACATCGGCCAGATCAAGGAAGCCATCGAGAAAAGCTTGTCGCCCGGCTCCCAGACTTTCGAGCAAGCCCTGATGCTTCTTATCAAAGAGGGCGTGGTCACGCAAGACGAAGCCTTGGCGCATGCGGACTCCGCAACCAATCTGTACTGGCTGATCAACAACGCGCAAGAAAACAAGGAAGCCGTACCGGAAAAACCGGAGGACAAAGACGAAGGCGCGACCTTCACCGAATTCACCCTGAACCTATGAACGCAATCTTGTATGGCATCCCGAATTGCGACCAGGTCAAAAAAGCCCGTACCTGGCTCGATGCGCATGAAGTGCCGCACGTCTTTCATGATTTCAAGAAGGCTGGCGTCACACGTGAATTGATTGAAACCTGGCTTCGCGACGTTGCGTGGGAAGTGCTGCTCAATCGTAAAGGCACGACTTGGCGCGCCCTGCCGGATGCGCGCAAGGCGGCAGTCAACGATGCCGCCGGTGCGACGGAATTGATGCTCGAATCCGCATCCATCATCAAGCGCCCCGTCCTGCACATCGCTGGAAAAACCTGCGTCGGCTTTTCCGACGAACTCTATCAACAGATTTTCAAGAAGTAATTTATGAGCAAAACCCTCGCGCTCAGCGAAGAACTGATCGCCCTCTCCTCCGTCACGCCCGAAGATAAAGGTTGCCAGCAAAGGTTGATCGAGTTGCTGGCGCCGCTCGGTTTCGAATGTGAACCGATCCAGTCCGGCGGCGTCACGAACCTGTGGGCACGTCGAGGTGCTGAACAACCGCTGCTGGTGTTCGCCGGCCACACCGACGTGGTGCCGACCGGACCGGTCGAGCAATGGCAATCCCATCCGTTTGTGCCGACCCGGCGCGACGGCAAGTTGTATGGTCGCGGCTCGGCCGACATGAAAACCTCGATCGCCGCGATGGTAGTGGCGGTCGAAGAATTCATCGCGGCTCATCCGGACCATAAGGGTTCGATCGGCTTTCTCATCACCAGCGATGAAGAAGGCCCTGCGACCGACGGCACCGTCGTGGTCTGCAACAAACTCAAGGAACGCGGCGAGCAGCTCGACTATTGCATCGTCGGCGAACCGACATCGGCTGAGCAACTGGGCGACATGATCAAGAACGGCAGGCGCGGCAGCATGTCCGGCAAACTGACCGTCAAAGGCATACAAGGCCATATCGCTTATCCGCAACTGGCACGCAATCCGATCCACCAGGCGGCCCCAGCCCTGGCTGAACTGGTCGTCGAGCAATGGGATGCAGGCAACGAATATTACCTGCCGACCTCATGGCAAATTTCCAACATCCATGGCGGTGCGGGCGCCTCGAACGTCATACCCGGCGAGGTCGTGATCGATTTCAATTTCCGCTTTTCGACCGAAAGCACGCCGGAAAGCCTGCAAGCGAGAGTGCATGCGATCCTAGACAAGCACGGCCTCGAATATGACTTGCGCTGGACTCTCAGCGGACGCCCGTTTCTGACGCCGCGCGGCGCATTGAGCAACGCGCTCTGTGCTGCGATCAAGGCGGAAACCGGGATCGAGGCCGAATTATCCACCACCGGCGGCACTTCGGACGGACGCTTCATTTCGCAGATTTGCAAACAGGTGATCGAGTTCGGTCCGCCGAACGGCAGCATACACAAGATCGACGAGCATATCGAATTGCGCTTCATCGACCCATTGAAAAACATCTATCGCCGCACGTTGGAAAACCTGCTGCTGTAACGCCAGACCGTAATCGCATTTTGATGCGGCGCAAAGGCCAATACCATTCCGTATCCGCCGCGCGTCGCCATCAACCCATCCAAACCGCTCTCAAGACTTGCTCATGACGCCCAATAAATTCTCCACGATCCGCGATCTGCTGCGTTATGCGGTCACGCGCTTCAATACCGCCGGACTCTTCTTCGGCCATGGCAGCAGCAATGCGCTCGACGAAGCGGCCTACCTGATCCTCCACACGCTCAAGCTGCCCCTCGACAAGCTCGATCCATTTCTCGATGCACAACTGCTGCCCGATGAAGTGAAATCCGTCTTGAAAGTAATCGACCAGCGCACGCTGGAACGCCTCCCCGCCGCCTACATCACCAACGAAGCATGGCTGGGCGGCTATCGTTTTTATGTCGATCAACGCACGATCGTGCCGCGCTCTTTCATTGCAGAACTGATACCGGAGCAGTTTTCGCCCTGGGTTGACGATCCCGAATCGGTTACGCAAATCCTCGAACTATGCACCGGCTCGGGCTGTTTGCCGATCATGCTGGCCGATGCATTCCAGAATGCCGAGGTCGATGCCGTGGATATTTCCACCGACGCGCTTGCCGTGGCACGCCGCAACGTCGATGAGTATGAATTGCAGGATCGCATAAACCTGATCGAATCGGACCTGTACGACAAGGTGCCTGACAAGAAATACGATTTGATCATTACCAACCCACCCTATGTGAACAGCAGTTCGATGGACAAGCTGCCGGAAGAATACCGGCGCGAGCCGCAGATCGCCTTGGCCGGCGGCGCCGATGGCATGGACTTGGTGCGCAAGATCGTCGCCGGCGCGGCCCGGCACCTGACCAGGCACGGCATCCTGATGGTGGAAATCGGCCACGAACGCGCATATGCCGAGGCAGCCTTCCCCGACTTGGAATTGACCTGGCTGACCACCAGTGCGGGCGACGACATGATTTTCCTGCTGAGGGCGGAACAACTGCAATGATACGTTTCCAGCAAGTCAGCATCATGCGCGGCGTCAAGCCGCTGCTCGACAACGCCGACGTAACGCTCAATCCCGGCGACAAGATCGGCTTGATCGGCGCCAATGGCGCAGGCAAATCCAGCCTGTTCGCCATGCTGCGCGGCGAGCTGCACGCGGATCAGGGGGAAATCGATTTCCCGGGCAAATGGCGCATGGCATACGTTGCGCAGGAAACGCCGGCACTCGATCGCCCCGCCTTGGAGTACGCGATCGACGGCGACGTCACACTACGCCGCCTGGAAAACGAACTGGCCCATCTTGAAAGCCAGCCTGAGAGCGCCGCCAACGGCACTCTGATCGGCGAACTGTACAGTGCACTGGCCGACGCCGATGCCTACACGGTACGTTCGCGCGCCGAGCAATTGCTGACCGGCCTGGGTTTTACGCTGGCGCAGATGCAGCAACCGGTCGCAAGTTTCTCAGGCGGCTGGCGCATGCGCCTGAACCTGGCGCAAGCCTTGATGTGCCCCTCCGATTTGCTGCTGCTGGACGAACCGACCAACCACCTGGATCTGGACGCGATCATATGGCTGGAAGACTGGCTCAAGCGCTACGCGGGCACACTGATCATCATCTCGCATGACCGTGATTTTCTGGATGGCGTGGTCAACGTGATCGTGCATATCGACGAGCGCAAGCTGAAGCGCTACTCGGGCAATTACTCCTCATTCGAGCGCCAGCGCGCGGCGCAAATGGTTCTGGCGCAAAGCGCAATGGAGAAGCAGGCCAGGCAGCGTGCGCATCTGGAATCCTTCATCAACCGCTTCAAGGCACAAGCGAGCAAGGCGCGCCAGGCGCAAAGCCGGATGAAGGCGCTGGCCAAGATGGAGGAGTTGGCGCCGTTGCGGGCAGCAGCCGAATTCTCGTTTGAATTCCGCGAACCGCTGAATGCGCCGAATCCTTTGCTGGTGATGGAAGACGTCAACGCCGGGTATAGGATCGAGAGCAAAACAGATTACAGCGTGCTTGAAAAGACCATCGTCTCCGGCATTCATTTTTCCTTGCAGACCGGCCAGCGCATCGGACTGCTCGGCGTCAACGGCGCCGGCAAATCGACTTTGATCAAAACCATCGCCGGCGAGTTGAAACCGCTCGCCGGCGCCTCCCAATTCGGCAAGGGACTGGTGATCGGCTACTTCGCCCAGCACCAGGTTGAAATGCTGCGGCACGAGGAGTCGCCGCTATGGCACTTGGCTCGCATTGCACCCAATGTACGCGAACAGGAATTGCGCAACTTCCTCGGCAGTTTCAATTTCAACGGCAACATGGTAACCAGCCCGATCGCGCCTTTCTCCGGCGGCGAAAAGGCGCGCCTAGCACTGGCCCTGATCGTATGGCAACGGCCCAATCTGCTGCTGCTGGATGAACCGACCAACCATCTGGACCTTGAAACCCGCGAAGCATTGACCGAGGCCTTGGCCCAGTTCGAAGGCACGTTGGTACTGGTTTCGCATGACCGGCATTTGCTGCGGGCGACCACCGATCAGTTCATCATTGTCGCCGATGGCAAGCTCCAGCCCTTCGACGGCGACCTGGACGATTACAAGGACTGGCTGTTCAAAACCAAGCTGGCAACCAAGAGCGATGCAATCGCTGCGCCGCAGGCGACAGTGACGAGCAAATCGGCCGCCGGAGCGCCTGCCGCCAGCATGACATCAAGTGCCGACAAGCGCGAACAAAAGCGCCTCGAAGCAGAGGAACGGCAAAAGCTGGCCGCACGCAAGAAACCGATCGAATCAAAAATCAAGAAGCTCGAAGAACAGATCGCCAAGTGCAACGCGCAAAAAGCGGCGGTTGACGAACGCCTGACTGCGCCCGAGATTTATGATCAAGCCAACAAAAATGAATTGAAGACCCTGCTGACCGATCAATCCTTTTACGCCAAGGAGTTGGAGCGGCTGGAAACGGAATGGCTGGAGCAGCAGGAAGCGTTGGAGCAACTCATGGCCCCGGATTAGTGAATTGATCGTGTGCATTTGGCGCCGCAATTTCAGGCAGAGCATTGCAGCGAAACGATAGACAGGCCATCCCATGACCCAAGCAATCGGTACCCCCCTTGCCGGCATCCGCGTACTCGATCTGACCCGTCTGCTGCCCGGACCGGTGGCGACCATGCACTTGGCCGACATGGGTGCTGAAGTGGTCAAGATCGAAGAGCCCGGCATCGGCGACTATGCGCGCCGCATGGGAGATGTAAAAAACCAGGTCTCGCATTTTTTTATCGCTGTCAATCGCGGCAAGCAATTTCTTCGGCTCGATTTGAAAAATGCGGCGCAACGCGACGAGTTCCTGTGCATGGTCGAGAAGGCCGACGTCGTGGTGGAGAGTTTCCGCCCCGGCGTCATGGACAAGCTGGGCTTGGGCTGGACGCGGCTCAAGCAATGCAACCCCAAGCTCGTCATGTGTGCGATCTCGGGCTACGGACAAGATGGGCCCTACGCGCACTTGGCCAGCCACGACATCAACTATGTCGGTTATGCCGGCATGCTGGACCAGAATGCCGGGCCGGATGGCGTGCCCGCCCTTCCCAATCTGCAAATCGGCGACCTGCTGGGCGGTGCGCAAAGCGCCGTGCAGGGCATCCTGGCCGCGCTGCTTGGCGTCAAGATGGGTGGCGCCGGTCGTTTCGTCGATATATCGATGACCGATGCCGTGTTTGCCCACAACATCATGCCGCTGGCTACGCTCAACAGTTTTGGTAAGCCGGCGGCACCAGGCTGCGACCTGCTGACCGGTGGCGTCCCCTGCTACAACGTCTACCGCACCAAGGACGGCCGTTTCATGGCCGTGGGGGCGCTCGAGTTGAAATTCTGGGAAGTTTGCTGCGAAGTCCTGGGTCGGCCCGATCTGAAAACCAAACATTGGACCTTGGGCCAGAAAGTCGCCGGTACGGAAGCGAAGGCCGTCAAATCCGAACTGGATGTGATTTTTGCGCAACAAACTTTGGCTGAGTGGATCAAGCGGTTTGCAGGCAGCGATTGTTGCGTTTCGCCAATCCTGCGCGCGGATGAAGCGCTGCAACATACGTTATTCCAGCATCGGCAAATGGTGCAGCGCAAATCCCATGAAACCGAAGGCGATTACTGGTCTGCCGGCAAAGCGGTGAAGTTCCTTGCGTAAATAAAGTGCACCTCCCTAGTTACAAAATCCCCCACGATCATCTATCGAATTTATGTGACATCCGGAGTAAGATTTTCTCTGTGATTGCGGCCAGAACTTGTCGTAGAACACATCTTTTTCGCAAATTTGCACATGCCGATGAGAAATCTTGTCAAAAGTGCTCCGCGATCTGGCATGATTACTTTCTTTTTAGTTAAAGCATATGCCCGTCGAACCGGGCAAGATAACCTAAAATGAACGCATGGCAATTCGCAACCATGCCTCGCCTTTCTCTTAGCCTGAGGGCCTTATTCAGGAGCACATCCGATGATTAAAATTTCTGTCGTCTCTTATAACAATGAAGCGCCAAGCACTCCTCTGTCGGCCATATTTGGGCATGACGGTGGAACGATAGGCCGCAGCGACGACAATTATTTTGTTTTGCCGGATTCCAAACACTACGTTTCACGCCTGCAGGCTTCGATCAAGAGCGACGGCACGCACCATACCATCGCCAACTTGAGCAAGGCCAACCCGATTTTCATCAATAAACACGAAATTGAGGCCGAGCGTGAATATGAGCTGCATGCAGGTGATGAAATACAAATCGGGCTGTACCTGCTACGCGCTGAAACATTGTCGGCACAGGTCAATGGAAATGGAGAACATCCGGAAAGCGACATCACCGTCGCCATGCCCTCACCAAAAGCGCCGAACACCCTGAGCCTGAACCAGGAAACGATACAAGTACCCGCCCAGCATCTGAATATCAATTTGAGCGTCAGCGTCGGAGGCACCGCAACCGGGGTAGCGGGTACAGCTGCAGCGCCCGTCGTTGTAGAAAACACGGCACCGAAAGCGGTGCCGGTCGAGGCAAACCATGCCGAACCGAATCAAGCCACGCCGATCGACCCTCTGATGCAAGCTTTCCTGCATGGCGCCGGCGTACCGGCCAACGCCATCGCGGCTGAATTGACGCCCGAGTTGATGGAGATGCTCGGCAAGCTGTTGGCCACCGCGATCCAAGGCACCATCAAGCTGAATGCCTCGCGCGCCATGGTCAAGAAAGAAGTCAAAGCCGATGTAACGATGGTCGTGGTCCGCAACAATAATCCGCTGAAATTTTTCCCGGACGTCCAGACCGTGCTGGTGCAGATGCTGCGCAAAAAAATGCCGGGCTTCCTGGGTCCAATCGAGGCCATGGAAGAAGCAATGCAAGACTTGTACACGCATCAGATGGCCGTGGTCGCGGCGATGCGTACGGCCGCAAACGACACGGCGGGTAGTTTTAGCCCGGAATATCTCGAAACGAAACTGAAAGGCCATTCATTCCTCGATTCGATGATACCCGCCAATCGCAAGGTCAAGCTGTGGGATCTGTACACCAGACGCTACCACGAAGCCTATGTGAAAGCGGAAGACGATACGCAAACGCCGTTTGGCAAGGCGTTTTTAAGAGCTTACGAAAAGGAAATCGAAAAAATGCAGGACGAGGCGCACAATGAGTGACGATCCGCCCGCACGCGGCCTCATCCCCTTAAGCTTTGCGCAACTGACCAACGCCGGCGGACGACAATCAAATCAGGACGCGCTGGGCAATGCCCGTCAGGACGACCTCGCCTGCTTTGTGGTGTCGGACGGCGTCGGCGGCCATTTCGGAGGAGAAATCGCATCAAATATAGTAGTGCATGAAGTGCTCGACAGTTTTTTGCGGGAATCATCCTTTGGCACCCGTGCTTTACACTCTTACATTGATGCCGCCATTGAACAAGTTGCCTTGCGCAAGGCTGAAAAGCCGCAGTTGCAGGGCATGAGCGCGACTGTTGCGGCGGTCCTGATAGACGAAAAAAACCATTGCGCATTGTGGGCGCATATGGGTGATACGCGGGTTTATCTGTTCCGCCATCGCAGAGTACATAGCGTAACAAAGGATCATAGCGTGGTTCAGCAATTCATCGATGCCGGCTACAACAAGCCTGAGCAATTGAGAAGCCACCCGCTGCGCAGCACCCTGTTTGCAGCGATCGGTGCGGAAGGTGATATGAGGCCGGAAGTGACGCAAAATGTTGTTCAGATTCACAGTGGCGATGCGTTTCTCATTTGCACCGACGGCTTATGGGAAGAAATCACCGAAGGTGAAATGGAGCAAGCGCTGACCTTGGCAGAAAGCCCTGAAGACTGGCTGAAGAACATGTGCAGCATTGCCGAAAAAAATGGCAGCGTTTCGCCGAAGGCTCGCGATAACTACACTGCTTACACAATCTGGTTGGGCGAGCCTGAAGCGGTAACGGTGAAACTGCAAATGCAAACGGGCGATTCTGGACAATGAGCATGATCACAGAAAATATCGAGCCAAACGTGAATACACCCCAAGATACCACCGAAGAAACAAAGAACGATACGCCGGGAATAGGGTCAGTCAACTGCCTCCCGATCGGCACGCGTCTGGCAGATTTCGAAATTACCGGCGTAATCGGCGAAGGCGGATTCGGAATCGTCTACCTGGCGTTCGATCACTCTCTGCGGCGCACGGTCGCCATCAAGGAATACATGCCCGGTGCATTGGCTGGCCGCAATGCGGACAATAGCGTGTCCGTGCGATCCAAGCGTCACCAGGAAACCTTTGAAACGGGTCTGAAGAGCTTCATTAATGAAGCACGCCTGCTGGCCCAATTCGATCATGCGGCCCTCGTCAAGGTGTACCGCTTCTGGGAGGAAAACAACACCGGCTATATGGCCATGCGTTATTATGAAGGCCAGACTCTGAAGAGCGTCGTCAAGAACGACCCGGCCTTTGTCACAGAAGCCTGGCTGAAGTCCATGCTCAAGCCGATCCTGGAAGCGCTCGACGCGCTCTACAAGATGCAGATTCTGCATCGCGATATTTCCCCGGACAATATCGTCATTCAAAAAAACGGCGAAGCAGTTTTGCTTGATTTCGGTGCCGCGCGCCAGATCATCAGCGACATGACCCATGCCCTGACGGTCATATTAAAGCCCGGTTATGCCCCGGTAGAACAGTATGCGGACGATACCTCGGACGCCTCGATGAAGCAGGGACCATGGACCGACATTTACGCGCTGTCGGCCGTGGTCTACTCGGCGATCGTCAAAAAGCCGCCGCCGACCTCGGTCACACGCATGATCAAGGACCCGATCGAATTGCTGGCAAATGGAAATCATCCTGGCTTCAGCCGCGAGTTCCTGGCAGCGATCGACAAAGGATTGGCTGTCAAGCCAGAAGATCGCCCGCAATCGATCGACGAATTTCGTACCCTATTGGGTTTGAAAAACCGCGCATCGGCTGTCAGCGATGCACTGCCGGTATCGAAAGAGCCGGTCGCAGCGTCCGCAGTAGCGGTACCTGCCGGCAAGCCCGTTCCCGTAAAAAAAGAGCAGCCTGCTGCCGTAATTCCGGCCAAACCCAAACCGGAAGCTGCCGCGCCAGCCAAAAACGGTCAAGCCGGAGTCAAGCCAAAACCCTCCTCTTCCTCGTCAAAAAGCAGCAGTTCGAGCGGCACATCAAGCGCCTCATCAAGCAGCAAGACCAGGAGCAAAGCATCGAACACAGGCGCACTGGTGGTCGTCGCGGCCGCCGTTATCCTGGCAGCCAGCTACGGCGGATATCGCTTTATCAATCGGGGCGCCAGTCCGCTCATCACAGAGAACAAACCGGCGCCCGCTCCTGTAGCCGTTGCCGCTCCGGCTCCGGAAATACCACCGGCTGAGGCTCAGCCGCCGATTGGAATCGGGCCGCAGGCCCAAGCCGAGCTCAAGACCGAAACCACGCTTAACACCGACAAAACGCCTGCTGCGAGCGCAAGTGCAACCTCACCTCCCTCTGCGAGTGCAAGTGCCACAGCGGCAGGACCGGTTGAAGCCAAACCGGTCGAAACGCCTGCCGAACCGGAAAAACTGACCGGTATTGTTAACCTGAGTGTCAAACCATGGGGTACGATTCTGGTGGACGGCGATACCAAAGGAGTCAGTCCTCCCTTGAAGAAACTGCGCCTGCCCGAGGGCAAGCATGAAATCCGGGTCGTTAACCCGAATTTCCCTGATTATGTAACCCAAATTGATGTCCACAAGAAAAAAGCCGGCAGCATTGAGTATAATTTTTCTTCCGTTTCCAAATCGAATTCATCGCGATGAAAAAAATCACGTGCCGCGGTTATCTTGCCTGCATCTTGCCTGCAGTAATGTTGCTTGCCGGTTGCGCAGCCGAACAACAAAAAACTGAAGCCCCCCCTCCTGTTCCGGCAACGCCAAAGCCTGAAAAACCAATCACGCCGCCCAAGATTTCTGAGCCAAAGGCACCGGTTGCGCCTCCTCCTATCGTAAAAACGCCTTTAAACGAAGGCATCGATTTGTACGACAAGGGCGATTTCAACGGTGCCATCAAGCATTTGATGGGCGCCTCCGAAATCTGGAACAGCGACAAAGCCACGCAAGTCACCGCCTTGAAATACATGGCGTTCAGCTATTGCGTGACCGGCCGCCAGATTCTGTGCCGGCAGCAATTTGAGCGTGCATTCAAGCTCGATCCGCATTTCGATCTTGCCCCCGGCGAGAAGGGCCATCCGTTATGGGGACCGTCCTTTGAGCGGGCAAAAAAAACCAAAAAATAATTCCGTTTCCAATCCCGCTCCTTACGCCCGGCCAACATGCGCAAAACGCTGAACATCATCGGGGGCGGCAAGGTCGGGAGCACGCTGGCACGCCTGTGGTCGGAGCACCAGACCTTTACGTTGCAGGATGTGTTGAATCGCACGCTGGAAACAGCGCAACGCGCAGTTGCGTTCATCGGCGGTGGACGTGCGATTGATCGGTTTGCTGCATTGCGGTCAACCGATATCTACCTGATCGCCACGCCTGACGATCAAATAACAGCATGCTGCCAGGTACTTGCCGATAAAGGGCTGTTGTCTTCCGCCAACATCGTATTCCATTGCAGCGGTGCCCTTCCCTCCTCAGCTTTGCAGGCTGCGATCCAGCAAGGTGCTGCAGTCGCGAGCATCCATCCGATTCGCAGCTTTGCTGCCCCGGAACTGGTAGTGCGGGATTTCGCCGGAACCTATTGTGGCATCGAAGGCGATCATGCGGCGCTCGCAATCTTGAGCGAGGCCTTTACAGCCATCGGCGCCCAATTGGTGCCGATCAAGGCAGAGGCAAAAATCCTCTACCATGCCGCTGCGGTATTCGCTTGCAACTACATGGTCAGCCTGCTCGATGTCGCTCAAGCTGCGTACGTGGAGGCCGGCGTAGAACCCGAGGTTGGGCTCAAGTTAATGGCGCCGCTGGTGCGCGAAACGGTGGAAAACGTATTTCGGCTTGGGCCCGCAGCTGCCTTGACCGGCCCGATTGCACGCGGCGATCTGGCAACGGTGGAAAAGCAGCAGCAAGCTGTCTCGGCCTGGAATGCACAGTATGGCGAGCTGTATGCCCGGTTTGCCGAATTGACAGTCAAGCTTGCTGCTCGGCGCAACAACCCCAAAGAATAAAAATCAGAGAGAGGATTTTTTAATGCGCCGATTGTTTTCACTTGCTTGTTCAATGCTGTTGGCGATAAACGCTTACGCAGCGGAAGACGCTTCGCGCAAAAATTGGTTTGACGATCCATTCTTCCAAGTGCGCGGCGGCGTGGCGCAATGCCCGGTGCCGCTCGGTCCCTTTCTCACCGAAGCAGAAAAAATAGCGGAATCGCACTCCAGGATCGAACGCGGCACTAGCTGCTGGCTGGCCGGCACCTGCGCCGAACCCAATGCCTATTTGTACGACAAAACCATTGCGAGATCGATACAGGATCAATTCGACAGGAGTGAAGCATTCAGGGACGCCAGCCTCTGGATTACGGTAAAAAGAAAATTCGCCTGGGTCGAAGGCTGTGTCGCCAATCCCGCGCAAGCGGGCACGCTTGATTCCTTTCTGAAAACGGTGTCCGACCTGGAACGTGTGCTGCTCAATGTAATGTCGCCTCCATTCGGCAAACCTCCCTATGCAGTCCAGCCCGACCGCTGACTGCATCCACGTCAATCTGCAAGGCACTGACCCGGGAATTGGCTTGTCCGGGCGATCAAAACGCCAGCAAGGGTTCCGCTGCCAGTCACTTGCGTTCGATATATGTCAGCGCGGAACGGTGTATATATCGCGGCCGGCTTCGTTGATCTGGCGCCGCAATGCGCGCCGTTCTTCGGGACTCATGCGGCCTTGCGGCCTTGGGCGGGCATCCGGCCCCGCACCATACGGGTTATTCCCTTGACCGTTTTGCCCCGCTGCGGCGGGGGGGAGGTTTGCTCCAGGCGGTAGACGGTTCCGTTCCGCTTGTTGCCGCATTAAAAATTCCCTGCGTTGCGCTTCCTGTTGCCGCATCTGGAATTCTCTGCTTTGGCCATCTTGCTGTTCAGCTATTCTCTGCTGCCGTGCAGGATGGAGAACATCGCGCCACTCCAGGCCTTGCCCTGGGTTGGCGTACGCGCTCCCCAAGCCTGCGACCAACAGCAGGAGGGATATACTGTTTTTTCTGAACAGCTTACTCATAAATTCTTCTTTTGAAATGCCTCTCAACGACTACACTTTATCCGTTGCAACCAAGTGTATGCCGCTTTGTCAGATGCCATAGCGGGATTAAGGTAAAGTTTGTAACACTTTGTAATGCCCGCCTGCATAGCCTTACTTGAGCCGTCTTTCTGAAGTTACCATAGCCCCATGAATACGACAAATTTGACCAATACGTCCTCCTCCCAACAGACAACCACTCCCAAAGCAAAAATCCTGGTGGTTGACGATGATTTGCGTTTGCGCGACCTGTTGCGCCGCTACCTGGGCGAACAAGGTTTCAATGTGGTGACGGCGGAAAATGCCCAGGCCATGAACAAGCTCTGGTTGCGCGAGCGCTACGATTTGCTGGTGCTGGACCTGATGCTGCCGGGTGAAGACGGCTTGTCGATCTGCCGCCGCTTGCGCGGTGCCGGGGACCGTACACCGATCATCATGCTGACCGCCAAGGGTGAGGATGTGGATCGCATTGTCGGACTGGAAATGGGCGCCGACGATTATCTGCCCAAGCCCTTCAATCCGCGTGAGCTGGTGGCGCGCATCACGGCCGTATTGCGCCGCATCGGCCCCGACGAGATTCCTGGCGCGCCCTCCGAAACGCCGCAGTCGTTTGCCTTCGGCGAGTTCGTGCTGGATCTTGGTACGCGCACCTTGAAAAAGAACGGCGAGACGATTTCGCTCACCACCGGTGAATTTTCCGTTCTCAAGGTATTTGCCCGTCACGCCCGCCAGCCGCTGTCGCGTGAAAAACTCATGGAACTCGCCCGTGGCCGCGAGTATGAAGTCTTCGACCGCAGCCTGGACGTGCAGATTTCCCGTTTGCGCAAGCTGATCGAACCCGATCACTCCAACCCGCTTTATATCCAAACCGTTTGGGGCTTGGGATACGTATTCATTCCCGAGGGGCAGCCGCGTTAAACCGGCACCCGCCTGTCGCCCCTTACCCTCATCACCGGATGCCTGTCGTCACGAATCGGCTTGCCTGGCTGAAAAGCGCCCTCTTTTGGCGGACTTTTTTCCTGCTCGCCTTCCTCATCACTGCCAGCATGGCGGCCTGGGTCGCCAGCTTTCGTATCATCGAGCGAACGCCGCGCGCCAGGCAAATTGCCGCGCAAGTCATTTCGGTCGTCACCATCACCCGGGCCGCGCTCACGCACTCCGCGCCCGAACTGCGGCGTGAATTGTTGTTTGAACTTGCCAGCAACGAAGGGATTCGCGTCTATCCATTGGAGGAAACGGACCGCATAGTGCCGCCGGCGGACAGCTTGTTGATGCCGCTCATCCAAAGCAGCGTCAAAGCCAAGCTGGGAAGCGATACCAAGTTTGCTGGCGTGGTCAATGACGTCGCCGGCTTCTGGGTCAGCTTCAAGATCGACGACGATGAATACTGGCTGATGCTGGAACGGGATCGCCTTGAACGCACCTCCGGCATCCAATGGCTCGGCTGGGCTACGGTGACCTTGGTGGTATCGCTGCTCGGTGCGGTATTTATTTCGCGCCTGATCAACCAGCCGCTGGCACGCTTCACCGTGGTTGCACGTGCCATTGCCAAAGGTCAGCAACCCGATCCCTTGCCGGAGAAAGGGCCAACCGAGATCAAGGAAGCCAACCGCAGCTTCAATCAAATGGTCGCCGACCTGAACCGCATAGAATCGGATCGCGCCGTCGTGCTGGCCGGCATTTCGCATGACTTGCGCACGCCGATCTCGCGCATGCTGCTGGAAGTGGAAATGGCGAACTTATCGCCCGAGGCACGCGAGGGAATGCATTCCGACCTCGCGCAGATGGATGCAATCATCGCGCAATTTCTGGACTATGCGAAACCGACTGATATTGCCGGTTTTGTGCCAGTCGACCTGAGCACCTTATTGCTCGATGTCACCCATGACGCGGCCCGTTTGCAAGACGTGCGCATCAAAGCTGTTGTCGCTGAACACGTTCGGATAATGGGCAATCCGACGGATATCAAGCGCGTCATCAACAACCTGGTCGAAAATGCCCGCCGCTACGCCAAGTCCCCAGAATGCGGCATTACGGAAATCGACATTCATTGCAAAACGGAAGGCGGCCACGCGATCATCGACATTGCCGATCATGGTCCCGGGGTGCCGGAGGCTGAAATGGAGCGCTTGTTACGGCCCTTCACTCGGTTGGATATCGCACGCGGCCAAGCGAACGGCGCGGGACTTGGACTGGCAATCGTCGAACGCGTGGTGAAGCGGCACGGCGGAAAACTGCGTCTGCGCAATTGCAAGCCTGGCGGTCTGGGAGTTGAAATCGAAATCCCGCTCGCAAAAGAAAGCTCATTTCGGCCATAAAATCATTTGGGTGCAGCGAAAGCTTGCCATTATTTTGCCGGTGTCACGGTGCCGCACTACTGCATCCCAAACCTGGGTCGTACGCCCCATGTGCAGCGCCTTCGCCTCGCACTCGATCACTCCTTCGCGCGCCGTGCCCATGAAATTGCTCTTCAATTCTATGGTGGTGAAAGAGCTGGCGCCCTCCGGCAAGTTCGCGATGCAGCCATAGCCGCATGCAGTATCGGCGAGCGTCACCACGGTGCCGGCATGCAAATAACCATTCGGCGCCAGCAGCGCCTTGTGCACCGCCAACTCAGCCGAGACAGTCTCCTTGGCGACGCTATTGACCACAATCCCGAGCAATCCGGGCAAATACTCTTTACCGAATTGATTGAATTGACTTGCATCCGGTTTCGCTTGCATATTCAGGTTCCTTTAACCATAAAATGAATTATCAATCAATCGAACTAGGCCGCCAGTTCGCTCTCCACCAACCGCCTCAACATCGTCGCTGTCGAGCGCAAGGGATGAGAATTGCCTTCCATGCGCGAGAGCATGAGCGCGCCTTCTATGGCAGAGATAAGGAAGCCCGCCAACTGGCGCCGGCGTGCCGCCGCAATACCGGACAAATGCCGCTCAAATACCGCCTGCCATCGCGAGATGGCACGCACGCATACCTCGCGCAATATTTCGCTGCTTTCATCCAGATCGAGGATCACGGCACCGATTGGACAGCCGCGAGAACATTGGGTTTGCGTCATGCCATCGGCCATGGTCAGCAACAGCGTTTCCAGGTTTTCGCCGAAGCTTCCCTTACGTGAAAGCATGTCGTTGGCCATCGCGCAAAAATATTCGCCATAGGCATCCAAGGCTTCCTTTACCCATTGCATTTTCCCTTCCGGGAAATGGTAGTAAATCGAACCGCGCGGCGCCCCGCTGGCCGCGATGACCTGATTCAGACCGGCACCGGACAAGCCGGATTGGGCCAGCAAACGCTGCGCCGTCCGGACGATCTTTTCACGTGTGGTAGTTTCGGGTGCGTTGGTCATCCGTAGTTGGAGCCTCGTGAATCGATTCCATACTATATAGATCGGTCTATATAGTCAACAGCACAACAAGAGCAATTTTGTCCAATCATGTTCAGCTTCGGGTACATGATAATTGCTTGAACAAATCGTCTGCACAAGCCACAGGAGAAACCAGATGAGCGCTGCTTTACCGACTTGGAGAGAAAGCCTAGAAGAGATGCTCCACCGCCATGCGCATTTGCCATTTACAGCCTTTACTCAGGTGGCAACCGTGCGCGCCGATGGCCGTCCGGCCAATCGCACCTTGACCTTCCGCTTTTTTCTGAGCAACGACCGTCTGCTTTTTACAGCAGACTGCAGGACTGAAAAAATAACCCAGCTCGATATCAATCCGTGGGCTGAAGCCTGCTGGTATTTTACCGAATCGCGCGTGCAATTCCGGCTACTCGGAAAGATGCAGACAGTGATCGATACCCAAGATGAGGAATTGATTTCGGCGCGCAAACGGACGTGGCAGGAACGGAGCATGGAATCGCGCCAATCCTTTACCTGGCCCGTTGCAGGAGAAGCCTTGGCTGACCCGGCAGCCTTTGAATTGCCAGCTCCATCTTCGCCCCCAGCAGGCTTTGCGCTGCTGGCGTTATCACCGGTGCGGGTCGAAATCCTCGATCTTGCGAATCAGCCGCATGCACGCAGCGTTCACTGGCTGGAGGACGGTACCTGGGGCTTTAAAAAAATCAATCCTTAGTCCAAATCCTTCAACAGCGAGGCCAGCGTCTCTTGGGGCAACTCCTCCAGATGAGCTGGATAATTTGGATGATCGCAGCCAAGCATCATCTGCGCACCGCTCTTGAGCGCGTCTTTCATCGACTGGGTCAATTCGAAACGCACGAAATGCACTGCCGAGGTTTTATCGGCATTCTCTCGATCCAGGTCTTCGTCAGCGATCGCATACACCCGCGCCTGACCTTCCACCTGGATGAACAGCCGGTCTTCGATACCGATCAGTTTTGCCAATGCCGCTTTGCGTTCTATCTCATTGTCGTATTCGATCAGCATGGTCGCCTTGAAATTGCTGCCGTCTGGGACCAATGGATTGTAGGCATCCAGTTCCGATTGGATGCCCTCTTCTTCAAAAATTTTCTCAATGCGCAGCATTTCCTGCACTTGATAGCGCAACGTCGTTTCATCTTCGAACAATAGGGAAACGTGATTGCCTAGTTTTACATTGCGGATTTTTTTATGCGCAATGATTTCCACGCGCATGGCCGGGCGAGCCTTGGCATAGGCTTCGAGTGTCAACAAACTGTCGCGAGTAATTGTCATGGTGCTCCTGGAATGTCCAATTAAATTTGGTAAGCCTTGCGCAAAAGCGCCAAGGGGTGCGCCATTTCAGCTTTTTTGAGCCCGGCTTGTTCCATCCCCTGCTCGATATGATGACCGGCCAACTGGCAATCCGAAGAAATATAGTCGGGTTCGTTATTGGCCATTGCCTTGAACACCGGCTTGCCGATTTTCATTGCGGTTGCGTGGAATTCCTTTTTTACGCCAAAGGTTCCGGCGTGGCCTGAACAGCGCTCGACGATGTTGAGCTTGGTGCCGGGCACCAGTTGCAAAGTCTCGGCGGTTTTCCTGCCGACGTTTTGCACACGCGAATGGCAGGGAATGTGGTACGAAATATGCCCCAGTTCCTGCTTGAAGTCAGTCTTGAGCAAACCGTCGCGATTGCGTGAAATGAAGTATTCGAACGGGTCCCACATCGCCTCCTTTACCAGCTGCGCATCGGCATCGTCGGGGAACATCAGCGGCAGTTCCTGCTTGTACATCAGAGTGCAGGACGGGATCGGCGTCAGGATCGCGTAGCCTTCTTTCGCCAGCTTGGCAAGATGGGGGATGTTGAGATTTTTTTTCTCTTCAACACCGGCCAGGTCGCCTTGCTCGAGTTTTGGCATGCCGCAGCAAGCCTCCTTCTCAACCATCACATAAGGAATTTCATTGTGGTTGAGAATCGCCAGCAAATCATGGCCGATACCGGGCTCGTTGTAGTTGACGTAGCAGGTTGAATAGATTGCGACCTTACCCGGCGTCAACGCGCCGTCACGCACCGGATATGCCTGCGACCGCGCGGCACCGGAGCGAAATTTCCTACCGGCGAACTCCGGCAGCCAAGCTTCCTTGTCGACACCGAGCGTCTTCTCCATCACGCCGCGCACCGCCTTGGTCTTGTTCACTGCATTGACGGCCTGGGTGACGATAGGAATGCCGGCGAAGCTGCCGAGCGCGTCGGTGTTCGACAGGAATTTATCGCGGAAAACGACTTCGCCCTTCTTGTATTTGACCGCCTTGGCGCGCAGCATCAGATGCGGAAAATCGAGATTCCACGGATGCGGCGGCGTGTACGGACACTTGGTCATATAGCAGACATCGCACAGGTAGCACTGATCGACGACTTTCCAGAAATCCTTCTTGTCGACGCCATCCAGTTCAAGAGTCGGTGATTCGTCAACCAGGTCGAACAGAGTCGGGAAGGCGCCGCACAGCGACACACAGCGGCGGCAGCCATGGCAAATATCGAAGACCCGCTCAAGTTCGGCATCAAGCAATGCTTCGTTGTAGAAATCCTCATTCTTCCAGTCGAGCGCATGCCGGGTGGGTGCTTCGAGCGAACCTTCGAAAGGTTTTTCCATGTCCGATCCGCCGCTCGTTAAATAACGCCGCAATACATGCGTGCACCGCCGCCGCCAAGTGCCGCCGGATGATCGCTGTGATTGTCGCCGCCTTGATGGATCATCAGCGAACGTCCCTTGATATCGTTCAAAGTTTTCAGGCGGGGCGCCAGTACGCTGTAGTTCGCAACACCGTCCGCCGTCACGACCAGCGCCGGTAAATCACCCAGATGGCCTTTGCCATAAGGGCCTTCATGGCGCTTGGTGCCTTCCGGATCGAAATGTCCGCCGGCTTCGAGACCTGCGACCTTTTGGCCCTGCGGGTTGGCTGCGGCGCCGCAAGCAGGCTTCTCATGGACATGGAAGCCATGCAAGCCGGGCGGCAGTCCTTTTAAATCCGGGCGAAACAATAAACCGTAAGGGGTCTCCTCTATTTCAATAAAACCGACAGCTGCCTTCACGCCGTCCGCGTCGAGCTGATTCAACTCAACCTTGGTCGATGCCGCATTGGCCAACCCCGTCAGCGCTGCAAATATCGCGCCAAAATAAAAAAACCGTCTCATGCTTTCTCCTTATATAAATGCTGCGCCCCACCCAACCGGCGCCAGGCGCGGCATAGGCTTTAGTCGACCAGGGCGTCCAAGGCTTTTTGATAACGATTGGCATGCGAGCGCTCGGCCTTTGCCAGGGTCTCGAACCAATCGGCGATCTCATCGAAGCCTTCTTCGCGAGCGGCTTTTGCCATGCCGGGATACATGTCTGTGTATTCGTGAGTTTCACCTGCGACGGCTGCCTGCAGATTTTGGCGCGAGGAGCCGATCGGCAAGCCGGTAGCCGGATCGCCCACGGCTTCGAGGTATTCCAGATGGCCGTGCGCATGGCCGGTTTCACCTTCCGCGGTCGAGCGGAACAGTGCGGCGATATCGTTTTGGCCTTCAATGTCAGCCTTGTTTGCGAAATACAGGTAGCGACGATTGGCTTGGGACTCACCAGCGAACGCTGCTTTCAGATTGGCTTCGGTTTTCGAGCCCTTGAGGTTTGACATGTGCATCTCCTAGATTGTCGGAACGACGATGGAACACCTTGTGGAGTCCGGGAAGCCCACTGCGATTGCACAGCGCCCATCCGGACAGAAAACCTGATTCAAATCGGATTTCCCCCGCCATTGTGTACGCCCCAAAGTAAAAGCTCAAATTGGCAATTTATATATGCGTCATTACAAAATACAATTGGCAGGGATTTTTGAAGAGACTTTCTCTATTGCCATTTCACAAGCGAAGTTGGTAAAGGATCATTTCGTTTGCGGGGAGATGATATGCGGCCAAATGGACTTGAACCGATACAAGCGCTGCCGGTAATTGCCTTCCATGCGGCCGGACCAGGTGTCCGGGCCATTTGGAGCCAGCAGGATACGATCCAGAGCCTGACGCTCGGCATCGGTTGCAATCAGGATCAAACGGCATTTGCTGCGCGCATGGTGCGCGCGAATATCGATTAACAGACAATGCCCACGATCGACTTTGTCCAAATCGATCAATAGTGCTTCTGCCCGCGACAAGCCGAACCTGGCCGCCAGTTCGACCCGGGCCAGCAAGTCCGGAGGCACCGCCCCTGAACCAGGCATCAATTGCTGCAATGCAGCTTGCGCCCACGCCGCCGGTATCGCGGGCATTGCAATTTTCTTCAGCAAGGTATCCGCGGCTGTGCAGGCCTGCTGCGCCGCTTTGTGCAGCCAGTACACCGCAAGTACCGCGTTGGATAGGTCGTCGCCCCGGTTACGCCAGAATGCTATTCCCAGTTCGCGTTGCGCATCGCGGTGCCCTGACGCGGCCGCCTTGGCCAGATATTTCCGGGCTTCGGTGGCGCTGCGTTGCGAAAATTCGGATTTCAGGTAAATCCGATAGATCGCGAACCACGCTTCCGCCCGCCCCTGTTCTCCAGCCAGCGTCAGCCACTGTATCGCATGCTTGTACTTGGCGGCCCCGATCAGGCGAGCGGTCCGGTGGCCGTCGATATCCATCTTCGCCAGCCACAAACCCAAGAACAATTGCGAATCCGCGTTCCCCTCTACAGCGGAGCGCTCCAGGAAACGCGCTGCGTCGGTCTGATCGGCATCATCGCTTTGCAATAGCGCCGAGGCGCAACGAGCCAGCAATTGTCCATCCTGTTCCGGCATACGCCGATTCTTGAGGGGCTTTATATCCGCAATGGCGTGCGCCATAGGCAATGCCCAATACAAGAAAGCCACACGGTCCATATTTGCCCAAGCATGTTCGGCCAAAGCAAGACGTGCGGCGATATTGCCGCCTTCGGCTGCGCGCACGGTCCATTCGAGGGAGATGGCCGGCGCATCCAGGCTTGCTGCCGATTGGCCCGCCTTGCCCGGCATAGCGGCCGGGTCGATTTGTCCGGCACATTCGGCTTGCTGTCCCAACAGCCATTGCGCTTCGACGAGATTGGCCTGGGCAGCGACCTGCAGCGCCCGTCTCGCTTTTGAATGCATGGATTGACTCTGCAAGGCCGCATCCTGCATGCGCACAAGTTGAGCCAGCACCAATCCCGCATCGACCACACCGGCGTCGAATGCTCGCTCGTACCATATCCAGATGCGCAATTTGTCGGCCGCGTGCCGTGCGGTTTCGAAGGGAATATGGCGTCCGATCAAAATCCAGGCATCCGCCACATCCTGAGAAGCTGCGCGGTCGAGCCAATGCAGCGCCGTCGTTATATTTTTCGGCAGGCCAGCTCCGCCGAAAAGATAGTGCCTGCCGAGCATCAATTGTGCGGCGGCGTGTCCCGCGCGGGCGGCGCGGATCACCCCCAACTGGTCACGATTCGCCATATCTATCCTATGCAATGCTACGCAATGAACACGATTGAGAACGTCTAAGCAGGCTGTTGAAAAACTACTGCACAGATCGATTTTTGACCTGCGGTGCTAAGTAGTCGTGCATAAAAAACTGTGAGTGGATGTGGTCCAAGCCGGATGCGACGCAAGGCGCCCGACCCGACGTAGTGCCAGCACTGCTAGGGAAGGGCAACGCGGCAGCGTGCCGGGTTGGGCCGCAAACACTTACAGTTTTTTATGCACGACTACTTAGAGCCTGCCAAAGTCCCGTTAGGATTGGACGCCAGAATAGCGATTCGCGATTTAATGCGACATTAGGAATATCACGTATGAGCAAGTAAGCGCGGCATGGCCTCAGAGGCGGTCGACACTTCAACCGGTCACGGCAACCGGTGCCTGCCGCCAAAAAGGCGTTGCAAAAAAGTGACATGCCAAGCCCGTTTTATCGGATTTTGACTATACCTCGCACTCCAGCCGACCAAGCCGCTAGGGAGTCTGCACGCCGCGATTTACTGTTCGATCGTTCGACCACACGGACACTATAACGACTGATCCAACGCATCCCCCTCAATTCAAGGACGGCATAATGAAAAAATCGCTTCTCGCACTCGCAGCACTCGGCAGCTTGGCAGGCGCCTCTTTCGCGCAATCTACCGTGACCATCTACGGCATCGTTGATGCTGGCCTCGTAGCCGAAAGCGGCGGCGCGGCTGGTTCCATCACCAAATTGACCAGCGGTGTCGCATCCGCATCCCGCATCGGCTTCCGCGGTACGGAAGATCTGGGCGGCGGCCTGTCGGCTAATTTTGTCCTGGAAAACGGCTTTAACGTCGACACCGGCGCCATGGGCCAAACGTCGGCCGCAGTTCCCGGCGGTCTACTGTTTGGGCGCCAAGCCTTTGTCGGCTTGAAAGGCGATTTCGGGGCAGTGAATTTCGGCCGTCAATACACGCCGCATTACACCACCGTGGTCGCTGCCGATCCGTTCGGCAACGGCATGGCCGGCCGCTTCTCCAACCTCATGGCCGCATCCGGTACGCGCATGGACAATACGATCAAGTACTCCACGCCGGCGAGCCTGGGCGCCTTCTCCGCCGATATCGCATACGGATTCGGTGAAGTGGCAGGGAACACTTCGGGCAACCGCGCGGTCGGTTTCGGCGTCGGTTATGCTTCCGGCCCGGTATACGTACGGCTCGGCTATCACAATCTGAACAATGCGGCCGCCAGCGACAACGCCAAGAACACCGTACTTGCAGCGACCTACGACTTCACTGCGGCGAAGGCGCATTTCGCATACGGCGTCAACAAGGGCACGGGCACCGCCGACAATTCCGACCTGCTGCTCGGTGTCAGCGTACCGTTCGGCCAGCACAAGGTCCTCGCATCCTACATCCGTAAAAACGACAAAACCGCGGCTAACCGGGATGCCGATCAATGGGCGATCGGCTATAGCTATGCACTGAGCAAACGTACCGATTTTTATGCTGCATATGCACGCATCAATAACAAGAACGGCGCGACCTTCACCGTCGGCAACAACACCGAAACAGGTTCCGGCGACAAGGCCTTCAATCTCGGCATTCGTCATTCGTTTTAACTAAAGCCAGATCAAGGCTGAACGGTGTGGGCGCCGAAATATGCCCACACCAAACCCGCCGTGCAAGGGCGTCATTGCCTCGCGCACCTGCTCGCCTGAGCGCTCCGCCGCATTCCCCTCCTTCCGTCACCGTCAAGACGTTGGGGGTTCAAGGCAAGCCGAAACTCTTTCCCGTATGATTGGCACTGCCTTCGCCGCGCCGTTTGCCGCGCGGGCACTTTTCATCCTGGTAGGCCGCGCACCATGCCCTATAGACACATCACAGGAGCACTATGGCATCTTTCTTTCGCATTTTCTTCAGCATCATTTTACTGACCCTTGGTACTATCTCCTCTGCTGGCGAAATGCCTTTCAATCAACAAGTCTTTGACGAACTGCGCGCCGCTGGAAAACCCGTTGTTGTGCACGCGTATGCAAAATGGTGTGGCACGTGTAAGAAGCGGGCCAGCCCGGTTACATCAATACTTGTTGATCCAGAGTTCATGGCCCCACGCCAATGAGAGTGGATTTCGGCTTCATA
This sequence comes from uncultured Burkholderiales bacterium, assembly GCA_966211965.1. Classification (GTDB taxonomy): domain Bacteria; phylum Pseudomonadota; class Gammaproteobacteria; order Burkholderiales; family Burkholderiaceae_D; genus CBIHON01. The sequence goes on along the minus strand of CBIHON010000012.1, from coordinate 11,128 downwards.
TCCGTGGAATGACGGTATCTATCGCTAAAAACATGACTAACTATGTTATCCACTGGGGCTTCGATCCAGTCATCTTTGCTTTGGGGGCGTTGCAAATCCGCTGGTACGGCGTGCTTTGGGCATCAGCTTTTCTTCTTGGCCAGCAATTCGTTAGTTGGATGTACCGGAATGAGAAACAACGGTCCAGCGACTCTGATCGCCTTCTGGTTTACCTGTTGATTGGTACTGTGGTTGGCGCGAGACTGGGGCATTGCCTGATCTATGATCCGGTTTACTACTTGAACAACCCACTTGCCATCCTGAAGACTTGGGAAGGAGGCATGGCAAGCCATGGCGGTGCTGCAGGCTTGCTGCTTGCACTCTGGCTGTATAGCCGCCGATTCCCCGTTCCCTCGTTCTTGTGGCTCCTTGATCGTATTGCCATCCCGGCGGCGTTCGGCGGCGCACTCATTCGATTTGCCAATTTTCTTGGCTCCGATATCGTGGGGCGGCCGACCAGCGGAACATGGGGAGTCGTATTCGATGCCGTCGACAGCTTGCCTCGCCATCCGGTTCAACTCTACGAATCCGCCGCCTACCTAGCTGTGTTCGCCTTGCTGCTGGCGCTGTACTCAAGAAAGCACACACACGCAGCTCACGGACTCTTTAGCGGCCTGTTCCTGTTCCTTGTATTTCTCGCTCGCGTAATCCTCGAATTTTTCAAGGAACCACAGGCGGCCTACGAAGCGGGGCTCACCATTACGGTTGGCCAATGGCTGAGTTTGCCGTTTCTGTTGGCCGGGTCGTTTTTGGTTGCAGTCGCAATGCGCAAGTCAAGGCGCCAGCCGAAACATTAAGAACCTGTTCAGTGTCTTTTTGGCATGCGCGCAGCAGAATTAAATCGAACTGAATTGACGCGATATGGAGTTAGGCATTGTCACCTACGGACTTGGGTATTTGGCCGGCATCCTCTCTACACTGTCACCGTACGTCTTGCCGCTCGTGCCAATTGTCCTGGATAGCGCCGTCGCAGCCGATAATTTGGGGGCCGTTTAGTTTACTCTTGCTGCCGTTTACGTCGACATCTATTAATTTCAGTAAGGGACCGCCGTTTCGCGCGCAGCGATAGTCATCACGCCTCTATTTGGCGACTGACAAACATCTTTCGAAAACTGGTCGCCGGCAAAGGGGGAGCATAGAGAAATCCCTGCGCCATGTCACATCCTTCTTTTTGAAGGAATTCCCGTTGGTCTATGGTTTCTACGCCTTCGGCAATCACACTTAGGTTCAAGCTGTGCGCCATCGCAATGGCCGCCCTGCATATGCAGGCATCACCGGCGTCCGCAGTGATGTCACAGATCAATGAACGGTCGATCTTGAGCCTCGTGGGACGAAAGTGTTTGATATAGCTCAACGATGAGTAACCAATCCCAAAATCATCGATTGCGATTTGCGTGCCTAACGCCTTTAGCTGAGAAATGACTTTTAAATTGTATTCGGTATCTTTCAGCAGAAGATGCTCAGTAATTTCCAGGCAAAGACGCTTCGGATCGAGTCCTGCGCGCGAAAGCGCTCTACTTACAACTTCTATCAGATCGCCTGACTTGAACTGCCGCTCAGAAACATTCACTGCCACCGTTGTTGATGCGTCGCTATCTTTTGACCATCTTACCGCTTCTTGGCAGGCCTGGTCGAGCGCCCATTCGCCAATGGGCACAATTAGCCCAAATTCTTCAGCGAGCGGAATAAATGTGTTAGGCAGCAGGAGGCCAAGTTCAGGATGATTCCATCGAATCAGTGCTTCGGCACTCTTCAGTGTTCCGTCGTTGAGCGACACGATTGGCTGGTAATACAGTTCGAGTTGTTGATGTTCAATAGCACGCCGAAGGCCCGCAGTCAGTTTTACTCTTTGTTCAGCTCGGACGGTCAACTCGGACCGATAGAATTGCAGATTGTTTCTACCCTCGGCTTTGGCGTGATATAGAGCGCTATCGGCGAATCTCAGTAGCGTGCGGGCATCCGAAGCATCTTCCGGAAAAAGGCTTACACCGACACTTAAAGTAACGATCATCTCCTGCCCGGCGATGTGAACCGGTTTGGCGAATTCCGAGCGCATTTTCTCGGTGATGAATAATGCGTCCGTGGTCATATGAATGTCCGGCAACAGCACCACGAACTCATCTCCGCCCAGACGAGCAACAATATCTGTTTCGCGAACAGATGCCTTTAGTTTTTCGGCCACTGCCTTGAGTAACTGATCTCCCGCCTCATGGCCAAAACTATCGTTTACCTGTTTGAAATGATCGATGTCGATAAATACCACGGCAAGGCATTGCTTATACCTTCGCGCCGTCAGAATTTGGCGTTCAATTTCATCTCCCAATCGAGCCCGGTTCGCGAGGCCGGTCAGGACGTCAGTATGGGCGAGCCGCGCTAATTCAAATTCAATATCCTTGCGTTCAGTTAAGTCATTAATCTGGCAGAGATAGCATAGTGGTTTATCGCCCTGTTTCAGCAATGAAACGCTGACAAGGGTCCAAATGTCTTTACCTTTACTGGTCCGATAGCGCTTTTCAAATTGCGCAGTGGTTACCTTTTCGGCGAGGACTTCATACATGAGATCGCGTTCTCGCTCAGCGTCTCGCGAGTAGGAGAAATATGATTGGTCGACGCCAATGAGATCAGCTTCGAAACACTCAAGCAATTTACAAATGGCTCCGTTTACCTGAAGAAATCGATTGTCCAAACCGATAAGCGCCATCCCCACCGGCGCGAAGTCGAAGGCATTGCGAAACCGTTCTTCGCTTTGCCTTAATTTTTCCTCCATCGCAAGTCGGTCCCGTACATCCCGGAACACCATTACTGCCCCCAATGTATTGCCATCTTCGTCTTTGATAGGAGCCGCAGAGTTATCAATGGGAATCTTCTCGCCATTACGTGTAATGAGCAACGTCCCGAACTCGATTCCAGCAACTGTGCCCTGATTCAAAGCTCGCCGCACGGGTGATTCCATAGGAGAACCTTTTGTGTTCTCAAACAGCGCCACATCGGCACTATCTCGCCCTACGCCTTCAGCCAAAGACCATCCCAACAATGCCTCCGCTGCAGGATTAATGAAACGAATCAACCCTCGATCATCGGTTGCGATAACGCCGTCCACCACACAACGCAACAAAGCGGCGAACCACTGCTCCGAATCCCGGAGTTGCCGCTCCAATGCCGCTTTGTACAATGCCACTTCAATCGTCGCGTTAAGCTCTTTTATTTGAAACGGTTTGGTGAGATAACCGTACGGTGCGGCTTTTGCCGCCCGCTCGACCGTTTCGGGATCGCTGTACGCAGTCAGGAACACGACTGGAATATTAAGTCCACGTTCGATTTGTCTGGCCGCTTCGACACCATCTATTGTTCCTTTGATGACAATGTCCATGAGTATGAGGCTGGGACGCTCTTTCCTGGCCTGCAGGAGCGCATCGATGCCATTGTCGCAAATACCGCAGACCACATAGCCTATTTCCTGCAATTGACATTCCATATCCATGGCAACAATCGATTCGTCTTCCACGACAAGAATCCTGTGCGGGCGACGGCTCGGGGCGGCAGCCGATGCGTCGTTCTTTACATGTGTCATCGTCAATGTTTCTTTGATTGGACAAAGATCCGGTTACGTGACGCTCGCAAGGCTGGTCTTGCTAGCGGCATGGTTTCGATCCGCTAACCGGAAGCTGAGGCGGACGGATGCCCCCTGTCTGGTTTCCAAAGACAAACTTCCATCCAGCTGTGCACTCAATGCAGTCACCAGCTTTAGACCAAGGAAATGAGAAGAAGTGAGATCAAAGTTGGACGAAAATCCAATCCCATTGTCCGACACTATGAGTTCCGCCGTGCCGTTGATGGTCCGGGCAAGGCTTACAGTAATCGTCCCTGGCCGGTTATTCGGAAACGCGTGTTTAAGACAATTCGAGAGTAATTCGTTTAGCAAAAGTCCGAGTGGAACGGCGGTTTCGAGACCGACTTGAATGGATTGCACCTTGGTCACCAGAGCAATGCCGCGTTGATTTGCCGCTGCGGCATTGCCCAGTTGCTTGCATAAGTCGACGATATATTCGTCCAAAGCTATCGATGCCAAAGTTCTCGATTGATAAAATTTTTCATGAACCAGAGCCATGGCGCGTACACGGTCGGCGCCTTCCTTCAGCGCGATTCGTGCGACTCCTTCCGGAACCGTGCGCGCCTGCAGGTTAAAGAGGCTGGTGATGACCTGCAGATTGTTCTTGACCCGGTGGTAAAGCTCTTTCAGCAGGGTTTCCTTGTCCCGCAAGGCCGAGTTAATTGCAGCTTCCTTCTGCTTGCTTTCGGTGATATCCCAGTTAATGCCGGTCATGTATACGGGGATTCCCGCGTCATTTTTCGAGATGATGCCATCGGCTCGAATGGTTCGAACTTGCCCGTCGGACCAAACAATGCGAAATTCGGTCGCAAAGGGCTGCAGCCCAGCCAATGCTCTCTGCACCTCGGCATCCACACGTTCAATATCATCAGGGTGAATATGTTGCCGCCACTGGCTATATTCATGCAGGGATACGCTTGGCGACACTTTATATAACGCGTACATCCGCTCGTCCCATACGAGGGTATTGGTTAGCAGATTCCATTCCCATACGCCGATACCGCCAGCTTGGGTTGCGAGGGACAAACGATTGTTCAGCGCATTCACTTGTGCCTCGGCCTGCCTGCGCTCGGTGATGTCCCGTATAGTCACGATGACGAGATCATCGACGGATTGGCGGAGCGGGCTGAGCATCACGTCCACGGGAAACGTCGACCCGTCAAGCCGCTGGCCGATTAGCTGACGTCCGCTTCCCATTGCTCGCCGGCGTGGCATTGCGAAAAAAGATTCCCGAAATGCCGCGTGGCTGTGCCTTATATCCGCCGGCATCAGATCCTCAACCATCAGCGTGATCAGTTGCGAGCGCGGGCAGCCGAACATCCGTTCCGCTTCATAGTTTGCGCGCACAATTTTGCCCGATGATGCAACCAAGAGGACGGCGTCCGGCGCTTCGTCGAATGTGCTGCGTTGAAATGCCTCGCTTTCCGTAAGCTGGCGATAAGATTCCTGCAGCTTGGCGGTCATCGCATCGAAAGCGACAGCAAGCCGGCCTATCTCATTGGTGGCAGGCAAGTTCAGACGGTGATCCAGTTGTCCTGCCGAAATGATTTCGATTCCCTGTTCCACGACTGCAATCGGAATAAGCACACGCTTGCGTATCAGCAAAGTGAACCAGCCCGCCATGATTCCCGCGACCACGGCAATACCCAAGGACATTAGCTGTCCGGACCGCTGGATGACTGCGTTATCGCTCTGATTGATGCGGGAAAGATCGGCAACGTCGTCCAGCATTTCCTGCGTTGCGCCCAGCAGAGAGGTGACTGTTCTGGCGACCCGTTCTCGCCGCCGGTCCCGTTCCAAAGGAGCGCCATCTTCTTTTTGCGCATTGTCGACAAGGCGCGTGTAAAGGGTATCGAGCACCGCATAGTTCGAGCGGATTCTGTCCAGTAAAGCGATTTCTTTCGATTCACTGAAGGCAGCGTTATTCAACATGAGTCCGATGCCCTGATGCCTGCGTTGCCACTGTACGGCAAGGCGCGGGCTTGGGTACACGATCGTCTCCAGCGTAACAAAGCGAAGCTGGGTCAAACTCTGATTCATTTCTGTCACGGCTTGTGTTTGTGCCATTATCCGTTGCAGTTCCATAAAATAGAAAGCCGATACCGCCAGAACTGCAACCAGCATGAGTAGCGACGCCACCGTCATGACATTGGCCTGAGTACGAATATTCACGCGGATTCCTTGTTATCGGATAATCTTGACTGCGTACGGATTGACCGATAAGAGCGGTTCGAAATTTAGATAGTTGAGATAATTTGGAATTGGCCCGGTCTTGACGAGCCCCTTTTTCATCGCCCATCGGGTTTCGTCATCTAGCGCCAGCAGAAGCGATTGGTCAAGGGTGAGTCCGAACTCGCTGACCTTAAACATGTTCGCCGCCCAGCGTGTCTCCAGATTGAGATATTTGCGGACAGTTTCTTGCGTTTGCACTGGGTTGCTTACCGCATGGTCTACAGCCCGATTCAAAGCGGCAAGCACTTTGCGCACCGTATCGGGGTGTTTTGCCAAATAGTCTTGTTTGGCGATGAGGTTGAAGCGGGCAGTCTGGATATCCTCGCCAAAGATTATGACTGCGCGATTCCCCAGCCGCCCTTGCATTTCCAGGGAATAGGGAGGAAACACCACCACGGCATCAACCCTACTGGAGTGCAAGGCCTGGGCGAGTCCAGGAGGTTTAATGTCGAGAATCGCAACCTGTTGCTCCGGTACGTCGTTTGCCAACAGCAGGGTGTCAAGGAAGAATTGAAGACTGGTGCCAGACGCCGCACCAATGGTTTTTCCCACAAGGTCTTTCGGTCTCGTGATGCCGCGATCCGTCAACGTCATCAGCACGTTGTCGTGACGCGATCGATAAATGGTCGCAAAGATGGCGATCTTTTCCCCGCGCATAGTGGCCAAAATAAAGGGAGTGTTGGAGACAAGCGCGATGTCGGCCTTACCCTCTAAAACGGATTGCAGTGCCTGCGTACCAAGGCTGTATGGCCGGTAAATGACGTCGAGGCCGTTTTGCCGAAAGAAATTTTCTTTGAGTGCAACGAAGATGGGGCCGGCCGAAGGATGGTTTGGCGCGGCGATTACGGTGCGTTCCTTCAAGCTGGGCGGAGGAAGACCTCTTGATAAAATATGGACAACGGCCCCGCTCAGTACAACTGCCCCGACTACCCCGAGCAAGACCCCAAACCAACGCCCGACTTGATTCGCTTGTTTCATTGCTAGTACTCAAGGCATGAGCCGATGCCAGTCAAACCAAACCAGAAATTAGGAATGGCTGGGGGGCAAAAATACTATGGCAGTATTGAAAGCATATAGTTCATTGCCCCACAGACGGAATCAACCCGCTGACGGCCGATAGATAGGTTGTAGGCTGGCGTAGCTGTGGCGAGCCGCGCATGGCAGACAAAGCGCTAATTCCCGAGGCGCGATGTCGGTAAGAGCTTTTCGCGCAATATCGCAATATCGCAATATCGTCAATCATCTGAACACGTCGACACCTGCGATTTCCCCGTTGCGCCAGCGCCGACTTCTCGGCGCCCAATAATTTCCTTTAGCTTGAATTGCATGCCCGCATTACAACCAGGGTGCAACCAGCCAACGCCTGCGTTACAGGCATGTCTTCGATCCGGCCACCGACTGAGCCAGTATTTGCATCCGGGTGCCGCAGTGGCCGGTGAGAAAGGTGTCGTTCATGCGATTCGCCTGCTTCGTGAAGACGTCGATCGCAACACGGCGATGCTTGGCGTCACTCACTGCGCGGAGCTTCACCGGGAGAGGCTGATTCCTCGTTGACTGTAAAAGTTTTCCTTATCAGTAAAGGTCATTTTCAACCTATTCGCAAACGCAGAATTTCCGGAGAGAGACGATGTTTACAAAACTACTCAAGATCATCTGCCATAACAGCTTGCGTATCTCGGGCACCTTCTGAATCATTGCCGTTCTGTGCGCGAGGGGCTTGTCGAAAGAACCGCAATTCAGAGAATCCGCCAATCGGCTGATCAGGGACAATTCGCCACCCTAGCCCAGCTTTGGGGCGATGTCTTCTTCAGGCTTGTTGGCACCGAGCTCGTATAGAAACCCAGATAATTGTTGCTGCCTACTGCGAACACAAAACCGAAGGAGCCATAAGCGCGCGCCGCAAGGACGTGATTCTTGTTCAGATCGGTTACGCATTCGACCGCAAAAGCAAGCGTCACAGTCGCGGGTGTGGTGGCAATTTCTGTGTTCTGGCCGATCGTGTCGGTAGCAACGACTGCTAGCGAATATGTGCCGGGCTCGTAGCCGCACTTTTGCCACTTGTAATTCTGATCGGCCAGCGTGGCTTGTGTCGAGTCAAGGGCGTTGTTGACCTTGACCGCGACCCCGGTCAAGCCGTGGTCGTCGCTGGCAGTGCCACTGACGGTAATGCAAGTTCCGGATACCGAGGCATTTGCGGCAGACACGACCGGCGCGGTATCGGTGACCGCAGCGCCAACACTGAACGACATGGTGAAAACGGCCGATGATAGTCCTTCATTGTCGGTCGCGGTGACGTTCGCTGTATAGCTGCCGTCGGCCAACGGGTAGTCGGCGGCAACGTTGGCGCCATTGATCGTCTGATTCACCTGCTCGACCGCCGACGCATTCTTGATGACGATATGCATCGACACCACACTGCCATTGTCGGTACCGGCACATTCCACCCGCACGGGCGAAGTCACCGAGGCGGTGGCAGGCTTGGTACAGTTGACGCTGGGAGCGCCAGGGGAGGCTTTGTACCACTGGTTGTTATCAAACAAAAACTTGGTCAGATTCTCGGGGAAATTAACGCGCGTGTTATCGATCCAGATACCGAAATCGCCGTTTTTGGAACCGCCCGGGCCGGCTGGCCATGCATGCTTCATACCCGGCAGTAGCAGATCGCCAACCCTTATGTTTTTCGCCGCGTCCTGAAATGTGGTGAACTTGCCATCACCACCGCTGCCACCGGCCATGTTGACTGTCGGATTGGCGGTATTTGCGTTCCACATCAGTTTGTAAGCATCTCTCGTATTCTGGCAGAAAGGCAGGAAGCCGCTCTGATCGCCACAGGCCAGCGTCACCACCTGCTTGTCCAGAAAACTGGCGAACGTGCCCGCATGATGAATGCAAAGATCGCGTACCTGCTGCGGCGTTCGCGGCGCGCTTCCTGCGGTTCCAGGTGAACCCAGCGTCGGTGTTTCATTCAAGCCCACACCGGAGAAGACATCTGGCGCCAGACAGGCGAGCAATTGCGCTTCGCCCGCGCCACCGGAGAGGCCGCTGACATACACCTGCTTCGGATCGATGGCGAGTTCCGGCATTTGCTTCAGCTTTTCGACCAAGTTCAGCAAAGGCCCTGCGTCGCGATTGGTGCGGTTGTGCGGTGCTTCGTCGAACCAGTCGAAACAGGTGCTGCCGCTGTCTCTTCCGGTCCCGCTGCGCTCTGTGTTTGGTTTGGTCGGCGCTACCACCACCATGCCGTATTTCTCGGCCGTTGCTTCCCAGTTAAAACCTTTGTTGATGACATGACCCGATGCGGTCTGGCTGCAGCCGGGCAAAGTCAGCATCAGTGCGCGCTTACCGATGGGCTTGCCTTCATTCTGAGGCAGGCTCTTCGGCAAATAGTACCAAGTGTCCGTCAATATTCCGAGTGTCGCGCTGTCGGTGATCTGACGCCAAGTTCCGGTGCCCGTGCCGGACTGGTGTTCCATCGGATGCATCTTGAAAAAATTCCATGCCAATTGTGCGGTATTCGGTCCTTTATCGATGATCCACGGACCTCGTTCGCCGCCGGCCCACCAGTGGCCGCGCATGCGATCTTCCTGCAATGCCTCGTCGCTGTCCGGCGCATACGGATCATGTGCCAGTGTCACGACCCCGGCAGCAGCGACATCGGCACTTGTCGCATCGAAGAGGAAGGTTTCCAGCAAGCTTTGATTGTTCGCACCCTTGCCGTACTTTGTATGGGTCCACGGCAAACCGTCGGTACTCGATGCAACGGGCGCTCCAATCGGATTGTTCATATCGATTGCCTTGCCATCGGCGCCCGACAACGTAGCCCAGGTCTTGATCAGATTCATACCGACGCTAATCGGTACCGTGCAGTCCTTTTTGTTGTGCACCACCATCACCGGCGCCTGGCGCAATACGCTCTTTTGCATCTCTTTGCGCATCTCGGCAACGATGCTCGCCGCATCGCGATTCCACCATGCTTGCGGACTGTTTATCACCCTTGCGCAATCCTGCTTGCCGGTATAAGTGCTGGCCGTTTCATTAAATGCGATGCCTTCCACGATGACCGCTGAGGCAAACACATCGGGGTACGCTACCTGCGCAATATTTGCCATTGCACCACCGGAAGAGATGCCGACGATATGCACACGATCGGGATCAATGCTCAGGTCCTGCATTACTTTGTCAACCATGCGTTTGATGTCGTGTACCTCGCCTTTACCGCGCACCCGCTCTGCCGCCATCCAGTAGCCCCAGCAATTCGGGTTCCGGCCATCATCGTCGCCCGGGCCGGTGCCATCGACACCGGTATTGACGAATGGGTAAAGCACGATGAAACCCTCGGCCTCGGCCACTTCATGCATGCGGCTCTTGTCAACCATCGTCAAATCGGACTGACGGCAGCCGTGCAGAGTGACGACGAGGGGGATGCGAGTGTCTGGCCGGTAGCTCGTGGGAACGTAAATCGAATAACGACGGTCATCAGAGTTGGTTACGGTTGCATCCTTCGGAAAAAGGATGCTTTTGGTGAACCCTGTTACAACTGCTGAATGATGGACATGATTTGTGTCGCCGAGCGGAGTGCTACTGCCTTCTGAGTGGGTTTTATCGAACGAGGTGCAGCCACCAATGGCGAGTATGGCCGCAATCAGGAAGGACAGTAAATTGGTTTTCATATCAAACCTCACGATCACGTAGAAACGGTAAATATCCTCCCGGCCCCCTTTTCTTTGTGCCTGCGCTATGTCGATATGCGCCCACGCAATGATGTGGCGATCATGAGTATGGGTTCTCGGCCAACGCCTGAAAAATGCGCTGCCAGACACCGTCCTTACGCCAGCACAAGTGCAGGACATGATGAATCACGCGAAAATCGCCGAAGATTTTTTCTGTTCGGCTTCATTTGCCCTTCTGGAGACGTTCTCTGTTCTCCTCTGTTCTCTGGAGACGTTCAAGAGAACGCTCTTGATTTGTCGTGCGGTTGCTTAACGTGCTTAACGCCGTATGAGCCTGTTCAAGGTACCAGACGTCCAAATGAAGTCAAGAACGATGAGCATCACATATCGATTCGCTCAAACACTGTCAGGCGTTGTAACAGTTTTGCCATTAATTAGGTGTGAACTGGCGGTATGTATTGCAGACCTGAACCGCCCCGGATATCGAGAAGGCTCCGACATTTGAGAACCATCGGCATTTTTATTTAGAGCGGTTCGCGATTTAATGTAAGGTGTAGCCGCAATGCTTGAACCAGCC
>CBIHON010000011.1:0-128980 GCA_966211965.1 uncultured Burkholderiales bacterium | reverse complement strand
CTGCTACTCAAGCGGTTGTTCGAGTAAATTTTCATTTTCAAACAGGCTCTTAGATATCCGCAGGAAGGTCGCCGCGGCGCCTTTACGATTTTTCTGGATATAGGTATTTGCCTCTTCCTGGGCTGTCATGAAAGCTTTCGTCAACTTGGAGTTCTGGTCGACGAACTGCTTGAGTCCGAATATCACGTCAAGCGTGATGTTGCCCAACACCTTCGCCGAGTCCACCACCCGGGTAATGCGCAGATCCTTCAATTCCTGGTACGAGAAGAGGGGGAGAAGTGAAGTGTGCGGTAATAAGTTCATAATGCCGCCGCGTCTGAACCTGTTCAGGGGCCCGATGGCTTTAACATTGTTTAACAGTGCTACAGCAATCTTTAACTATTTGTTACAAAATATCCCCTGTTTATGGGATGGCGACGGTACCCCGGTTCACGGATCATCAATTGCATCAACCCCCGGCAAGATCAAAATACTTGCAGCAGATATCCACCGCAAGGCCAACATACTTCCTGGAGGCTCTCATGGCCAAGACCATCATGATTGTGGACGATTCCGCATCGTCAAGGATGCTCGTAGGGATTGCCCTTAAAAGAGCCGGCTATAGCGTGCTGGAAGGCTCGGATGGACAGGATGCGCTGTCGCAACTGACCGGTCAAAAAGTGCATCTTATTATCAGCGACGTCAACATGCCGGTCATGGATGGCATCACCTTCCTGAAGGAGGTGAAACAAATGCCGAATTACAAATCCACCCCCGTGCTTATGTTGACAACGGAATCGCGGGAAGAAAAAAAGTGTGAAGGTCAAGCAGCCGGTGCCAAGGGCTGGATGGTCAAACCTTTCAAGCCGGACGCGCTGCTGGGGACGGTGCAAAAACTTGCCTTGCCTTGATGGAAATGGCGCCGCCCCGGCCTGAACAGCTTATCAATCCTTTGGAATAGTCTCTTTAACCGTGACTGGCAATCCATTTTTGAATTGTTTGATGAGCAGCGGCTTTTCACTCAATTTTCCCTGAGCGTTGAATTTGTAGCGGCCGCTGACCCCATTCCATGGCGGCATGAAGCGAATTGCAAAAGCCAGGTCAAGAGGATTTCTTGATCCACTGGATCGAAGCGCGTTGGCGAAAAGGTGCAAGGCATCATAACCTTGCGCAGCCCAGACATCCGGATCTTTTCCATAGCGTGCGCGGAATTTCCGGACGAATTCCTGGTTTTCCGGGCGTGCTGATGCCACATCGTAAAAACTCAAGAACATGCTTCCCTCCAGTGCATTGCTGGCCTTTTGGCGTATTCCGGGGGTGTCGCCATAGGCGCCCAGAATAGGGAGTTTAAGGTTTGCTTCTTGTGCAGTGCGCAGAAATTGAGCGGCTGCGCTTTCTTGGCCGGCAAAAAAAATGCTATTGGCCTCGAGTGTCTTGAGTTGATTGACCGGAAGCCTGAAGTCGATTTGTTCACGCGGATAAGACCATTCGTAAATCATCTCGCCCCCAAGCGAGTCCTGGGCAACGCGATACTGGTAAGCCAGATCTTCGCTATAGTCGTCGCCTTCCCAGATAACGGCAAATTTTCTCGACTCGCTGCCGACCGGCGGCGAGAGCGCCAGCAGATTGGCGATCTTGTCGCTCGGCAGAATGGTGTGAATGATGTACGGGTTGCCGTATTCGGTCAGCGCCGCGCTGGTTGCGCCGGCGATAAAATGCAGCAAACGGCTGGGCTCATAGATTGCCGAAGCCCGCATGGCAATGCTGTTGCCGTAATAGCCGATGACGGCGCTCATCTCAGGGTTGTTGGCGAACTCCAGCGCGATGTTCTTGGCTTTGCTCCACTTGTTTTCATCGTCCCGCATGATGAGGCGAAGCGGCACGCGGTTGGCCGCTTTATTTTCCGTATTGATTTCATCCAGCGCCAATTGAAGACCGTCCGCCATGCCGTCCTGGGCCATTGCAAACGGCCAGCTGACGCCCACCAGGATTTCCTTCGCCGGGCGTTGCAGGGCCTCGAATCTGCGTTCGCCCATTTCCTCCAGGGATCGCCACTTGGGCCACATGATGAAAAAGAACAAACCGAGGACGACTCCCGTCAAGAGCAGCTTGAGGATGCTCTTCATGTTCTCAGTCTTTCCCCAGAATGATCGGCAGGCCGGACTTCCCCGAACCAATCACGACCGTTTTGCTGTTCGGCGCCTTGGCCAGATTTTCAGTCGCCTGAACTCCGTACCATTCGAGCAAAGAGGGCGTGAGGCTTTTATTGACGGTGTCGTTGTAAAGTTTGACGCCATCGGCTTCGACCTGCTTGCGATCGGCTTCCTTTTTTGCGATCGACAACCGGTACATGTACTCCGCGTCCATCTGCTGAAGCGCCATTTTGGCCTCGATGGCCTCGGAAATCTTTGGCGGCAGGGTGATGCTTTCAATCGGCACGGAATCGAGATTGACGAATCGCGCTTGCAGTTGCATCTTTGAGAGCGATGTGACGCGCTCTTGAATGGCCCGTTGCGTCGTGTAGATTTCCTCGGGCTTGTACTGGCCGAAGACAGTCCTGATCGCCGCGCGAACCTCAGGGCGAACGACGACATTCACATAGTCGGGCCCGACGCGTTGGTGCAGCAGCGGCAAGGTATCCGGGGACAGAAAATAACGCACCGTATATCGCACCTTCACCGTAAGGCCATCGACGGTCAAGGTGTCGATCGAATCGCTGATTTGCTGCTTGCGGACGTTATACACATACATATTGTTGATCGGCAATATCAGTTGCATGCCTTCGCGGTACACAGTGTCGATTTCGGTACCGCCGCCGATGCGCCGCCATAACACCCCGAGTTCTCCCGGATGGATCGTTATCACAATCCGATGAAAGAAGAACACCACGAAAAAGCTGAACAGGAAAAACAACAGGATCAGGTAAGGAGCCTGACGTCGCATGAAAGATCTGAATTTTTCAAGGCTGATCATTTTTTTCATGTGTTTGATTCCTCGGAAGGCCGAACTCCGGCTTGGTCAGATGCCGACGCGTGGCCACCAGTTGGTTTGTCTTGATACGGAAGATCGCGCAATTGACCGTAATCCATCTGAAGCACCCGATCGGCTATATGGAAATAGCGATCATCATGCGATACGACCAGAACCGTTTTGCCGGCTTGTTTTAATTCCGGCAATAGCGTTTCGTAGAAGTAGGCGCGGAAGTGCGGGTCCTGATCCGCAGCTACTTCATCGAACATGTAGACGGCTTTATCTTCCAGGTAGGACACCACCAAGGCGAGCCGCTTGCGTTGCCCGGTCGATAGTCGCGTGGTTGAAAAACGGCCGTCGGCAAGCGCGGTTTTTTCGGAAATTTCCATGAGCTTCAGCAATTCGCCGACACGCTCCGGCGCTACATTTTGCAAGCCATAGAGTTTGTCGAACAGATGGAAGTCCGAAAAAATGGCGGAAAAGAGATTGCGGTACGACTGCGCGTTGTCCGGCGTGATCTTCAGACCGTCGACGTAAATGGCTCCCCGCGCGGGTTGATACAGCGCAGTGAACAGTTTCATGAACGTTGTTTTGCCGCTGCCGTTGCCGCCCACCAGGAAGAGGATTTCTCCGCGCCGGACTTCGCTGTTGATCGGCCCGACATGGAAGCTGGTGCTGCCGTCAGGCGCCCGGTAGTCGAAGCCGACATCGTGGAAGCGAATGGTTTTGAAATCAGTCAGATCCACCAGCGCCGAAGTCTCGCAGCCGGCCGAATTCGCCAGGGCTTTGTCCAATGACTCTTCCAGGCGCTGCAGGTTATCCACCGTCACGTTCACTTGCGAAAGCAGGGGAATGATCATGACCACGTTGCTCAGCGGTCCGAAGAAAAACAGGATCGCTGCGACGATTTTGGTAACGGATTCGTTGGAAAAGCTTGTCGAAAGAATCGGCAAGACAAAGACGATGGCGCCCAGCAGCAGGATGAAAAACATCTCCGTGAACACGATATTGTTGGAGAACTTGATCATCACGCTATAGCGCGTATCCTGCACCTGCTTGGCGATCGAGTTGAAATCCTGGAATACATCGTCGCTCTTCAACTGGTTGATGCGCAGTTCCTTGAAGCCCTTGAGCAATCCCGACATCGAAGTGAACAGGCTGTCTTCGAGTCGCGATGCCTCTTGCAGCGATGCTTCATACCGTTTCCGGGAATTGATGTAAAAGGTGATGCCGGCAACGATAAGAAAAACGCACAGCAGCATCGCGACGGGCGAGATGATGGCGATGTAAACAATGGTGAAAGCGACCATGACGGCGCCTTGCGCCGCGGCGAACAGGGGGCGAGCGGCCTGACCGATCATCGCGGTGTCCTGGCTGATCCGGGCGTGGATGTCGGCTTCGCCGATCGATTCCAGCGCCAGCATGTCGGCATGCCGTATCTTGTTGGCCAGCCGCGAACGCACGCTGCAAATCGCCGCTTCGGTGATCCGGCTTGATTCGTACAGGATATAACGCAGGGAATAGACGAATAAGGTGATCGACAAGGAGAACCACAGGAAATGATAGAAGCTCGGCCCGCCTTTTTGCATCGATTCCACCGCGCCATTGATCACCGCGAGATTGAGCGCGTTGGCGATGCCGGAAGAGATCGTCAGCAGAAGAAGTTTTCGATCCAGGGATTGGGTCTCACGCTGGAGGAATGCCAGGATTCCCAGCCGCATGAAAATGTTCATGGGCGGATCTTTCGAGATACAGGTAAATGATTCAGAAGCATGAAATATTTTCTATGTACTGGGAGAAAGTCCGTTGATTACAGCCATCTGCACAAATCCGGCGGGACGAAATAGCGCCGCATGCGGCGCCGATCCGTCCGACCGGATTTATTGAAAGAAAATGCGGAAAGGCAAGGGACTTTACGGAGCACGGCGCCAATTGTCAACGCCAATCAAGCCGCGCTTCTTTCCTCATCAATGCGAATGCGCAGGGCGTGCCTGCGATGGTCCGTGAACTCCCCGCGCCCATGGAGGGCCTCGTGGTTGTTGACGATCAGGAGGTTATCCGCGTCGAGATACTGGTCGTAGAGAAGGCTCGTCTCATCCAGCTCAGCGCTGAGAATGCTCAGCGCCTTGCGAACCTCCGGCGTGTCGTATAAGGGGTAGGCTTCGAGCCCGCGTTCCAGCGTATCGGCGCGGAAGCGGATGCTGGGACGCCTATCGAAAATCTTGGCGAACGTGACTTCCACGGCATCATGCGATCCCGTTGTCGTGAACGTGGACGGAATGCGGAAGGGCAGTTCCTGCCGGGACAGAAATTCCAGCGCCCAGCGGCCGTTCTCGCTGAGCGAAAGTTGCCGCTTGACGCAAGAGACATCGCGTATTTTTGACCTGCCGCCGCCGCATGCTGAAGGAACGACGAAGTAGAGCAGCATATACCGTTCCGGATTCTGGAAGTATTGCGTGTCCGTGTGGAGTTCCGCTTCATAGGAATGTTCTGAAAAGGTGGGGAGATATCCGGGTTTCATCGTGTCGCCGCGCGCCTTGACGTCCCAAACGACCCTTTTTTCGATTCTGTCGGTCGCGGTCGGACTGCCCATGCACAAGGTCAGCGCAAAAAGCACGAAACTCCTTGGACCGAGATCGAGGTGGCTCAACCAGGTTTTGGGAATGAGGATCGCACTGTAGTCGCTTTCGAGCATGTTCTTCAATTTGCCGGCAACGGCGGCGACCCCGGGGGCCGCGCGCTTTATCGCATGGCGGATTTCAGCTTCGTCCTCGCGCGGAACAAGAACCGAAGGGTCCGTGACCGTGCCGTAGTGCTTTTCCAAAGTCGATAGGATGTCGGCAATTTCCTGGGCGGAGATTGGTTTCATTGAGAATTCGCCAATGCGAAATCCCAGATCGCGAACGTAAGTCAGCATAGTTTCCCTTAATTATTCGTTATTGTTGAAATAGTTGCGCCGCCGTCCGCAGCAGATTCATTTGCCCGTCCGCCGGGATCGCCGGCCACGTGACGCCAAGCCGGGCCAGCAGCATCTGGGTTCGTTCCGTGCAGATTTCGAGCCGGCGTGCGCGGGCTTGCGGCGAGCGGGCGTTATACAGGCCGAAATTTTCCAGTGTTTCGGTCAATGCCTCGTTCATCCGAGGATCGTCGATGGCAGAGCCCAGACTGTCGAGCAAGGCATCGAAGCCGCAGCGCCGAACGGTATCGCCCAAGGCAGGCGCCGTGACGAGAAAATCCGCGAGCGTATCGCGCCGGCCGTTTTCCAGATGGTGAGTCTCGTTGCCCAGGTTCTTCGTTTCGGCAAGGAGCACCAAGCCACGCGCAATCAGGTCGACGTGGCACAGCCACACGTGAGAGTCGTCAGGCACCACGCCCAGGCGGATGAAGGCGGCCAGCTGGCGGAAGAACGCGTTGTCCTTGATGTTCATTTGCAGCGGTCCGCCATCGGCGGCAAACACCAGGTTGCCGACGCGATGAATGCAGGCGTTGCCCAGATATTCCCGTGCCGCGACCACCAGGCGTTCGGCTTCCTGTTTCGTGCGGATGTAGTAATTCTCGTCCAGCGCATCCGGCACGGCGTCGTATTCAGTGAACAGCCGGAATCCGTTTTCGGGCGGCTGCCCCGTTACCGACAGCGTGGAAACAAGATGGAAATCGGCCGGCGCCGCATCTTTTCGTGCGGCCAGCTTCAACAGTCTGCCGGTGGCCGCCACGTTATCCGCATGGAACTCGCGATAGTGGCCAAAATGATTGACGTTCGCGGCGCAGTGGAAAATGGCTTGCACATTGTTGGCCAGCCGATCGTGAGCCCCGGCGTTCAGGCCGAAACCGTCGCGCCGCAAATCGCCGGCAAGCACCGTCAGACGGGCGCTGTCTCGCATCGCCGCGCCCTGTTCCGGACCGAAGTAATGGCACAACACCCGTCCCAGACGCGCGCGCGCCGTGCCGTCATCATTGCCGCGCACCAGCGTTGTGACCTGGCGCTCGCCATCCGACAACAGCTCGCGCAGAAGGTAGGCGCCCAGGTAGCCGGTTGCGCCGGTGAGAAGAACCTGCCGATAATCCCGCCGCGCCTCGATACTGCGCTCTGCATACGTTTGATTCAGCTCTGCATAGCGCTGCTGCTGTTCTCCCAAGGTCTGGTTGCGGCTTGTTTCATAGGCCGGCAGTTCGTTTCGATATTGCTGCCAATGACGGGCCGCCGACTGGATGACCGTTTGCAAATGGTCCGGGCGCGGGCGGCAAACGCCGGCGAAATTTGCCAATACCGGATGTTCATACAGGTCATTGATGGTGCAGTGAAATTCACGCCGGACCTGATTGACCACCGCGATCACCCGCAGGCTGTCGCCGCCCAGATCGAAGAAATTGTCTTCGCGGGCGATGGATTTGCGCTTCAGCTGTTCGGCCCATATTTGCGCGATGCGCTTTTCCACACTGCCGCGCGGCTGAGTGCGCTGTTCCTGTTCCGCATCGGCGCCGGCGCTGCCTGCGGCATGGCCGGCGGTCATGCGCAGCAGGCTGGCGTGATCCACCTTGCCCGCCTCGGTCACCGGAATCGCCGCCACCCTGATAACGGCTGCGGGAACCATGTAGGACGGAAGCTTTTCAGCCAGATACGCGTGCCATTCGCTTTGCGCACGTTCCGGGGCATCGGCATGCATGCGGACGAAGGCCCACAGGTTTTGCGTGCCGTCGTGTTGCGTCTCTACCAGAGCGACGCCCTGTTGCACGTCCGGACAGGCGCCGAGCACGTGTTCGATTTCTCCTAGTTCGACCCGTTGGCCGCGCAGCTTTACCTGGCTGTCAGAACGGCCGAGAATCTGCAAATCGCCATTGCCGGTCCAGCGCCCGAGATCGCCGGTGCGGTAGTTGCGGCCGGTTGCGGTTTCCACAAAGCTGCGGCCGGTAAGATCGGGCCGATTCAAATAGCCGATCGCCAATCCCATGCCGCCGAGCCAGACTTGCCCAATCGAGCCGGGCGGCACCGGCCTTCCCTGTTCGTCGCGAATGTACACGGAAGTATTGATAAGCGGCTTGCCGGCAGTCAAACGGAGCGCATCGGGGCGGATGTATCCGAAGGAAGCGGCGGCCGTGTTTTCTGTCGGCCCATAGCCGTTGATGTACCGCAGCCGCGATGCGTAATGAATCGCATCGGCGACATTGGGCGGCTCGCCCATCGTCATGAGGATACGCAGCGTGGGAAATTCCGCCTGGTTGAACAGGCGGAGATAAGAGGGCGCCATGGTCGCGATCGTCACGCCCAGCCGGTCGAACTTGGCTCGCATCCCGGCGATGTCATTCATCTCGTCCCGGACGACGGGAACGAGCGCGCCGCCGCCTGACCACATCATGACCAGATCCGAGATCCAGGCGTCGAAAGCGGGCGAGGCCATCAACAGCCCTCTGTCGCCGGACTGTACGCCGAAGGCCTGGACAATGGCAAGGCCAAGATTGTTCATCCCTTTGTGATGAAGGACGACGCCCTTGGGCTGACCGGTGGAGCCGGAGGTGTAGATGATGTAGGCCGCGTCGGACGGCTTGACGCCGCCATCATCGAATTGCACTTCATGCGCATGCTGTGACAGAAACGCCGCGGGCAGCATTTCGGGCCGGAGAATCCGGTAGTCGGCTTCATTGAAAGTCGCCGGCAGCGGATGGCCGTCCAGAACGACCAGAACGCGTACGCCCGCATCCCGGGCAATGAAGGCCAGGCGTTCGGCCGGAAGATCCTTGACCAAGGGAAGGTAACATCCTCCCGCCTTCCAGATGGCCAATGCGGTTTCCGGCAACGCATTGGAGCGATCGGTGAGAACGCCGATGGGTTCTTGCCGCGCGATCCCCAGCGCCAGCAACGCGTGGGCGATCGCATTGGATTTTGCATTCAAGGCCGCGTAGCTTTGCGTGCCTTCGTTGGTGACGAGGGCAGGGTGGTCCGGCTGGGAATCGGCAAATTGTTTGAAGCGGTCGTGGAAGCATGGGGCGGGATGCGGCACGGTTTTTCCATGTTGCCATGCGGCCAGCAGCTTTTCCTCGTCGGGCAGCAATGAAGGAAGCGGTGACCCAGGCAATCTGTCCTTGTCCGCCAGCAAATGCGCCCATCCCGCCAAGGCCTCCATCCACAGCCGGGCGGTTTCTTTTTCATAGAGCGATGCATTGACATACAACAGCAGGTTGAGGCTGCCGTCGTGCTGGCTCTCATGGACGAGTGTCATATCCTGCGCCGGGGGATTCTGACGGTGCTCGTAGTGAAGCGCGTCGTTCGCCGGCTCGGTTGACGGCCTGCCGACGCCGGTAAAGAACACCTCGTGCCGGTTCGCATCGTTTGCGCCCTGAGCGCGCGGATTTTCCGTTACCACGAAATCGAACAACGGATAGCGTGCCGGATGCGGCGGCTGGGATTGCGTCTCCCGAAAGTCCTGGTAGATACGTGCGAAGGGATAGCGCGAATGACGCAACCCCTCCGCCAAGGTTTGCTGCATGGCGCGCAAGCTTTGTTCAACGGATTCGGCGGCTTGCATCCGGCATGCCACGGGAAGCATGTTCACGTAATAGCCGACCACCTGGGTCTCGCTTGCCAGTTCGCGGGTTGTCGCTGCCGTACCAAGCAGGAATTTGAGACGTCCGGTACGCCGTTGTACTTCCCGCGCCATGATCGTCAGCATCAGCGCGTGCAGGCTTGCGCCATTTTTCTGAGCGAAACTGCGCAGTTGGTTGGCGGCCGAAGCATCGATGCGGGCACGGTAGCAATGTCCGCCTTTTGCGTTTTTCACGGTGCGGCCCAGCGGACGGGGAAGATCCAGCGGCCACTCGTCAAACGGTTTTTCAGCGGATTGGCCGTCAAGGCTTGTCAAGACGTCGCGCCAGTACAGCGCGTCTTCCTCGCACGCGGTCCCGTTCAGGTAGGTTTCTTCCCGTCCCGCCGAGTGATCGAAGGTGCCTGTCGAGTGCGGCAATGCCTGACCTCGCAACAAGGCGGCAAGCGCTTCAACCAAAAGCCCGACGGATGAACCGTCCCCCACCGAATGGTGCAGCGAAAGCCAGAAAACCGTTTGATCCGAGCCAGCCACATGGACCAGCCCTGCGCGCCACAGAACGGGTGTGCCCATGGCGAACGGGAGGGTCTGCTGTTCGTGGATATGGGCGAGTGCGGCGGACAAGTCGAGGTGACTGCAATATTGCAGCGTTGCACCGGCTTGCGGCACAACGGCGCGGCGCAGATCGGCCTCCCGGTCTTCGTAAAAATAAGTGCGCAATGCTTCATGCCGTGCAACCAGCGCAGCCCAAGCGGATTGCCATTGATCGAGCGGCGGTACCTTTCCACCGACGGCGAGAGTGACCGGAATATTGAATCCGCGCGTATCGAGCCCGGCTTGCTCCGCCACCCAGAATTCGCGCTGGCCTTCCGTGGCCCGGTCCGATGCAATCTCGGCGGGAACCGCTGCCGAGCGCAACTGCGTTACCCGATGCGCGAAATCGCGCAGGGTCGGCTCCACGAAAAGTTCTCGTGCGGGTACCGGATGGCCGAGGTCTTTTTCAAGACGATGGGCCAGCGCAATGGCGAGCAGGCTGTGGCCGCCCAGCGCGAAAAAATTATCCTCGCGATAGACCGGCGCATGGCCGAGCAAGTCTGTCCATTGCCGGGCGATTTCCCGCTCCATGTCGTTTTGCGGTAAAGACTTTTCCCCCTGGGGCGCACGGTCCGCAATCAACTTTTTCAGCGCGGCCTTGTCCACTTTGCCGGACGTGGTAACGGGAACCGCGGCAATCGCAATCACTGCCGCCGGGATCATGTAAGAGGGCAGGCGGGTTGCCAGATAATCGCGCCAGGTTTCTTCTGCCGGCGCGTCCATTCCCGGCTGCGGGCAGACAAAAGCCCAAAGGCTGTGGGTGTTGCCGGCATGGCTATCCACCAGTGCCACAGCTTGCGCGATATGCGGGTGGCTGCTTAAGGCATGCTCGATTTCGCCCAGCTCGACGCGGATGCCGTTCAGCTTGGTCTGGTCATCGTTGCGGCCGATGATTTCCAGCTCGCCGGTAACATGCCAGCGGGCCAGGTCGCCGGAGCGATAGCGCCGCCCTTTACCGGTTTCCATGAAACTGGCGGCGGTGAGTTCCGGCCGTTGCAAATAGCCTTGCGCCAGGCCGGCGCCGCCCAGCCATAGTTCACCGATTGCCCCGGGCGGCACGGGATTGCCATCAGCGTCGCAGACGTGGGCGCTGGTATTGGGCAGCGGACGGCCGCTGGAAAGAAACGCCTTGTTTTCGAGAGACAGCCTCCCCATGGTGCTGGTGATGGTGTTCTCGGTTGGGCCGTAAGCGTTGAAATACTGCAGACGCTTGATGTAGGTGTCGACGTCGCTCAAGAACGGCGCCTCGCCGCCCGTGACGAGAATGCGGAGCGAAGGCAGGTTTGCACCGTCGAGCAGGCGCAGATAGGTTGGCGTGATGTCGGCGACCGTCACCTCAAGCGTATTCAGCAAAGTCTGAAATTGCGCCGGAGAACTCAGGACCTCATAGGGAACCGGGCACAGCGCCGCGCCTGCGGCCAAGGGCACGCCGATATCCGACAGCGATACGTCGAAAGAAGGGGAGGCAAAAAGCAGGGTGCGGTCATCGCCGGAGATGCCAAGGATTTCGCCGGCACTCTGCACCATGTTGACGTAGCTTGCGTGGCTGATCAGCGTCCCTTTCGGTTTGCCGGTGGAGCCCGAGGTATAGATGATGTATGCAGTATCGTTGAGGTCGCCGTCGACGCTCGGACGGGCTGAATGGATTCGGCGGAACTCGCTGCTTAATTCTTCCGGCCGTATCGCAGGCGGCAACGCCGATGCCAGGGCGGCGGGTATGGCGTGGCCGTCCAGGGCGATCAACAATGCGACGCCGGCATCCCGCGCCATGAAAGCCAGGCGCTCCGGCGGCAGCTCGGCCGCCAGCGGCAGATACGTTGCGCCCGCCTTCCAGATGCCGAGCACTGCCGCCGGCAGCTTGGCGGAGCGGCCAGAGAGGACGCCGACGGTCTTTCCTCGTCCTGTGCCGTTCGTCAGCAGGCGGTGGGCGATCGCGTTGGCTTCCTGCTCCAGTTCCAGGTAGGAGATGCAGCCGTCCTGCGTGAGGATGGCCGGCTTGCCGCCCTGGTTCGCGTCGGGCCGGTCGAGAACGGTTTCGAACAGCTCATGAAAACGCAGCGGCGGACGCGCAATGGAAGGACCATGCTCCCATCGGGCGAGCAATGCCTCTTCGCTGGGGAGCAATGCGGGCAACGGAGCATGTACGCGCCGGATGTCTTCGCCGAACCAGCGAGCCCAGCCGGTCAGCCCGGCAAACCAGTTCTCCGCTGTTTCCTTCGTATAAAGCATCGCATTGACTTGCCATTGCAGTATCAGCCCGCCGTCGGACAGAGCTTCATGGATGAGAACCATGTCCTGGCCGGGCGACCAGTAGGAACGCTCGTACTCGACACCATGGCTGATCTGCTCCGCGAGCCCGGACGGCGCGGCCAGATGCAATCCCGTGTCCGCGTGACGGGCAACCGGATTTTCAGTGATGGCGATATCGAAGAGCGGGTAGCGGGCCGGGTCGCGATGCTCCGGGCGGCTCCGCCAGAAGTCGTGATACATCCGCGAGAAGGGGTAGCGCGCATGTTGCAGCGCCGTCGCCAAGGCTTGCTGGGTGTGACGCAGCATCTCGCCGAAGACGGCAGTCTCCGCGAGGCGGTACGGCAGGGGCAGCATGTTGACGTAATAGCCGACCACCTGTGCCGCAGATTCGCGCGTGGAAGCTGTCGTGCCGATCGTGAAGTCCGCACGGCCGGTACGCCGGCGTACTTCCAGCGCCAGCATGGTGAGCATGACCGCATGCAGGCTGGCGTCATGTTGCCGGGCAATGGTTCGCAGCGCAGCGGCGGTATTTGCGTCGAGCCGTGTCTGCAGGCGGTGGCAACCGGTTTCCGTGTTTAACGAACGGGGAAAATCGAGCGGCCATTCATCGAATGCGCAATCGGGTAGTTGCGCCAGCGTAGCGCGCCAGTAGCCGGCATCCTGGCCGCAGGCCGGGCTGGCCAGATAGGCCCTTTCCTGAGCAGACGATTGGCCGGGGCGCGCTGCCAGCGGCCCCAACTCCTGGCCGCGCAACAGCGCCGTCAGTTCTTCCAGAAGGATGCCGATGGAATGGCCGTCGCCGACAGAATGGTGCAATGCCAGCCAGAACAGGTATTCGCCCGGATGTTCGCCCGTACTTGCCGTCTCAACGATGCCGGCACGCCACAACGGCGGGGCTGCCATGCTGAACGGTTCGCTCTGGCGCTGGCGGATGAATGCCAGCGCGGCAACGGCATCGGGCTGCCTGGCGGTTTCAAGGGAGCGATCCACGCTGGGAACGACATGACGCCGCAGTTGGCCGTCGTTCTCGCTGAAACAGGTGCGCAATGCTTCATGCCGCGCCACCAGCCTGGCCCAGGCGGCATTCCAGCGCGCCAGATCGGGTGTCTCTCCACGAATCACCCGATGCACGGGAATGGTAAAGGCATGCGTATCGAGCCCGGCAGTTTCGGCTACCCAGAATTCCCGTTCGCCTTCGGTAGCGAGATTGTCCGTGGCGGGAACGGCATCTTCTTCAGCGGTCTGCAGCAAGCCGGCCAAGCGTTGGGCAAAGTCGGCCAGCGTCGGCGCGGCAAAAAATTCGCGTGCAGGAATGCGGCACTTCAGTGCCTGCGATAGCTGATGCGCCATCGTTACGGCGAGCAGGCTGTTGCCTCCCAGCGCGAAGAAATTATCTTCGCGCGAGATGCCGCCTTCAGCATTCTTTCCAAGCAATGACTCCCACAGCGAGGCAATCTGTATTTCCAGTTCGCCCTGCGGCAAGGCTTTTACGGCACGATTTTCTTCGCGATTGACGCAACCCAGCAAGGACGCGCGATCGATTTTCCCCGCCGGCGTCAACGGGATCTCCGCCACCAGGGTCACGGTGGCCGGCACCATGTGGAATGGCAGCCGCTCTCCCAGGTAACTGCGCCACGCCTCTTCTTCCGGTTCTTGCGCATCGGCACCCAGGCACACGAACGCCCGCAACACCTTGGTCTGGTTGGCTCCCGCCTCCACCAGCGTCACCGCCTGCGTCACCCCCGCATGCCCCAGCAGCACCTGCTCGATCTCGCTCAACTCCACCCGCTGCCCATGCAGCTTGACCTGATGGTCGATGCGCCCCGACAGCACCACACAGCCCTCATCCGTCCAGTACCCCAGATCGCCCGACCGATAGAACCGCCCCGCCGCCGTCTCGACGAAGCGCTCGGCGGTTAGCTGTGGATTGTTCAGATAGCCGCGCGCCAATCCCACTCCGCCCAGCCAGAGTTCGCCGCGCACCCCCGGCGGCACCGGCTCGCCTTGCTCGTTGCGGATCGAAATGCGCAGGTTGGTCAAGGGCCGCCCGATCGACAAGGGCGTATTGCTGCCGATATCGGCTTCCACCCGCCCCATCGACACGATGATGCAGGTCTCGGTCGGACCATAGGCATTCCAGAATGCCAGCTGCCCGGCATGGTGCTTGACGTCATCGTGATTGGGCGCTTCGCCGCCGGTGATCAAGATGCGCAAGCCTTCGAAAGGCACGTGCTTGCTCACCCGCAGGTAAGACGAGACATGAAAGGCGACCGTGACGCCCAGCTCCTTGTAGTACCGCTTCATGGCCCAGGGATCGTCGCGCAGCGCCTGCGACACCGGCACCAGCGCCAGGCCATGCAACAAGCCCATGCCCAGTTCCCACAGCGAGGCATCGAAGCTGGGGGTGGCCACCAGGGCGACGCGGTCGCCGGCCACGAAGCCGGTGGTTTCGCCGGTCATGTAGGCGACATTGATCAGGCTGTCGTGCTGGATCGAGGTGCCCTTGGGCATGCCGGTGGTGCCGGAGGTGTAGATGAGGAAAGCCAGGTCCTGGGGCGAGCCCGGAATGTTGGGCCGCTGGGTCGGGAAGGCGGCGGCATCGGTAGGACGCAGGATGGTGTCGACCACCGCGGCCAAAGGCGCCGGCACGGCATGGCCGTCGAGCACGATCAGCAGCTTGGCGCCGGCATCCCTGGCCATGTAGGCCAGACGCTGGGGCGGCTGTTCGAGCGCCAGCGGCAGATAAGCGGCCCCGGCTTTCCAGATGCCGAGTATGACGGCAGGCAAGTCGGCGGCGGATTCGGTGAGGACGGCGACGGCTTGTTCATGGGCGACGCCGTGTTCGAGCAAGGCCTGGGCGATGCGGTTGGCGTGGGCATCGAGTTCGGCATAGGTCTGGGTGCGCTGCGGGGTGACGACAGCGGCCCGGTCGGGATGGCGGTCGGCCAGTTCTTCGACGAGTTGGTGGAAGCGCTTGGCGGGGCGGGCGAGAGCGGGGCCGTGTTCCCAGCGGGCGAGCAGGGCGGCTTCGCGCGGCAGCAGGGCCGGCAAGGGAGCGTGCACGCGTTCGATGTCTTCGGCCAGCCAATGGGTCCAACCGGTCAGCGCAGTGAACCAGTTCTCCGCTGTTTCCTTGGCATACAGCGCCGCGTTTGCCTGCCATTGCAGCACCAGGCCGCCGTCGGCCAAGGACTCGTGGAGCAGAAGCAGATCCTGCCCGTGAGACCAGCAGGACCATTCATACTCGATGCCGTTGTCGGTGTGTTCCTGGATGGCGGACGCCGCGGCCAGATGGAATCCCGACTCCGTGCGCCGGGCAACCGGATTTTCCGTCACCGCAAGATCGAAGAGCGGATAACGGGCCGGGTGGCGATGCTGCGGATGTGCGCTCCAGAAGTCCTGGTACATGCGAGCGAAAGGATAGTGCGCGTGTTGCAAGGCCGTCGCCAGCCGCTGTTGCGTCGCGCGCAGCAGGTCGCCGAATGCGGCTGCGTGCGGCACGCTGTAGGGCAGGGGCAGCATGTTGACGTAATAGCCGACTACCCGTGCCTCCGCTTCCGACTCCCGGGTGGAGGCGCTGGTGCCGATGACAAAATCGGCGCGGCCGGTGCGCCGCCGCACCTCGCATGCGAACAGGGTCATGAGCACCGCATGCAGGCTGGCCTCATGTTTGCGGGCCAAGGCTTTCAGGGAATCGGCCGTCTTCGCATCGAGACAGGTCTGAAAGCGATGGCAGCCTGCCTCCGGCCGCAGGGCGCGGGTGTAATCGAGCGGCCACTCGTCGAACGCCGCCTCGGGCAAACGTCCCAAGGTCTCACGCCAATATGCGGCATCCCGCGCGCAGGCGGAGCCGGCCAGATAGGTCTGCTCCCGGATCGCCGATTGCGCGAAATGACCGCTCGGCGGGGAGAGTTCCTCGTCCCGTAACAATGCGGTCAGTTCCGCCAGAAGGACACCGATGGAGTGCCCATCCCCCACGGAATGATGCAGCGCCAGCCAGAAAAAATGCTCGCGGGTATCCGCCGCCTCGACAATGCCGGCACGCCACAGGGGCGCGGCCCCCATTGCAAACGGCTCGCTCTGGCATTGCCGGATAAAGGCAAGGGCAGCGGTGCGATCGGGTTTGGTGGCGGTGTCCAGATTTTCATGCAGCGTAGCGAGTACCTGCCGCCTCAAGCGGCCTTCCTCATCCTCGCTGAAACAGGTGCGCAATGCTTCGTGCCGCGCGACCAGCCTGGCCCAGGCGGCATTCCAGCGTGCCGGCGAAGGCATCTCGCCCCGAATGGCGCGATGTATCGGAATGGTAAAGGTGCGGGTATCGAGTCCCGCCGCTTCGGCCACCCAGAATTCCCGTTCGCCTTCGGTCGCAAGATCGTTCTGGACTTCGCCGTCCGTGTCATCGCAGGAGGGCGTTCCTGCGTCTGCCAATTCCGCTATCCGTTGCGCAAAATCGGCCAGGGTCGGGGCGGCAAACAATTCGCGCGCGGGAACGCTGCACGCCGATTCCTGGGAAAGCTGGTGCGCAATGGTCACCGCGAGCAGGCTGTTGCCGCCGAGAGCGAAGAAATTGTCTTCGCGGGCAACGGCACATCCCAGCAACGCCGACCACAAGGCGGCGATCCTGGTCTCCCATTCTCCGCGCGGCGGTGTTTTGATGGATTGCGCATCCCGCGGAATGCGGCGCAATAAGGCTTGCCGGTCGGTCTTTCCCGATGGCGTCAACGGGATATCCGCCACCAAAGTCACCGTGGCCGGCACCATGTGGAACGGCAGCCGCTCCCCCAGATAACTGCGCCACGCCTCTTCTTCCGGTTCTTGCGCATCGGCACCCAGGCACACGAACGCCCGCAACACCTTGGTCTGGTTGGCTCCCGCCTCCACCAGCGTCACCGCCTGCGTCACCCCCGCATGCCCCAGCAGCACCTGCTCGATCTCGCTCAACTCCACCCGCTGCCCATGCAGCTTGACCTGATGGTCGATGCGCCCCGACAGCACCACACAGCCCTCATCCGTCCAGTACCCCAGATCGCCCGACCGATAGAACCGCCCCGCCGCCGTCTCGACGAAGCGCTCGGCGGTTAGCTGTGGATTGTTCAGATAGCCGCGCGCCAATCCCACTCCGCCCAGCCAGAGTTCGCCGCGCACCCCCGGCGGCACCGGCTCGCCTTGCTCGTTGCGGATCGAAATGCGCAGGTTGGTCAAGGGCCGCCCGATCGACAAGGGCGTATTGCTGCCGATATCGGCTTCCACCCGCCCCATCGACACGATGATGCAGGTCTCGGTCGGACCATAGGCATTCCAGAATGCCAGCTGCCCGGCATGGTGCTTGACGTCATCGTGATTGGGCGCTTCGCCGCCGGTGATCAAGATGCGCAAGCCTTCGAAAGGCACGTGCTTGCTCACCCGCAGGTAAGACGAGACATGAAAGGCGACCGTGACGCCCAGCTCCTTGTAGTACCGCTTCATGGCCCAGGGATCGTCGCGCAGCGCCTGCGACACCGGCACCAGCGCCAGGCCATGCAACAAGCCCATGCCCAGTTCCCACAGCGAGGCATCGAAGCTGGGGGTGGCCACCAGGGCGACGCGGTCGCCGGCCACGAAGCCGGTGGTTTCGCCGGTCATGTAGGCGACATTGATCAGGCTGTCGTGCTGGATCGAGGTGCCCTTGGGCATGCCGGTGGTGCCGGAGGTGTAGATGAGGAAAGCCAGGTCCTGGGGCGAGCCCGGAATGTTGGGCCGCTGGGTCGGGAAGGCGGCGGCATCGGTAGGACGCAGGATGGTGTCGACCACCGCGGCCAAAGGCGCCGGCACGGCATGGCCGTCGAGCACGATCAGCAGCTTGGCGCCGGCATCCCTGGCCATGTAGGCCAGACGCTGGGGCGGCTGTTCGAGCGCCAGCGGCAGATAAGCGGCCCCGGCTTTCCAGATGCCGAGTATGACGGCAGGCAAGTCGGCGGCGGATTCGGTGAGGACGGCGACGGCTTGTTCATGGGCGACGCCGTGTTCGAGCAAGGCCTGGGCGATGCGGTTGGCGTGGGCATCGAGTTCGGCATAGGTCTGGGTGCGCTGCGGGGTGACGACAGCGGCCCGGTCGGGATGGCGGTCGGCCAGTTCTTCGACGAGTTGGTGGAAGCGCTTGGCGGGGCGGGCGAGAGCGGGGCCGTGTTCCCAGCGGGCGAGCAGGGCGGCTTCGCGCGGCAGCAGGGCCGGCAAGGGGGCGTGCACGCGTTCGGTGTCTGCGGCCAGCCAGCGTAACCAGTCTGCAAAAGAACTCAGCCACGCCTGCGCCGTGCTCTGGCTATAGACATCCGCATTCCAGGCGAGCGCCAGTTCGATCCCGCCGCCATCCTCTTCAAACGGTTCGTGGCTGAACGCGAGATCGATGCCGGCAGCGGGATGCATTTGTTCGCCCGGTAGACGGATGGGCGTCAGCGAAAAGCCCGCGCCCGCATCGGCGCAGGTGCGCGATGGATTGGCCGTCAGCGAGATATCGAACAATGAGGTGCGCGAATGGGGCCGCGCATTCGGATGACGTTGGCGGAACTCCCGATAGACGAGCCCGGACGGATAATCGGCATGTTCCACCGCTTCCGTCAGCGCGCCTTGGGCAGCGCTTATCCGGGCTGCCAGCGAGTTTGAATTTTTCCCCGGCAGGATCAACGGCAACAGGTTGACGAAATAACCCGTGGCGTTTTCCGCACCGGCCGGCCGCACCGAAATTCCGCTACCGAGGATCAACCCGGCCCTGCCGCTGCGTCTGCCGGCTTCTGCCGATAACAGCGCCAGCAGCAAGCCGTGCAGTCCCACCTGCTGTGCTTGCGCCAAACGTGTCAACGCGCCGACCGTCCTGGCATCGAGCCGTTCAATGAGCGGCACAGCGGACCGCCCGCTGGCATTCACCGGACGCGGAAAGTCCGTCTCATATTCCGTAAACGCTTCGGCGCCGTCTGCGGCAAGCGCATCCAGCTTTTCCTGCCAATAGGCGCGGTCGCGCCCGGCGCGTTCCGATTGCAGATACTCTTGTTCAGCCCGGCTGGCCAGAAAGATGCCGTTTTGTGCCGGCGGCAGCGCACGTCCCAGCAGCAGGGCATACATTTCTTCCTGCAGGATACGCGCCGACACGCCATCGATGACGGAATGGTGAAGGACAAACCAGAATAAGGTGATGTGCTCCTGTTCCACCTCGATCACGCCGGCACGCGCCAGCGGCGGATGGGCGAGCGAAAAAGCTTGATCCGTGTGTGCCGCAATGTGCTCCCTGGCCTCGGCCAGCGAGGTGCAGCGGTCATGCAGGAGATGCGCGGCAGCCGGCAATTCTTCCATGTCCACCACGCGCCAGCACACCTTGTTGTCTTCATCGGCAAAGAAGGCGGTGCGCAGCGACGCATGGCGGCCCAGGAGTTGCGCCCACGCCGCTTGCCAGCGTACGGCTTCGGGCGCCATCCCGCATACCCTCAACACGCGCGAAATGGTCGAGCCTGCCGCGGGAAGATCGATTTTCCAGCCGATCCAAAAGTCTTCTTGTCCGATAGTGGCCAAGCCCTGGTCCGCGGTCAGGGCGAGGGCGTCCTGCTGCTGTTCCGTGGCTGGCGCGAGCAGGGCGATTTTTTTTGCCAGTGCGGCCACCGACGGTGCGGCCAGTACGCTCTGCGTGGGGACTTTATAACCCAGCGCTTGCAATCGCTGGCTGATCATGATCGCCAGCAGGCTCGTGCCGCCCAGAGCAAAAAAGTTGTCGTCCCGCATAATGGGGCGGACATCCAATGCTTCTTCCCAGACCTTGGCGATATGCTCTTCCACCTCGCCTTGCGGAGGCAGCGACGCGCCTTCTCGATGCCCGGCTTGCGCGGCTGGTTCCGCCAACGCCAGCAGTGCCTGCCGATCCACTTTGCCGGCAGAGCTGACCGGCATCTTCTCAAGCGCCGTGACTTGCGTGGGTTGCATATAGACCGGCAAGGTCTTGCCGAGGAAACCGCGCCAGTCATCCATCGAAGAAGAAAGCGGCCGAATGCTTTCTACGAAGGCGATCAGTCTGCCTTTATGCTGAAGAGCCGCAGCGCGCTTGACGCCTTCATGCCGCATCAGCGTCCGTTCGATTTCGCCCAACGACACGGCCTGACCGGAGACCTTGACCACGTCGTTGTCACGCCCGATGGTCTCCATCTCGCCGTTCTCATTCCAGCGTCCAAGGTCATGTGTGCGATAAGCGCGGCCGTACTTTGTTTCGACAAAGCTTGCCGCCGTCAACTCGGGCTGGTTGAGGTAGCCGCGCGACACGCCGACCCCCAGCACGTGAATCTCCCCGATCTCGCCGTGAGGCACCTCGTTGCCTGCCGCATCCAATAAATAAACGGCCATGTTGGTGAACGGCCGGCCGCTGGGCAGCGCTCCGCCGCCGTCCGGATCGACACGATGCATGCAGATGGTTCCGCAGACTTCGGTCGCGCCATGGATGTTCCAATATTCCAGCTCACGCGCGTAGTGCCGCGCATCGTCCGCATAAGGACGCTCTCCCGCGGTAAGAATGCAGCGCAGACCCGCCGGCACGGCCCCCTGGAAAAGACGCAGATACGACGGCGTAAACAGCGCGACGGAAACGGCATGGCGCGACATGAGCGCAAGGAGCCCGGCCGGGTCATCGAGCAGCGCACGCGTGGCGGGAACGAAAGCGGCGCCCGCCAGCAGCGGGATGCACAATTCCCGAAAACCCAGGATGAACCCCGGCGACGAGGAGAGCAGCATCCGGTCTTGCGGACCGATGCCATGCGCGTCGATATGGCCGCATCCCATGTTGATGCAGGCATCGTGCTGAAGCAGAACGCCCTTTGGCTGGCCGGTCGAACCGGACGTGAAAAGTATGGCCGCAAGATTGCTGCCGCTTCCCGATTTCGCCGGCCTGTGCGCATTCTGCCGATAAAACGCCTCGTTTAACTGTTCCGGCCTGATCGCCGCATGTGGAGCGGCATTTTCAGAATGACGCGAAATCGTGGCAAGCAGTTCGGCCGGGGCCTCGATACCATCCAGCACAATCAGAAAGCGCATCCCGGATTGCGCGGCCATGTTTGCCAGACGCTGTGCAGGCAGGTCGGCCACCATCGGTACATAAGCGCCGCCCGCTTTGAGAATGGCGAGAAACGCCAACGGCAGCGATGCGGAACGCTCCAGGAGCACACCCACCGGCTCTTCGTCTTGTATGCCGTTTGCAAGCAGCAGATGGGCAAGGGCATTGGCCCTGCCGTCAAGTTCCGCATAGGTGAGAACATTGTGCTCGGTAATAACAGCAGGGGCGGACGGCTGCCGGTCTGCAAGTATTTCAAAACACTCATGAAGGCGTAACGCCGACCATACTTTTACTGATCCGAGAGTATTCAATTTTTGCACTTGCGTCTGAGAAAAATCAAAACATCATGCAAAGTTCATTGAATTAAATCAAGGTGCTTCTGTTAACCAATTTAAAACTTTTGTTAAATCGTCGCATCCGAGATACTTTTCCAAAAACCATGCTGTTCAATTTGATTTTCCGGGTTTACATTTGCGGTAAATCAAATTGGAATGCGCGCACATTGGTCAGGTAAAAAAATCAATGATCAACGCTCAGGGATGTGTGCATCGAGTGATTTTCAATAGATTGAGTTAAGCAGTAATTGTCAATAAATATGTGAGGGAGTACTGATGGCAAATGACGTCCAAAAAAATTCAACAGCTCCGGCGGACGCGGTTGAAAATGCAATTGATCCTGCAGCGCGAAACGTGCGCCTGGAAAAAATGGCCAGGAACCATATCCTGGCTTCCTCCGGCGTCGGCCTCGTTCCGATTCCATTTGTGGACATCGTCGGCGTGATAGGCGTACAGCTCGACCTGATCAAGAAGCTTTCTATCGAATACGGCGTCCCTTTCGATAAAGACAGGGGCAAGTCAATACTGGCCGCATTATTGGGCAGCGTTTTCCCCGCAGTGATGGGCGGAATCGGCGCAAGTCTCTTGAAGTGCATCCCGATTATCGGCCAGACCGCCGGCGCCGTTACCTCGCCGGTACTCTATGGCGCTTCTACTTACGCGGTGTACAAGGTTTTTGTTCAACACTACGAAGCCGGCGGCACGATTCTGGATCTCGATCCTGCAAAGGTGAAGAAATATTTTTCGGAGCAATTCCTGGCAGGGAAAAATGTTGCGGCGGATTTGCAGAAGAAGGCTTCATAGAAAAGTCTCTCTGGCTTAAATCCGTTCAGAGTCTCGCAAAACAAATATACGCGGCTTAAAAAATGCGGTTGGCCGTAAATTTTGAGCCCCGTCCCCCTTGCAGGGGGAAGGTTGGGATGGGGCGGCCGGCGAACCGGGTAGAGAGGTAAAATTACCGTAACGGCATTTCTACCGAACTACCCCCTCCCTAACTCTCCTCCTGCAAGGGGAGGGGACATCAGAGACAAGCTGCATTTCGCATTCCTACAAAGACACTGACAAGACTCTTAAAACTACGCAAAAATAATGTACAGGCGCTAAATTCGAATTTATCCAAACAGGGACGCTTCAAGCCACGCCGGCAGCCTCAGCGCGGGTTGCGCCCGCCCTACAAGGAACAACCGGCGAAAATATATTTTTGCACGCCCTGACTATTCGAAGACATTTAAAAATACATCAACTCCTCTTTTTCCCTCTTTCGAACTCAGTTCACGAATTGGATAAAGTCGAGCCAAGAAGAAAAGAATCTTGTTATTCAATTCTGGAGAACATGGTGGCTGCAATCGCTTTAATTCTGATACTCAGCGTGATCATCGGCCTATTCGGAATGAATAGAAAATTTGGCTTTTGGGGATATTTTTTTTGTTCCTTGGCGCTTACGCCGTTTATAGGTCTTATTGTTCTATTGGCATCGGATAGTAGAAAAAGAGAAAAGCAGAGTAATTGAACTGCTCGGTGGGAGGCTTGTTTTTCAACGCAGAGACGCAATCGGGTCTTTGATTTCTTTGCATGGTAGGTAGCTGTCGGCAAATGCTCCCTCTGTTAGCGCATTCCATCGACTCGATATTGCATTGATAATTTACATATGTCAGAACAGGTCGACTATATCTGCACCTTGGTTACGCGAGCCACGCACTAGTCGGCTTGGAATCGTTGTTCGATATTCAGTGATAGCCAGAATATCTGACATTTATGGTGTTTATCACAACGTTGGGCGTCAAATTAGGAGGTGTCAGCAATGCTAGTGAGATCCATGGGGTTATTCTGGCGCGAGGACTTCGTTTATTGGGGGGCGGGGAGTCAGGCTGGCGCATTGCTTGGCGTTCCGTTTAATGAGACAACATCTGCCCCAATAGATTTTCGCGACCAAATAGGCATATATGCTTTATATGCTGATTATCACTTGGTTTACGTCGGGCAAGCTGGTGCTGGTGATCAAACGTTGTTTTCGAGATTGAAACAACACAGAAAAAACGATTTGTCAGGACGGTGGAACCGATTTTCATGGTTTGGGGTTTTGCGAGTTCTTAATTCTGGAAATCTATCCAGCAAAACCGATGCACTACATCCTGATTTACCCGATGTTCTTAATCACATAGAGGCTATCCTCATACATGCGGCAGAGCCACCAATGAATAGTCAAGGTGGTCTATTTGGAGAGAGAGTTATCCGTTACCAGCAAGTAAGAGATGAACGCCTAGGCCCAAGCGATCACGAAATGCTTCGCGCACTTTGCAAAGAAAATGGTATTGAACTTTAGCGCTCTACCAGACGGTTACGGTGACCAACCCCGGATACCGAATCGTGCACGGATGGAAATGATTGTCGATCCAGCTACTCTCGATGGCGGAGCAGTTATTTAGGACATGAAAAATCCTGCCATCTTGCTATGTGTGATTGCGCCGTTCTTATTCGGTTTTACCTTTTAGAGGCGCATAACTATTAATTCAAGGTAACATGTGCTTTCTGTTGGTTACAGAACCGCAATTAGGAGGATTCGAATGGGGCAGGTCAAACAAGTGATTCTCGACTCAATTAGTTTCGATAGCCAAAGTCAAGCCAAAGAGTTCTTCCGAGAGATGCTTAATCGTTATATTCCAGGAGAACGAATCTTGCCCGAGGATGCAATGCATCTTGGTTTTTTGTTCAAACGTCATCCGGAATATGCGACAAAAATAGGTTCGGGTGTGGATTACTTTGAGGTCATGCCGGCAGATTACGGGACTCAGTGCTTTTGCGCCGTTC
The DNA here is from genome assembly GCA_966211965.1 of uncultured Burkholderiales bacterium. Taxonomy (GTDB): domain Bacteria; phylum Pseudomonadota; class Gammaproteobacteria; order Burkholderiales; family Burkholderiaceae_D; genus CBIHON01. Next base: position 104,447 of record CBIHON010000011.1, on the reverse strand, counting down.
TGGCAGATGGAAGCAAGGAAGGTTTCTCTTACATCAAGTGCGTGACCCAGAAACTCGATTGAACCTTTGACGAGATGATTTTGATTGATTTCGAAATACTTGTAAATGACTTCTATCTGAAGATTTTCTCGGATACGGCACTGGCTCCTGTAGATAACAAGAGTGTATTGAGTTTGGTCAATGACTTCGAAGATCAGTTTTGGCGATACGAGAAGTTTGAGAATTTTATTTGGGACAATATCGCCCTGACTGCTCTGTCGGCACGGGAGCGGGAAAAGCTTACTGGGCAGAGCAGGTCGACGCTGCGGGAATCGGCGAAGAACCTTCGCCTGACGGACAAGGCAGGAGACATTGGACAGGGCAGTGAACTCGCCGAAATCGTCCTATATGGAATCATGCATCACCACTACAGGGCGTTGCCGGTCGTTCCTAAGATTTTCTACAAACAAAATGCACAGGACAATGCCAAGGGGGCGGATAGCGTTCATATCGTCCTCGAAGGTGACGACGACTTCTCACTTTGGTTCGGGGAAGCAAAGTTCTACAATAGCATCGAGGATGCCAGACTCCCCGCTGTCGTTGACTCGGTAGGGAATTCGCTAAAAACTGATAAGTTGAAGAAGGAAAACAGTATCATCACAAACACTTCTGACATCGACCGGCTAGTCGCCAATCCTGAGTTGGCAGCGAAAATCAAGGACGCGCTATCTACCAAGAACTCGATTGACCACATCAAGTCGAAGATTCACGTCCCCATCCTTCTCTTGCACGAATGCTTAATCACCGCTTCGACCAAGGAAATGGACGGTCTCTACAGAGAGCGCATTCGGAAATACCATCTAGAACGAGCTACCTCATATTTCAAAAAGCAGATTGATGCACTATCCGGAACGGTCTCCAAGTATTCCGAGGTCAAGTTTCATATCATCCTTTTCCCAGTTCCGGATAGAGGGAAATTAATCGAACAGTTCTCGAAGGAAGTCGCGTTTTACAAGGTATAGAGGTCAATGGAAATCTTCGATGAGTGCGCAATTATTAATGACCTTCTGCGGACTAAAAAGGAAACCGCAGCGAGAAATCATCTGATCCGCCTGCTCGACAAACACAACAGGGAAGGGATTCCCTATTCTGCGCTAGTCAATCATCTGATCAGGGAATCGGGACTTTTCCCGTATCTCGACCCGAGTACGTCGAATTGGCAGGACAGATTTGTCTACGAATCTTTCAAGGTAGACATTGGGCAGGAAGCGCCTATCGCGATGCACAGCGAACAGTCATTCGTCCTCAAACATCTTCTTGATGGGGCGAATCTCGCTGTCAGTGCGCCGACCAGCTTTGGCAAAAGTTTGATCATCGATGCCTACATCGCTATCCGAAAACCGACGAACGTACTCATTCTCGTTCCGACTATCGCGCTGACGGATGAAACTAGGCGACGGTTGAGCAGGAAGTTCTCCGCTCAATACAAGATCGTGACCACGGCCGATGTCGAGCTAGGAGAGAGCAATATTCTCATCTTCCCGCAGGAAAGGGCGATTCACTATTCCAGCAAGCTAAAAAGTTTGGATTTGCTGGTGGTCGACGAGTTCTATAAGGCAAGCCAGAAGTTCGACTCGGAACGTTCTCCTGCCTTATTGAAGGCGATGATGAAGCTTGGCGAGATCGCCGCCCAAAAATACTACTTGGCGCCGAACATCTCGCAGTTGAACGACAATCCTTTCACTAAGGACATGCTGTTCTTGCGCCTTGATTTCAATACTGTATTCCTTGAAAAGCACGAGCTTTACCAGGACATCAAAAAGGATGCACAGAAAAAGAGCGATATTTTGATCAAGTTACTTGAGCAAAGGAAGTCCAAGTCACTCGTCTACGCTGGAACCTATTCGAATGTTGAAAGAGTATCGAATCTTCTAGTTGAAAAAACAACTGAGCTTGGCAGTGATTTATTGACGGAATTCTCGAACTGGCTTGCGAAAAACTATGACCCTAACTGGATGCTAACCGCTCTCGTGAAGCGTGGAACCGGCATTCATACCGGCCAACTTCACAGGTCACTGAGCCAGATACAGGTAAAGTTGTTCGAAGAGGATTGCGGGCTGCAAACCATTGTGTCGACCTCCTCCATCATCGAAGGGGTGAACACATCGGCGGAAAACGTCATCGTTTGGAGCAACAAGAATGGAAATCTTAAGCTTACCGATTTCACTTACCGGAACATCATCGGTCGCGGCGGCCGAATGTTTAAACATTTCATCGGAAATATCTACATCCTTGACGAACCACCGTTTCCGTCAGATACCCCACTGGAATTAACCTTCCCCGACGAGTTGCTTGCGGACGTAGACGTAGACGAAAATGAATTCAAACAGGAACTTACCAAGGAGCAAATTGCCAAGATTCTGCTCTACAAGGAGAAGATGGCGGGTGTTCTCGGACAGGAGGTGTTCGACCGACTTAGACGCGACGGCGCTCTGATATCGGGCGATACCACTCTCCTCACCGATATTGCACTCGAAATCAGCCAAAACAAAAACAAATGGAGGGGGCTCACATTCCTGAATTCGACCTCGACTGATAATTGGGGATGGATACTTCTCAGGGTCCTCAAATTGGTTGGTGGCGGATGGGATTTCCCATATAAGAAGTTCATAGAATTCGTGAGAACCTTGTCGACCAATTGGAAGAGCTCGATACCTGAACTCTTAGATCAATTGGACACACAGGATGTGACAATCGAGGAGTTCTTCAAGATGGAACGGAATGCAACCTTCAAGCTAACCGCGTTGTTGAGCGACATCAACGTCATTCAGAGGGAAATCATGCCTCAGCAGCACATTGACATCTCGCCGTTCATCGCTCGGCTTTCGAAAGCTTTCCTACCCTCGTGCGTAATTGAGCTTGAGGAATATGGGCTTCCTCGGATGCTGGCGAAGAAGATTCACGCTGCCGGACTCATCGACTTTGAGAACGAAAGCCTATCGCTTCATTCAGCGTTAGATACGCTCAATCAGATACAACCCGAGATACTATCCAAGATCGATGACTTGGATAGCTTTGACAGGTACGTCCTCGACTATTTTTTCGAAGGAATTGCTCGACAGTAAATTTGCTGGGCTAGCTCGAATGTGCTAAGCGACGAGTACAACGCAACCAGAGGCCCCCGCGGATGCCCCCAAAGCCAATCCCCAAGCCATCACCGCCGAACCCTACACATTCCACCCCTTTGAGTTTCCTCCTCCTCCGCGATATAATCGCGGCCGCATGTACGCCATAAAATGGCCGCCGAAAGTGGCTCGGAATCGCTGGAGCAGGGCCAAAACAAGTGTTCATGCGGATAGCGACGTGACCTGCCAGCCCTGCCTTTTTCGATTTTGATTGCGCCTGCCTATGACGCGAGTGTCTCCGCGTACAAATTTCCACAGTTCGAAACTCATCCGATGCCTCGCTGACCTGGCTATCGTGGATGCGGTCGATGCTGGGGCTGCATTTGCAGAAAAGCTGGGCCACTGGATTCACTTTACCGACGCAATCACCCTGTCTGCCGTCCACAGCGACGGCATCGCCAACCCGCCTGGCATGCGGCGCGGCGAGCACACCGCCGTACCTGCCGCCATCACCGTCGAATTCAACCGGATACAGACCATGCTGGTGAATTCGATCATGCAAAGTTGTTCACCCAATCCGGGCAAGACGCACATAAGCCTGCCTGTTCCACAATTCGATCTGCCGCTGGACCTCAAAACGGCTTACGTGCCGTATCGCCGGTTTTATGAAGCGCATCAGCGCGACATGGAATTGAGCATTCAGCCGCTGCGGGTCAATGCGCGGGAAGCGCTTGCCAAGGCGTCGCCCAGGCTAAGGAAGCTTGCCGACCTGGATGCGACGCTTGAAAAGATACTCCGCGAGCGGGAAAGCAAATTGCTCGCAAGGGTGCCTGTGCTGCTTAAAAAGCGTTTTGACCAATTATTCAAAGAACATCAACAGAAGCTTGCCGATACCGGGCAGGCGGACAACCCTGGCGGCTGGATGAAAGCGGGTGGTTGGCTGGCGCGCTTTTGCAAGGATATGCAAATGCTGCTGCTGGCGGAAGTGGAGCTTCGCTTGCAACCGGCGATGGGGCTCATTGAAGCATGCAACGAAGAAACGAAGCACGATACGCAATGATTAAAAATTTAAACAAGCATTTATTTACCGTCGCCTTCCTCCTGGGCGCGCTTGGGATTGTCTGGGTCGGCACCGGGTTTATCGATTCCAGCGTTCTGGCGCTGGGGATGACGACGATCATTGGCGCGGTCTATGCGTTTGGCGCGTTGGAACTTCATCGGTTTCGTCAGGCCACGTCCACATTGGCCGCTGCGCTGGCGGCGATTCCTGACAACCTCGCGGACCTTGCCGGCCTCGATAAATGGCTGGCCGGCGTGCATCCTTCGCTGCAAAATTCCGTGCGCTTGCGCATCGAGGGCGAACGTGTCGGTTTGCCCGGACCGGCTCTTACGCCGTATCTGGTCGGTCTGCTGGTGATGCTGGGGATGCTCGGTACGTTTCTGGGCATGGTCGTCACGCTCAAGGGCGCGGTGTTTGCGCTGGAAAAGACGACCGATCTCCAGGCGATCCGGTCCGCGCTCGCGGTGCCGGTTTCGGGATTGGGGCTGGCGTTCGGCACCTCGGTGGCAGGGGTTGCGGCGTCCGCGATGCTGGGCCTGATGTCGGCGCTCAGCCGGCGCGACAGAATGCTGACGGCGCAACTGCTGGACACCAGGATTGCCACCGTATTGCGCCGCTTTTCGCTCGTCCATCAGCGTCAGGAAACCTTCAAGGCGCTGCAGTTGCAATCCCAGGCCTTGCCTATGGTCGTCGATAAATTGCAGGCGATGATGACGCAGATGGAGGACATGAGCCAGCAGTTGAATCAACGCCTGCTCAGCAATCAGGAAGCCTTTCACAGCAATGTCAAAGGCGTGTACACCGATCTGGCAAGCGCCGTGGACAAATCCCTGCGTGAGAGCTTGAGCCAAAGCGCGCATGCGGCCGGCGAAAGCATCAAACCCGTGGTGGAAGCCGCGATGAGCGGGATCGCGAGCGAGGCAAAGTCGATGCATGAACGCATGGCCGATACGGTGCAGACGCAACTCGACGGGCTGTCGGCGCGATTCACCGATACCGCAAGCACCGTGGCCGACACTTGGACGGCGGCGCTCAGGAGCCACGAACAGGCAAACGCCGGCATCGTCGCGGAGGTGGGCCGCTCGCTCAATGCATTCAACGAAACGTTCGAGCAACGTGCAGGCGCCCTCGTAACCAGGATTGGCGAGGCTTACGCCAACCTGCAGACCGATCAGGCGGAGCGCGACAAACAGCGGCAGCAGGCATGGACACAGTCGCTGGAAGCAATGGCGGCGGCGCTCACGCGCGAATTGCAAGAAACGGGCGAGAAAACGCTTTCTCAGCAGCAGAAAATCTGCGATACCTTGACCCGGACCGCGCAAGACATGACTGAACATGTGCAAGCCAGCGCCGGCAATACGCTTGCCGAAACAACGCGCCTGATCGCTTCCGCCGAAGAGTTGATGCGTACCCGTATCGCCGCAGAGGCGCAGTGGATCGAACAGCACCACGAACGCATGGATCAACTGGCCAGCCTGTTGCGGTCGGAACTCGGCGCGCTCAGAGACGAGGAGGCCGCGCGCGCCAACGCAGCGGTTGAACGGATGGGGCACTTGCAAACGGAGCTGGCAGGTCATTTGCAGGCCAGCACCCGCGATACGCTTGCCGAAGCAACGCGACTGATCGCTTCCGCCGAAGAATTGATGCGCTCGCGCATCGCCTCGGAAGCACAGTGGATCGAACAGCACCGCGAACGCATGGACCAACTGGCTGGCCTGTTGCGATCCGAACTCGGCGCGCTCAAGGATGAAGAAGCCGCGCGCGGCAATGCGGCGGTTGAGCGGTTGGGGCAGTTGCAAACTGCGGTGACGGATCATTTGACAACGCTGGGTACCGCGCTGGAGGGGCCGATCACGCGGCTGATCGAGACGGCTTCGGAAGCGCCACGCGCCGCGGCGGAAGTCATCGGGCAATTACGTGAGCAGGTTTCCAGCAGCGTTGCGCGCGACAACGCACTGCTTGAGGAACGCAGCCGCATCATGGAAACGCTCAATGCGCTGCTCGATGCGATCAACCATGCTTCCCAGGAGCAGCGCGCCGTGATCGATTCCCTGGTTGCTTCTTCCGCGGAAGCGCTCAAAGCTACTTCCAGCGCGTTTTCAGACAATGTCGCCACGGAAGGCGCAAAGCTGTCCGACATCGCCGCGCACGTCACCAGCAGCGCCCTCGAAGTATCGAGCCTCTCCGAAGCCTTCGGCTTTGCCGTGCAGTCGTTCAATGAAGCCAATGAAAAGCTGATCGCCAACCTGGAGCGCATCGAAGGCGCGATGGACAAATCCCTGTCGAGAAGCGACGAGCAACTCGCCTATTACGTGGCCCAGGCACGTGAAATCATCGACCTTTCCATGACGTCGCAAAAAGAAGTCCTTGAAGAGCTGCGCCAATTGCCGGCCAAGCAAGCCCTGTTTGCCGATGAGGTCAGGCAATGAACGACTGCGTGGAAGACAGCGACGCAGGTGTGGAATACGCCGCGCCGGTCTGGCCGGCGTTCGGCGATTTGATGTCAAGCTTGCTGGGCGCTTTCGTTCTGCTGTTGGTGGGCGTGGTGGCGGTCCAGATGGAATTGACCTCGCACCTGCAAGACGAAGTGAAGAAACGCCAGCTTGAAGAGCAGCGCCGCATGAGCCTGGAAAAAGCCTTGGCGATTCCGCTGGCCTCGGGGCGCATCACCTTGAACAACGGGCGCATCGGCATCAGCGGCCAGGTGCTGTTCGCGCTCAATTCGGATCAGTTGCAGCCTGAAGGCCGGCAGCTCTTGAAGAGCCTGGTCACACCGCTTCGTGCTTATCTGACGGCGCGCGATGAAATGCTCATGGTCAGCGGGTTTACCGATGACAAACCCATACTGGGCGGGCCCTTCACGGACAATTGGGAATTGTCGGCCCAGCGCGCATTGAAAGTGACCCGCACCTTGATCGAAGAGGGGATGCCGTCTTCGATGGTCTTTGCCGCGGCCTTTGGTTCCGAGCAGCCGGTCAAGCCCAACACCGACGACGCCGCCCGTGCGCAAAACCGGCGGGTGGAGATGGCGCCGGTGCCGAAAAGCGCCAACGCCAAAATGCCCGCCTCATGAATGCGCCGGATCACGGGGAAATCGCGGATGCGCCAATGGCGGCATCCTCCGATTTCGATGCAATGATCTGCTCCCTGCGCACGGCAGGCGCGGACCGCTTTGACCCCGTGCGCCTGCACTACATCGAAGTGCTGGCCAAGCGGGCAAGTGCGCATCAGGGAAGCGCCAGGCGCATGCTCGATGCCAAGCTGGCGCAAGCGCTGTTGGCGTTTAAAGAACGCTTCGATCTTGCGCAAGGCGATGCCAGGGAAGCCGTTGCGCGGAGCGCGCAGCAATATCCGCAGGCGGCCAAGGATCTGCAGCGACTCTTTGCCGCCGGCGATTTCAAAGGATTGCAACGATTTATCGCCACCTTGCAGAGCGGCCAGGCCTCCCTGGGCGCGTTGGTGCGCCGGCTTGAGCAACACGCTTCGGAAACTGCCGACGCGCGTTTGGAGGGAAATGCCGGACCGCGCCCGGAACTGAAGAGCATACGGAACTTCAGAAATACCTGGTCAAAACTGAGCGTCGACAAACAGGTAAAACAGGCGCTCGGGCAAGCCCCGAAGAATGCCGGACCAATCAATTCCCACATGCTGGTGCTGCGCTCACTGGCATTGATGCGGGATATCTCGCCCGATTATCTCAACCGGTTCATGTCTTACGCGGATGCCTTGCTGTCCCTCGATCAAGGCGAGAAAGAAAAGCCGGGCAATCCCAAAAAAACCCAGGCGGTGAAAACCGCGAAGAAATAAGAGCGTTTTGCACTGAAGAACATCGGCTCCAACGCCGAACCCGTTCGGGAATCCGAACGCCAATGCCGCACCCAATTCGGAAATCCGAACGCCTTGCGCCGCCGCTTGAAAAAAATCCTTTTCAAATCAATGGACTAGAGCGAAACGTCTTCCGTCTCTCCTTGGCACGAAGCGTGCTCAATATAAACCAGCCACTGGCCTCGCCACAGCATCCCGCAGAGCGGCCAGGGTTTTCGCTTCACTTCAATCGATTGGAAGAGACAAAGGACTTATCCGATGAAAAAAAACAGACTTACTACCTGGATCGCAGTCGCGATGGTGACCGGCATCATTGTCGGCTACCTCTGCAACACCCTCGCGCCTGACGCCGCCGCGGCGAAGCAGATCGCCGGCTACATTTCGATCATCTCCGACATTTTCCTGCGCATGATCAAGATGATCATCGCACCGCTGGTCCTCGCGACGCTGGTCGCTGGTCTCGCAGGCATGGGCGACGCCAAGGCGGTCGGCCGCATCGGCGGCAAGGCGTTGGCATGGTTCGTTACCGCATCGCTGTGCTCGCTGCTGATCGGGCTGCTCGTGGCCAATGCGCTGCGTCCGGGGGACGCCATCGGCGTGCCGCTGCCTGGGGCCGGCGCCGCCACCAACCTCAAGACCGGCGCGCTGAACCTGAAGGATTTCGTCACCCACGTCTTCCCGAAGAGCATTTTCGAATCGATGGCCAATAACGAGATTCTGCAGATCCTCGTCTTCGCGCTGTTCTTCGGCCTGGCGCTCGGCAAGCTGCGCAATGGTGCGAACAACACCGCCAACAGCCTCCTGAAGAGCACGGAAGATATGGTGCATGTGATGCTGCAGGTGACCGATTACGTGATGCGCTTTGCGCCTGTCGGCGTGTTCGCCGCCGTGGCTTCCGTCATCACCACGCAGGGCCTCGGCATCCTGCTGGTGTACGGCAAGTACATCGCGAGCTTCTTCACTGCACTGGCGGCCTTGTGGCTGGTGCTGATCACGGCCGGCTACTTCGTGCTGGGCAAGGATGTGTTCCGCCTGCTCAAGCTGATTCGCGGTCCGATGCTGCTCGGTTTCTCCACTGCGTCCAGCGAGTCCGCTTATCCGAAACTGATGGAACAATTGGAAAAATTCGGCATCAAGGATCGCGTCACCGGCTTCATTCTGCCGCTGGGTTATTCCTTCAATCTGGACGGTTCGATGATGTATACCGCTTTCGCCGCGCTGTTCATCGCGCAGGCCTACAACATCCCGATGTCGATCGGCCAGCAGGTCACCATGCTGCTGGTGCTGATGGTGTCGTCCAAGGGCATCGCCGGCGTGCCGCGCGCATCGCTGGTGGTGGTGGCCGCCGTGCTGCCGATGTTTGGCCTGCCGGAAGCCGGCCTGCTGCTGGTAATGGGCGTGGATCACTTCCTCGACATGGGCCGCACCGTCACCAATGTGCTGGGCAATGCCATTGCGACCGCCGCCGTGGCGAAATGGGAAAACGCCATCGATCCGGTCAGCGAGGAACTGGCCGGTTCCGAGGAAGTGCTGCCGCTGCGGGAGCAGTTGCGCGCCGCTGCCTGATCCAGGACGCGTTCGGCGCCGTACCTGCAAGCTCGCGGGTACGGCATAATCCGGGAATCCGAACGCGCCTTATTTCCATGCTTTACAGCCCACGCCCGCTCCGTTTTCTCGCCCTCGTCCTTGGATTTGCGGTATTGGTGGCGGGCGCCAGCCTGGTTGCCTTTCGCTACAACCTCGCCATGGGGCTGGCCGAGCTGCAGGTAACCGGCCGCCATCGCCTCGATCTCTATACCGCCAGCTTGGAGCGGGAGATCGACAAATACGCCTACTTTCCGACCACTCTCGGGCTGGAGCGGGATGTGCTCCACCTGTTGGCGGCCACGCCGCCTGCGCCGGAGCTGGTCGAACAAGTGAACCGCTATCTGGAGCAACTCAACGAACGCGCGGGCAGCCTTTCGATTTATATCCTCGACCAGAACGGCAAGGTGGTCGCCGCCAGCAACTGGCGCCGTGCCGATAGTTTCCTCGGCGAAGACCTCGCTTTCCGTCCATATTTCAGACAGTCCATGGATAGCGGCAGCGGCCGATTCTTCGGCATCGGCACCACGCGCGGCGAACCCGGCTACTACTTATCCTCGGCGCTGACGGACGGCCGCGGCACCATCGGTGTGGCGGTGGTGAAGGTCGGCTTGAAGCAACTCGAAAAATCCTGGGCAACGGTGGAAGCGCCGGCCCTGGTATCCGATGAAAACGGCGTGGTGATTCTCGCTTCGGTGCCAAGCTGGAAATTCACCACCTTGAAAGCGCTCGACGAAGCCACGCGCAATGCCTTCGACCGCACCCAGCAATACAACCGCCGCGCCTTGAATCCGCTCGGCGTGGTGGAGCTGGCCGCGCTGGAACACGGCGCGCGCCTGGTGCGGCTGTCCAAGACGGAGACCGAGATGGTATCCATGTTCCCCGTCGCCGGCACCTTCGTCGCGCAGACGCAACCGCTGTCCGGCACGCCGTGGGACATCACTGTGTTCTCTCCGCAGGAACAGGTGCGCGGCATCGCCGCCAGCCGTGCCGCAGCCGCCGGAGTAGGGGCGGGCTTCCTGTTCATCCTGGCGCTCCTGCTGAACCAGCGGCGGCGTCACCTGAGGGACAGGCTTGCCGCGCAGGAGGCGCTGCAGAAGGCCAATGATGAGCTGGAGCGCAAGGTGGCGGAGCGCACCGCCGACCTTTCTTCCACCAATATCCTTCTGCAACAGGAGGTGGCGGAACGCATCCAGGCCGAACGCACCTTGCGCGCGGCGCAGGACGAACTGGTGCAGGCAGGCAAGCTCGCCGTGATCGGCCAACTCTCGGCCGGTGTCGCCCATGAACTGAATCAGCCGCTGGCGGCCCTGCGCACCTTGTCCGGCAATGCGCGCAAATTTCTTGCACGGGGCAACCATGAGACTGCCGGCAGCAACCTCGAACGCATCGATGACCTCGTGGACCGCATGGGCCGCCTCACCGCGCAGTTGAAATCATTCGCGCGCAAATCCACCGGCGAGCCGCAGGCGGTATCCTTGCGCAGGGCGATGGATAATGCGCTGTTCCTGCTGGAGCAGCGCTTAAAGCAGGCGCGCATTGCCGTTCGCATCACATTGCCGGAGCAGGAATTGCTGGCATGGTGCGATGCCAATCGCCTGGAGCAGGTGTTGCTAAACCTGGCCGGCAATGCGCTGGATGCAATGGAAAACGTGAAGGAACCGTCGCTGGAAATTTCCGCGCGGCGCGAAGACGATCGCATCGTCATCCAGGTGAAAGACAACGGGCCGGGCCTGGATGAAAAAGCGCGAGCGCATCTGTTCGAACCCTTCTTCACAACCAAGGACGCTGGCAGCGGCCTGGGATTGGGCCTTGCCATTTCCGCCGGCATCGTCGCCGATTTTGGCGGCGTTATTTCGGCGGACAATCATCCGGACGGCGGCGCAGTATTCACCGTGGGGATTCCCGCCGGACCGGAAGGACAAGGAACATGACGGATCTTCTGCAAGTGATTGTCGTCGAGGACGACCCCGATGTGCGCCTGGGTTGCGAACAGGCCTTGCAACTCGAAGGCATAGCGGTCGCCGGCGCGGATAGCGCCGAGAAGGCGCGCCGCCTGCTCACGCGCGACTTCCCCGGTGTAATCGTGAGCGACATACGCCTGCCTGGGATGGATGGCATGGAGCTTCTCAAGGAAGTGCGCCGCATCGATCCGGACCTGCCCGTCGTGCTCATCACCGGCCATGGCGACGTATCGCTGGCCGTTCAGGCGATGAAGGACGGCGCCCATGATTTCATCGAGAAGCCATTCTCGCCTGACTATCTGGTGGAAGTGGTGCGCCGCGCGCTCGACAAGCGCCGCCTCACGCTCGAAGTGCGCCAGTTGCGGGCGCGCCTGGAGAGCAGGGACCAGCTCGAAAGCCGTCTTATCGGCCGCTCCCCGGCGATGGTGCGCGTGCGGCAGCTGGTAGCCGACCTCGGCAACAGCGTCGCCGATATCCTGATCCATGGCGAGACCGGCACCGGCAAGGAGCTGGTGGCGCGCTGCCTGCATGAAGCAGGGCCGCGGCGCTTCGGCAACTTCGTCGCAATCAACTGCGGCGGCTTGCCCGAGACGCTGTTCGATAGCGAAATCTTCGGCCACGAGGCGGGCGCCTACACCGGTGCGGCCAAACGCCGCATCGGCAAGATCGAGCATGCCAGCGGCGGCACGCTGTTCCTCGATGAAATCGAATCGATGCCGATGGCGATGCAGATCAAATTGTTGCGCGTATTGCAGGAGCGCACGCTGGAGCGCCTTGGCTCCAACAACGCCATCCAGGTGGACTGCCGGGTCGTCGCCGCCACCAAGGCGGACCTGAAGGAATTGTCGGACCAGGGACGCTTCCGTGCCGATCTCTACTACCGGCTCAATGTCGCGGCTCTGCCGCTGCCGCCTCTGCGGGAGCGGCGCGAGGACATTCCCTTGCTGTTTGAAAACTTTCTGCTGCAAGGCGCGGCGCGCCACCAGCGCCCGGTGCCCGATGCCGACCCGGTACGCACGAGCCGCCTGATGGCGTATGACTGGCCGGGCAACGTACGCGAACTGCGCAATGTCGCGGATCGTTACGTGCTTGGCATTGAGGCCGGTTGCCCGCCTTTCGCAAGCGAAGCGTCCACCGGTTCGCAGTCCCTGGCAGAAACGGTTGCAGCGTTCGAGCGCGCCCTCATCGCCGATACCCTGTCCAGAAACGGCGGCAGCCTGGCGCGCGCTGCCGAAGCCTTGGGCGTGGCCAAGACCACGCTGCACGACAAGATCAGGAAGTACCGCCTGGGAGAGCAGGAATGAGGGAGCTGCCGGTATTTTTCAAGGCGCCGGGCCTGATCGTATTAGAGCCTCTGAAATAAAAGCCGCTGGCGTTGTTGCTTCTCCTTGCCGTATACGGCACTTTGAGCGGTCAGTTCAAGGCGATGGGGCGCGCGATCGCAAAGATGAAGGTCATGGCGCCGGTCACGCTGCTGATCATCTTCCGGCTGTTGTACCTGAAACTTCAAGCACTTGACAGAGACCCTGATCGTGATACTGCCGGTACCGTTTGCGCCGGCGGTCGGCGTATGGCTGATGCGGCTCCTTGGCTGCAACATGCCGCCATATCGGCCGCGTCGTCCCGGCGCGTGCTGGGACGACGCATGTAATGCTTTACGTAAACGCCAGTGATTTTGTCTCTGGCATCCAAGCTTCAGCAACTCAACAGAAGGCTCACTGCAATACCTTGTGAACCTTATCGGGGAAGACGATTTCCTCGACATTCCACAGCACGACCGAATAACCCGATGCGGTATGGTTTTCCTTGACCGTGAAGGAGCCGTCGGCGTTCTTGTTCACGATGTACCAGTCGGCATATGCGCCGGCAGGGTAGGTGATGTTCACCACGTCGTAGCCGCCACGTCCGTCCACGGAATGGATGCCGGAGTCCGCGGTCAGCACGTCGTTGCCCTCGGTGCCGGTCAGATCGACAGACTTCAATACCTTGTGGACCTTATCGGGGAAGACGATTTCCTCGACATTGCGCAACACCAGCGAATAACCCGACGTGGTGTGGTTTTCCTTGACCGTGAAGGAGCTGTCGGCATTTTGGATCACGCTGTACCAGTCGGCATATGCGCCGGCAGGGTAGGTGATGTTCACCACGTCGTATCCGCCACGTCCGTCCACGGAATGGATGCTGGAATTCGCGGTCAGCACATCGTTGCCGTCCGTACCGACCAGATCGTAAGTCGCCGCGGCATTCACGGTGACGGTGGCGCTCAACGAGCCCGTTCCGCCCGCGCCTGTGCAACTGACCGAGTAGGTAGTGGTCGCGCTCGGCTTGACGCTAACCGAGCCCGATGTCAGGCCGCCGGTGGAAAAATTCGTTCCCGTGCAGGAATTGGCGTTGGTGGACGACCAGGTCAAGGTCGAAGACTGGCCGACGCCGATCGATGACGGCGATGCGGAAAACGCCACGCTGGCCGGAGGTACGTTGGCTGCCGGCGTGGTGATGGTCACGCCGGACGAATACCAGGAAATATTGTCGGCAGCGTCGAAGGCCGCGACCTTGTAGGAATACGCCGTGCCGGCGCGCAGCCCGGTGTCGCTGAACGAGGCGTTCGGCACGACCGCGGCCAATGCGCCGTTCCGGTAGACCTGGTATCCGGTCACGCCGGCATTGTCGGTGGAAGGTTTCCATGACAGGTCGATCCGCGAGGAAGAAACCGCTGTTCCCGCGAGGCCGGTCGGCACCGATGGCGCCTGCTGGTCCGTTCCGCTGGCTGCGGCCCGCGGCAGTATGCGCCAGGTATTTTCGACGCCATTGTAGTAAGCGGAATACCAGGTCGGGACAGTGACGCCGGGAGTGCCGTTTTGCACGTTCGCCTTGAGCCAGTTCCACGCGCCGCGTCCTCCCGGATATCCGGTAAGGAAGGATGCCGCCGTTTGCGCCACCACCGGATAATAGTTCTCAAGGTTCACGAAGCTGGTCGGGTTGTTGAGATTGCCGGAAGCCACGTTCGCCGTCTGATATTGCGCCCAGGTCGGATAGTAGGCGCCGGACGCATCGCGCGAATCGCTCCAGTAAGAAGCAAGATTGTAGATATCGTATCCGGGATCAGTGAACTGGCCGGTCAGCATCAGGCCTTGCCACGAGAGAAACGGCCCGGTGGCAAAGCCCTGTTCACCCGCCATGCCAAGCGCGACGAGGAGATAGTAGTGCTGCCACAGCGCCACTTGGCAGTTAGTTACGCCCGTACCGCAAAAGAAGTGCAGGGGATCGGTACCCAAAGAAGCATGACTGTTGGCCCACTGCCATTCCGGCGTGTTCTGCGACGCGGTCCCAGCGATTCCGGCCTTGCCTTCCCAGAATGCGATGGCGTCATTGGTCATCTGGGTGAAGAAGTTCTTCAGCACCGGCATGTCGTCCGGCGTCCACAGCGCCGCCAGCGCGCGGTTGCGGAACACCCAGGCATTGCCGCGGGTCTGGTCGGCGATGCCGGCCATACCGGCCGCACCCCGGCACCAGTCGGCGCCGGTGCAATAGCTGAGGGCCTGTATCGCCGCCCACATCTGCAGGCTTTCCAGGTAAAACGCATCGCCTGTCAGAACGTACGCAGCCGAATACGGATCGGGCTGGTGCGCGCCGTCCGGTACCCACGGGTAATTGGCGGGCATCGATATCGTGTAGGGCAGGTGAAGCTGGTTGTAGTTTTGATTATTGTCGGGGAACCATAGCGAAGGGCGGCCGTATACCGAGATCGGCAAGCCCAGTCCGGACAAAGTCTGCGCCTTGTCGATGCGCTTGGTCGAATCGCCTTCGCGCGCCTGCAAGGGCCAGGCGCCGGCCAGATCGGCCAAGCCGAGCGCGACGGTGCGTGCGCGCCAGTCGCCGCTGTAAAGCCAGTCCGTGGTCCACGAAGTGAATGGGCCAATGTCGGTGCGCGCGCCGGTCGTCGGCATGTATTGGATCCACAATCCTTTTTGATACAGGTCGTGCGGAGAATTCTGCCAGTCGGCATATTCTTGCGCCAGCGCCGTTTCCGGTACCTGCACCGTGGTGTCGAAGTTCGGGAACAGCCGGGTTTCTTTCAGGTACGCCAGGTTATGGCCAATGTTGATGCGTTGTTCCGGCGTGCCGCCAATCCAGGCTTGCCGGGTCCAGCGGGTCAGCATCGCATGCGTCAAGCCGGCATTGGTATAGACCGTTTGCGGATTGTTGGCGCCCAGCGTCAGCGCCAGGCTGTAGCTGACGTTGTCGAGCGCGATGGTGTTCGCGTTCTCGCCCACGTAACGCACCGTGACCTGGTGCGTGGCCGGCCAGAATGTCGCTTGAAAGCGCGGCCGGATCGAGCGCTTGGCGTCGAAGCCCATGTCATAGGCGCGCGCGTCCGAATCGTCCGCCAGTACGATGGTCTGCGCCACCGGCCCAGAGGTCCAGAGGACGTAGTTGCCGTTCTGGAGCATCGCGCGCGCGCTTGCCGCAACGGTGGCGGTACCGTTCGACAGCTTCATCGCGGCGTCGAAATTATAGGAAGAATCGAGCATCTGCGCCGCCGTCAGCGGCGCGTTGTTTCCCGTCTGCTGATCCTGAAATGTCAACGTCACCGAACCGTTGGCCGGAATCGACGGCACCATCACGGCCAGCACCGCGAACTTTACCGAGCCGTCGGGATAGCGGTTTTTCACATCCGCCTGGGTAAGCAACGGCATGCCGTTTGCCAGCACTTGCGGATAATGCGCGATCTCGCCCTGCATGAAGGGCCGTCCGAACTGGAGTGGATAATTCGCCTGCGCGGTACCGCTTTTGTCTGTCAGCACAACCGTATTCGTCACGCCAGCAGGCAGCGACGCCGCATGCGCGGGAATGAGTACGGCCAAGCACAGCAAGGAACAGAGCATCAGGAACAAGCTGGCATGTAGGGCTGCATGCGAACGATGATTTACCGGCGAAGTACATGCCGACTTTAACCGGGCGCAATTTATTCTATTTAATAAACGTAATAATTTCATGGTGCCTCTTAAATGTTGGGATTGTTGCTTTATTTAACTGATGCTTCTGAGAGCATCTTCGCCTAGATCATGTCAAGATTTCATCGTAGCATCGTTAAGACGAATTCCATTGAGGCCAGCGACTATCGGTTTGGCTTTTACGCCGAGCGGTAGCAATATCACGTGCGTCGACGCACAACGTGCAGACGATGTCTGCGGATATAACGACGTCTAAGGCTGTTTTTCCTAGCAGGTTCGCAGGTTCATTTGCTGTATCCTCTCTGTGCAATCAAAATTTCGCATAATTTATATTATGTAAAATGAAGTGCCTTCCATGCCCAACCGATGCCAGATTTTCTGACATCAACTCGGAAACAGGCTTTCCGGCGACGCGCTGCACTATCCATACAAGCATTTCCGTATTTGAAGTCTTGATCGGATTTCTGGTCTGTGTGGTTTCCGGAATAACGTACGCCGACGGTCATGTCCATGAGCTGGCGCACCGGGACGTCGCAATAGGTGGACTCCGACTCCTTTACTTCGGAGGTGTACTTGCTGACCAAAGTATCCAGATCGAGCTCACCGAGAACGCGACATGCTGAAATTGCGGCGCCGGCGACGAGCCCGGCACCTAGTCGAGCTCGACGGGATCGCTGGCTGCGGGATGCGGCGACGCGGACACTTGGGCACACGCTCCATCGGCTATGGCAAGGTTCAAGGTTGAGTACGGCCTGCTTCATGTTGTCTCCACGGTTTTGTTGTTCTATGCGCACATTGGACTACAATGATTTGCATAATTCAAATGCATTATTTTTAGCATCTCAATGCGTATTGCGCATTGGATAGATTTGCTGAACATGAATGGAAACCAGCCTACGCCAGCTGCGGCATCTTATGCGACAGAATCAGCAGAAAACCCCCACCCTTCGCAAGCTCGACGCCGCGCTGGCGAGCAGGTTATGTTGTCCCAATAGCTTCACACGAGGCCGTTGCCAATCTCGCATGCACCGGTAGGCTACGGTTGACGGAACGTATCTGTTCACCTCCCGGGCATATAAAGCCCCCCGAAAAGTGCCGAATCGGTGTAAGTCATTGATTTACCCAGAATATTCGTGGACGGGGGTGAAGGAGCTTATCGAGCTCCACTGAAAAATTCTTGCGGGCAGACTCAAGCTGCTGGTGCAGGACGGCTTGACCTTCCTTGGCTTCCTTTAATTGCCGTTCCAGCGAAACATTGGTGGCCGCTGCTGCCGCACATTGTTGCTCTAAGGTACTGCCTCGTTGCAGCGCCTGTTCGAGTGATTGCTGAGTACGTTCCAGGGCTAGTTGTGCCTGATCACGTTCCATACCGGCAGCATCCGTTGTGGCCTGCGCTGCCATGATGGCTTTACGGGCTCCGTTGCGAAATTCCGCAAAATTCTCCCGCGCGGCAGATTGGGTGGCCGCCCATAAGCTTGCGGTCATCTCACCGGCAGCTGTTTTTAAGGATTCAGGTAAATCCGGATGTTCGATCCGTATCCGACTTTTTTCCCGCAAGTCTTCCCAGAATTTCTTGAGCGCCTCTGCCTGCGTCGCACAAAATTTCAATCTTATTCTCAAAATTTGTGACTCGGCTGAATAGAGCAAATTTCTATCAATCTCCGCAAGGATTTCGAAAAATCAGTTATCTTGCAATATCAATGACTTGGAGTCCGCAAGATTTTCAAACTTATATTTTTGGAAACCAAATAACCGTCGTTCGTTGAAGTAAGTTTGAGAAAATCTGATCAGATTTTGTGATGATTTGAATCATAAGAGGCTAATATTTCCTCCATGCGACGATACAGCAGCGCGGGCGAGACCGGTTTATGCAGCAGCGGTATGCCCGAAGCGTTCGCTTCGCTGAGCCGGTCCGGTGCGGTATCGCCGGTAATGAGCAGCGCCGGTATCGCGGCGCCGCATTGCGCGCGCAACACGGCGATCGCTTGCGCGCCATTGCCTTGCTCGCGCAAGCGATAATCGCAGAGAATCATATCCGGCCGATGGGCGCGCGCCGACGCCAGCGCATCCTCGATCGATTCGACCGCCTCGACCTCGCAGCCCCAATCGCGCAACAGATGCAGCATGCCGGCACGCACCGCGTCTTCATCGTCGACCACCAGGACACGTGCATGAAGCTTGCCCGCCAAGGACGGCGCGCCGTGACAGGCATCGTCTTTGACCGCCGCGACATCGGCAATCGGCAATGCCAAACGAAATACGCTGCCGCGCCCGGGCGTGGACCTCAAGGACAAGTCGTGTCCCAGGGTTTTCGCCAATCCGCCGGCAATCGCCAAACCCAAGCCCAAGCCTTTGCGGCGGTCCCGTTCGGGATTGCCAAGTTGATGGAATTCACGAAATATTAAAAGGCGAACTGCTGCACCAGTTCGCCTTTTGGGAAAAAGAAAAACATGCCGGTGCTCCAGGCGACGCTGATGAGAAGTCCAATCCCGCATAGTTGCCGGAACATGCTGTACGCATGCTCTGGCGTGAATGCCGAATCGCGAAACAGCCAATTGACCCGGAACCAGTAAAGCGTCAACGCGACAAAGCTTCCCAGCCAGAGCGCCAGATATGCCGGCGCTACGGCTCCCCAAAACACAGCTGTCGTGGTGCACACACCTGTCAGATTGATGAATGCCGTGGCCGGCATATTGCGGCGGGCATAGCGCGCCCGTTCGGCAAGGATCGCCTGGTCGATTTGCACGCGTCAGCTTGCCTTAAGAGACCAGGCCGCGATGACGTGCGGCGAACACGGCCTCGGAACGGCTCGATACCTGCAGGAAGGCCAATATCGCCTGCACAAACGTCCAGGCGCCGTGCGATGACCTTGTTGGCCAAGCCTTGGCACAGCAGATCGAGCACCTCGCATTGGCGCGGCGTCAGGCGCGGCTGCGCCATATCTTGCCCGTCTTGCAGCGCGGCAGATAAATGCGGAGAAGTCGCCGGTTGCCCGCGCAGCACGTGGCCGATGAGCGAGAGGATCTTGTCGGCGGTGTCGGCCTTCGATACGAAGGCCGCCGCGCCGCGTTCCAGCGCCAGCTTCACGGTCTTTGGCGTCGCATCGGAAGACAGCATGATGATCGGCACCTGTGGCCATTTGCGCTTGAGCAGGTCGATGCCCTCCAGCCCATTCAAGCCCTGCAGTTGAATATCCAGCAGCACAACGGCAGGAGTCTCGATCGCATCGCGCATGGCTTGCTCCAGCGAGGCCGCCTCCACAACCTGCACATCTGCAATGCCGGAGCGCAGCACCAGGGAAAGGCCGGAACGGAACAGCGCGTGATCGTCGATGAGAAGGATGCAGGTAGGTACCATAACGCCGGATTAAATCAGTTCGGGACATGGCGTGCAAGCATTTTGTGCCTATCGTGCGAAACGCTATACCGTCATTGAACTCCCGGATTGCCAGTACCGGCGAGGCGGACCACGCCGAGTCATGCCTGCAGGCGCTCGATCCGAATGGCACGGAACACGCCGCGTGGCTGGCCCGCGGCGGGCGCTTCGTCAACCGGCACGCCGACACCAATACGCTGGCGGTGGTGGATGATACCCAAGCCGTGTCGCTGTTTCTGCGCGAGCGGGCGAGCCGCTCGCGTCACACCTTGCGCGCATATGTGGCCGAGCTCCGCAAAATCATCGGCTGGTGCGACGCCCGGCAAATCGGCTCCTTGTCCGACCTGACGCGTAACAATTTGTTGTCCTACCGTGATACCTTGCGCAGCGCACGGACATCGGTTTCGGATGACGGCCAGCAATCTACTCCCGCCTTGGGTGAGCGCTCGACGGCACGCGCGCAGGCGGTGGTCGCCAGCTTATACCGGCATTGGAGCGAGACCGGTTATTTGACGGCGAATCCGGCGGCCGGATTGGTGACCGGCGCCCAGCCGCGCGCCACCTTTGCGCCGCAGCGTTTTATTCCCGCCGCCCTCCTGGCAAGGTGTGATGCCTGGGTGGAGGACGCCATGGCCGGAAAACAGGTGGAACCGGATATCCTGCAGGCGCGTCGCGGCGCAATCTGGGCCTTGTACCGCTACGCCGGCGTGCGCTTGGTCGAACTCGCTTGGTCGATCAATAGCGGCTTGCCGCGCATCCAGGCCGAATCTGCCGGCTGCTGGACGCTCTACGTCAACGGCAAGGGAAACAAGCCGCACAAGCCGCGCGCGTACCGCTTAGCGCACGGCCTGCCGGCAGAGCCGGCCGAGCACGAGTGTGTCCCGCTGATTCACGGATTCAAGGGTGGTTCGCTGCAGGAAGCGGGACTGTATCGGGAAGTGAAAGGAATTTTTGAGGCGGTTGCCGACAGCCTTGACGCAAGCAATCCGGCCCGGATTCTGTTATTGCGCGCGGCGTCGCCGCATTAGAGGGATAGACCGTATTGGCCATTGAATTGGACCTGGACCAGCACCAGGACCTTCATGCCGGCCGCCAAGCGCGTATTCGTTACCTTGAAAAATTTTTCGCCGATCTGATTGGCCTGATTGCGCCAGATGCTTGCTCTTGACTTCGCGAGTTCTTTGCCGGACTCGTCCCGGTCGACGACACCGAGATACAAGTGCCCGTTCTTACTGGAAAGGGCGCTGATTTCGATGCGTACCCACTCGGGGCGTGGCAATGCGTGTGCAATGGCGTCGCCGATACGGGAAAGCAGGAGGGTGAGCGTGATGCCTTTGGCGGGCGCGGCCAGCGCGCCGGTTGGCACGCCTGCCGGCAACCAGGATTGGAACTGCGTCAGCTCGGCACCGGCCGGCACGAAGACCAACCCGCTCGCAGGATCACGCGATGCGCCCAACGCCAGTGCAAGCGCCTTCTCTTCGTCGGGAATGGTCAGATACGTCGTCACGGATGAAGGCGGCTAAGAAGATTGCGCGGATTGAATCACTTCGCAGGCTTACCTTGTTCGGCGGCATTTGTAACGATGGGAAACGCCTCGATTCGGTGGTGCGTGAAGCGGTTGGCGTAACACCTGCGGCCGCCATCCTTGAGCAGTCACATCCTGCTTCTTATCACCGCTCTTTTCCGTACAGACATACCCCGCTCCATTGCTGCACTGGTGCGCCTAGCGACAAACGAACGGCGCGGCAATTACGCGTCGGTGTCGTTAAGCTTTTCAGATATATAGGGGGAAATTGAGGAAACGGAAAAAATTGTACGCTAAGGATTTCGCCGTTCTGCTTCACGGCGGCCGGGATGCGCGCAAAATTTGTTAAAAACTCATCCAAGTTTTTGAAGTTAAAGAAAATGCTTATCAGGTTCAGGGGTTCCGGCTCTGCAAGTCCTGCAGAATGCCCACTCCCCAACGAACGCCGCCGATCGCCAACTCGGACATAAATCAATCGCCCTTGGCATAAATCTGCCGCTGAGCATGCGCGGCAATGATCCCGTTGATGCTCGCCACATTTTCGTGCGACGCTTCCTGCACTCCGGTCTCTCCTCCGAGGGTTCTGTACATCACCAGTAATCTCGACTTGAGCCCAACCCTCCCCCCTTTGCAGGAGTGCCGGTTCGATACTGGACTGGCAATGCCGCCGCACGGCCGAACGCACCCGTGCCAGGACTGCCCCGGACAATCCGGTACAATCGCGGAACTTGATTTCACATACGACCTGAAGCATTCGAATTTTTCTTGGGAGGGAATTGATGCGAGTCCTGGCGATGTTTGCGTTGTTGATGCCTGCGGGATTTTGCGCGGCGGCAGATTTCTACGTCAATCAAACTTCTGGAAACGACGACAACCCCTGTACGCTCGCACAGCCGTGCAAGAATCCGTGGCGCCTGATGCATGTATTGCGCCCGGGCGATACCGGGCATGTCGGCCCCGGCACTTACACGGGGATTTACATAAAGGTTTCGGGCACCGCCGGCAATCAAATTACCTTCCTCGGCGAGGGAGCGAAGATCGTCGAACCGGAGCAGCAAGGGATTAATTTTTCATCCGGCGTCCACCATGTCGGCGTCATCGGATTTGACGTGGTGTCGCAACAGAAGACCGGCATTTTTTTGTCGGCCGGGGCGCATCATTTGCTGGTGCAGGACAATGTGGTACACGACTCGCCGGTGGCCGGCATCGGCGGCATTGGCAACGATTACATCACGGTCTATCGCAACATCGTGTACAACAATGCGAGAGGATCGGCGCTCGACAGTTCCGCCATCTCCTTGTACCAGCTTACGAATGTCGATAGCGCCCCCGGCTATCACAACATCATACGCGGCAACAAGATTTACGATAACGCCAACCTGGTGGCGCCCGCTGGCCAGCAATATCCAAGCGACGGCAACGGCATCATCATCGACGACAGCCGCCACACGCAAAACAACAATATCGATCCGGCCTACACAGGATCGACCTTGATCGAGAACAACATCGCCTTCAACAACGGCGGCCGGGGCATCCACGTCTATTATTCCGACAATGTCGACGTGCGCAACAACACCTGCTACGCCAACAATTGGGCGCCGGGCGGCATGTGGCGCACCGGTGAGATCGCCGCAATGAAAAGCGGCAATGTGAACATCCAGGACAACATCGTGCTGCCGGTAATGTCGACAATGACGGGAAGCCCTGCCTATCATTACGGCATCACGGTTCAGCAATCGAGCGGCGGCCAAAACAATACCGATTACAACGTGGCGGCGGGCGGCTCCGGCGCCTATTACTCGGACAATATCGGCAACCCGGTACACGGTCCGCACGAGGCCCTGAGCGATCGCTGGCAACGCTGAGCGCTGCCTCTCCATCGAGCGCATTCCCTCTCAATTATCCATGGCGACCCCGCTTTTGCGCTGGCCTCGATAACGACCGGCCGATGGAAGACGGCGAACTGTATGTGATTTCAGGGCCGGCGTTTATCGGCAGCGATCTGCAAAAGATCGGCAATGTGCTGGTCCCCACCCATCTCTACAAAGTGGTCTACAGTCCGCGGCGCCATCAGGCCGGCGCCTACTTTGTCGCCAATGCCGAAACAAAGGAATACGCCACCCTGTCCGCGTCACAGCTGGAAAAGACCATCGGCATCAGCCTGCTTCCTGGCGTCGACCAGCGCGTCAAAGACGTGGCGATGGCGTTGCCGGCGCCGCACAATCGAAGCGATGCCGGCAGCTGGAAGCGCCAGCCAGAACCAAAGGTGACGATGCCGCATCCTATCGGCATAGCACTGCCGTGCTCGACGCTGTCGAAAATCTGATTCATTTTCTGAAAAAATAAACAAGGAAAAGCGATGCCGAAACTGATCCCGTTTGCCAACGAGTCCGATGCCCTCGCCATCGGCAAGCTCAACATCGAAAACCGCCTCGACCGCGTCAGTCTTTTCGGTGACGTCGATCTGACCCGCGACTAGGTCGGCCTGGCCCATGCGCGCGCCTTGAAAGCCTTGCTGGATGACGTTGTGAAGGCGCTGGAAGCCGACAAGGCCTTGCCGGCAAAGCTGCCGGCGCCGCCGGTGACCAAGGTCGACAACCCCTTTTGAACGACCGCTGTCAGCGCATAGTCCAGCAACCGAGCTACGACTCCACACGAGGGCGTGGATACCTTCCGGACTTACTCACAATCTATGTGGATAGCACTGTGGATAACGCCGGCAAACCTGCTCCCAAGCCAGTCTTGACAAGGAATTTCCGCCATGCCACTTTTATGGGCAACAGCAGCGGCGCGATGCGGGCGATAAACGTTATCCGTTGCCGGCCATGTACACCCGGCGCCTGCCGATGACCAGCAGCGGTCGTTCGCGCAACGCGCGGCGCAGACAAAACCAGTTGATCCTGCCGCTAACCCAAAACACGACAAGCTTCCACACGTAGTAATCCATCTTCCGCCCTTCCTGCACCTTATTGCCGGTGCCGTGCCTCACAATACCGCGTCAGCCGGCAACACCGAGTCATCAAGCTCCATGATCGCCGAACGCACAATCGGTTCGAACGCGACCCGTCGCCGTTCATTCAACGCGCTGCTGCCGTCCGGCGCGAACAATTCCGGCTTCACCTTGAAGCCGCCCGCCGGTCCTTGTTCGACCCTGATCTTGCCCAATACACCCAGCTCGCAGTGCCGCAGCACATAGAAAAATGACGAATCGGAGATCGGCACCCGTTGCGCCGTCACGTTGCGCGGTAGTTGTATTGGCATCCAACCTTCCTTTTCCCCATCCGGGTTCCTGTTGATCTCGGCGGTAGCTGCAGGTAAAAACCTCAGCCGTCCACGCTGGCTGTCGTCGCATATTGTGCAACGTCATGATTGAATTATACTGTATATAAATACAGTATTCATCCATGATTTACAGTAACCTTCACCGACCGAAGGACGGCCATGGCAGACCCAAGCAATCCGCTTCCTGCGCCCAAATTGCCGGCCTATGCCGAACTCCAATGAGTCTCCAACTTCACCTTCCTGCGCGGCGCCTCCCATCCTCACGAACTCGCCGCGCGTGCCGCCCACCTCGGCTATACGCGCTTGCCATCACCGATGAATGCTAGAGCAGTTTCACCTTAACTTGCCATAGCCGGCATGACGGATGTAATGAGTGCATTCGTCGGCGGTGAAGCGCTCGAGCAAGCCGCCACAGGCCTCCCAGAGTGTTTCCATGGTGCGGGCAGCCGTTTTTCTCAGCAAGCTCTTCAATTTGGCAAAGACTTGTTCAATCGGGTTGTAATCGGGGCTGTAGGGCGGCAAATACCCTACCTTGGCACCCGCGGCTTCGATGGCGTGTGCAACACCAGCAACTTTGCGAGAGCCCAGATTATCCCTCACCACGATATCGCCCGGCCGCAACTCACGCGCCAGAAATTGGCGCACCCACTGGCGAAATACCTCGCCATTGACCGGCCCATCGAGTACCAGCGGCGCGACCAATCCGCCCGTTCGCAAGGCGCACACCAACGTCGTCGTTTGCCAATGGCCATTCGGTGCCGCACCGATACAACGGCGGCCTCTGGGAGAACGGCCGCGTCGCGGCGTCATGGCGGTGGTGGCCCAGGTCTCATCCAGAAAGACCAAATGCTCGGCATCCCAATGGGCTTGCTGCGCTACCCAGTCCCGGCGCGCTTGGGCGACCTCCGCGCGTGTCTGTTCGGCAGCATTCAGCGATTTTTTTAAAGCTCAATCCCAGCTTGCGCAAGCGCTTCCACATCGTCGTCACGCCGACCCGAATCCCATGCTGGTCTTGCACCCATTGGCACAATTGCGCCAAGGTTTGGTCCGGCATGGCCGCATCGACGCCCGCCAGTTTCGGCGGCATATGGTTGCACTGGAGGCGCGCACTATCTTCTCCCAGCCGGCGCCGCCGCGACCGCGCTCGCGCCACATACGATTGGCTCACACCAAACCGTTGCGCTACTTCTCTGATCGAACCGGGGCCCCTAACACGCGATCACGCAAATCTTGCGCATACGCTTGTCCTTGATGCCAAGCCATGATTGCTGCTCCAAATACAGGAAAAGGCTTCGATTCTCTCCGCCTTCAGCAGTTCATCTTGGGGCGAGTTAGAATGAATTCGCTCTAGAACTTCTTAACAGGCGTAGTTGCCGGTGCATGCGATTCTCCAGCAACGCGTGCAGTTCGGCGGTCAGGCCTTGCGCCGACTCCCGGAAAGCACCTTCGATCCGCGCCAGTAACTGCTCCAGGTGCGTCTTTGCGTCCTGCGCCGTCCGGAAACCGAAGCGTACATGATCAGCCAGAACGGAGGCGCGTGAAATCTCAGTGATGCCGAGCGCCACTTGCATGGCAAGCGCCGGCGGCGCATCAAGGTCGGGGTGCGGGACAACATCAAACGCCGGGGACAAGCGCCAGCGCCCCTCGGCCGGGTCAAAGATAACGGCATGGTTTCGCGGGTGGTCGTCGTCGTTCCCGCACACGGCATTGAAGATCATTCGGCCGAACAGCTCGATCCGGTCCTCTTGCGGAGCGCCGATCCGGAGAAGCTCCTCGGCCAGGCGCGGATAGCTCCATTGCGCGGGGACGGTCTGTCCTGGGTATTCCGTCTGCAGCAATGTCGCACCGCTGAGCGCCATCAGCCGTCGATCACCTTGGCGATCGAAGCGCAACACGCGCACTGCCCCAAGCCCAGCGCTAATCGGGTGGTACGCGGTTTCTGCGAAGCGCAGTCCTGCATGGCGTCCCCATTGCTGGGCAGTATGCTCAAGCAACGGAATATTGCCGATATCGGAGGGCAAATACGGCTTGACCAGCCAATAGCGATCGCCGTCCCGGATCGTGGCTTTGGGTCTCGCTCCCCCCATGCTCGGCGTCGCCACGAGCTTCTTGCGCAGCCGTGCGTCTACAGGCGGCGCGTGCAGGGAGATCGCAATCAACTCCCGCGCCAGCGCCTCAAGCTCGGGTAATCGCGGGCTGGCAATATGCGAGACAGACGGCTTTGGGGTCCGCCCCACGGCCAGCGCGCCCCATCGCTCGGCATTGCTACTGGCTTCCAGATAGCGCCAATCGGGGGCATCTTCCGGGATTCCATGTTCGCGGCGCAGTAATGCCCTTCCCCACGCGTCCGGGCAAGCGTCGCGCAGTACGTCATGCAAGCCGCCGTAGCGGGCCGCTTCCCAGTCGTGGTTGGCCCGAAGCGAAAGGCCAACCGGGTCGATCGCCCACGTCAGGCCCGCATCCAGATAACTCGGTGCATAACGGAACAGACCGACGTTTCGGCCAGAATCGAAGAGGTAACGGCCGACCGTGACCCATTGCCCAGTATCGGGCCGCTGCAGGTAGACGTAGATCGGCTTAGAAGTACTCGCCATCGTCCTCTTTCGACGTCACCCGGACGCGCTGCGGGGCATCCCTGAGCATGAGGTCCGGCGCGGGAAGCGGGACCAGATCGTCGAGCACGCCAAGGATGCGGAAGGCTGACAGGTATAGTTCGGCGCCGGCGCCGGCGTCGCCTCGCTCGAGGCGGCGCAGCGTGGCCTCGGAAATCTCCATTCGCTCGCACAGGTCAATCGCTCGCAGCCGCTGCGTAGCGCGTCGGCTGCGGATGACGGCGCCCCACGCCTGCAGGCGTTCCTGCACGAGTGTTGGTACTGCGTTACGGGAGAGGTTCTTTCTGGGCATACAGAGTCGTTATAGACTATCGTTTAACAATGATAAGCGATAGTCTATGACTGCCGATAAAAAAGAGCAAGGGGAACCCGTCGGTCAGCATTACAGGACGTTCCAGGCCGGCACATGACACCCGAGAGCGGACGTCTGTGCCGACCGCTACTTCATACGATCGATCCGTGAAACGACACTGCGCCCACCCCGAGTCAAGACATGCAAATAGAACACTCAGTTCGTAGCGCCCTCTTCGGCCGCTGCCTGTTGTGCCGCGGCGTCCGTGGCCGGCGCAGCGACGACCTCGCCCACGCCAGGCACCCCGACCATTGGGCCCAAATCGCTTTCGCGCCCCGCATCTCGAAAGAGATGGACTTCCACCGCGCATCGACGTCTTGACGTTGCGAGAGGTGTCCCGTCAGACATTCAGAAACGTGAAATTATTCGCATATCCAAACAGTGCGCCGGAGTAGTTACAAGCCACCCTACATTAACAAGCCACCGCTATCATGCTCGAATTGTCAAAGAACACCGGACAGAACGGCTGTCCGGGCGCAGGTGCGTGCCTGCAGTTTGCTCTGCTGAATTCTTAGGCAGAGACGAAGGAGGCGTGCTGCATGCGTCAGTTTTTTGCATTACGACGCAAGAAGCGCTTTCAAAAAATGACCGTTTGAAGTCACGGTCATACCACGGAACTGACCGCGTTTCAGACGGGACAGAACATCGGATTTTGAATGCTTGCGTGGGACACTTTAGAAGCACCTCATGAAGAAGGTCATCTGCGAAGCATGGATACGGTTGACGGAACGTATCTGTTCACCTCCCGGGCATATAAAGCCCCCCGAAAAGTGCCGAATCGGTGTAAGTCATTAAGTTACCCAGAATATTCGTGGACGGGGGTGAACGGTTGCGACGGAACAACAGGTTTCTCTTTCTATCTGCAAACAGGTGACACAATTAATTACGCGACTTCATGTCGCACCCCAGAACTGAGGCTAATCATACTAACCTAACCAAAGGTACAAGAACCCTGACTTACCTTTGCCATGGAAAACCTTCCCAACATCGTTGCAGCTGCTTATTTCGCTGTCTTCGCGATCGCGCTTCTCTGGAACGCAGCTTCCAACGTTTTCGCAGGCCTTTACGCCTTACACGAAGGCAAGCAACCGGACGATCCCCTGCCGTCTGCCCCGAAGGTCGTCGTCACGCTCGTGCATGGCACCTGGGCTCGTCGGGCAACATGGACTATGTCGGGATCACCTTTGCGCGACACGCTTTCGAGGGTGGTTAATGCCCCCATTGCATTCACACGGTTTGTTTGGTCAGGCAGAAACTCCATATCGGCACGACAACGAGCGGTAAAAGACCTGACTGAACATCTTCGCTCTTTAATTACGCGTTGGCCCCAAGCGCATCACTATGTCGTTGCACACAGCCATGGCGGCAATGTGGCCTTCCAAGTTCTCGCCGATCCTCTGCTCCAGGAGCGGGTTGCAGGCATTGCCTGCCTTGCGACGCCGTTTCTAACCGTAGCGAAGCGTAACCTGGGGCCAGTAGGCCATACCACTCTCAGGTGGCTGCCGGTTGTGGTTATCTTTTATAGCGGGCTGTGGGTTATTGTGAAAATAGCTTCTCCGAACAACGTCGCACTTTCCGCCACACTTTTTTTCCTGCTCTTTCTCGTGACGATTCTGAGTTATTTCTTGTCACCTCGCTTGTATGCGCGGTTTTCTCAGTCGGTGCTTGAAGCGTTGCAGTATCCAACAGTCGACTCGTCAAAAATATTGATTTTACGAGTTGCCGGAGACGAGGCGACAGCAGCGCTCGGAACAACGCATATGATCAGTTGGGTGGCGGGACAAATATGGCTATTGACAAGTCGCCTTCTCGGTCAGACAGAAGATACCGTGGAACAATTGCGTATACAGCTCATCCGCCACTGGCGGAAGATGGCGCTAATTGCTGCATGCTTAGTTTTCGTATGTGTAGCCGCACTGTTAAAGTTGCCGCCCATGGGCGGCCGAATCTGGCTGCAATTAATGGCGCCGTCCATTTTATTGCTATTGGCGGTGTTTGCGATACTGGTCAAAGGCGGACTTGTTGCCGGAATTTTGAGCCGTTTCCTGTTCACAGTAATCGCCACGCCTTTTCTGATTCTGATTTCAATTCTTGGCATTGGCATCGGTCTTGAGCTCGTCATCGCAGGCTTCCTCTTCCAGGTAACCGCCGAGCCGACGCCACCCGGGACCTGGCAGGTGTCGCAAATCGTTACAGAAGGATTCAAACATAGTGCATCCCACCACTGTCCGGCGGCATTGGAGATTGTTGGACGGTGGATCTCCGACGCTGAGCATGGATTGACTCAATAGAGACTGCCATCCTCTCCCTTTCCAGAGAATCGCGTCTTCCTATCCGAAGCTCAGTGGAGCGAAGATGCTGATCGAAATCAATCGTGACAATTTCGGTGTCGACCACCTCGGTCTACCTGCACACGGCCGAGGAAAAGCGGGCGCGGCAGCTCGGGGCGGCCTTCGGCAGCCAAACGCGCTGAGTCCGGTGTCGGCGCACCGGAACTCACGGTGTCGGGAAAAAATCAGGTTTGGGCGTACAGCCCCTCATTACCAAAGATTTCCGTGGGAACTACTCTTAATAATTAAAATATTACTTCCAGGCGCTACCCTCCCCTTCCACCGCCAAGCGATGTAAGGCCCGGGTTTTTCTTGACACTTCAGAACACAGATCGTACAGTAATGGGAATGATCGTTCCAATTTGATTAATTGCTATGCGTACCAAAGAGTTCGAGCCTGACCAGATTGCCGATGCCGCCATGCGCGTATTCTGGGAGCGTGGTTATGCCGCAACGTCGGTACAGGATCTGGTCGAGGGCACTGGCCTGTCCCGCAGCAGTCTTTACAACACATTCGAGAGCAAGCAAGGCCTCTACCAGCAAGCGCTACGCCGTTACCAGGCCGTAACCACGGCCAATGTCGAGTTGCTGGCCGAGGCTGGCTCAGTCAAGGAATTGGTTCGGCGGTTGCTGATGCGTATCGTGGAAGATGAGCTTGGCGATCCGCAGCGACGCGGTTGCCTCGTTGCCAATGCGACGTTAGAGCTGGCCGGGCACGACAAAGCAGTCGCCGAACTGGTAGCGCACAACTTTTTGCGGCTGCAGAAGGCACTGGAAAAGCTGATTGTCCGGGGGCAGCAGACAGGCGAGATCCGGCCGGACAGGAATCCTCGTGCACTGGCGCGCTTCTTCGTCAATACGATGCAAGGCATGCGGGTATTGAGCAAAGGCAGCACCCAAGCGAACCGCCGTCAATGCTTGCTGGACGTGATCGACGTGGCACTAAATACACTGTAGCGAAAGACCTGGCGAGCAAGCGTGCGGGGGAATGTCAGGTTTTTATTTGCTCATTTTTGGAATGATCATTCCCGTTAGAGGTTCCCTTCCCATTCTTTCCATTTTTCATTTTTAAAGGAGTTCTTCATGACTACCAACAAACATCTCACCATCGCCGTGGTGGGAACCGGCTTGATCGGCGCCCCGGTAGCGCGCAACTTGAGCAAGCAGGGCTTCACCGTGCAAGCCTGGAATCGCACAGCGGCCAAGGTGCAAGCCCTGGCGTCTGAAGGTATCCAGGTCTGCGACAACCCCGCCGACGCGGTACGCGGCGCCGACATCATCGTAACGGTGCTCAAGGATGGGCCCAGCGTGCTAAAGGCGATGCAGACTGCGGTGCCATCCCTGGTCAAGGGAACGGTCTGGCTGCAACTGAGCACGGTCGGCATAGAGGCCATCGCGATACTCGCCGAGTTCGCCGCGCAACACGGCCTGGTGTTCTATGACGCCCCCCTGCAGGGCACCCGTCAGCCAGCCGAGCAAGGGCAATTGGTCATCCTGGCTTCGGGCCCGCTCAATAGGAGGGCGATAGCGCAGCCGATATTCGATGCCATTGGTAAGCGCACCTTGTGGGTATCCGAGCAAGCCGGGGCCAGCAGCCGCCTGAAGCTTGCGCTCAATAGCTGGGCCTTCGCACTGACTCACGGTATCGCCGAAAGCCTGCGTATCGCCAAGGGGCTGGAGATCGATCCCTCTCTTGTAGTGGATGTGGTCACGGGGGGGCCAATGGATAGCGGCTATTTTCAGGCCAAGGCTGCCGCCATTCTGCAGGACGATTACACCGTCAGTTTCTCCATCGCCAATGCAGTGAAGGATGCGCAACTGGTGGTCGAGGCCGCCGCCCAGGCGGGGGTGCAGGTGGATGCCGCGCAGGCTGGGCTGTGGCGTTTCGAGCGCGCGCTGGCAGCCGGACATGGCGACAAGGACATGGCGGCGTCCTATCTCGCCTGAAGCGTAATTCAACCGTGGATGCCTCGCCGGCGTGGTGACGCTGGCTTTGGGTGTCCAGCATGACATTCATGGGAATGAGACCAATATGAGTATCCAAAGTAACGATGGACCTACAACGACAGTACAGTTCACAGCACCCGCCGAGGTGCTTCCCGTATGGAAGCTGCTGGCATTCACAATGGCGGGCTTTCTCGCCATCATGACAGAAACTATGCCGGCAGGCCTGCTGCCGCAGATTGGCCAAGAGCTAGGAGTATCCGAAGCGTTGGCAGGCCAGTTGGTGACCTTCTATGCGCTGGGGTCGGTGCTAGCCGCGATTCCAGTTATCGCCGCCACGCGCAATTGGAACAGGCGACCGCTATTCCTGCTGGCCATTGGCGGCCTGCTGGTATTCAACACTGTCACGGCCTTGTCCACCCACTACGGACTGACTCTCGTGGCGCGCTTTGTTGCCGGCATGGCAGCCGGGGTGGTGTGGGGATTGCTGGCGGGCTACGCTCGGCGCATGGTGCCCTACCGTTTGCAAGGACGCGCGCTGGCGGTAGCAGGTGTCGGCCAGCCTATTGCCTTATCCATCGGTGTACCGCTGGGCACCTGGCTCGGCACTTTGTTCGATTGGCGCGGTGTGTTCTGGTTCATGTCTGCGCTGTCCCTGGTGCTGTTCGCCTGGGTGCGACTAGGCGTACCTGACTTCCCAGGGCAGTCGGCGCAGCAGCGCCTACCGATCCGGCGGATCTTCCTGATGCACGGCATCCGTCCAGTACTGCTGGCGCTATTTGCCTGGATACTGGCGCACAACATTCTGTACACGTATATCGCGCCTTTCCTCGCATCGGTTGGGCTGGGGCATCGGGTGGATGCCGTGCTGTTGCTGTTTGGCGCAGCCTCCATCGGAGGCATTTGGATCACGGGTCTGCTGGTAGATCGTTGGCTGCGGACGCTGAGCTTGCTGAGCCTGGCGCTCTTTGTAATGGCTGCGCTGATGTTGGGCTTTTCCGGCGGTTCGTCTATCGTCGTGCTGCTAGGCATTGCGACTTGGGGATTGACGTTTGGCGGTGCGCCGACTCTGCTGCAAACCGCGCTCGCCGATACCGCTGGCGATGGGGCGGACGTAGCACAATCCATGCTGGTGACAGTCTTCAATCTGGCGGTGGCTGGGGGCGGAATGATGGGCGGTTTGCTGCTGGAGCGTTTCGGGGCCGCTTCCTTCCCCTGGGCACTGGCGGTGCTGGCGCTGTTCAGCCTGTCTGTGGTCTGGTCGGCCAAAGTGCATGGTTTCAGGCCTGGACATCGCGTCGCTGCCGCTTGAGTTGATGCAATGGAAGCGGCTGCTATAAGCACTTGGCGCGATATGGTGTTGACCGCCCTGACTCCCGCGATCTGGGTCTCACCTATCTTGTGACCTCGGAATTATTGCGGCCGGATCGACCATTCACGGCCGCACTTTTGAGAGTAGCCGCCTACTGGCCTAGCTGCGGCACTTGGAGCCATCCAGCCGTTGCTGATCATGCTGTTTTAGCCTGGGCCGAGGATCGGCCGCCTCCGTCGTTTCTCTGCAGCGACCGCTTGTAGGGCTACAGGCTCTTATCTCACACACCGCTGGCACTACGGCTAGCGGATCGTTCGCGGTATTCAACACTTACGTTTTCAATTAAAAATATTTGCTATCATTTATGTGTGATATATTTTCATTTAAAGCATAGTAAATACTCATGAGAACCACAAAATCCAAGCAACAACAAACCCAGCGTCTGATCTTGCAAGCCACGGTCGATTTGATGACCGAACACGGTTTCGACAGCGTCAGCATGAAACAGATTGCTCGCGCGGCTGGGATCGGCGACGCCACGATCTACAAATACTTCCCCACGAAGGAAAAGCTGGTGCTGGGGTATTTCGAACAATCGATCAACGATGCCATTGCCGCAACCCTCGGCACGACGGGCTTTGCCAGTTATACGCTGCAAGAACGTTTGCAGCGCCTGGTGGACGCATTGCTGGAAATATTGTTGGCCGATCGTGAATTCGTCGCCGTCGCACGTGAGCTGGTGGGCAAGTCGCCGACGCTGATGATGGGCGACGCGCTGCCCGGAAAGCTCGCCATCAAGCAACAGGTTGTTGCCTTTCTCGATGCCGCCGAATCGGCCGGCGGCATTGCGCCTTGCGACTTCAAGCCGCTCATCGGCGGCCTGTTCGTGGACTATTTGCTTGCAGTGATCGTGTATTGGCTCAACGACAGCTCGGACGAACTGGCCGACACGACCCGCTTGGTCGACTTGACGCTGGCGCTGCTGGTGCAAGCGCTGGAGAGCGGCTTGCTCAACAAATTGTCGGATCTGGCCGGATTCCTGTTGCGCAGCCAACTCGCACGCCTGATGCAAAACGGCTCGGCCTTGCTCGACCTGGTGCAGCTTGCCCGTCCGCTCATGCGTCAGCCGAAAGCCGCCAGCCATGGCGCGTAACGAAAAACTCTCCAGCGGCACGCTTGCCAGGGGAACGATCACCGGCCTGGCTGTCGCGCAAGTCGGAATCGTTCATCTGGGACACCTCGCACGCAAGCGCTCCGACGAAAAAGCTTCCGAGGCGCAGCAGGCACGGCACGAAGCCGAGTTGGGACGAATCCTGTTTCGCGCGCTCAATCGGCTCAAGGGCACGGCACTGAAGGCTTCGCAACTGCTGAGCATGGAGGCGGGATTGCTTCCGGAAGGCGTGCGCCTGCAACTGGCACGCGGCTTCCATCAGGCCACGCCGCTCAATCGCGCGCTGGTGCACAGGGTTTTGAGGCAAGAGTTTTCTCAGGATGCAGACCAGCTTTTCCAACGCTTCGACTCGCAGGCTTTTGCCGCTGCGAGCCTGGGGCAGGTACATCGTGCGGAATTGCACGGCGGCGAACGGGTGGTCGTGAAGCTGCAGTATCCCGGCATCGCTACCTCGATCGGCACCGATATGCGGATGATCCGCACCCTGCTGCAAGGCTTGCGGCTAAGTACCGACCTGCTGCCCGACAGCGAAATTGTCGAGCGGTTCATGGCCGACATTGAATCCAAACTCGCCGAAGAAGTCGATTACACACATGAAGCGGAGCAATTGCGTTGGTTCGGCGCGCATGCGTCGTTACCTGGGATCTTTGTCCCGCAGCCGATTGCGAGCCGCAGCACTCAGCACGTGCTCACGATGCAGGCGGTTGACGGCCTGCATCTGGATGCCTGGCTGGCCACGAACCCGACGCAGCAGGCGCGCGATCGCGCCGGACAGCTGTTATTCGATTGGTTCTTGCAAAGCGTCTTCGTATGGCGGCGCTTGCACGCCGATCCGCATCCCGGCAATTTCCTTTTCCTGGCGGACGGCCGTATCGGCGTGGTTGACTTCGGCTGCACCAAGACGATTTCCCCCGACTTTGCCGCAGCTGTGGCAAAAGCATGGTGCGCTGTGCTGCGGCACGAGCCCGGCGGCGACTGCGAGGCGTTGCTGCGCAACTATGTCGACTTTGCAATGATCTCGCCGAACTTATCGGTCGACGAATTTGAGCGGGAATTGATGCCCGCATTGGCGCCGTTGCAGTCTTGGCAGATTGCGCCTTTTCGCACGTCGCGCTTCGACTTCGCAACCCGATCGCCATACCCCGCATTTGAGGCAACGCAGCAGCGGAAGATCGCTCGCTACATGACCGGTTTTCGTGACGAGGTTCCGTTTTTTGAACGGACTTACCTGGGCCTTAACCATATGCTCAAAGCCTTGGGCGCAAAGGTGTCGACCGACAACCCGTGGATCAACCAAGGAGCATCAAAATGAACTTTAGAAACCTCGCTATCTTCACGGCACTCGTCTATTGCACGCTTGCGGTTATTTGGGCATTCGCCCCAAATATCTTGCTGCTAACCTGGGGCGTCGACTTTTCGTCCTCCACTGGTCTGGTCGGCCGGCGTGGTGCAGCGCTACTTGCGGGACTCGGGATCATGCTCTTTCAAGCGAGAGTGGCGGAACCCTCTCCTGCGCGCTCTGCAATGGTGTCCGGGCTTATCTTTGCCAACATCGCGCTAGCTTGTCTTGGCATCTTTGAGCTTACGACGGGTCATGCACAGCCTGGAATATTGTCAGCAGTTGTCGCTGAACTCGCACTCGGCGCATCGTTCATCTATGTTGGCCGCAAACAATCGCCACAGTAAAGAAATCGAAGTCGCATCTTTTCAAGATTCTCACCGCATCACATTTTCAGAGGGTACTCATGACAAACAAAGTTTTGCTGATTCCCACGCCGACGGCGGCGATTCATGCGTCAGGATTGTCGCGCATTGATTTCGCCGATGGTTATTCCGGCCAGGCAGATCGAACCTACGTCGACGCCGAACAAGCAGCGCGCGCCGTGTTCGCCGATCCGCCACGCATGGCCCGATGTCTGATGGCCTTGCGTAACGCAATCGTGGCGCCGTTCGGACTAAAGGCAGGTATTGACTTTAGCGATCGTGGGCTGGGGAAGATTGACGTGTTTCCGATTATTTCAAGTACGGGCGCTGAAGTCGTTGTGGGGGGTGACGACAAACATCTGGATTTTCGGATCTGGATAAGCATTCAACCGAGTCTGAAGGGATCAGAAGTGACGATTTCAACCTTGGTCAAAATCAACAATCTCCTCGGAAGAGTCTACCTGTTTGTCATCATGCCGTTTCATAAGCTCCTGTCTCGCTCGCTGCTACAACGGGCGGTCAGGCTGAAACTGCTCTAGTGTCCAGCGTTAAACGACAGATATCCTAAATTCGACAGATACCTTCATTTCGTCGTGAGTCATCAGGTGATTCCGTGTCTTGAAGCTGGCAATCGGCCAGCGCGGCTTTTCCTTTAGATCTCACCGCGAAACTTCGCGCCCGCGACAATCTCGCGTAACAACATACGAGCCACCAGTACGTCGGTTAAGCCCCCCAATTGAGATGAACCAGATCCATAGGCAGCATAAACCGTTACGACTCTCGAACTTACAGTGTAGGAATACCAAGTGCCGACGCACCAACTAAGATTGCGACACTTCGCCGCTTGGTCAACTTGTCCATACCCATACCGCTTTCCCTCATGCAGAGTTAATTGTCTGATTTTTCGCCAAGGAAATAAATTCATTAAATATCAAAGACATAGCGGTCTTTATGTCGAGTTATCAACAGGCTTAGCCACAATTTCCGGGTATAACTATCTCGCAATGAATTCCCACTTCCAGAAATGCTCCACTATTTTTCTAGCAGCTTGAGCGCTGTTTTCGCATTTTTGTCGCCTTTTTCTGCGCTTTGGTGATATAGATGTACAGCCATGTCCACGTCTTTTTTCACGCCCAAGCCTTTCTCATACATTTTGCCCAGCATGAACTGGGCGCCGGCAACTCCCTGGTTGGCTGCCATACCGAACCAGTGTGCCGCTTCAACCAGTTCTTCATCTCCACCATTGCCCAAAAGGTACGCGTTACCCAAAGCGAACTGAGCAAGTGCATGATTTTGAACCGCCGCCTTACGGTACCAATGCTTGGCCATTTCAATATCTTTCGGCACGCCACGTCCATGGTCATACATATCCGCCAGACTTGCCTGCGCATCGGCATTCCCTCGTTCGGCACTTTTTCGATACCAAATCACTGCATCGGCGTAGTTCTGCGCGACTCCCTCTCCCCTGTAATAAAGCGTCCCCAATTTCCATTGCGCGACTGCGTCCCCTTTATTGGCTTCTTGCGTCATAACAGTAAATGCTGCGGCGTAATCACCCCGCCGATACGCCTCATCTCCGGCGGAGAGTTCCGCCGCGTTCGCTGCGTGCGCAAGCAAAACGAACGTGAACAATAACAATTTATGTCGGAACGACGTCATTTGATTATGCGTTTCCTTTCAGGCTTCCATCGGCTCATTAAGGTATTCTGCGTCAATTCCCTGCCGAACGGATCACATTCCTAACTTGGTCGGCTGCGTTGCAGGGAATAGATTGAGATGTGTCGGCATGATATCAATTCGCCATCTCTGTCGAAAACGCCAAGGTCACCGTTTGGCAAGATTTCGAAGTAATCGCCTGCGCTGCTGTCGATGTTAGCCGCAGGTCGAACATCACCTGCGAGCAATTGTTATGCAGTGTCATTGTCGCCTTTCACCGCCATATCAAAGTGCAGCACTTCTTCGCGCACTCCCAGCTTTGTGTATAGCGCGATGGCTGGATCATCACCGATATCGGCCTGCACAAAAATGACATACGCCCCGCGCGCTGCCGCAATGTTCTTGAGTTCCTGCATCAACGCCGTTGCGATCCCCTGGCGTCGGTGCGCGGCTGCAACCGCCAGATCGTAGATGTAGATCTCGCTGCGCTCCTGCTCAAATTTTTTCAGTTCGTAAGCCGCGATGCCGCCCACGACCTCTCTTCCCTTCAGCGCGGCAAGCACGATGAAATAACCGCTGCCGAGCAGTTGCTGGAGATACCTTACACCTGGCCTATTCTTGCAATACGTTTCCACCTCATCGAAGGCCTCTCCGAAGGTAGTCAACAGGGCCTCCATCAACGCCACGTCGTCGGACGCGAGCTGACGAATGCTGAAGCGGGACGGAGAAGACACGAGACCTCCACATTTGGCGCTATGGCCCGATCAGGTTCCCCAGCAAAAACGTCTGCGGATCCTTGACGAATTGTGCGGCATCGGATTGCATGATGCATCGCTTCAGTTGAAAGATATTGGGTTCGATCAAGAGGCGTTGTCCCGGAACAAAGACCACACAATGCAGTTCATTTGCTGCTGCGATCAATTCGCGACATCAATTTAAAAATATCCTCACGCCAATCCAACCGGAAAGCGATGGATTCAATGATGCCGTTTTCTCGCCAGACTTCGATATCGTGCTTTCGATCGCTGGCCCAGCGCGAAAGTGCCACATCCCATGAATGTGACACGGGGAGAATCCTGGATTTATGAGCCGCGCGATCACCAACTTTCATCGTCGTGGTTAGTGAAAATGACGGCTTTTCGATAAGTGGCTATTGCTGTCGGTACAGGCCATTTTGATAACACGCTTTGGTTGAGAATGCTTTACACGGTCACCAGCAGTCACTGTTCTGCTAATGCATGGTGATTACTTAGTCCAGTGCGTGAATGCCAATTATGCTTGATCAACTCATGACCTCGTGTTGACTGCTACAATCGCTAAAAATACCTACTTCTGGAGATAGAAACGTGACGACATCGCATCTGCAAACTGCTCAGGACGCTCTCAAAGCCGAGATCGCCCACCTCAAAGAAGGCATTGCCCACTACGCGGCGCACCTGCAAGCGCTAGAACAGGCACTGGCACAATTACGCGGCGTTGATGGCCCAGTAACCACCGCTTCGGAAAAGAAGCCCCGTAAGAAAAGAGGCGAGGCCACCGCGCATGTATCGGCAAAGCGCGGCAAACGCGCCTCAATCAAGAAAGAAAATGGCGGCCACAAAGCCGGCGACCTTCCCAAGACTGGCGGTGACTTCTGGCCGAACCTACTCTCTGATGAGCCACGGCATGGTGCGGAAGTCTTAAAAGCCGCGATTGATCGCTTGCCGTTCGCCCCTAACGACGAGCAAATTAAGAAGCTCTCCCAGCGCATGACCTTTGCATTAAACGCGCTTGTGAAAGCCGGGAAGATCAAGGACCAGGGAAAAGGCCGGGAACGGGTATTCTTCAAGTAAGGCAAAGCAGCAGTAGCAGCTGCTTCTTACATGCGCGGCGGCCTTGCGCAACTTCCGACTTTCAGCACACTCCTGAAATGCTCCTCTTTGCCCCAGCCTCGTATGGCTACACGGATCATGGCGAACCCATAGCCCGAAGAGCCGGATGCGTTAATTGAGCACGTCCGGATCCGTGAGGGGTTTGGGTAAACGATTGCCCAAGTCTGCCCGACTGCTTTATCCCGCTCATTTGCCAGCTTTCATTTTCAGTGAGAGAATTGGTTTTATGACTATCATTATCCGGGACTGCTTTCCTGCAATCTCAATACAGATACGCTCTGACCTGCAACTCCCCAATTATCAGTATCCACTTCGTCAATAAGAACAAAGGTAGTCGCAGGATCCTTGTTGAGTACCCGCACCAGCAAATCTGTAGCACCTTGGATGAGCGCAAGTTTTTGTGCAGGCGTAATGCCGTCGCGGGTGATTTGAATGTTAACGTAGGGCATGGCAGTCCTTGGATATAGAAATTTAGTAAGTAAAGCGAACGCACCTAGTTTTCTAAATGCGTGAACAACTTGGCAGTGATAACCCAACGTCCCTCGTGGCACAACAGAGAAAGAAAGTCGTAATAGTTGAAGCCAAGCATGACGCAATGCACCTTTGCGAGGGCGATGTTGCCGAGGACCTCGATGCTGATCGGGACCATCGAATAAGCCTCGCCCAATTCACGCGGCGACTTGCGGTTGGCTACCGCCAGCAAATACTCATCGAGCAGCTTGTAGTAGGATGCGCCCTTGATTTCCCCAAACAGGGTGGCATGAGGATGGAAGGCGCTTCTCAACAGCGCAACGTCGCCTGTGTAGATACCGTCAAAATAGTTTTTCAGGGTTGCGAGTATTTCGGGATGTTGATTCATTCAGTAATGCTCCACGCAAATTGCATAAGAAACCGGCAGTGCATCAGGCCACCGGCAATTTTAAAAAGCTGCCTACCATTTTCCCGAACTCATTCCCCCATCCACGGGCAGCACGATGCCGGTCGTGAATTCCGAATCGGTCAGGTAGAGCACGGCATCCGTTACGTCCTTGGCCGTTCCGATGCGGCCGGTGGGTTGCAGCGTATTCAGAAAGCCATGCATATCGCCGGTGTAGAGCGGCGTGTCAATGATCCCCGGCGCAACTGCATTGACTTTGACGTTATGCGGTGCGAGTTCCAGTGCGAGCGCTTTCGTGGCGTGGTTGATACCGCCCTTGATCAGGATCGGCAACGCAGCGGGCACACTGGCGTTGGGCTGCGCGGCGATGCTGGCCGTGATGTTGATGATGTGGCCCTTCCTGCGTTGCACCATATGGGCTGTCGCCTGCT
Source organism: uncultured Burkholderiales bacterium (assembly GCA_966211965.1). Classification (GTDB taxonomy): domain Bacteria; phylum Pseudomonadota; class Gammaproteobacteria; order Burkholderiales; family Burkholderiaceae_D; genus CBIHON01. Next base: position 63,513 of record CBIHON010000011.1, on the reverse strand, counting down.
GCGTCGCATGGAAAAAGCCCTTCAGGTTGGTGTTGATCAGCCCATCCAGTTCCTCCGCGGTGTAAGCGGTAAAGGACTTGGCATTGAAGATGCCTGCATTGTTGATCAGGATATCCACCTGGCCGAACTTGTCGATCGCTTGCTCAAATAACTTTTTCGCAGTCGCGGCCTGCGCAATATCGCCCGCCACCGGCAAAAAGTTCTGCGTATTACCGAGTGCCTCGGCAGCTTGTGCAAGCCGGCGTTCAGTACGCGCATTGCCTACCACCTTGCATTCGCGTGCAAGATAAGCTGCCGCCAGCGCCAAACCTATACCGCTGGATGCGCCGGTAATAACGACTGTCTTAGGGGTACCCATATTCTCGTTCCTTTCAATGATGTGAATGTTTTTTACTGGCGCACTCGGCCCTGCTTTCAAAATTCGAAACGCGAGGTTTTGCCTCGGTGTGATCCACTATACTTATGTGCTTTGCGCAAATAAACATTGGCTTCCGCAAATCACCAGATACATCATGTAATCAATATCAGGAACCATGAACAGGCAATTCGACGATATTTTGCTAGGCAGCATCGAGCTTTTTTGTCTTGCAGCCGAATTGAGCAGCTTTACCGCAGCAGCCAATGCAGCAGGCGTGACGCCGGCCGCAGTGAGCCGATCCGTATCGAGGCTGGAAGAGAGATTGGGCGTGCGCCTCTTCGTGCGCACTACCCGAAGCATTCGCCTGACAGATGGCGGAAAGGCTTATTTTGAACAGTCGCGTCAAGCGCTGACGCAACTCATGGAAGCCGAGCGGGAAGTCAGCGGCCGCCAATCCGCGCCAGCAGGACTGATCCGGATCAGCATGCCGACTCCATACGGCCACTTCAGGGTAATGCCGCTCTTGCCGGCCTTCCGCGCGCGCTATCCCGAAGTGCATTTTGAAGTTCACTTAAGCAACCGTAATATCGACTTTGCGAGTGAGGGATATGACTTGGCGATCCGAGGCAGGGCCCCGGCCGACTCAAGCCTGGTCGCCCGCAAGCTGGAAGATGCAGAACTGGTCGTGATCGCCGCCCCCGCCTACCTCGCGCGTGCAGGAACCCCTGTCTCGCTGGACGACCTCAAGCGCCACGACTGCATCCAGTTCGAACTCCCCAGCAGCGGCAGGCCGATCCCTTGGCTATTCCGCCAAAACGGAAAGGACATCGAACTCCAGACCATCGGCGGCTATTCCTGCTCGGAAGACCTGTTGGCAGGCGTCACCCTGGCGCGCCATGGCGCCGGCCTATTCCAAACCTATCGCCACTTCGTCGACGCGGGTTTGCGCACGGGATCACTGATCGAATTGCTGCCGGCATTTGGCGGCCGCTCGCGCCCGTTTACGCTGCTCTATCCACATGGGCGACACTTGGCGACGCGGGTGCGCGCGTTTGTTGATTTTTTGATGGAAAATCGAGATTCGCCGTTTAATCCTCCGCGCAAACTTGTCTGAATTAAAGCTACGCTGACCAAGGGCGTCGATGGAAGGTTTCAGTGCTACGCCATACGTTCCCGGGAGAGCTGCATGACGTTGGCGTTGCCGCGTCCTACCTAGAGCAGTTTCAGCCTGACTGTACAGGAGCCAAGGTTGAGCCGAGAAGCGCAACCGTACGAATGGTACGGTGAGCATCGCAGGCGCAAGATTGGCCGTGTACGGTCAGGATGAAACTGCTCTAGAACCAGTTCTTGGCATAGCTTGACTGTGCCATGTAATGGGCACCAAGGTCATGCGGAAAATCCGGGAGCCGTATCGGACGCGTACCGTACGTAGGGAACGGGGTTGATGTGATAATCGTTCACAAATGTCTCTCGGTTTGCCCAACGCTTGGCATGGTGTCTAGCAAAATCATCGAAACAATCGCCAGCACCATGTCAACGCCGGCAGAGAGGTAGCCAGGCCCGACAAGCGTAAATGCCAACAACCCGAGCAATGCCGCACCCATTTTTGCAGTGACCAATGTTCGCACCTTGTTGACGGCATGTCCTGGATCGAGATAGATAAGAAAGGCGCTGGAAGCCAGCGAGGCAAACAGCAGGCGCTGATTGTTCAGAATCTCTACCAGTGCAAGTACAGTCAGGACGGTCATGGTCGGCATCAAAGCGAGCAAAAATTCTTGCTTGACGCCGCGCCTACGGCGAAGTGGTATGCCTTTCATGAGGCTCCTTTGGGACTTGGATGGTGATCACAGAGGGCTATTCTTCGTTTTTTCTCTCCTCCTTGATTTCTTTGCTGAGAAAGTAGTTGAGCGCCGTACGGATCACGGCAATCGCAGCCAGTTTGCCGACTCGATCCCATGTCGGGGCAACCGACGTTGAGAGAATATCGGCTGCTAATTGAAGCTCCAAAGCGAGGGTCAGATACCGGGCAAATGCCAGGCGTATCGGTGTGAAGCTTGTGCCTCGCGCAGCAAGGGCATGGCGGATGAGACCAACGACGGCAATAACAACGCCAACGGCAATAATTGCGGCGCCTAACGCCTCTACCAGGAGTCTCAACCACTCCACGCCAGATCTTACCTGGGCTTCGATTTGTTCAAACATGTTTAATTTGAAGCAGGTGTTTATCCGAGCGTCTTATCATATTGATTAGTTGATCAGGTAAAAGTGCCCTTGATGAAACAACTACCCATTTGTACATCGGCTGGTTCAGCCTACGTGAAACGGCAGACTGCAAATGTCCGTGCGACAAAATAATGATTCGTAAGTGCGTCGAGAGAAAAGCGTTTGATGTCCAATTAGACTTAACTTCATCATGGCGCACTGTGCGGATTTTGCAAAACGTCAATCGGAAACGCGATATAATTTGCCAGGGTGTTTACAAGTTAAGTGAACAGGCTTTAGCGTTGGTCGGGCCGCCACGCGGTTTTTCTATTCGAAAAGACTATGGCGACCATTCAGCTCCCCCTTTCGGCCACTTTCAAGCGGTTCTTCGATACTGAGAAGTCGGGCGGCATTCTTCTCATTCTCTCCACCATCCTTTCACTAGGGATTGCGAACTCACCGGCAGGAGGAGCCTACCTGCACTTCTGGCACATGAATCTCGGTGGACTCAGCATCGAGCACTGGGTCAACGATGCCTTGATGGCGATATTCTTCCTGTTGATTGGCCTTGAGCTGGAACGTGAGCTGTACAGCGGCGAACTGTCGAGTCTCAAGAACGCCTTACTTCCCATGTTTGCCGCTGCTGGCGGAATTGCCGTACCAGCGCTCATTCATTTCAGTTTGAATGCTGGAACGCCGACTCAAGCAGGCATGGGCATTCCGATGGCCACAGACATCGCTTTTGCACTCGGCGTGCTGGCGCTTCTCGGCAATCGTGTACCGGCTTCCCTCAAGGTATTCCTGGCAGCTTTGGCTGTCATGGATGACTTGGGAGCCATCATTATCATTGCGGTTTTCTATACCACTGAGCTGACAATCATCTATTTGTTCGGAGCGCTTGCCGTATTCGCTGCGATGGTCGCGATGAACCGTATTTTACGTGTCATGGCATTGCTGCCTTACCTTGCTGGCGGAGTAGCCATGTGGTACCTAATGCTGAAGTCGGGGGTACATGCCACGATCGCTGGCGTATTGCTGGCATTTGCCATTCCTTACTCTGCTAAGCAAGATGATGAAACATCTCCCTCGCACAAGCTGGAGCATATTCTTCATAAGCCCGTCGCCTTTCTGATTTTGCCGATTTTTGCGTTGGCCAATACCGGTATCGTCATCAGTTCCGGTTGGGCACAGGAATTCGCCAGTAGCAATAGTCTGGGCATCATGGCTGGGCTTGTGGTCGGCAAACCATTGGGCATCGCATTGCTGACTTGCATTGCCGTGGCGATTGGCATCTGCCGTCTGCCGCTCAATCTGAACTGGAAGCACGTTTTCGGCGCCGGATTATTGGGTGGTATCGGCTTTACGATGTCGATCTTCATCACCAACCTTGCGTTCGCCGAAAATGGAGATGTGATCAATGCTTCGAAGATGGCGATTCTATCGGCATCGCTCGCAGCTGGAAGCATCGGATTTTTCTGGTTGAAGATATTTGGCAAGCCAACTGCGCAAAACGGCAACCGAGATACGATGGATTTCGAATCAAGGTGATGAACATATGATATCTGTTCGATTACTGAAATGTCTGTTGGCTTCGATTTTTCTAGAGCCTGTTTGAAAACGAGATTTTATTGAAGTCTGACAAGCCCAATCGGCTGTTGCAGGATTGTGCGGAGATAGAGCAGTGTGGACGAACGAGCATGGAGCGCGAGCGGTAGCGCTGGCCAGGAAAAGCAGGGTTAACGCATCAAAACTCGTTAACAATCCATGGCTTGCATAACGGCTTTAAACGAGGATAAAAGCGGGTTTACTATCGCCTTTTCCAGGGGGCGAACACGTCCTTGATGCCGGCGACGTAAAGCCATCTCTCATCGATGCGCGCCGACGTGCTGGATGTACGGCGCGAAGCCGAAGCCCGTATCACCGCCACCAGTGATCCCTGAAATACGTCGCAGCCGGCAGCAATATTTTTCGTGATTATCGCAGGACAGGTGCAACCCACCACGATCACGTGTACGGTCGATCCTGATGGGTTGCTTCATCCTGCAATGCAGCAGCATTACACCTGCAGGTTCCAGCCGATCCTGTAATACCCGTGGTTCTCGCCGCCAGGATTGTCGATATGGTAGATGATCAAATCCTTCCGCCCATTGCCGTCGATGTCGGCAACCGCGACGCCGCCGCCCTGATTTTCCCAGCCGAACCAGCCGGGGATCGGCCGCACTTCGGTCCAGCCGCCGGTCACGTCTCCTGCTGCATTGAGGTCGCGGCCGATGCGGTAATAGCCGCGATTGTCCCCGCTTGGATTATCGATGTGAAAAACGATCAGGTCGGGACGGCCGTTGCCGTTCAGGTCGGCAATCGCGATTCCGCCGCCTTGATCTTCGGAACCGAACCAGCCGGGAATGGCTTTGACCGGCGACCAGCCCCCGGTGGCGTCGCCATTGGCGTCGAGGTTCCAGCCGATGCGGTAATAGCCGTGGTTTTCGCCGCCGGGATTATCGATATGGTAGACGACGAGGTCCTGCGAGCCGTTTCCATTGAGGTCTGCAAGCGCAATGCCGGCGCCCTGGTCTTCGGCGCCGAACCATCCCGGCACGGCCTTGACCGGAGACCAGCCGCCGGTTGGATCGCCATTGGCGTCCAGGCTCCAGCCAATCCGATAGTAGCCGTGGTTTTCGCCACCGGGGTTATCTACATGAAAAACCACTAGGTCCAATCTGCCGTCCTTGTTGATATCTCCCAACGCCACGCCGGCCCCTTGGTCTTCGGCACCAAACCATCCGGGCACCGCCTTGACCGGCGACCAGGATTGCGCTACCCCGGAATTGTCCAGATTCCAGCCGATGCGGTAATAACCGTGGTTTTCTCCACCGGGATTATCGATATGAAACACGAGCAGGTCGACCCGGCCGTTGCGCGAGATATCTGCGGCTGCGATGTCACCCTCCTGATCTTCCGCGCCGAACCAGCCGGGAATCAGGCGCGGCGAATCCCACCGCAATTGCGCCGCCTGGACTGCCTTGAATGCATTGATGCGGCCAAAGCCGGTGTAGATGTCGTATCCCTGTTCGCTCAGGTCATCTGTCGATGCGCGCAGGATCGCTTCGACCTCCACCGCGGTCAGAGCGGAGTTGATCGACAGGCATAGTGCCGCCACGCCGGCGACATGCGGCGTGGCGGCCGAGGTTCCGTTGAACGTCGTCACATAATCACCGCTCGCGTTGTAGCCGGCAGCGCCGTGAATATCGGTCGTCGTGATGTGAACCCCAGGCGCGCTGACGTCGACCTCCGGGCCGAAATTGCTGCCCCACCAGCTTTCACCGTCGCGGCTGGTCGGACTCTTCCTCTCACCCCATTCATTGCAGGCGGCAACAGTGATGACTTCCTGCAGCGTACCCGGATAGGAAACCGGTCCGTTGTCATTGCCTGCGGCAAAGCAGACTACGCATCCCCGTCCGCCGCGTCCTACGGTCTTGGCATTGCGGATGGCATTCGTGATGGTCGATGAGGGCGTGCCGCCGCCCCAGCTATTGCTCAGCACGTCAGCGCCACGGGCGACAGCGGTGTTGATGCCATCTGCAATCTTGGCATCATCCGTCACCCAGACTCGACGGCCTCCTTGCACTACGCCGTAAGCAATGCGTATCCCCATCAGGCGGCAGTTCGGTGCCACGCCGCTGACGCCGACGCCGTTGTCCGCCGAGGCGGCGGCGATGCCCCCGCAGGCGGTTCCATGCGCATCGCCGCTGTTGGGCGCGGGGTCGTTGATGCGGCGCACCGCATCGTAGCCGGTAACCAGTTTGCCTGGCGTGCTGAGGTCCGGATGCGCGTAGTCGACGCCCTCATCGATGATGGCAATCGTGACGTTGGTGCCGCGGCCGATATCCCACGCGTTGACGGCGTGGATATCCTGACCCGCAATGCCGCCGCCCTGGCCGGTATTGCGCAGCGCCCACTGTTGCGGGAACAAGGCATCGTTCGGGACGAATGGCGGCGTCATCAGGCGGACAAAGTTGGGCTGCGAGTAAACCGTAAGTCCGCTGTCGTGATAACGGTTGGCCATCGTCAACGCATCCACCCCCGCCTCGTTCTGCACGGCCAAGGTGAAGCCATTGCGCTCCCACGGCGATTCGTTGACGATCACCACCTTGTTCTGCGCATTGAACTGATTGATCTTGTCGCGGGTGACTTCCGGCTTGAACTGGACGTTGAATTCCTCGTTGAGGATCATCGGCGTGCTATCGGGTGCCGAGAATACCGGCAGTTGAGTGCTTCCTGCAGGCATGGGAGCGGCGGCGCCCGGCGCATGCGGATTGGTTTCATAGAGAATGATCCCATTGCCCAGATCGATTCCCATCGATTGCGGAGTATGGGCGCCTACGGCTGCAGCGGCCTGCTTTCGTGTGTCCGGGGATGGGGTGCCGGCCATTCGAACGGCGCGAAGCACCGGCGAAGGGTGAAGCGGAATGTTCTTGCCTTCATACCAGTAAAAATTGTCCATGGCAGCTTTCTCCTAGTCTTGCCGGATTTCACGCCAAGCCTGGTTGCCTCAATGCAATCCGGCACATACCCCTTGTTCGATGGCTCGATCAGTGACTCGACATGAGCGTAGGATGCGACTCATTTCCGCTCTCCGGGTCTCCTCCCGCTTCCGCTTCGCTGCTGCGGATTGAATGCAAGTATGGACCGCAGGACGGCACGCTCCTTGAGAAAAATCAATCAATGCAATGCGCAAAGAGAGAGCGCGCAACTCCCCCTCAACGAACGCTAAATAAGGCGTGGCTGAGTGCCGACAGGCGGCCGCCCATACAAAATTCGGGAAAAAACGGTAGCTGAAACCCTCTCAAAATATTTCTCCTTCAACCACAAACTCACCCGCACGAAAATCGGCACAGAGGGGGCGCATCTTTAAATTCCTTCACACGATTTATCTGGAAAGTCTCTTGCATTCGACAGCGGCCGACGCATCGCGAATCGTGGCCCAGAGCTCCCGCTACTCTGGGTACAACTGCTTTTCCGCTTGCAAGATGAGCGGCCTACAAGCTGCCGGATTGAACAAAATTCGGCCCGGATTTGCACCAGAGCATCGTCTGAATCTTCCTTCGAAATCCCGCTGATTTTCCGGCATAAAAACGGTTAAAAAAAAGATATCTTTTCTTTTCCAAAAAATAAAGGAGACGTCGCAATGCAAAATCCGTATTCCAAAAGCCAGATTTTGTCGACCGTAAAAGACACCTTGGCCCGCGTGCTCGGCATTCCTGTCGAGGAGATCCAGGACGACAGCAGCATGGTCAACGACCTCGGCGCCGAATCGCTCGATTTCGTAGAACTCAATGCGATTCTGGAAAAGACGTTGAAGTTGACTCTCCCGGCAAAAAGCGTGCTCGATCACGCCGCGAAAATCAGCGGCCAAGCCGATCGCTTCTATACGCCCAAGGGCGGCTTGACGGAAGCAGGCTGCAGCCTGCTTCTGCATAGCCCTTATCGCTACCGGCAACTGCGTCCGGGAATGGGCGAGTACGAGATTTTCAATGCGAGCGCGGTCGAGAACGTCGCCAACATCTGCCATGAAATCCTGGAACACTTGCCGGCCTCCTGTCCCGACTGCGGCCACGAGCAAGCGGCGGTATCGAGCGCCGGCAGGCCGATCTGCGCCGCGTGCAATGCCGCCCTGCGCCCCGCCCACGGCGATGAAGTGCTGGCTCTGCGAGTAAGCGAATACCTGCGCCGGGCAACGGCGCGGGACGCATGAGCGAAGCAGCGCGCCGCGAAGTCGTCGTAACAGGAGTCGGAGCAATTTGCAGCCAGGCCCTGTCGCCGGGACAGCTATTCGACCGCCTGCGCAACGGCCAGTCTTCCATCCGCAATCACGCGGCGCTTGAAGCATGCGGTTTACCGAATCCGGCTTGCGCTTACATCGACGACGAAGTTTGGGCGATGCTGGAGAGCGATCAGTCGATGCACTGTTCGCACCTACTCGGCCCGCAGGCCCGGCTCGCGCTGCATGCGGCCGGCCAGGCGCTTGCTTCCAGCGGCATCGACATCCGCGGCTGCCGCAGGAGCGGCCTGTTCGTCGCCTCGAACAAGTACACCTTCACGCAACAGAACCTGCTTGATCTCGGCAGCCATTACGACCCGGCTGCCGACCGCATTGATTTGGACAGCTACATGCACAGCAGCGCACGTCATCGCAACCGTTATTTCGATAAGCGCCAGGATATGGCGGCGCTGGCGCTCGCGGATGCGTATGGCTGCGACCGCGTCGTGATGACCTGCGGCGATGCGTGCGCCGCCGGCGGCATTGCGGTCGGCAATGGTTATCGCCACATCCGGCATGGCGAACTCGATGTCGCCCTCGTCGGTGGAACCGAGGCGATGTGCAACTACGTGCCGATGATCGGATTCGGCGTTCTTGGCGCCCTCTGTCCGCAGCGCAGCGATCAGCCAGAGACGCTGAGCCGCCCCTTCGACAAAAGCCGCAACGGCTTTGTAATGGGCGAAGGCAGCGCCTTCCTGGTATTGGAATCCCTTGAACATGCGCGGCTGCGAGGCGCGCCGATTCTCGCTCGGCTGAGCGGTTTTGCCAAGCAGGCGGAGGCTTGGCGCATTACCGCCAGCCCGTCGAACGGTTCGCAATATGCACGCTGCATTCGCGCCGCACTGGAAGATGCGCAGTTGCCGCCCGAAGCAATCGGCCATGTCAATGCGCACGGCACCTCGACGCAACAGAACGACAGTTGCGAAAGTATCGCGCTCAAGTCCGTGTTCGGCGATCGGATCGCAAAGCTGCCGGTGACATCGAGCAAGTCCGCGCTCGGCCATTCGCTTGCCGCCAGCGGTGCGATCGAAGCGGTGCTGTCGGTGCTGTCGCTGCAGCAGCAGATCCTGCTGCCGACTTTGAATTTCCAGGAAGGCGACGCCACGACCGACGGACTCGACATCGTCATGCAAGCGCGTAGAGCCACCTTCGATCATGTCCTCTCGAACTCCTTCGGCTTCGGTGGCGAAAACTGCGCGCTGATATTCAGCCGTGCCAAGCATGAGGTGAGCGAGCAATGATTCGTCCAGTCTATATCGAAAGCCCCGGTGTGTACTGTGCCGCCGGCAGTGACATCGAAAGCGTATGGCGCAGCATTGTCAGCGGCGAACGCAATCTGTCGCCGCTGCCCTGCCCTGCCATCGAGGGAACGGCATGGACCCAAGCGTTCTCGGCCGGCGCCGCCCTGCCCCCCGGCCTGAACCTAGACCGCAAGATATTGCGAACGATGGAAAAGCAGGCAATCCTTGCCCTGCATGGCGCCTATCTGGCCTTGCATGCCTCATCGGTATTTGCGCAGACCGAGAAGAACCGCATCGGCTTATACCTCGGCTTGCCGATGATCGATGAAGCGGTGCCGCCCTGGTGTGTACTCGAAGCGATGCATGAAACGGGAGAATCGCTTTCCACCGCGCTTTGCCTGCGTGAGACACCGTCGTTTTCCGCATTGTCCGAATTGAACAGCAGCGCTTGTGCGCATATCGCCGCCAAGTTCGGCATGACCGGCGCGATGGGTGTGTATTCGCCAGGTGCCGATTGCGGACTGGAGGCTCTCATCGAAGCGGCATTATCCGTCAGCGAGCGAGAGAACGACATCGCCCTGACCGGCGCCGTCAGTCAAAAAATCAATCCGATGCTGATGCTGAAATACGATCACCTCGGCTGGCTCCAGGACCCGGCACATATCCCCGGAGAAGGTGCGGCCTTCGCGCTTGTGCAAGCGTCCAGCGACGCGCCAAGGCCGGTCCGCATCAGCGGCTATGCGCGCGGCTTCATTGCCGTCGGTGCGAACGCCGAGGCGTCGCAGCGTGTCCTCATCCAGCAGGCATTGAAGATGGCAGGCATCGGCATGCACCATCTTGGATGGATTCTGGCAGACTCGCGCCCGGCGTCCGGACGCGCAGCAGTACGGGACGGCAGCCCGGCGGCATTCGCCTGCTCGAGACATGGGTGCGGCGACATTGGCCCGGCGGGACCGGTGCTCAATCTTCTGCTCGCGGCCCATGGCATCAGGCATGGCAAACGCCTGCTGAACAACGGCAGCGCCGCCGCAATCGAGGAGACATGGGAAGTGAAGCATGCCTTGGTCGCCGCTACGGGCGCCGAGGGTCAATACGTCGTCGTCGTGCTGTCGGAGGAGAAGCAATGAACCGCCGCGTTGTTGTCACCGGCCTCGGCGTCATTACCGGCCTCGGCTTTGCGTGGAGAGATTTCTGGCAAGCCTTGCTCGATGGACGTTCGTCGATACGTGCATGGCAGCCGAAAGGCCATGATGATTTCCCGGTAAAGTTTGCAGCGCCGGTCGATATCGAATACTTCAACCGCTGCTTCGGCGATCTGGCGGAATTGCAAGCGCCCATGGAGAGGCGTGCGCGTTTCGGCATGGTTGCCGCCCGCCAAGCCTTGATCGATGCAGGATTAGGCTGCCCGGAAAGCGGCGCAAAAATAAACGCGAGATTCGGCGTCGCTATCGGTTCCGGCACGCCTGAACGCGACCTCGACGACATGCTGCTGGCGATGGGGCCTGATGGCCCTTGCTGGGAACATCTGTACGCGCAGCGCGGCCGGCTTAATCCGCGGCTGCGAGCCGACAACGATCACCTCGCCGCATCGATTGCACGGGCTTATCGCTGCGGCGGGCCGCTCTTGAACTTCAGCACCGCATGCGCCGGCGCCGCGCATGCCATCGGCGCCGGCATGCGCATGATCCGGCGCGGCGAAGCCGATTGCATGCTGGCGGGCGGCGCCGACTCCACGCTCAGTTTTTACAATATGCTGGCCTTGCACCTGCTGGGCGCGCCGTCGGTGTCCGACGCCCATGGCGACCGGCTTTGCCGCCCTTTCGATCTTGAGCGCAGTGGCCTGGTTGCCGGCGAAGGCGCGGGCATCGTAGTGCTCGAATCGGAAGAACATGCCAGGCAACGGGGCGCGCAGGTGTATGCCGAAGTCTGCGGCTTCGGCACCGCGCTGGACGCCTACCGGATCACCGCGCCGCATCCCGATGGCGCGGGCGCGGCGTTGGCGATGCAACATGCGCTGCACGACGCCGGCTTGGCGCCGGAATCGATCGGCTACATCAATGCCCATGGCACATCGACCCATTTGAACGACATCGCCGAAACACGTGCGATCAAGCAGGTGTTTTCGAAGCAGGAACACTATCGCAAGCTCGCCGTCAGCGCGTCGAAGTCGCAGATCGGGCACCTGATCACGGCCGCCGGCGGGCCGGAATTCATTGCGACCGTCCTGGCGCTGAAGGACGGCAAAGTGCCGCCGACGCTCAACCTCGACACGCCCGACCCCGAGTGCGATCTCGACTACGTCGCCCACGCGTGGCGCGCCCTGCAACTGGATGCAGCGTTGTCAAACTCCTTCGGATTTGGGGGGCTGAACGCTTCACTTGCGCTGCGGCGCTATCAGGACGGGCATCGGTGATGGAGCCTATTTCCAAGCGTGTCGTAGCGATCACCGGCGCCGGGTGCGTGTTGCCCGGCAGCCCGACGATCGAAGCCTACTGGCAACGTCTGGTTTCGGGCTGCAGCGCAATCACGCCTTACCGCGACCGGCACATCGATTCCACGATCATTTCGAACTTCGGCGGCGTCGATGATGAACAACATGCGGCGGCGCTCGATGCCCTGCCGTTCAAGCTGCGGCGCTACGGCACGCCATGCTCGCAATGGAGCGTCAAGGCATCGGCCGACGCATTCGCCTCGGCCCGGCTCGATATTGGCACCATCCCGGATGAGCGCCGGGGCATATTCACCGCGCAAGGCGACTACATGTACCCGTCGCTTCCTTCTTTTACAGCCGGCGTCGCCGCAGCCCTTCACAAGCGCTCGCTCGACATCGGGACTCTCACGCATGAGTTCATGCACTTGCGCGGCGTGGACCCGTTCTTTGTGATCAAGTGCCTGGCGAACAATCTGCTTGCAATCACGAGTCTGGCCTTCGAAATGCGTGGCGACTGCGGCGCTTTCGTGCAGGATGACAGCGCCGTCATCGCGGCCCTGCGCAGCGCCGTGTTCAGCCTGCGGCACGGCTATTGCGATGTCGCGCTGCTGGTATGCGCCGGCAGCTACAACGAAGCGATGACGTTCGCGGAAATGCGGCAGTTGGGACATCTGAGCGAATGCCGCGACGGCGCCGCGTCGCTGCGTCCGTTCGACCTGCGGAGCGACGGCGCCATACTCGGCGAGGGCGCGATTGCAATGGTTCTGGAAACCGCAGAGCATGCGCAACAGCGCGGCGTGCGCCCGCTCGCCGCCGTGTCCGGCATCGGCTGCGCGATCGATATGGGCGGAGCCACCGGCAACGCCAATCCTTACCGGCACTGCGTGCAGCAAGCCGTCTGTGCGGCAGGGATAGCGCCCGCCGATATCGACGCGATCGTCGCCACCGGCCGCGGCAGTGTGCGCCACGACCGGGAAGAACTGCAAATGATCGAATCGCTGCCGGACCTGAACCCGTCTTTGCCGGTCACCTGCGTCACGCCCATCACCGGCAGCGTGCCGGCCTGCCCGGTCAAACTGCTGGCCGCGATCGCCATGCTGCAGCATCAGCAGGTGCCGCCGATCGCGCACCTCGAACAACCGCTCGCCACCCGTCTCAAGCTGGTTCAAGGCAACGCGCTGCACCGCCCTGTACGCCAGGTCCTCACGCTGACGGCCGGCCACACCGGCAGTCATTCCGCCATTCTGCTTTCCAAGCCTTTCGATTGAATCCACCCTCCCGACCAGGTGCGCATCCATGTCCGAATCCATTTCCCGCTATCAGCAACACGTCAAGCCCCAGCTCTCGAAAATACTTGCTGCGCTCGGTCTGGACGTTGCTTACACCAGGGCTGAGGGAGACACCCTTTACTACCGCGGCGTCGATGGCGGCGAAGTGGCGGTGCTCGACCTGATCGGCGGATACGGCTCGACCATCCTGGGCCATCATCATCCGGCGATCACCGCTGCGGCGCACGAGCTGCTCGATCGCCAAGTCCCGGTGCATGCCCAGTTCTCTCTGCGCGAACGCGCGGGTGAACTGGCGGCGCGGCTCAACCACATCGTCCAGCGCGAGTTGAAGAGCGATGAAACCTTCAACGTTTCCTTCGCCAACAGCGGTGCCGAGGCAATCGAAATCGCCATCAAGCACGCTGAGCTGGAACGCGTACTGAAACTCGAAGCCTTGCTGGACGAAATCACGCTCAACATCGAATACGTCCAGCGCGCGATCCGGCGCGGCGACGCAAGAATCCCGGCCGACGTCTACCGCCACGCGTCGATACGCGAGCAGGTATTCGACGTGCGCAATTTCGAAGAACTGATCGTCGGCCTGGTCAACCACAACACGGCGCAACTGGTGAAGCGGCCGATCTTCGTGGTGCTCGAAAAATCCTTCCACGGCAAGCTGATCGGCAGCGTGCAACTCACGCACAACAAGCACTTCAGGCGGCCGTTCCAGTATTTCGGTTTGAATACCCGTTTCGTGTCGCCGCATGCGCCCGCGCAACTGGAGCGCATCGTCGCCGAGGAAAGCCTAGTGCTGTACGATCTGGCATGCGAGGGCGGCGAAGTCCGCATCGTCGAACGCAATCTGCCGATTTTTTCCGCCTTCCTGGTCGAACCGATCCAGGGCGAAGGCGGGGTGCATTGCCTCGACGCCGAGTTTGCCAAGCTCATCCGGAAGACCTGCAACCAGCTCGACTGCCCGCTGATCGTCGATGAGATTCAAAGCGGCATGGGGCGTTCCGGCAGCTTCTTCGCCAGCAGCCGCATCGGCTTGCGCGGTGACTATTACACCCTGTCCAAGTCGCTCGGCGGCGGTCTGGCGAAAATCTCCGCGACCTTGATCCGCAAGAGCCGCCTGCGCAAGGAATTCAGCCTGATCCACAGCTCGACATTCGCGGAGGACGATTTCTCGGCCGGAATCGCGCTCCAGGTGCTCGACCTGCTCGAAGCCGGCGAAGGCAGCGCGTACCGCCAGGTGCAGACGCTCGGCGCTTCGCTGTCTGCAGCGCTGCAAGCGGTGCGGGAAGCTTATCCCGATGTCATCCGCGAAGTGCGCGGCATGGGCTTGTTCATCGGCATCGAATTCCATTCGCAAAAAAACGCCGCCTCGGCAATCATCCGCGGCAGCGCCTGCAACGATGCGTTCGGTTACATGCTCTGCGCCTACATGCTGAGGGAACGGCAGATCCGCATCGCCCCCACGGCGAGCGCGCCGAACGTGCTGCGCCTCGAACCGTCGCTGCTTCTCAGCGCCGCCGATGTGGCGCGCATTGGTGCGGCATTCGGGAACCTGTGCGAGATCGTGCGCAAGCAGGATGCCTTGCATCTGGTGTATCCGCTTACCTCGTCCCGTCGCGCCAAGCCGCGCACGAGCATCGAGGATTTCCGCGACGCATTTCCGGCCTCCGCCCCAACCCTCGACCGGTTCGCGCCGACCCGTCCGGTGCGCCGGATCGCTTTTCTGAACCACCTCATCGCACCGCAAGACTTGGCGGAAGTCGATCCCTCGCTAGCCTGCCTGAATGCGGAAGAGCTGTGCGCTTTCGTGCTGAAAATGGAACCGGCAAAAAAAGCCGCGCCCTACCCGCCCGTACGCATTCATTCGCCGACGGGCAGCGCGGTCGACTTCATTCTGTATCCGCTTTGCATCGCGTCGGAGCAAATGGCGCAATACCTCGTCAACGGCGAAATCGACGCCATCCGCGACGACATCGAAGAGCGGATCGAGGCCGCCAAATCGGATGGCTGCGAGATCGCCGGCCTCGGGATGTACACCTCGATCGTCACCAACAATTGCACCTCCTTGCGCGTACCGGACATGGCCTGCACATCCGGCAACGCGTTGACCATTGCAATGGCGATGCAGGCGATCGACAAGGCGGTTGCCGGCACCGGCAAGGCCGTGCATGAGCTGACGGCAGTGGTGGTCGGCGCCGCCGGCAACATTGCATCCACGTATGCCTCCCTGTTGAGCGAGAAGACCTCTCGCATCATCCTGCTGGGAAGCGAGCGCGACGGCTCGGTCAGCCGCCTGAATAAAACCGTCTGCAACATCTATGACGATGCGTGGCAAGAGATCTGCTCGATGCAGCCGCAACACCTTGGACAACTGGCCGGCAAACTGGCGCAGGAGCCCTTGATCCGCGACTGGTTGGCGCACGGGACTGCGCCGCGCCGCGACTGTGGCCGGGCCATCGCAAACCACCTGCGCCAACGGTATGGCGAAGATCCCTACCTGCGCGTATCCACCGACCGCCGCCTGATCCGCGAGGGCCGGATCGTGCTGTGCGCGGCGAACCACCCGCAGCCGTTCCTGACCGCCGAAGACTTCCGGGAGGGCGCAATCGTTTGCGATATCGCAGTGCCCAACAACGTCGTCGCCGGCATCACAGTCAAGCGGCCGGACTTGATTTACCAGCAAGGCGGCATTGTCGCGACGCCCAACGGCGAAAGCCTGCATCCGGGGGCACGCGCATTTTTGGCGGAAGGCCAGTTGTTCGCCTGCATGGCCGAGACCGTGATTCTCGGTCTCGCCGGTTTCGAGCGCCATTATTCCTACGGCCAGATCACAAAACGGCAGGTCCGGGAAATCGCGGCACTGGCCGAGATGCACGGCTTCCGCCTGGCCGACTACAAGACGGGAAGCTCGCTATGAAGAATCAACCGCCAATGTCTCCGCATACGCATCCTGGGAAAAGAGCCGCCGTGGTTACTGGCGCCGGCCGGGGAATAGGCAAGGCAATCGCCCTGCTCCTCGCCGAACAAGGCTATGACGTCGCCGTCAATTATCGCCATTGCGAAGGCGCCGCACGCGACACCTGCGCCGCCGTCGAACGGGCGGGAGCTGCCGCGCTCCTGGTGCAGGCCGACGTCGCCGACCCGCCGCAAGCCGATCACATGATAGACGCGGTCATGGACCGTTTCGGCAGGATCGATGTGCTGGTCAACAATGCCGGCATCACTCGCAACGACACGTTGCTGCGGATGCTGCCGGAGGACATCGAATCCGTCATCAGAACCAACCTGCTCGGCACGATCTATCCGACCCAGGCGGCCGCGCTGCACATGATCGGCCAGCGTTACGGCCGCATCGTCAACATCTCGTCGTCGGCCGCCGGCAAGCCCGGCCCCGGGCAAGCCGCGTATGCCGCGAGCAAGGGCGGCATCGAGTCGTTCACGCGCGCCATGGCGGTCGAGCTTGCCCCGAAAAACATTCTGGTCAACTGCGTGGCGCCTGGCGTCACCGTCACCGACATGTCGATCCCGATGCGCGAGCATCGCGATGACGAAGTGATGCAACGCCTGCTCTTGAAACGCTACGCCGAGCCGCGCGAGATGGCCGAAGCCGTCGCGTTTCTCGCCGGGCCGGCAAATCTCTACATCACCGGCGAGGTATTGCACCTCAACGGCGGAATGAAAATGGCTTGATGAATTCGATCACTTAAAAAACGGCATGCACATGATATTCGACGGAAAAATCGCGCTGGTGACAGGCGCCGCCAAAGGCATCGGCAGTGCGGCAGCAATATTGCTGGCGCAACGCGGATGCGACGTTGCGATCAATTTTCGCACTGACGAGGCGGGGGCGCGCGAGACCGCGCAGGCGGTCGAGCAAACCGGCCGGCGCGCACTGCTCCTGCAAGCCGATGTCGCGCAGGCGGATCAGGCCGACGCGATGGTGGAAGCGGTGATCGAACAATGGGGCCGCATCGATGTGCTGGTCAACAATGCCGGCATCACCTGCGACAAGCTCCTGGTCAGCGCGCAGTCCGCGGACATCGAGCCGCTGATCCGGACCAATCTGCTCGGAACGATTTACGTGACCCGGGCAGCCGCCAAGCAGATGGTCCAGCAACGCTGGGGCCGCATCGTGAACATTTCCTCGTCCGCAGCCGGCAAACCGGGGCGCGGCCAATCCATCTATGCCGCAACCAAGGGCGCGGTGGAAGCCTTCACCCGCGCGATGGCGGTTGAACTGGCGTCGCGCAACATCCTCGTCAACGCGGTCGCACCGGGTGTCATCGAGACAGCCATGTCGGCGCAGATCCGCCAACACGCCGAAGACGAAATCATGAAGCGGCTCTTGCTCAAGCGCTATGCCGAGCCGGTTGAAGTGGCGGAAGCGATTGCCTTTCTCGCCAGCCCGGCCAACCTGTATATGACGGGTGAAGTCCTGCACCTGGACGGAGGCATGAAGATGGCATGATGCGGCAATTCCATTTACGCCTGTCGTCCCAACGCGCGCTGGGAAGACAAGGAAGTAATGGGATTCCAAAAACAGCGATAGCACAGAAAAAGCCCGAACAATTTAAAAAACATTTATGGGAGAAGACAACACATGACATTCAAAGGAAAAACAGCCTTGATCACCGGCGCGGCCGGCGGCATCGGCTCCGCTACCGCGCGACTGCTGCATGAGCGCGGTGTCGCGGCACTGGTCTTGCTCGATACCGATGCCGGCGCCCTGCAGCAGTTGTACGCCGACTTGAACGAAATCGGCGGCGCGGCGCAGATCATTCCATGCGTTGCGGACATTTCGGACCGGATCGTCTTGGGCCGGGCCTTGCAGCCGGCATTGAACCGGCTCGGAAAAATCGATGTGCTGGTCAACAGCGCCGGCATCGCCTGCGAAAACGAACCGGATGAATATGAAATCTGGCAACGCATCATCGACGTCAATGTGCATGGGACCTATCACGTGACGCTGGAGGCGCTCGCAGTCATGCCAGACGGCGGCCGCATCATCAATGTGTCGTCGGTGCTGGGACGCTATGGACGCATCCGCAATTCCGCTTATTGCACGTCCAAGCACGCATTGCTTGGCTTTACCAAGAGCCTCGCCCTCGACCTGGCGTTACGGCGCATCACCGTGAATGCGGTTTTGCCGGCGTCGGTCGATACCCCGATGTTCCGACGCGAGTTGGCGCTGGAAGCGGAAAAGGTGGGTGTGCCGGCGGGTCAATTGCTGCGCAGCACGCGCAAGAAGATCCCGCTGCGCAGGCTCATCGACAGCTCTGAAGTGGCCTCCCTGATCGCATTCCTGGCATCCGACCAAGCGGCCGCAATCACCGCGCAGAGCTATGTGATCGACGGCGGCATGATGTTCGGTGTATGAAGCACGGTCTGGATGAATCCGAGAGCAACGATTACCATGAGTTTTCATGACAAGACCGCGTTGATAACCGGCGCCGCCAGCGGCATCGGCGCGGCGACGGCGCGACTGCTGAAAGAACGGCACATCGGCACGCTGCTGCTGCTCGATATCCGGGCAGGCGCGCTGGCCCAGGCCGCGCAGGAACTCGCATGCAGCGGCGCAGTACCGCGAGTCTTTCATCGGGCGGTCGACATCATGGACCGCGCCGCGCTGCAGACGACGATCGGATCGATCTGCCCAGCGCCCGGAAAAATCGATGTCCTGATTCATTGCGCGGCAAGCGGCGACAGCAACGAGCCGGAGGACATCGACACCTGGCGGCACGTGTTCAACGTCAACGTGAACGGCGCATACCATGTCGCGCTCGAAGCGCTCAAGTTCATGCCGGAAGGCGGACGCATCGTCAATGTGGCATCGGCCTTCGGCCGCGCCGGCCACGCCAGGAGCACCGCCTACTGCACATCCAAGCACGCGCTGCTGGGATTCACAAAAAGCCTTGCGCTCGACCTCGCTCCAAGGCGCATCACCGTAAACGCCGTGCTCCCCGCCTATGTCGATACTCCGATGTATCGTGAAATGCTGGAACGGGAAGCGAGCCGGGCGCATATGCCGATGGATGCGTTTCTTGAACTGGCGAAGCGGAAAGTCCCCCTCAATCGCTTTCTGGAAGGCCGGGAGGTGGCCGAGATGATTGCCTTTCTCGTATCCGAAGAAGCGGCCGGCATCACCGCGCAGAGTTACGTCATAGACGGAGGCAGCCTGTGCGGCGCATGAAGACGTTGCTGCTGCTGCTGGCGATATGCGCCGCCGCGCGGGCAGAAGACGGACTCGCGTTGAAACTCGATCTCAGCCTGTCGCTCAACGCCGCCGCCCATCTGCATGCGACACCGCCGCGCAGCACCGAGCGCGGCGGGCGGATCGACTTGGCGCTGACGCACGACGGGCCCTCGCTCAGCTTGCGGGCCGAAGGCCGGCTGCGCTGGAACGAGGCTTACCGCGGTGGTGCCTATTCGCTGGAAGCAAAGAATGCCTACGGCGTCAGCGCGGATTGGCGCGAGCTCTACGTCAGCACGAAACTGGCGCAGTGGACCCTCGCCGCCGGCTTGCAGCAGGTGGTCTGGGGCAAAGCCGACAACCTGCGCATCACCGATATCGTCAACCCGCTCGACCTGCGCGATTTCGTTCTGCCTGACTTGAACGACTATCGCAAGGCCGTGATGATGCTGCGCTTGAACCGGACTATCGAGGACTGGAACATCGAGTTGCTGTACCTGCCGTGGTTCACGCCCGCCAGCTTTGCCCGTCCCGGCAGCGAATACGCCATGCCGGGGTTCGATGCGGCCGCGCCGGAGGGCGTCAAACTGCTGCCGGAAAAGCGCCCTGCCCGCAACTTTGGCAATGGCGAATTCGGCGCACAGGTAGCGCGCAAGTTCGGCGCATTCGACACGAACTGGTTCGCCTTCTACACCCGTGACGACTACCCGGTATTTCGGCGCATCGCGGAAATCGATGCACAGGGCAAACCGACGCCGGCCTTGCAGGCGGAGTATCGCCGTCAGTTGATGCTCGGACTTGCGCTCGCCCGTCCCGTGGGCAATTCGGCAGTGCTACGCACCGAGTGGGCCTATGTCCCCAACTTCACCTACATGACCAGCGATGCGTCGGGCGACGGCTTGACCGCCAGCCCGACCCTGACCTGGTTGGCAGGCCTGGACTACATGTGGCGCGACTGGATGTTCAGCGTTCAGGCCACCGACCGCTATATACGCAACTGGACCGCAGACTTTCAGGTCAAGCGGCACGCACTGCTGTACTCCCTCTCGGCCACCGGCGCCACCATGTCTGGCCGGCTTGAATCGCGCTTCGCATTCACGCGCTATGCCGATAGCGCCGACGGCGGCTGGCTGCAGTTGAAGACCACGTGGAAGCCTGACGACCGCTGGGCCTATACCTTGGGCGCCGATTTTTTCAGCGGTGCGCCGCTCGGATTCTTTGGACAGTTCCGCGAAAAGGACCGGCTCTATATCGAAGCCAAATACCGGTTTTGAGATGTTTACAAACGAGGAGAAAGCTATGGATTTGAAGGCAACGGCACGGCGCGGCCTGTTCGCTCTGTTGTTGGCAGCACTGGGTTCCGTCGCAGCCGCGGCGCAATTGAGTGCGGACCAGATACTAGAAAAGTCGCGCGACCGCCTGAACGGCAACGAAGTCTATTCCGAAGTGAAGCTGATTCTCTTCGAGAGCGACAAAAGCACGCGTGAACGCAAGCTGATCTACCTGCAAAAAGACTACGGCAAGGAGGAAAAGCTGACCCTGTATTTCACCGGCCCGGCCGATGTCAAAGGCGTAGGCCTGCAGAGCAACGTCTTTGACGAGGCATCCGGCAAGGATGACGAACAATGGATTTACCTGCCCGCATTTCGCCAGATCAGACGCATTGCCTCGGGCGACAAGCGGGGCGCATTCATGGGCAGCCAGTTCGCCTATATCGATCTCGACAAGCTCCGCGTCAAGGATTACCGACAGACCATCATCGGCGAAGAAAAGGCGGCCGGAAAGGATTGCTATGTGATCGAGCGTTTGCCTGTCTCCGACAGCGTCATCGACAAAACCGGTTATTACAAGGTGCGCGTCTGGGTCGACAAGGAAACCTTCGTCGTTCTCAGGCAAACCTACTACAACGCCGCCGGCGTGCTGTTCAAGGAAATGAACGTCAAGCGCGTGGAAAAAATACAGAACCTGTGGACCGTCATGGATAGCGTGATGGACGACCATGTCAATCGGCGTTCTTCGCAAATCGTCTTCGACAACGTGCACTACAACACAGGACTGAACGACGCACTATTCCAGCAAGCCATTCTAAAAACGGGAGTCAATAGTGGAAATCTACCTGCGTTTCGTTGATCGCTGGTCGAAAGCGATTTTGGTGGTGCTGGCGGCCGTCACGGTCTTTTTCGCCTATCAAATGACCAATCTCACTTTCGACAGCAATCCTTACCTGCTGTCGGAATCGCATCCCGCGCGCAAGACGATACTCGATATGCAGAAGGAATTCGGCGGCACCTTCGACGCCGCGCAGCTTGCCTTTCACAATCCCGGCGGCATCTTCAATCGCGCCACGCTCAATGCAGTCCTCGAACTGACGCAAAAATCGCGGTGCCTGATGGTGGCCGACGCGGAGGATGCAAGCTACTTGCGTCAACTCGCGCAGCGCTACGCAAGCAATGCCGAATTCAAATCGCTGGCCGCACAGATCTTGCACAACGGCCTTGAGCAGAACGATTATTTCGCCGCCGAACGGCTGGAAGCGCTCGCGAAAACCCTGCAGCTCGCGCCCGCGGATCAGACTTTTTTATCGTATCTGCCGCGCCGCCTGAACCCGGTCAAGGAGATCGCGAGTCTCGCCGCAACCGACAATATCCTCACGCGAGACGGTGTGCTGAACGTCACCAGAAGCTTGCGCGACACCGCGACGCCGCCCGAAAAGATACGCGAGGAGGTGGTCGGCAATGAGATGCTCCGCGGGCTGATGTCGCGGGACCAGACCGTCACCCAACTCATCGTCGAATTTTCGCTGAAACAGGATGACGCCGACGGCCAAGTGCGTGCTTATGAAGCGCTCGGCAAGCTGGTGTCGGATTACCGGAAGACCCATCCTGAATTCAAGGATGAGGTGCACATCGCCGGTGCCTCGGTCGCCGTTGCCGAAGCCAAGCGTCTTACGGATCGCGACTTGAACACCCTGTTCCCCTTGGTGGTCGCGGTTATCGGTGCCATCCTGATCGGCTATTTCCGCAAGCCGCTGGGCTTCGTACTGCCGATGTTGAACGTCGTGATGTGCACGGTCTGGACGCTCGGCATGATGAGCCTGTTCCAGGTACCGTTGGATACCATCACCAGCGTGTTGCCGGTGTTCCTCATTACCATTTGCGGCGCCGATGCGATCCATATGATGAACGAGTATTACGCCCAAAAAGGCTCGGGAATATCGGCCAAGGAAGCGGTAAAGCGAACCGTTCGGGAAATGTTTTCGCCGGTCGTGCTGACCACTGCGACGACTGTCGCCGGCTTCCTGTTTTCGACCGCGACGAATATCTCGAGCATCCGCGCGTTCGGGCTGTCAATGGTGGTAGGACTGCTTGCCGCACAGGTCATTGCGCTGCTGTTGATACCGGCATGGCTGAACCTGACCAAGGACAAGACTGTCCTCGCACCCGCGAAGGAAGCGGCGAACGACGGGCACCTCGGGCAAGCCCTTGAGTCCGGCCTGAACCTGCTCATCCGGAACAGGAAGCCGGCGTCCGTGCTGTTCCTGCTGCTGCTCGCCTCAAGCGCTTACCTGGCGTCGCGCATCGTAGTCGAAGACGCGGGCTCCAGCTATTTCAAGGAGGACAACGCGTTCCGGAAAGCCGATGAATTCATCAACGCCCACGTTTCCGGCACCAGTCCGGGATGGCTGCGCATCGAGCGGACCGGCAAAAAAATCCTGGATGTGGAGGCGGTCACTTTCATCGATCAGTTGGACACCTTCCTGCTGTCGCAAGCGAATGTGACATTCACTTATTCGCTCGCAACCTACCTCAAGCGCATGAACCTTGCGCTCAATGATATGCGTCCCGAATTCAACCGCATTCCGGCGCACATTGAATCGATCAGCGACATCGACCCGGCTACCGGAAAAACCGTCATGCATACGGTAAGCGGCGATCAATTGATTTCGCAACTGATCCTGATGTATGAGAATGGCGGCGGCGATGAGTTGAACTACGTGTTGAAACGCGATGCGTCGGCGGCGGCAACCCTGTTTTCCATGAACACGACGCTTGCCAGTGAATACAAGCAGTTCCTGTCGAACCTGGACGGCTGGTTGAAGACGCATACGCCTGCCGGCTTCAAGGTCACGGTGGCGGGTACGCCTGTCATCTGGTCCGGCGTACTCGATGAAATCATCAAAGGCCAGTTCGTCAGCATCATTCTGGCGCTGACCTCGGTGGCTGCGGTGCTGATGCTGTGGCTGCGCTCATTCAAGGAAGGCCTGCTCGCCTCCTTGCCGCTGGCGGCGACTACCGTCCTTTACTATGGATTGATGGCGTTGGCGGGGATCGAACTCAATGTGGGAACGGCGCTGATCTCGTTCATTGTCGTCGGCATTGTCGATTACTCGGTGCATTACTTGCATCGCATCAAGGCGCGGCTAGCCACGGGCGGTACCATCGATGATGCGCTTTGTTTCGCGATCCGTAATTCGGGAAAATCGATCGCCTTCAACGTCGCGGTTTTTTCCTGCGGATTCCTGGTGCTGTTGTTCTCGGAATACAAACCTATTTTTTATCTTGGCGGGCTGGTTGCGATGGCCTTGCTTATTAGCGGTTTCATGTCCCTGTTCATGATCTCGCTGTTGGCGCCGGTTTTCCTGAAGTCGGAGCATGGCAAACTGGTCGTGGTCGGCCATCCTTAAATTCTCGGGACGAGATTGAAGCGGTTTCCCCTCTCCCGCTTGCGGGAAGAGGGATAGCTGCGCGGCGTCTTATACCCATCGTCATAGCACCACAACCTTGTCCGGCAGCTCATTCCGGCGTGCGCCGTTCGATGGAAAATGCTTCTTCAGCAAATCTGTCACTGCCCGAATGCCGTCGACCGCTCCCTGCTCATAGCATCCGGCGCGAAATGCCGCCTCCATGCTGCGGCATATTTCCCCCCATTCCCGCGCGCCTGCTTTCGCATCCACGCCGCGGTCCGCCACGATTTCGACGGATCGATCCGCCAGCAGCAGGTAGATCAGCACGCCGTTGCGCCGTTCGGTGTCCCACATGCGCAATTGGGAAAACACGTCGATCGCCCGTTCCCGCGCGGATTGGTCAAGGTATAGCGGCAAGCCCGGCAGGGCGTCTTCCACGGCAAAGCGGACTTCGCCGCCATGCGCCGATTCGCTGTCCTTGATTTCACGTTCAATGGCTGCCAAGGTCGCGCGGGGAAACACCCGCCTGCGCCGCCAATGCGTCGTTAACAGGTGCCGGCATATGCGCTTGATGTTGAGCCGCATCACCACCGCCCCGAAGCGCCGCCGCCGCCGAATCCACCCCCGCCGCCGCGAAAGCCGCCTCCCCGGCCTCCGAATCCTCCGCCAAATCCGCCGCCGTAACGGCCGCTGACCAGTCCGCGCATGCCGCCGCCCAACAAGGTAAACAGCATTGCCAGCACACCAGCAAACAATGCCATGGAGAGCGCGCCGATCAAGGTCCAAGTGAGGAAGGCCGTGACCCCGCCCGTAACCAGCGCGCCGGCAAACCTGCCCAGCAGCGCACGCAGCATGCCGCCAATCACGAGCACGGCGATGAGAATCGCAGGAAGATAGGAACCCAGCTCCACCTCCCCGGCCACGCGCCCTGGTTCCGGCAAGAACTCGCCCTCGATTATGCGCCTCATGCGATCGACGCCGGCACTGATACCGCCGTAAAAATCGCCTTGCCTGAAGCGAGGTGTAATAACCTCGCTGATGATACGTTTGCTGATTGCGTCGGTGAGCGCACCTTCGAGGCCATAACCGACTTCAATACGCATGGCCCGGTCATTTTTTGCGATGATCAGAAGCGCACCGTCATCCACGTTCTTGCGGCCCAGCTTCCATTGTTCGACCACCCGCAAAGAATATTGCTCGATGGTTTCCGGCGCCGTCGATGGAACCATCAACACACCGATCTGGCTGCCTTTTCTCGTCTCGAAGTCTTGCAGAGTTTGCTCGAGTCCGACGATTTGCGCAGAGGTAAGCGTCCCCGTCAGGTCGGTGACGTGCGCCGACAACGGTGGCACGGCAACTTCGGCCGCAGCCCGAAAAGACCAGCACAGCACCAGCCATAGAAGCCACACTTTGGCAGCGCTGATCCTCCTCATTTTACGTTCTCCCTCAATGCATTTTCTTGGTGCGACAAGAAGCGGTATCTTCCGCATTCGCCCGCGATTTCGGCACTCACAGGAATTTACCGCCCACGTTTTACTTGTACCCACTCCGCGCATCGAGAGCCTTGATTCATGTCAAATTCCTGCCGAATCCGCAGGCGGTCAAATGGGAAAGAGGGATGGCCTACGCGAAATGCAGGCAAGCATGGCGGCGCCGCCCCTACTGGGATAGGTTCCAAGGCATTTCATTCCAGCGCGCATCGTTGCCGGAGCCCAGCCGAGCTGGAATGCTTATGAACCATAGCGAGCACCACCGGTACGAAAAGTCCCTTGACTCTGGCCTCGGGAACAGAGTTTATAGTGAAGCTGTCATCATTGCATTTCACCTGTCAGAAAAAAGGATTTCAGGATGGATAAGAAACACGACCACGCAGTGGATGCCCACGCCGGCCATCGGCACATGCCTGCAGCCGACCATGAGGCCGCGCCAGCGTCGTGCTGTTCCTGCGCGACGGCTAAAGCAGTCGCGACCTCGGCCCCGCAAACGCTGACGGACCCCGTATGCGGCATGAGGGTTGCCGCCGATCCGGCGAAAGCGGTCAAACATGCCGGAACCACCTATTACTTCTGCAGCACGCATTGCATGAAGAAGTTCCGCACCGATCCGCAGCAGTACCTGAGCCCGCAAACGGAGGCCGCATCTGCCGCGCCCAGGGCGGCAACCAAGGACATCCTGTACACCTGCCCGATGCATCCGCAGATCCAGCAGATGGGCCCCGGCACCTGCCCCATATGCGGCATGGCGCTTGAACCGATGGAAGCCATGGCCGAAGAAGATACCGGCGAATTGCGCGACATGACGCGGCGCTTCCGGGTCAGCCTCGCGTTGAGTCTACCCTTGCTGTTCATCACGATGAGCGAATTCATTCCCGGCCTGAACCTGCATCACTGGCTGGGAATCGGCACCTTCAATTGGCTGCAGACAGCCTTGGCGACGCCGGTGGTGTTATGGGGCGGATGGCCGTTCTTCGTGCGCGCCTGGGCGTCGTTCAAGACCTGGAATCTCAACATGTTTAGCCTGATCGGGTTGGGCACGGCAACCGCCTATTTCTTCAGCACGTTTGCCCTGCTGTTCCCGGCCGCGCTGCCGGCTGCGTTCAAGATGAATGGCATGGTGCCGCTGTACTTCGAAGCGGCGGCGGTGATCGTCACGCTGGTGCTGCTGGGCCAGGTGCTGGAATTGCGGGCGCGCTCCCGCACCAACAGCGCGATCAAGTCGCTGCTGGAACTTGCGCCGAATACGGCGTTGCGCATCAAGCCCGAGGGCACGGAGGAAGAAGTCCATCTCGACCTGGTTCAGGTCGGCGACATCTTGCGCGTCAAACCCGGCGGCAAGATACCGGTCGATGGCGAAATCATCGAAGGCCATTCGAACGTGGACGAATCGATGATCACTGGCGAGCCGGTGCCGGCCAAAAAACAGGCGGGCAGCAAAGTCACGGCCGGCACCGTCAATCAAACCGGCGCCTTCCTGCTGCGCGCCGACAAGATCGGCGCAGATACGCTGCTGGCGCGCATCATCCAGATGGTCAATGAGGCGGGACGCTCGCGCGCACCGATCCAGAAACTGGCGGACCAGGTCTCGGGCTGGTTCGTGCCGGCGGTAATTGCCGTCGCGGTCATTTCGTTTGCGGCATGGGCGGCCTTCGGCCCTTCTCCCGCGCTGGCCAATGGATTGGTCGTGGCGGTCTCGGTGCTGATCATCGCGTGTCCGTGCGCCCTGGGGCTGGCCACGCCGATCTCGATCATGGTCGGCGTCGGGCGCGGTGCGACCGAGGGCGTGCTGATCAAGGATGCCGAGGCGCTTGAGCTGATGGAAAAAGTCGACACGCTCCTTGTCGACAAAACCGGCACGCTGACGGAAGGCAAGCCGAGGGTCCAGCGCGTCATCGCCGCCGCCGGCTTCGACGAGCAGCAAGTCCTGCAGTATGCCGCCAGTCTGGATGCGCTCTCGGAACATCCGCTGGCGATCGCAATCGTCGACCACGCGAAGGAACAAAACCTGACGCTCCGGCCGGTCGCACAATTCGAATCCATTACCGGCCAAGGCGTGCGCGGCATCGCCGACGGCAGACGGATCTCGCTGGGCAACCTGCGCCTGATGGAGACCGAAAAAGTCGATGCTTCCCATGTGAGCGCGCAAGTGCAAACGCTGCGCGAGTTGGCGCAAACGGTAATGTTTGTCAGCGTTGAAAACCGGTTGGCCGGCATCGTCAGCGTGGCAGACCCGATCAAGGCCACCACGCGCGAAGCCATTGGGCAACTGCATGCGGCCGGCCTGCGCATCGTGGTGCTGACCGGCGACAATGCGACCACGGCCGCCGCGGTGGCAAAGCAATTGGGACTGGATGATTTCCGCGCCGACGTGCTGCCGGAGGACAAGCTGAATTACCTGAAAGCGATGCAGCAGGAAGGCCGCGTCGTTGCCATGGCGGGCGATGGCGTCAACGATGCGCCGGCGTTGGCGCAAGCCAATGTCGGCATCGCGATGGGGACGGGTACGGACGTCGCGATGAACAGCGCGCGCATCGTGCTGGTCAAGGGCGATTTGCGCGGCATCGCAAAAGCGCGGCTGCTAAGCCGGCACACGATGAAAAACATCCGGCAGAACCTGTTCTTCGCATTCGTCTACAACTTCCTGGGGGTGCCGCTCGCGGCCGGCGTGCTCTACCCATGGTTCGGGCTGTTGTTGAGCCCGATGGTGGCAAGCGCGGCGATGAGCTTGAGTTCGGTTTCGGTGATCACGAATGCGCTGCGGCTGCGTAAGCAGGCACTTTAAGCGAACTCGTTATAGTCCGGGAAATCGCAGCAGGTTCTACGCTGGCACCGAACTGGTACGAACGTCGCCCTCATTCTGTCCGGCTACAGCACGACTGAACGGCGCGCAGCGCAGTTCTTACTTTTTCCAGCTTCATCGGCGGGACGAATCCATCGATTCCCGCCGATCGGGCCGCCGGCATATCAGGACGGAGCGACAAGGCGGCGCGCTGCAGACGCTCTTGCGTCGCGCCATCCAGTTTGCTCGATACGAGCAAGCACAGTTCCGGATACAGATCGGTCGAGTGCTTCAGCTTCAACTCATCATTCTTCTCGTCGATGACGACGATATCCTCCAGCTTGATTTTGCCTTCTTTCACCAGCGATTCGACTATTCCGCTGCGGACGAAACCTGCGTCGATGCGTCCTCTCTGCACGGCAAGGACAATGTCGTCCTGCTTGTAGTTGTGACGCAGGCTTTTCAAGTCCTTGACTGGATCAATCCCGTTTTGCAATAAATGATAAACCTGGAAAACATAGCCGCCCGCAGAGGACTTCTGGTAGGCCAGCACATCTTTTCCCTTCAGGTCGGCGATTGTCGTGATATTCCGATCGCGGCGGGCGACGATCGCGCCCGAAAAATAGGGGCCGCCATTCATTTTGAGCGTCGCGATGAACTTCCCATAACCCTGATCGAGCACATTGATGGCGATCACGGGATTGACCAGCGCAAAACTGATCGCGCCGCTCATGAGTTCGAGGCCGACACGGTTGGGCGGGTAGCGGATCGGCGTGACCGAAGCTCCCACCGCCTCCGAAAAATAGTTTCCAAGGCTTTGCCATTTGGTAGAGGCGCCTTCATGCGGGTCGATTATCCCGAATTTGAACTGAGCGGTTGCGTAAAACGGCAGACAAAGCAATGCCAGTGAGACGAGGACCTTCATCAACGATCCTTTCTGCATGCGGCATTGTGCCGGCACAGCATGCAACGGTCGTCGATTTTTCAGACATATAGCCTTCCCCATTTCCGGCGCCATCGCCTCTCCTTCATATCGAACAATATTCTTCCCGGGCAATTCAGCCGTAGTTGCAAAATACTACATCGGAATTCATTCGGCTACCCGAAAAAATCCCCTGACCGCAGCAGCAAAAAATAGCACTCCTACGTAATCCTACGTAGGGATATCTGAGTAGTCATACGGTTGCGGAGCCATAGGGCGAAAATCCACAATACCTACAGGTTATGACGGGCCGATTTCTATCCCCTTGCCGCCATAACAGCCAATAAATTTTAGGAGGTGACATGAATTCCATGAGCAATCTAAAGAGCCGGCTCGTCTGGCTTGCCATCGCCGTTTTCGGCGCATTTTCCTTCGCCACCATTGCGTTGCAGCGCGGCGAGTCGATCAATGCGGTCTGGGTGGTGGCCGCCGCCGTCTGCGTCTACCTGATCGCCTACCGCTTCTATAGCCTGTTTATCGCAAACAAGGTTCTGCAGCTTGATGCCAAACGCCTGACTCCGGCCAATAAATTCAACGACGGCCTTGACTATGTGCCAACCAACAAGCACGTCTTGTTCGGCCATCATTTTGCTGCGATTGCCGGTGCCGGCCCGCTGGTCGGACCGGTGCTCGCCGCGCAGATGGGTTATCTGCCTGGCATGCTGTGGATTCTGGCCGGCGTCGTGTTTGCCGGGGCTGTACAGGACTTCCTGGTCCTGTTCATTTCCACCCGGCGCGACGGCCGCTCGCTGGGCGATTTGATCAAATCGGAAATGGGAACCGTGCCCGGCGTCATCGCCTTGTTCGGCACCTTCATGATCATGGTCATCATCCTTGCCGTGCTGGCGCTGATCGTCGTCAAGGCATTGGCCGATTCGCCATGGGGCACCTTCACCGTAGCCGCCACGATTCCCGTTGCCGTGTTCATGGGTCTTTATGCGCGTTATCTCCGGCCCGGACGCGTAGGAGAAGTGTCGCTCATCGGCTTCGTGTTGCTCATGCTGTCGATTGTCGGCGGCCAATATGTGCAGGAGAACCCGTTGCTGGCCACGATGTTCACTTTCGACGGCAAACAGCTTACCTGGATGCTGATCGGTTACGGTTTTGTGGCCTCGGTACTGCCCGTATGGCTGTTGCTCGCGCCACGCGACTATCTTTCGACCTTCCTGAAAATCGGCACGATCACCGGCCTCGCGCTCGGCATCATCTTCGTGGCGCCGCAACTGAAAATGCCGGCGCTCACCAAATTTGTTGACGGAACCGGTCCCGTCTGGTCGGGCAGCTTGTTCCCCTTCCTTTTCATCACCATTGCTTGCGGCGCAGTGTCCGGCTTCCATGCACTGATCTCGTCCGGCACCACGCCGAAGATGCTTGAAAACGAAACCCACGCCCGTTACATCGGCTACGGCGCAATGTTGATGGAATCCTTCGTCGCCATCATGGCGCTGGTGGCGGCATCCTGCATCGAACCTGGCGTGTATTTCGCAATGAACAGCCCGGCCGCCTTGATCGGCAAGACCGCCGAATCAGCCGCTGTCGCCATCTCGCAATGGGGTTTTTACGTCACGCCTGAAATGCTCACCCAAACTGCACAGGCGGTCGGTGAAAAGACCATCATCTCGCGCGCCGGCGGTGCGCCGACCCTGGCCGTCGGCATGGCGCAAATCCTGTCGAGTGTGATCGGCGGAAAAGTAATGATGGCGTTCTGGTATCACTTCGCGATCCTGTTCGAGGCCTTGTTCATCCTGACCGCAGTTGACGCGGGAACCCGTGCCGGCCGCTTCATGCTGCAGGATTTGCTGGGCGCATTCATCCCGTCGTTCAAGCGCACCGACTCCATCGTCGCCAGCCTGACCGCTACCGGCTTGTGCGTCGCGGGCTGGGGCTATTTCCTGTATCAAGGCGTGGTCGATCCGCTGGGCGGCATCAATACGCTGTGGCCATTGTTCGGCATCTCCAACCAGATGCTGGCCGGTATCGCCCTGGTTCTGGCTACCTGCGTATTGTTCAAGATGAAGCGCGACCGTTTTGCCTGGGTCACTGTGGTGCCGACGGTATGGATCTTGATGTGCACATTGACAGCCGGCTGGCAAAAAATCTTCGCCGCAAATCCGAAGATCGGCTTCCTGGCACACGCCGACAAGTACAAAGCCGCCCTTGCCAAAGGCGATATCATGGCGCCTGCGAAATCGCTGGAACAAATGCAGCAGATCATCCTGAACGACTATATCGACGCCGCGCTCGCAGGCATGTTCATCCTGGTGCTGGTCAGCGTCGTCGGCTTTGGAATCAAGACGATCCTCGCCGCCCGCGCCACGCATCGGCCGAGCAGCGAAGAGACCCCGTTCGAATCCATGCCGGCAGGCGCCTGAATCCGAGAGGCCGTTCATGTTTGAAGAACTTGCACAGGCCGGACGTTACTTGGGGCAAAGCATGCGCTTGATGGTAGGCTTGCCCGAGTATGGCACCTATGTATCGCATATGGAGGCAAACCACCCGGATCAGGAAGTGATGAGCTACGAGGCGTTTTTCCGGGAGCGGCAGGAAGCGCGGTACGGCCAGAACGGGCGGGCAGGCCGGTGTTGTTGAAACCTTGAACCTGATTGTGCGCGCAAGAAGCTCATTCCAAGCCTGCCTTGCGCGCACAATCAGGCCGTTCCCGGCAACTGTAAAAAAATAGCGAAATAGCGGAATTACAGGACGTGTGAAAGATATCCGGAATTCACCAGATCCAAAACATCAGCACCCAAACAAAGTCAACCAACGCAAGCGCCAGGCAAAACGCCGCGATGCTTTGCACATGCCGAAGCGGCGAAGCACCGTAATGTCGGCATATTCCGCTGGCAAGCCAGAGCGACCAAAGATTGGCCCCCGCCAGCAACAGGAGGCGCACATCATTTGCCCAAAATACAGGGATGCCCTCATTCTTGAGAAGGTTGACGGTCAATGCAGACAAGCCGAGAAAGACGCCGCAGCCGGCGAGTGGAATCAGTGCCTGGCTGAGGTGATAGAAGCGCTGGCGCTGCCACGGGCCGAGCGCGCGGCTGGCCAATGCCAGCCACAACATCAGGCCGCAACCCATCAACACACCCATGCACAGGATATAGGCGACAATCAAGCCGCCGTCCAGCCAGGAAAATACGTCGCGTTGGGCCGGATAATTGGTTAGCAGCCACCACGGCGCGCTTTCATCGAACGGCCACATGATATTCCGGTCGACCAGCCATTCGGCGATCTTCTGCTTGGCCGTGACGAAATACGGATTGACCGTCCATTGGAATGCACCGATCGCAATGCCGAGCAAGCCGAACAGGATCAGCGCGGTTTGCCAGCCGTCCGCCGAACGCGCTCCCAACTTGACCACTTCGTGGTTGGGCGAGCGCGCGCTCAATTCGATCGCCTCGCGATGGCCGCTGCAACGGCCGCACATGTGGCAATCGCTGTTTCCTTCCATGTGGCGCATCGCCACCAAGGGTGCGCAATTGATCGGCTGAATAGGTATCACCTTGCTGTACGATGCGCGCCACGCGTCCGCATCGACCTTGAAGTGCAGCGGCGCCAGTTTGCTGAGCAGTCCGAAAACGCCGTTCACCGGACACAGGTATTTGCACCACACTCGCTTTTCCCGCCCATAGAGATAGCCAACCACGATGGCAGCCAGCGTGGAACCGCCCAGGACCAGCAGCACCGCCTTCGGATATTGATAAACGCTGACCATCTGGCCATAGATCGTGGTGCAGGCAAATGCGACGAATGGCCAACCTTGCCAGCGTATCCAACGCGGGATGGCCCAGCCCCGGCCCTTGCCGCTTGCCCATTCCGTCAGCGCACCTTCCGGGCATAGAACTCCGCACCAGACGCGGCCCATGAGCACCATGCTCAGCAACACGAACGGCCACCAGATGCCCCAGAAAATAAATTGCGCAAAGACCGTCAGGTGATTCAGGATGTGCGCCTTTTCGTCCGGCAGCGACAGAAATACCGGCACGATCAGCAGTACGCCGTAAAACAAAACAATGAGCCATTGCAGACGCCGAATCCAATGGCCGTGACGCTGAAGCCAGTCTCCAGCTGCGTGCAAGGAAAACGCGCTCATGTGCGCCCCGGTTTCCTGGACGAACGCATTAGCCACAGAATGGCCAGCCAATATCCGCAAAATGCCAGTACGCTCATCAGCGGCGGCCGCGCCCGATAGCCGGTGAACGCCGATACGATTCCGCCGAAAATAGAGCTATCGTCGAGCAACACGGAACTGTCCCAGACCGAGGCTTTCAAGGTGGGCAGCAATTGCACGTCGATCAGCTTCTCTATGCCTCCCACCAGTAGCGCGCAGCCCAGCAGCAACAGCAATATTTCGGTCACGCGGAAGAATGCTCGCCATGAAATCAGCCTGCCGCCCAACTGCAGCAGATAGAAGGTGCCGCCGGCAAGCGCCACGCCCAGTGCGAGCGCCAGCCAGAAGCGCCCGGAGGCAAAACCCTGGCTGCCCATTGCCAGGCTCGATAGAAAGACGACTGTTTCGCTTCCTTCTCTCGCAACGGCAATCGCGGCCAAGGAAAACACGCCCCACCAATGCTGATGTTTTGCGCTCTCGGACAATGCTTGTTCCATATCCTGTTTCAAGCGCCGGCCGTTCCGCCGCATCCAGAACACCATCTGCACGATCAGCCCTGCGGCCGCCAATAACATCCCAGCGCGGAAATATTCCTGACCCTCATCCGATAAAACGGAATTCATGG
Organism: uncultured Burkholderiales bacterium; assembly: GCA_966211965.1. GTDB lineage: Bacteria > Pseudomonadota > Gammaproteobacteria > Burkholderiales > Burkholderiaceae_D > CBIHON01. Next base: position 29,310 of record CBIHON010000011.1, on the reverse strand, counting down.
CCTCGATGCCGAGCCCGAGAAAAAAAGCGCCACCCAGGCCCGCCAGCACGCCAAGCCACAGGTAGCTCAACCCGCGCCTGCCGGCGGGGTTATGCGAAAGCCACGCATGCAAAATGCCGACGACCAGCATGGCTTCGACGGTTTCCCGCCACATTACGAAGAGTATTTGACCGAAATTTTGCATGGCACTCGTCAAGCTTTTAGCGGTAAGAAATCTCTATTTGGCGATGATGCTGCCTTGGCCGGTTTGAAGATGGAAATCGTCGAAGAATTTGTACTCGCCCGGCTCGAGCGGATAGATCACCACAAAGGAAGAGGAATTGGGACTCAGCGCCTTTTCCTTGCGCAATTGCTTGCTCTCGAACTCGATGGCTTCGGTCCCGGTATTGTAGATTTCGATCTTGAATTTTTTGCCGGCGGGGACTTGTAACTTTTGCGGCGTAAATACCCCGTTGTTGCAATAAAGCTTAAAGCTTGGCAAATCCTCGGCGGCTGAAAGAGACGCCGCCAACACGCTCATCAAGAACAGCAGCAAGAGTTTCTTTAACATGTCGCACCTCCAAATGGCAATGGCAGTGATCAACTGGCCGGCACCGAATCAATAACCGCCCTTTTTCCCGGTCCCGGCAAATGTGAAGTCATAGTTCAAATAAAATGGTTTGAACCATGGCCCAACGCCGGTTTCCTTGTCGATGTGGCGCCCAAAATGCGCGTTCCCGCTGGCGGCCGGCGGCAATACGCTGAGTTTGAGCTTGTATTTGCCCGCGCCTGAGAGCTTCACGTTGTCGCCGTAGTGCGGGCCGTCATTGGCCACCATCGGCATCAATACGCCTTCTGATTTATACGTGCTGCCCACCTTGGTGAGTTCGAACTTGATCTGCAGATACGGCATCCATTCGCCTTCGGGAAAACCGTTCGGATTGTTTTTGACGGCATGAATGTCGGCTTCGAGGTGAATATCGGATTCCTCGACCTTTTTCATCATGCCTTCCGGTTCCATCTTGACCGGCTGCAGATAGACGGCGCCGATCTCCATACCGTTGACGATTTGATGTTTGCCAATCGGCGTCTCGGCAGCAAGCGCCAGCTTGCAGGTAAGTGAAAGACCAGCAAAAAGAAGAATGGTATTTTTCATAATCGACATGTATTTATGATGGAAACGCAACGCAAGCGTAATTATGATACCAAACTTAATGGGAATTATTATCATTAACATTTAAATTTTATTGTTGTTTATTTATAAAGCACACTCAAAACGGGGCTCGCGTAGAAATGGAAAAGTCGCACGCCACGCAGTCTGCGACAACCGTAACCAGAGCCGCCCTGCGGGTGGCCCGAGTACGCGAAGTGATTTCTTGTCAATATATCATGCCAATAATTGGCATGATATGGTTGAATGTCCCCTGCCCTCTTCAGAAAAACTCGCATGTCCCGCGCTCAACGCTTACTCGATTTAATCCAGATATTGCGCAGCCATCGGCACCCTGTTACCGGCGCCCGCTTGGCTGCGGAACTTCGCATCAGCCTTCGCACGCTTTACCGCGACATTGGCACGCTGCAGGAGCAAGGCGCAAGCATTGAGGGAGAGCCTGGGCTCGGCTATGTCTTACGGCCTGGTTTCATGCTTCCGCCGCTCATGTTTTCCGAAGATGAAATCGAGGCGCTCGTTTTGGGTTCCCGCTGGGTGGCAGACCGCGGAGATGCAAGGCTCGGGGAAGCAGCCCGTAATGCCCTCACCAAAATAGCTGCGGTTTTACCGGATGATCTACGCAACGCACTCGACGCATCCGCCCTGCTAGTAGGACCATCCGGCACCGTCCCGACCGGAAATGTGGAGCTACCTTTAATTCGTCAGGCCATTCGGACCGAGCGCAAGCTTGATATCCGATACCGGGACCTCAAAGGCGCTGAATCCGCGCGTACGATCTGGCCCTTTGCACTCGGTTATTTTGATCATGTCCGTGTTCTTGTTGCGTGGTGCGAGCTGCGGCAGGAATTCAGGCACTTTCGCACGGATCGAATTTCCGCATTGGAAATCATGGAACAGCGCTATCCCCGCCGGCGTCAGGCACTTTTGAAAGAATGGCGTGAAATCGAAGGAATTCGGCCGCAGTAGTTGATCACTGCTGACAAAAACTGGCAGTGGCGTGACTTATGATCGTGTTGTGCAAGTTACTTCTTGCGACAGATCATTCATCAACCAATGCGGAGTATCGACATGCCTCACCCTAATTTCATCATCCTTTACGTAGACAGCCCAACGGCCAGCGCAAAATTCTATACAGACTTGCTTGGAAAAGAGCCGATCGAAGCCTCGCCAACCTTTGCCATGTTCGCCCTCGAGTCGGGTGTGATGTTTGGGCTGTGGTCGAAGCATACTGTCGAGCCGGCAGCAAAAGCGACTGGCGGCGGTGGTGAATTGGCCTTCTCGGTCGCCAGCAACGACGTGGTCAATTCAATGTATGACGACTGGCGCAGTCGCGGGTTGGATATCGCACAGGCGCCAACTCACATGGATTTCGGTTATACCTTTGTTGCAGTTGATCCGGATGGCCATCGCCTTCGCGTCTTTGCACCGTCCGAACAATGAGCAATAACTGGATTGCCGTAGCCTCGGCAGAACATGTGCGTCGCGGCAGAGCGGGCGGTTTTATGCAGGTCTGCCACGGCAAGGCCGCCCCGTTGCGTCGCGTAAAGCCAGGAGACCGGATTGCCTACTATTCGCCCACGATCGAATTCGGCGGCAAAAGCAAATTACAAGCATTCACGGCCATCGGCATTGTTCCGCCTGGCGAGCCCTACCAGTTCGATATGGGCGGCGGATTTTGCCCGTTCCGGCGTGACGTTTCATGGAGCGAGGCCAATGAGTCGCCAATTCAGCCGATTCTGGATGTTTTGGAGTTCTCGGCAGGCAATCGAAACTGGGGGTATCAACTTCGATTCGGCATTTTCCAGATCAGCGATCATGACATCCAGGTCATAGCAAGCGAGATGGGGGTCGAACTGCGCTAGATCCCCTACCTTCCTGCCCTTGATGCCATCTCCCAGTGATAGCAAACCGGAAATCATGCCAAGCCGGTAGAGAACCATTTTTCGTTGCCGGGTGTCGATATGTTGAATGCCACGAAATGGCTCACGCTCAACATCCGAGCCGCCGGGCTTGCCAGGTCTTTGCGGCGGCTTCATTCATGGAAGACAATGACAATGGTTTTTCTGGACAACACTCTGCTCAACTGGGGGATTGCCCTTTCCGTCACTGTGGCGGCAACCGGCTTGATGTATGCGGGAAAAATATTCGTCGTGCGGCGCTTGTCGACCTTTGCCCGTGCCACGCAAACCCACGTGGATGACGTGTTCGTGGCAATGCTGTCGTCGACCCACGTTGTGTTCGTCATGATCGTGGCTTTTTACTTCAGCACTTATTTTCTCGACCTATCCCCACAGAAGCAACTTGCCGTTTCACGCTTCACCATTGTTGCCTTGCTGGTTCAGCTCGCGTTTTGGGGCGACAATGGCGTCCGGCACTGGCTGGCGTATTACCGCTTGCGCAAGACGGCCGAAGATGTGGCGAGCACGACTTCCACGGCGGCGCTCGGCTTTATCGTACGCCTGACTTTGTGGCTCATCATCGTGCTGATGATCCTCGACAACCTGGGCTTCAATATCACGACGCTTGTCGCCAGCCTCGGCATCGGCGGCATCGCGGTGGCGCTGGCGGTTCAAAATATCCTGGGCGACATTTTTGCCTCGCTCTCGATCGTGCTGGACAAGCCCTTCGTCGTCGGTGATTTCATTATCGTCGATGACATCATGGGAACGGTCGACTTCGTCGGTTTGAAAACCACGCGCCTGCGCAGCTTGGGAGGAGAGCAAGTCATCTTTTCGAACGCGGATTTGTTGAAGAGCCGTATCCGCAACTACAAGCACATGCAAAACCGGCGCGTCGCTTTCAACCTCCGCGTCACCTACGAGACCACGGAAGCGCAACTCCGCCTGATCCCGCAGATTATCCGCGAGGTCGTGCTGGCCCAACCCAATACCAGTTTCGATCGGGCGCACTTCAAGGAATATGCCGACTCGTCCTTGATTTTTGAAGTGGTCTACAACATGACCAACCCGGATTTCAACCTCTATATGGATGTTCAACAGGCAATCAACCTCGCGCTGCTACGGCGTTTTGCCCAAGAAGGCATCAAGCTTGCCTATCGGTCCCAGACGATCCAATTGGTAAAAACGCCGGTCCAAGGAACGCCAATACCGGATGATTGAGTAGTTCATCCCGCTGTAAAAGACGTATTTGCCGGATCCTTTTATACAAATCTTCCGTAAAGAGCTGGAATTTGGCAGGGCAATCCCCATATCGGACGGGTCGAATTGAGAAATATGCCCTGTGCTCCTTACCATGGAATTCCGGGCCAAATCCAAAAAATTTCCAAATTCGCAATTTTTCATGAAGTTGTTTTATTAGGAATCAGGGGTAGTGACTACCAAAGCCGAAGCAAAAGCACTGGATGCCGCCATGTCGGCAGAACCCGCTGTGGCCTTCAAAAGCCGTGTGCAACACCGCAGCCAGAATATAAAAAGCACCTTGCCGTCCGAAGGCGACATTCCCGAAACGACCCGCGACAGCCACTATCAGCAGATCAAGACGCTGGTGGCGCTGGGGAGAGCGCGCGGCTTCCTGACTCAGGCCGAAATCATCGATCATTTGCCGGATGACATCGCCGAGCCGAGTGCTCTCGACGGCGTCATTTCCAGCCTGACCGAAATGGGCATCGCCGTCTACGAGCAGATCCCGGATGCCGAGTCTCTCTTGCTATCCGACACCGTGGCCGCAAGCACAGCTGACGACGAGGCCGAAACGGCGATCGAAGCGGCCTTGTCCGGCGTCGACGCGGATTTTGGCCGTACCACGGACCCGATGCGGCTGTATATGCGCAAAATGGGTACGGCAAAATTGCTCACGCGCGAACGCGAAATCGAGATTGCCAAACGCATCGAAGCCGGCCTGAAAGAAATGATCCAGGCCATCTCAGCATGCCCGGCGACGATTCATGAGATTCTCATCGAAGCGGAAAAAATCGCCAGGGATGAGATGAAGATCAGCGATTTCGTGGACGGGCTGGCCGATCTGTCCACCGCCGGAATCCAAGCCGGACAAGACGGAGACGATGAAAACGCGAGCCTGCCGGAAAACGAGGAAGAGAGCATCGCCGACGAAGAAGACACCGCCGATCTCTCATCCAAGCAGTTACGGCAACTGAAGGAAACCGCATTATCGAAATTCTCCGTCGTCGCCGCCGCCTTCGACAGGATGGGCCAAGCCTACGAACAGCACGGCTATTGCTCACGGCAGTACACCGAAGCGCAGGCCGTCATTTCCCGCGAGTTGTCGACGATCCGCTTCGCATCGAAAGCAATCGACAAGCTCGGCAGTTCGCTGCGCAGCCAGGTCGAGCAGATGCGTGAGAGCGAAAAAGCGATCCAGGAGATTGCCGTCCATAAGTCCGGCATGCCTCATGCGTACTTCAGCGCCGTTTTTCCGGCCAACGAAACCAACCTGCACTGGGTGGATGCGGAAATCGCCGCCGGCCATGTCTATAGCGCCGCGCTCGGCCGCCATGCCGCGCTAGTGAAAGAAGCACAGAACAAACTGATCGCCCTGCAGGAACGCCTGGCGCTGCCGCTCGAAGATTTGCGCAACATCCATCGCCAGATGAGGGCGGCGGAGCGTCATGTGCGTCACGCCAAGGACGAGATGATCGAAGCGAATTTACGCCTCGTGGTGTCGATCGCGAAAAAATACACCAACCGCGGTTTGCAATTCCTCGACCTGATCCAGGAAGGCAACATCGGTTTGATGAGAGCAGTGGACAAGTTCGAATACCGCCGCGGCTTCAAATTCTCGACCTATGCAACATGGTGGATTCGCCAGGCGATCTCGCGTGCGATCGCGGACCTGGGCCGCACCATCCGGGTGCCGGTGCACGTCATGGAAACGATCAACAAAATGAACCGGATTGCGCGCCAGATCCAGAACGAAACCGGCACGATGCCGGATCCGAAGGTACTGGCCTCAAAAATGGAACTCTCGGAAACGAAGATCCGCGAAATCCTGAGCATCGCCAAGGAACCGATGTCGATGGCCACGCCGATGGGAGAAGACGGCGATACCGAACTCGGCGACCTGATCGAAGACAACTCCGCCTTGACGCCGGAAGACGCCGCGGTACAGGCCTCCATGCGCAATATCGTCAAGGACATGCTGGGCTTGCTGACGCCGCGCGAAGCGCAAGTGCTGCGCATGCGTTACGGCCTGGAGATGCCGCGCGCCCATACGCTGGAAGAAATCGGCAGACAATTCGACGCGTCGCGCGAACGCATCCGGCAGATTGAAGAAAACGCGATGAACAAGCTGCGGCACCAATCGCATGCGGACAAGTTGAAAAATTTTTTGGAGGCCGGTTAAGTCTTCCCGTTTTATCCCGCCCCCTTTATGCGAACGTTGCCGTCACAGCCCGGCTTCGCGATTGCCGATGGCACGATAGAGCGTGGCTCGCGCGAGCAGGCGCGTGGAATCCAACGTCGGCAGCGCTGAATTTGCGTCATTCATGATCAAGGGAATCTCGGTGCATCCCAAGATGACCGCATCACAGCCACTGCGCTTCATCTGTCGGATGACTTGCTGGAAATAGGCTATCCCCTTCGGGTCGAATCTGCCGTACACGGGATTAAGCCAAGATAAAGCCAGAAATGACACATAAGTCTAAAAGTAATATAAAAACCGTCTTTTATGCTACATTGCCCCAGTTGATGTCAAATCGAATCAATCGCGTGGCGTGAGCCGCTCCAGCGGCTCAATACCAGACTTCCAGCCTCGCAGTATCGTAATCATCCGCTGTATTTCTGCCATCACGTCAAACACCAATTCGGGCAAGCTTTCTTCATCAGCCGTGACGGTCATTCCTGCCCCGTTGATGACCGTATGCCCCATCCCGTGTAGTCGCAGCAGCATGTCGCGCAGGCCATCTTCGGCGCGCGCACTAGCCAGCAATCCGTCGAGCTCGTCCACCATGCGCAAAAGCGCCGTCGTGTCGTACGTATCCTGCACTTCTCGCAGTGCGGCCCGGTCTAACCGCCCGTAGGCGGTTTTGATCGTATCGTCTGAATCGCTCATGTTGTTCCTGGCTTGGTGTCGGGGTGCTGTTCTTTGCCGACTTCCGCCCTCGCGCGTTTGACGGCTTGCCGGAACAAGGATTCCTTGACCCAGGCTTCCGGAGGCCGTTTCAAATCGAGATGATAGTTGCCAAAGCGTTTGACGCCTGTCGTGCCGTAAGGGCTCATAAAGGCTGCATCAGCCGCAGCCACCGGCTCCCCGGCGGCGTGCAGTTCCTGCATGATGCGCATCATATCGACGGTATTCTGCAAGATCACTGCCGACGCCACCAGGTCGATGTAGCGCACCCGCTTTTGCTGCTCGTTCGGATCGTTCTCGTTGATGACGTCGCCGCCAAAATCGAGCCACTTGGTGAACGCATGGTACGACTCGATCTTGTTGGTTGTCGCCGTCACCTCCTGGCGCATCTCCTTTTGCGAAATCCAACGCAGCAGATACACGGTGCGCAGCACTCGTCCAAGTTCATGCGCCGCAGCAAACAGCCGGTTATGCTTTCCCTCGTGGCTCAACTTGCGCAGCAACATTGGCGAGACGATGCGGCCGGTCTGAATCGAGATCGCGACCTGCATCAAATCTTTCCAATGGTTGCGGATCAGTTTCCAGTCGACCACGGCGCTGAACAGGCGGTCGATATGTTTATAGCGGATATCCTTCTCCGCCTTATAGAAGTGGAGATCCTTCCAATTGCGAATACGCGGCATCAATTGAATGCCGTTCAAGTAGGTAAATGCAAAGACGGCTTCTGACTGGCCGTGCGTATCCGAATAGACCGTGTCGGCCTGGACACTCAAACCGGCTTTCAACAAGCCTTCGATGACGTAAATTGCTTCCAGCACGCCTGGCGGTATAAAACTCCGGAATACGGCGATGTAATTATCGGCCACATGCCGGTAGGCCACTGCGCCCATGCGACGGTACCGGAAATGCATACCAACCAGAAGGTTTTGCTCATAGAAGTCATATTGTGTGCCGTCGGCCGCTACCTTCTTGCCTTCCCCCCACAGCTTCGGTAAATCGAGGCGCAGATAAAGTTCGGTCAAGTCACGGCAAGCATTGTCCAGCTGCTCCAGGCCCATGTGACGCTGGTTCACATACGAAAGTTGGTGCGGCGTTACGCCGTTCGATAAATGCCGCGCCGCCTGGTTGGGTCCCAAATTGCACCCCATCGCGAACACGGTGAGCAGGTAACGCTCGCGCGCGTTGCGCAACTTCGGATCGTCGCCTGATTGCGGGCCGAAATTGCGCGTGAATCCCGTCCAGTGCTCGATGTTAGCCAGGATGTCCAGCAGGTTGCGCGGCACGAGTCGGCTATCGATGGCCGCTTGCAGCGCGATGGCCGATGGCGGTATCTCGCGCGCTGTTACCCGCTTCAAGGTTGGCTCGCCGTTCGGACTGATCGTCACGTCGCCGGCATGCTGCGGGAATTCGTTGTCGACCTGTACCGCAGTATCCATCAACAGTTTCTTGAGATTATCGACAAAGCCTTGCGCGTCGGCCGGAATGCCGATGCGCTCGCAATACGCCGGCAATAAGCGTTCGCATTCCTCCCACGGTACCAGTTGGGCACGGTAATCGGCGAACGTGCCGGAACCCTCAATGCAGACATCACCGCAACGTAGCTCGCCGCTCAAATGGCTGAAGACGCAGACTTCGAGGTAACGTCGGTTCGTCGGGTTGCCCAGCCCATGCGATCGGCGCACCAGCTTCTTCCAGCGCTCGGATGCAAACGACAGGTCGACGTCGTCGGCGATCCATTCCGTCTTGCGATGCTCGTTTTCCAGTATCGTGTCCAAGGCCTTGAGCAGGCGGCCGTCTTCAGTGGCCGCGACAAAGCGCAGTACCTTCGCCATCTGGAACATGGCAGCCCGCCATGACTTGAACGGCTTCCACAGCAACGGCAAGTGATTTCCTCCGCTCCAGACGCGAATCGCTTCGCAATCCGACTGCAGCTTGTCCAAGTTACCGTGCGGCGCCAGCAGCTCGCGTACACGTTGGCCGGTGCGTGCATCGTCAAGACCTTCAGCCAGGATTTCCACCACCTGCTCAAGCGTGGCGACCAGTTCCTCGCTCAATTCACGCTGGCGGGCCTGGATAATAGTGAGTTCTTCCTTGGCGCTTTTGTGAATCGTGCCCATCCGGCGAATGAACATCTCTGCGATATCGTCGCGCGCGCCGATGCGCATCTGCCGAATCAATGCCAGTATCAACGCGTGCCGCTTGGCCGGCAGATATTCTTTCATGTTGGCCGCGTCAAGGACTGACGCCATGTTCGCCATGTGCTTCAGCTTGGTAGCCGGCACGCCGTCGAGCAATGTATCGCTATCGGGAAGCGATTCGAGCCAGTTCAACTGGTCGAGCACCAGATCGAGGTGCTTGCGTGACGCCTTTTTCGCCGATCGCTTGATCTGGTTGTACAGCGTACGCCGCGCCGGCAATTCTGTTTCCAGCAATTGATCCAGCCATTGGCGCTGGCTGGATTCCAAACGTTGGGCAATCCGGTCGTGTAGCTCGGCTTCGGCAGCGACATGCGCTTGTTCGGCAATATCGTCGAGCGTGCGAAACGCCGGCAACTCGTAGCCGAGCCGCACCAGTTCTTCGATCGTGATGTTGATGATGTCAACACGCGTATCCACGACGCCAGCCGCCGCCTGCGCGATCCCGATCGCCAGCGAACGCGTTTGCGCATCGGTGTAGGGTTTGACCCCCAACAGCTCACGGACCGCCTTATGGTGACGGTACAGCGCAGTGTGCGCGCCCGGATAAGTGATTTGCTGAACCGGCTGCATGCCAAGGCTTGCAGATATATGCTCGATCACCTCGGCAGGGATCGTTTCGACTGTGGGAAAGTGCCGCAAAAACAAGAAGCACTTGAGCATCACCAGGAGAGCCAGCCGGCGATCAGGCGTGCGCGCGAAGGCTTGCGCCCATTCTGTTTCTTCCGGCCGCGGGGTGAACGACGTCTGCAGATCCTTGAGCGTAAGCGTACGTGGGAATCGAGGATAGGCTGTTCGTTCGATGCTCGCCATGGTGCAGGACTCCGAGAAAATTGATACGTGTTTGTATAAGATGGCTGCCGCCAATCACCCGACCAGCGATCTGTCCGGCATGCCGCTCATAGCAATGTAATCAGTCAACCATGTTACGCAAAGCAAGGGAGGAACATTGCAGCACGTTCCCGTTTATTGTCAATACCTCAACGAAGGTTTATCAGTCAATCACGTATTTGATCGACACTAGCTCTGCCGGCAGAGGAACAGGTAGCTCCCTCCTCAATGGAGAGTCGTCATTTTTCGGATTCTGAATAGAATAGATACGGTATTCTATTGAGGTCGAAAATGAATCAATGGGAAAGATGATGGCCACGTCACCGACGCGACGAACGCCTGAGAGAGCTGCAGAAGTGCCGACTCTCGCTGAGGAACCAGGACCCGGACGTGTTTTCACGATTTCAATGAAAGGCATTCCGCGGTTGGATGCACGGGCCAGGGCGCGACTGGAAGCGGCTGCAAGAAAGCCACTTCGGCATCCTCGTGATTACCCTCAAATCCCTGTCGATGAATGGGTGTCCTAAGCGCTGAAGTCGTCACCCATCGAATTTATACCGTCGGCTGATCGAGCCAGATCGACTCAATGTCCTCATCTCAAATTCTTTATGGCGTTCGCGATGGGGAACTCTGGCATGTCGATAGCGTGGAGCGCGGCCTTCCTTGCAAATGCACATGCTTTTTATGCGGGCGCGCCCTCATCGCCAAAAAAGGCGAGATTCTTGATCATCATTTCGCCCACGCGGCCGATGACGTCAATTGCAATCCACAACCAGAAACACTCGTTCATTTGTATGCCAAGCAGCAAGTAGCGAAATTGCCGGAGTTAATTCTTCCTCCCTTCGAAGTACGAGCAGAAACCGAATCGGCAGACGGTGTTATGCACGAACTGTACTGGCGATATCAACCAAGTTATCGGCTGAAAATCAAATCCGTCGAAATCGAAGCCGATCTCGGTACGATCAAACCTGACCTGCTCTTCACCACCGATTATGGCCGTGTTGCGGTAGAAGTGTATTTTCGGCATCAGGTACCGCCGGACAAAATTGCCGAACTTCGAAATCGATACCTGTCCACGGTAGAAATTGACCTCAGCAATCTGCCGACAAACGCCTCAACTTCGATGATCAACGCGGCGATCGGCGATCGCAATCGATGGCAATGGCTCCACAACCAGCATGAAGCCTACGTCCGTGCCGACATGTGTCATTTACTGACAATGTCGACAAGAATATTCGTGCCAGAAGCGGTGCAACGTGTTCCAAAAATATCGATGAACAGCCTACCATCCCGGAAGTTGGCCAACGCAGATAAGCTGCTGGAACGCGCAGAAAATTTAGCGGCCAACCTGCGCAGATTGCCAATCGCAAAGCGGATTGTGCAAGTTCGCAATCTCGATCTCGAATTGCGCGTTGCGCTTCATTGCGTCCAAATTGGATTGGCCCCTACAAGGCTACCGCCAAACCTGATGCAAACGACGGATGGACAGAGCGCACTTGGCATGCATCCGGTCATGTGGCAAACCGGCGTGTTCGCCAAATTTTGCATGATCGGGAATGAATTCCGCGTCAGAGAAGTGGAAGATTGGGTGCGATCGTCATTTGACGATAAAGCGCTCACGGCACCTAGTGGCATGACGCAAACTACCAATGGCTTTTCAACGGTGGCGCAAGCGCTATACCACTTTCTGCGCAACCTAAGCGCTCAGGGCTTGCTGTGCGAGATTAAGGCCAGCAAGCCCTGGGAGTCGGTCTTCGCGCCGATCGACTCGTCGAAAAATCTTGTTCTTGCGAGGCTCATGCGTGAACCTTCATCCATACCGAAATATACGACCCTATAGAGCAATAAGACATCCAAGGACAGCTCCAGATTAAAGCGTGGATATGCCGTTTCGTGAATACTGGGCATTTTCAATGCCGCTTTGAAAGGAAAGTTGACCGGCGCTCACGAAATGTCGACGGGCATTCGTGCAACATTCTTCATAAAGCGAGGAACCCGTTGATCGCCGATCGGCCTTTAACAATTCAATTATTCTATATTATTTGAAATATCGAATATATGGCTTGACACAACTAATCTTGCCGCTTATTCTTTATTCGTCGATTAACGAATTTATTGCCCCAATGTCTTGCTGCCCACCCAACTCGCCGAAGGAAGTCACGCCGATCGACGTGGACGACATGGCCATACTGTGCAAGGCGCTTGGTCATCCGGCGCGGGTACGGCTGCTCAAACACCTGGTGGACTATGGCGAATGCTTTTTCGGCAGCCTGACCGATATCCTGCCGCTGGCGCCAAGCACGATCTCGCAACACGTCACGATTTTGAAGGAGGCAGGATTGATTCTCGGTTCCGCCGATGAGCAACGGGTGTGTTACTGCATTAACCCGGTGCGTTTGAAACAGTTGAAGCAACTGGTCGCGAGTTTTTGATTTTTTTTGCTTCTTTATTCGTATTTCGTCGAATTACATGGGGGATGTGATGGAAAGAGAAACCAAGGCATTACCCGTCGCCGTCATCGGCGCCGGTCCGGTCGGCTTGGCCGCTGCAGCCCATCTGGTGCAACATGGCTTGACGCCTATCATTCTGGAGGCTGGCGATACCCTTGCCGCCAATCTGGCCAGTTACCGGCACGTGCGGCTGTTTTCACCGTGGCGCTATAACCTCGATCACGTCGCGCGGACGCTGCTTGGCGCCAGCGGTTGGCGCGAACCAGACCTTGAGGGACTGCCGACTGCGGGCGAGATCATCGATGACTATCTGGCGCCATTTGCTGCGTTGCCCGCTATCGCGCAGCATCTGCACCTCGGCCATCGTGTGGTGGCCATCACTCGGCTCGGATACGACAAGGTGAAGACCAAGAACCGGGACAGCGCACCGTTTGTGCTGCGCGTTCGCACGCCAGATGGAGAACGGGAAATCCTGGTGCAAGCGGTCATCGATGCGGCAGGAACCTGGTCGCAGCCGAATCCGCTCGGCGCCAATGGCGTGCCGGCGTTGGGGGAAACCGTGCTGTCCGACCGCATCCGTTACGGCATGCCTGACATTCTGGGCGCAGACCGCGCCCGTTATGCCGGCAAGCGCGTTCTGGTGGTCGGCGCCGGTCATTCTGCGGCAGGCAACCTGATAGCGCTGGCCGAACTGGCCGCCCAGGAACCGGGTACGACCGTGATATGGGCGATGCGTGGCGCCAACCTGGGCAAGGTATTTGGCGGCGGCGATGCCGATCAGCTGCCGGCGCGGGGCCATCTCGGTGTACGGTTAAAACAGTTGCAGGAAGCTGGGCGGCTAGAAGTACATACCCATTTCCGCATCCATGCCTTGCATCTGCGGCCGGACGGCATCGAGGTAGTGGGCGAACCGCGCGACGGAATCACACCAACCATCGGCGGCATCGCTGAGGTCATCGGCGCCGCCGGCGCGCGGCCGAACCTCGATATGGCGCGCGAACTGCGGTTGCGACTGGATCCTTGGCTGGAAAGCACCGATGCGCTGGCGCCACTGATCGACCCGAACCTACATAGTTGCGGCACGGTCCGGCCGCATGGCCACCGTGAACTGGCGCATCCGGAAACGGGCTATTACGCGGTCGGCGCGAAGAGCTATGGCCGTGCGCCCAACTTCCTGATGGCGACCGGCTATGAGCAAGTGCGCTCGATTGTGGCTGCGTTGGCGGGCGACCTGGCCGCGGCAAATGACGTGCGCCTGGAATTGCCGGAAACAGGCGTCTGCAGTGTGGCGCCGCTGCTCGGTACGGTCGAGGCTGCACCGGTTGCCGGATGCTGCGGCGGTGCAGCGCCGGCTGGCGTCGATGCCTGCTGTGTGCTGGATGCCGAAGAGAAGGAAAAGGGCAATGCGGGCTGCGGCTGCAATGCGCCGGCACAGGCGCCTGCCCAGCCGACACGGGCTGCCTGCTGCGCGTGAGCTGAATTCCGTTCCCGATGGCAGACAACTGATGCCAATGTTCCACCTCGATTGCTGCAAAGTATAAGCAGCGCCCCCGTCCAACCAAATCAGCCAACGTCATGCAAATCACCCGTGCATCATGGAACACAATCGGCATCCTCGCTTTCACTCAGATCATATCGTGGGGATCTTTGTATTACGCATTCGCCATCCTTGCGCCAGAGATGCAGCGCGAATTCGGCTGGCGCGCGGAAGTGGTATTTGGCGCGTTCTCGTGGAGCCTGCTGGTGGCGGGGGTGGTATCGACGCCGGTCGGCGTATTCCTCGACCGCTTTGGCGGGCGCACCGTGATGGGTATCGGCTCCTTGACGTGCGGCGTCGGTTTCGTTGTGCTGGGTCTTGCCCATTCCATCTTTCTGTATTTACTTGCCTGGACCGTGTTGGGTGTGGCAATGGCGATGGTGCTGTACGAGGCGGCATTCGCGACGATTAACCACGCGTTCACTGCGAATCCGCGCAAGGCAATTTCGACGCTGACCTTGTTCGGCGGCTTCGCCAGCACGCTGTTCTGGCCGCTGACACTGAAGCTTAATAGCTTGATCGGCTGGCGCGATACCTACCTGATGTATGGCGCGATGCAACTGGTCCTGTGCGCGCCGTTGCATGCGCTGCTGACGACAGGTGGACGACCGGCAAGCATGCCTCTACCGGCTGCGCATACCAAGCGAGATTATTCATTGCGGGACGCCGTGCGCCATCCGGCATTCTGGAAGCTGGCCCTGGCCTTTTCCACCAACAGCTTTGTTTTCTCTGCGTTGTCGGTGCACCTGATTCCGCTGCTGCATCAATACGGCCATGCACTGACAACGGCCGTATTGATGGCAACGCTGATCGGCCCGCTGCAGGTGGCGGGACGGATCGGTGAAATGCTATTCGGCAGTCGCGCCGCGCCGCAAACGGTGGGCAAATTGATTTTTGCGGCACTGCCGCTGGCGCTGCTCACCTTGCTAATGCTGGGCCAGCACCAGTTCGCGGCTGCCGCGTTTTGCATGCTCTATGGATTAAGCAACGGAATCATGACAATCGTGCGCGGCACTATTCCGCAGGCATTGTTCGGGCGCGAAAATTATGGCGCGATATCCGGTGCGCTGGCCGGCCCGGCGCTCGTGTCCAAGGCGGCAGGCCCAATTGCTATTGCAGCGATCGTGCAGATGACGCCATCGCCTTATCCGTTGATTGGCGTGCTGCTGGCGTTTTCTGTGGTGTCGCTGGGTTGTTATCTGGCGGCGATCAGGGTATCTCGATTTGAAATCGGTTCAAACGTGGAACCGGCATGACAACGCGTTGCAGTGGGACTTTGTTGCCGTCATGGCCGGTGATCGCTTTCCACATGGGTAACAGAGCCTACGGGCCGGGAGCCGCAAGCCTAGGCGGCAGTGTCGATTCAATCCGCTGTTGCACAAAGGAATCGACCGCGTCGATATGGCGTAGAGCCGATTGCACACGCTTCCAGCCCACGTAGGCTATTAAGGTTTCCAAGTCCCAGCCGTTCAACGTTGCCGAGTTCGGAAAGCCGCGCCGCAGCGAATGACCGCTGTACAGCTTTGCCGAAACGATGCCAGCATCCGTCAGCACGGTCCACAACAAGGGGTACCAAGCTGTCGGCATGCAAGCCTGCCGAGCTCACGTGGCACCGGCGCCGACCTACGTCGAACCGGCCGGGCGCGTCATGGCCGCGGCCTTTGCCTTGACGACTTCCTGCGGCGTTCGGTAATCGGTTGGATAGGCGGTATGGATCGGCAGCACCGGCATCCGGAGGTCAAACGACCGGATCTCGCCATAGCTATATGCGGCGAACGACGAAATGTCGACCAGCCTGCGATCCGGGCATGGGCAATCGAACGTCATCACGAAGCAGAATGGCGGAAACGCGATCTCCGAGACGGCATAGGTTTGTGGCGCATGGCCTGAACCGTCCAGGATGCCAGAGAAACCAGCCGAGCGGCTATTCCCTTTCATCACGGTATAGCCGGCGTACACACCGATGTCGGGCGGCAGATAACGCAATGCCTTGTTGAGAACGAAATGTTCCAGGTATGGGACGCGCTCGCGGAAGGTCGGCGAATTCACGCTAAAGAACATTGCGACGATCTGCTTGACCACGTTGAGCGGATGCAGCCGGAATGGATAGATCAGCGAAGGCGCACCGTTGGCACGATCGAGCAACTCTGCCGCCTGGCGCACCCAGTCGACATAGGCATGGCCGTACCAGCTGCCGGTGTCGTTGTTGCATTGGGCGCAAAGGGTGAAGTCGCCGGCGCCACGCTGGCATTTTTCCATGTCGAGCTCGTCGACAGCTTTGCCTTCGAAGAGTTGGCGACCATACGCCGCCAGGACCGGGCTCTTGTTGTACGCCGCCCTGGGCGGGATATGCTCGTACGTCAGCTCGCCATGCTTGCCGCACAGATGACAATGCCCGGTCGGTTTGGTCGCGGCCATAGCGCTATCCCTTCGGCCGCAGCAGGGCCCGGGCAGCATTGTCCTCGAATTGGCTGGCTTCCTCGATATAGCCCTGTACCGTGCCGTCGTGACGCCAACCGCCTTGCCGCTTGATGTCGCGGAAGTCGGCGCCGGCGCGATGGGCGCTGGTCGCCATGCCGCGCCGCAGGCTGTGCCCCGACAGCTCGGGCACATTTTCCAGGCCGGCGGCTTTCGCGCACGACTGCAGGATCGTGTTCACGCTAGCGTCGTTCAAGGCGTCGGCGCCGATCGCGCCCCAGCGGCTGATCGACCGGAACACGGCCCCAGAGGCGATACCCGCGGCGTCGAGCCAGGCACGCAAGGCCGTCGCCGGGCAGCATGGTCCGTCGGCATAGGGAATCGCCTTGGCAATGCCTGCGCCTTCCTGGTCGGTTTTCGAGCGCTGCAACGTGATGATGATGCCGTCGCGCTCCCAGGCGATGTGCGGCACTTCAAGGCTGGCCAGCTCGCTGCGGCGAAAGCCGCCGAAAAAGCCGATTTGCACCAGTGCGTTGTCGCGCCGGGCTTGCAGAGTGTCGACCGTAGCCAGGTACGCCACGATCCGTTCCACGTCTTCGACCGGCAGCGGCCTGGCTTTGCGCTTCGGTTTGCCGTGGGTGCGCATGATTCCGGCGAGCGTCTTGCGCACGGTCGGCGTCGACGCCGGATCGGAGAAGCCTTGGTGAAGGTGCCACTGCGACAAGGCGGTCAGGCGCAGCGCCAGCGTGCGTGGATTTAAGGAATCGGCGTAGGCCAACAGGTAGCGGATGATCGCCGCTTCGCCACACGGTAACTTGCCGCCCCAGGCATAGAAGTGCCGGATGGCCGAGCGATAGGTGCGTCGCGTGTTGTCGGAGGTCGCAGCAGCCAGGAAGGCGCGATGGCGCGCTGCCAGATCGGCCTCGGCAGGCGGCATACCAGCGGTACGCAACGCGAGAACGCCGTCGGGCTGACCCGGCATATCGATGATTTCGGTAGTGGGATCGGGTGGCATGTTTTGTCGCTCCCAAGCGGCATGTGTACTGGCGATGGAGCAGCATACCACGCTGAAAGTCGATATGACATGCGATAATGAACCTTATCGAAGATTAAAAATTGGAGAGTTCATGACATTCATAATCGTTATTTATCGTAATATTACGTATCATGTAATACGTTATTTAATTTCACGGAGACCTTTCCATGGCACGCGCCGGCATCCTGTATTCCGACGTTGCGAAAGCGGCGACCAAGCTGTTTGAAGGAGGCAAGAATCCGACAGTCGATAGCGTCCGGGATACGCTCGGCGGCACCGGCAGTAAGAGCACCATTGCGCCGTTCTTGAAGCGTTGGAAGACCGAACATCAGGGAGAAATTGCGCAAGCCGAAGCCGGCTTACCGCCGTCGCTCCTGGCCGCTGTCAAAGGGCTTCATCAACACATGCAAGCCGAGTTCGCGGAACAGCTCGAACAGGCGAAACAACAACAGACAGCAGCGCTGCGCGCCGCCGCTGAGCGCGAGCAGCAGTTGCGCACTGAGCGCGATGCTGCACTCGCCACTAACGCTGCGCTGAAGGATGAACTGGCGGGCACGCGAACGGCGCTGTCGCAGCTGCAGGAGAGTTACCACGCCCAGAGCATGGCGTTGGCCACCGCTCAGGCCCACAACGACGGCTTGCAGCAGCGCCTGGCCGATCGCGCCGCCGAGGCTGCTGCGCTCGACCACCAGCTGTCGCAAGCGCGCGTCCAGTTCGAACATTACCAGGAAGCGATCGCCGCTCAGCGCGCCGAGGAGCGCCAAGCCTATGAGCAGCGCATCGCTCGGTTCGAGCAGGATCTCGCCACGGCGAATCGACAAATCGCGTCCCAGCAAGCCACACTGGGCCAACAGGAAGCGCGCCTTGCACACTTGTCCGCCAACCAGGTGCAATTGCAGCAGACTGCGGACGTCGCACAGGAGGAATTGGTCTCGCTACGCACGGAGCGGGAACGTGTGGCGGCACGCCTTGAGGCAACGACAGCGGCGCAGCAACACCTGGCCGCTCAAATGGAGGCAATGCAGACGCAATTGGCCAAGGCCAGGATAGCGCTGGCGGCACGCGAACAAGAGACGGCGATGCTGGCCGACCAGTTGCGCCGCGCCGAAGAACGCGCCGACCGGCTTACCGAGGAAAAGCACGCCTGGCTACAAGAGCGCGCTACGCTGGCGGAGCAGGTCCGCCATGTCCCGTCGCTTGGCAGTGGCGCGCAGCCTAGCCCCGATACGATGTCGTCAGCCGCCCAACCGGGGTGACGCGCCCAGAATGAATTAGTCATTTTGAGTGAGGAGAATTGTTCAGCACGAATGTGCCATAGACGTCAAAGCGCTTTTCTGATTTTATTTTTTATATCAACGACTTAGATATGTTTTTGCGAAAAAAGCCGTAATCCCGGCCGACCTCATTTATAGAATATATTCTGTCAGTTCGAAGGTTTTAGGATCAGGCAAGGTGGGCTGGCGTACTTGAATTTCGATTTCAAATTCATGGCGCATTTTGAAGATGCAGAGGGTCCGTGTCAGGACTCAATAATGCAGTTTGTTGAGATCGCAGAGGCCTGGCGAAAGAAGTTCTTGGCGAAGGGGAGCACATGACAACGAAAGCAGAAGCGCGAAACCATCATTGGATACCCCAGTGTTACCTTAAGGGCTTCGCGAAAAGCCGTAGCAAGAACGCCAAGCTGTTCGTGGCTGATGCGATTAGCCGCAAAACTTTCGAAACCATTCCGCGCAACGTCGCGTCAGCGCGCGACTTCAACCGCATTGATGTGCCTGGTGTACCGCCGAATCAAATCGAATCCGATTACGCACGCTTTGAGGGATTGGTCGATAAGGCGCTGGAACGTATGGCCATCAGCAAGGAATTCGGCGACGACGAGGCCTACAACCTCATCCTCAACCTGATCGCGTTGCTTGCGGTACGCAACCCGCGCATGCGCGAGCACTCTCAAGAGTTCCAGGAACGGATCATTAAGCGCATGATGGAGTTGACCGTGGCCACCAAGGAGCACTACGAAGCAAGCTTGGGCACGCCCGTGCGTGGTGACGTTGTCGAATCGGATCAGGCTGTCACGTACGAGGCAATGCGGGATTTTGTTGAACGCGATGAATACACGATTGAAGTGTCGACGACAGGGCATGTCAGGCAAGAACTCGAACTGGTCGATACAGTCTTGCCGTTGTTGGGTAAAAGGCACTGGCTCCTGATCAGGGCACCAGCGAATTCCGGCGGTTTTATCACTAGCGATGATCCGGTCGTGTTGGTGTGGAGCGAGCGAAAGAATCGAGGACCGTTTTCCTCACCGGGTTTCGGCTTGCGCGACACAGAAGTCATTTTTACGGTGACGCGGGATCTGGCCATGCTGGGTGTTTTTGACGGCGAAGTGGGAGTGAGGGAGGCAAGGCCGGAAACCGTCGCGCAAATCAATGGAATCATTGTTGCGCATAGCAACAGGCAAATTTACGCCCGTGACGATCGCTTTCGGTACGCCTTGGCTTCTGGCGAAATCCGCAGGGGTGCGGACATTTTGAGTAATTTGGTCAACCCGAAATAAGAAGAGGAAGCACTCTCCACAAGGCCAAAAGAATAGGTGGCCTGAAAATATCAAAAATGCATGACAATGCGATTCTTTATTACTTTTAGGCTTATGTGTCATTTCTGGTTTTATCTTGGCTTACCCCCTACACCAACTCGTCCATGATGATGCGGCTGATTTCAATGCGCTCGATCTCGCTTGGGCGCACACACTCCATGCCGCGCGCCGCAAGTTTCTCCGGGTAGACCGCACTGTCCACCAGCCATTTCGTCCCGGTCAGGCCGAGCCGCCGATACCCATGCCTCTCTGCTTCCGCCGCAACCACTTCCGCAATGTGCAGCCAAGGGCACGGCGAGCGTGGTTCAACATGGGAAAACGCTTGGTGGATAGTGTTGTCGGGGCAGATCAAGAAATCGGCACCGATGCGCGCGAGTTAAATGGCGGAAGCAAGCATCAGCTCGCCGACTCCCGGCAAATCGCCGCGTTCGAGACAATTCACATAGTCTGCAAGCGAGAGTGAATGCAGAGAGATTTCAGGATGCCTATGCGGGCCAAGAAGGCGCTCGCTTTCTGCGCAAATAGTGCGATAACAAAGAGCAGCTCCCTCGGCGGAACATGCAACGATACCGATATGTTGAGTCATGGTGAATGCAGGTGGACGGTGGTGTGCGCTATTTTATCCATGGTGCTGCGATGAGCAGACGCGGCATGCGATTGCCTGGAACCTGTTCAAGGCTTGGCGGGGTTACCGTCTGTCAGCGGCCCGGCAGCCTGCTCGGCCGCACGCCCCCACACTGTGGCGGAAAGCCAGCGCGTGGCCGCGGCTTTTACTTCGGACTGGCGGGCCGGATTATTCAGCACGGCCCAATTATCCTTCAGCGCTTTCTGCAGCTTGACGGTCAATCCATCCAGCCGTGGCCGCAACTCGCGCGCGAGGTCCGGCACGTCTTCGAAGCGGCCGGCCTTTTCCTGCCGCCAGCGTTCAAATAGCTGGCGCTGCACGGTCTTCGCCGCCTCGATCTGCGCCCGGAAAAAAGTCTCCGCCCAAACCGCGGGTACGCCGGTCTGATCGGCATCCTTGACCAAGGCGTCGATGATGATTTTCTCGCGCGGCAAATCCTCGATCGGCGACTGGGTATTCCATTTGTAGCGCGCCACGTCCGGCATCAGTTTGAGCCGCTCGTCCATCAGTGCCAGCAGCAAATCGAGACCACCCTGCGGCACCCCATCCGGCCAAGGCCATGCGATCCATTTGTCGTGCACACGCTGGAAGCTGCCGCTTTCCATCGCCTGGCGCAGCCATTGATCGACCCAGGCTTTCCACAGCCAGTCGCGCGGCAGCAGATAGGCTTTCTCCGAAAAATCGAAAGGCCTCTCAGGATGCACGGCGCACAGTTGCGGCCGCAGCTTTTGCTGCAGGCGTGCCTCCACCGCATCGGTCACCATGAGATCTGCCCTGCCCTCGACGATCTCGCCGAAGATCGTCACGTTATCGGGATGGGCCACCAGTTGGGCATGCGGCAAATTGGCACGGGCGAAGCGCTCGTTGGTGCCGCCGGGGTTGACGACCAGACGCACCTCGGGCCGGTCGATTTGCTGCAGGGTCTGGAAGCGCTCCTTGTTCTCGCAGCGCGTGATCGGGGTTTTGCCGTCACGCAGATAGGGGATGGAGAATACGCCATGCTTCTGCCGCTCCAGGCTGACCGAGATGCCGCTCATGGCGATGTCGAATTTACCCTCGGCGAAATCCTTCATCAGCGTGGGCCAGGACGTGGCGACCAGTTCGAGTTTCACGCCGAGGGATTTGGACAGCATGCGGGCCAGGTCGATGTCGATGCCCTCGTAATCGCCGGTCACCGGGTTGCGGTAACTGAAGGGTTTGTAGTCTCCGGTGGTGGCTACACGGACAGTGCCTCGGGCCAGGATTTCATCGAGGCGGTTGGTCGGTTCGGCGATGGCGGGATTGGCGAGGACCAGCAGTGCGGTGAGCAGGATGGTGATTAGTTTCATTTTTATGTTGGCCTATTCCATTTAGATAGTCTCACGCTACTCCCTGCTCCACCCCGCCCTGCCAAATCCGCACGCGCGGTCATATATTACGTAATTCTCACTAGTCCGCCAATTTGACGGCGCGATGCTCGCCATTTTGATACAGCACCAACGCGACCACTTTTCCGGCGGCATTGCGCTCGAATTGCAGTTCGGCCTTGACCAAGTCATAGGCAAACCGGTCCGGCTTGCCTTGGACCGGAAATACAGGAAAACGCCGCTGGTCATTTAACTTCACCGCGAGCTGGCCGGCATTGTATCGGACATCGAACACCATGTCGGACTGCAAAAGCGCCTTCTTCCGATAATGCCCGAGATAGGCGTCAAGTGCGCGGGCAGGCAGCACGGCTTCTCTCGGGACTGGCTCATCCGTACGGGAAGCCGACATGATCCCGCCACCTTGATTCAGCGTGACGGCGGAGACTTTGCCGCCTTCACGCGCAAATGTGAATGCCGCGCCGACACCGGGAAAGGTAAACGTGTTTTCGGCGCTGGGGGTAAGCGCCCCGAAAGCCTGCCCGGTCAAGCGCCCGTAGAGCACGCCGTCTTGCACGACAAAAGTAAAGGCGGTGCTTTTGTCAATCCGGAATACTCCGGTGTATTCAGCCAGTTTTTTGGCATCGACAGCGACGATTTCCGTGCTTACTTGATAGCGGCTCGCGGCAATCGCCTGAGCCACTGTCTCCACCGGGGCCTTGTCATTGCTCGCCAATACGATCAACGCTTCGTTGCTGTCGAGCGCTGCCATCCATAGCGAACGATAACCGCCCGTTCCACCATCATGAAGAATCGTGCGCCGGTCTTTCGGCCCGCGAATCATCACCGCATATCCGATTTCACCGAGTTGATACTTGCCGAGCGGCGTGACCAGGCGTTCCGCCGCGGCACCCAGCGGCCCCGTTTTACCTGCCAGGATGGCGCGGCTGAAAATCAGCATATCCGCTGCCGTCGACCGAAGCGCGCCGGCGCCGGCAAAGGCACGCATGTCCCAAGGCGATGCCGTTTCATTTCCCGCATAACCCGCTGCCAGGCGTGCGGTTTTGTCGCCCAGGTACTGCACCGTATCATGCATCCCCAAGGGCCGGGTGATTCGCTCGCGCACAAGTGCATCCCAAGACATGCCGTAACGTTCGGATATCAACTCGCCCAGCACGGCAAAACCAAAATTGCTGTATGCGGCTTCGCAAGGGGGCGGATTTTCCAGCTTTAAAGCCGATAGCGCTGTCCATAGCCTGTCGCGCCCATAGTATTGGTAAGGGTTTGCCGGCGACGAGCCGACAGCAAAATCGGCCGGCAGGCGCGGCAGGCAAGAACTATGCGTGACAAGCTGCCTGAGCGTGACAGCCGCGACCTGCGGAGAAAGGTTTGCCTTGCCGTTCAATAGCTTGCCGAGAGTATCGTCCAGGCGCAGCTCGCCGCGCTCAACCGCTTGCGCCAGCAACAGACCCGTGAATACTTTGGTGATGGAGCCGATTTCGAACAGAGGTTGGCCTTGCCGGTTATCCGACGCCGCCGGGTTCACCGCACTTTGAGGCGTGAAAGCGAATCTTGACGAGCCGCCGCGCCATACGCCGACGGCCGCACTCCCTCGCTCAGAACCAAGAGCAGCTTTGGCGAGCGCCGCAGGTTCGCTCTCCATGCTCAATGACTGGGCGGCAATGCTATTCATCATTCCTGACAGCAGGATGCTGATAAAGGACCAAATACGCGCTTGTTTAAATATCGTTGCCACCTTGTTTGTTCCTTTCGGGATGCTCCCGGTCCGCCCGGCATTCGGCCTTTGCACGGCAGACGCTGACGTAGTCCTTGGTGTAGCCGCTTACAGCCAGGCGCGTAGACTGGGATGCAATCCCAGCACATCCACTTCATTCTTCCAACGAACAATTCAATACACCCGATGTCGCGGGCCAATCCCCGGATAGATGCCACGCAGCGGCCTGCCGCTACACCATCCAGCAACCGGAATGGCGCCGGTATCGAACGTGTTAAAGACGAATGCCGGCTAACCATAACGCCCCTATCGAGACGGCCAAGAACGTCAGGATAAATGCTGTGGCCTTGAATCCATTTATTTTAATATTCGCAGTAATAGCCGTAGTACTTTTACTTGAACTCCATTTTTTAAGGTCTCCGTTTACTGTAGCTTCGACTTCAGCATCTATTTCAGCCAAAATCCGCTTTCGTTCGACTTTTCCAGCGCCCGCAAGCTTTTGTTCATGCCTTTTGAGCAGGCCTTCCTTCAAGGTTTTTTGTCTCATTGCCTTATAGTGACCATGCGGAACAACCATCGATTGCATGCGACTCTCCCAATCAGTTGTTAACTCAAAATTGACCAGCGATTTTGCTCGTCCGTGCGCCCGCCGTTTTCAGCGCTCGGATACATACTCTCTCTGGGATAGGAAAAGTCATGGAGATGGAAGTATTTTCCAACACTATTTACCACGGCATCGTTGCAGCGACCGGCATCGCCCTTCGGCAAAGACTGAGACTGCGCGAAGCGGCTGAAACAGGCGCAAGCCAAAAGTACGCTGATTAAAATTATCTTGCCGATTTGCATGTGGCTTCTCCATCGATCTCAAACGCACGGATTAACCGGCTACGTCGCGGTTACTTTTTCTCTGCGGCGCAGCAACGCCTCGAATTAGCGACCAGTACTCTTCATATACGTCATCATCGATCTCCACCGTTGTTGGATAGAGTTGATCCTGCCCATCTTTCCGTGGGCCTGAGATCCAGTACTGATCCCCTGTCTCGATATCGAAATAGTTTGCCTTGAAGCCCGAGCCCTTCAGACTTTGGAAGGACTTGCCGGCGTAGTAGATGGTTGAACCACTTTTCGAGAACGTGATTCTACCGATGCGAGCTGGACCGACAATTCCTCCGGCCTTCGACTCGATGTACATGATGCGGCTCTTCATGGTGTGTCCATAAACTATGGTGTAGAAGTTTTTCCAATGCCCGTCTGGGCACAACAGACCGTAATGGTACTGGAGCCCAACGGTGTAGTGCGAGAGAGATATATAACGTATAGCAGAGATTGAGCCGTTTAATTATTCAAGCTGTCATGATATTATGGTTAATTAAACAATATTGCATAAAAAACAGGGAAAATATTTATGGCAAACCTTTGCAACAATGCTAACGCAGTCGCTTTTGTTAATAAGCATCGAGTGGACTGCGCCACTATCGCAACGATGCTGAAGATTCCCGTCGAAAACATACTCGGATTAGCGGCGCATGAAAGCCAATATGGGACGGGACGTATCGCGCGGGAATACAACAACTATTTCTCAATGCATGCGCCGGCGCCCCTCCAAACCGGCGCAGTAGCGCCATTGGGCAATGCAAAAATCAAAGTTGCGACCTATGATTCCTTTCTGCAATGTGGGCAATCATTTGCGCAACGATTCGGCTCAACGTTAATAGGCAAGTCAGACCCTCTTGATTTCGCCAATGCGCTCATTCGATGCGGATTCAATTCCGGCAATTCAGCCAACGGCGGACGCACCGGTTACGCCCAACTGATTGTGGACATCGTCAAAGTCGTCAAAACCCGTATGGAATGCACGGCCAAATGAAGCGCATGATCTGTGGTCTCTGTTTGATCTCTGTGGCATTTAGCGCAGAGGTCGGCGCTGCGCCATTTAAGTCGGCGGAAGTACGGGAAAACGGCCTGACCAAAGATCAAGCCAAGCAAGTTCTCATGGTTGTACTGCGGCACGAAAAATACCGTCTGTCGATGCCCGGCGTATTCATCGACGGCAATCTGGCAGACGAACAAGGCAATCCACCTCACCCCGGTTATTTCGACTTCAGTCTTGGCTACGATTCGCCCAAGGCAGGGGCGACGGACTATCTGGGATTGTTTTCGGTGAGCGTCAAAACCGGCGATGTATGGGAAATCAACTCCTGCAAGAACTTTCATTTTCCCGCGCTGGCGCAACTACAGGCAATGATCATGAAGAGAACGAAACAGACCTTTGCTGGGGAAAAAGATGCGCGCAAAGGATTAGGTTGTACCGATGAATGATCATCACGTCCCCAATACCTGCTCATTGTGATGACCCAGTACCGTAGGCAGGGCTACGGTACTGGATTACCCGTGAAGAGCCCTTTCGACGATCTGTCGGACTCTTCCCATTGTTATGCCCTCTCGCTGTTCAATAGACAGCGGATGATCTGTGCGTTCAAGCGTAATGATCGGCCTTTCTCCGGCCACTGCAGTCTGAACACTTGTCTTCAGGCTCAGCGTGGGTGGATCGTATGGCAGAGCGCTTTGAAGCCAGCCAAAGTATGGCGGCTCAGACTCTCGACCTTTGGTATCCCAGAGCTTACAGGAACGAACGAAGTTCTTTTCGCTTAACGATACCCAGGCAAGCCACACGAAAGGGCCCGGTCCATCGACGACGGGGAGAAGAATTCGGCCAAGAAGAAAAAAGTACTGGCTGTCGATAACGCACTGATCGGAAGTGAGTTCAGCGCGAGTCGTGCGCTCCTCCTCCGACAACGAAAGCCAAAGGGCCGGTGCTGCCGCCCCAAAGCACATGGGAAGCTCGGCATGATATTCACCACAGGTAGTGCAATTGAAGCCGGTCATTCTGTTATTTGACGTTTAAGGTAATTGGTCTGGCGGAACAAGAGCGAGCGTAGGGCTACCCTCATATAAGAACCATAGGTTTGATGACCGAGGTACGACGAGGGGAAATCAACCTCCCCCTTACGCTGCCTTTCCCTCCATCCGCCGCTGCAACACAAAAATCGGCTGCGCCCAATGCGACTCCTTTTTCTTCTTGCTGGTAATCAGCGTCAACTCCGACGGATCATACACATCGGTGTTGTGCGTCAGCGGCGTCGTCATCAGATACTGCGCATCGGTGTTCTTGAGGAATTCCCCCACCAGTTGAATATTGCGGATATCCAGATGCGCGAACGGTTCATCGATAAACACGAAGCCGCCAGCCCCATCATCGGATTTCAGCAGACCGATCAACAGGATCAGCGACTTCATCACCTGCTGCCCGCCTGACGCCTCGCCGTCGTTCATCCCGATCGGCCCTTTGCCGTCGAACTTGAAGCGCACGTGGAGGCCGGCTTGCGCCAGTTGCGTGTCGTCGTTTTCCAGGCGCACGGTGTCGGTATGCACTTCGATGCCGGCCAGTTCGCCCAACTCCTTGATGTTGCGGCTATAGGTCTTGATAGTGTAGCGCAAGCGTTCGATGTAGGCGCCGCGCGCGTTGGCGGTGGCCTCGATTGCACGGTTGTTCTGGTAGCGGCGCTCATCGGTTTCGGCCTGCCGGCCCTGCAACTGGTTGTGCAGGCGGCCATACTGGCTGACCACGGTATCGTCGGTTTCCCAATCCTCGCGCGCCAGGTTGGCGGCCAGGCTCTTCAGGCGCAGCTCGACTTGATGCGTATTCTGATGCTCGCTGACCAGCGCCTGGCGGCGTGCCGGGCGCCGCCAGTTGAAAGGCAGGCGGCGCCAGCTTTGGTGGATTTCCTTCAGCGTTTGCGCGTGATGGGAGCGCTCTTCGTCCTGGCGTTTTTTTGCCTGGCGCAGGTGCGCTTCGCTCTCGGCCAACTTGCTCTTTGCCTCTTGCCAGGTGTCGTACGCGCGGGTGCGTGCTTCGGTGGCTTTTTTCATCAAGGGGGCAAGCTCGCCCAGGCGCGAGCCGACCTCGGTGCGCGCGGCTTTCAGAGGTGTGGCGCCATGCGCGGCTTCGTCGAATTCGGGTTGTCGGGCAAGCAGTTCCTGGGCGGCGTCGACGCCAGCGATACGCGCTTTCAAGGCGCTGAATTCGGCGGCAAGTTTGCCTATCTTGATGGTCAGTTGGTCTTCTTCGGCTTCGAGTTTGGGGAGCGATTTCTGCAGGGCTTCGAGGCGTTGCGCGCGTCCTGCCTGGCCGAAGCGATAGCGCGAGGGTTCGACGAAAAGCGAGCGGCCGCCGCGCCGTTCGCGGTGATAGGCGTCCGGGGTGATCCATTCTTCGCCGCTGCCCAGGCGCATGCCGGCTTCGGCCGAGTCGACGCGGGTAATGCGCGCCAGCTGGTCGATCAGCCAGGCCGGGGCCGGGGCGCTGAAACGCACCACTGACAGCAGACTGTCGGCAGAACCGGAAGGCGCGGCGACACGGTCGGGCACGATGAAATGGCTGTAGCGTTCCTTTTCGCCGATGCGATAGGCGGCGGCTGCGTCACGCGGATTGTCCAGCAGGATGACGAAGGTGGAACCGCGCAGCACGCCTTCGACCGCGGCTTGCCAGCGCGGCTCGCTGACTTCGATGATGTCGGTCAGCATCGTGTGCGCGATGCCGGCTTCGCGCAGTGCGCGCCGCATCGAGCGGACGTTGTCGGGTTCGGGCAAGGCAGCCTTGCTTTCGAGCGCGGCGATGCCGGCGCGTTCGGCGGCGATGCGTGCGGACAAGGTGTCGCGGGCTTGGCGCTGGCGCGACAGCTCGGTTTCTTTTGCTTCGAGCTGCGCAGCGACGTCGGCGATGTCGGCGCCGGAATCGGCGGCCAATTTTTGCAGGCGGGCTTTTTGTTCGAGCAGGTTTTCCAGCGGTTTGAGCTTGCCGTTGAGTTCGCTCAAACGCGTCTTCAAGCCGGATTCTTCGGCTTCCAGCGTGGTTTCGTTCTGTTGCGCGTCGTTGAATGCGGCAGCCCGCTGCGCCAGGTCGGCGCGCTTGTCCGACAGTTGGTCGTCCTGCGCGCGCAGCGTGGCCTTCGCGTCGCGCAGGGCTCGGCTTGCGGCAGCGGCTTTTTCACGGATTTCGTGGTACTGCAGGGTCGGCAGAATTTCGTCTTGCAGATCGCGCCGCTCTTTGTTCAATTGTTCCCATTGGTGGAAATTGGCGACGCGCAAGCGCAGGCCTTCCAGGTTGGTTTTGGAGGATTCCAGTTCGGTTTCGAAGCGCTGCAGTTCGGCTTCGGTATCGCGCTGATGGCGCTTGGCCTCGTCGTAGGCGTCCAGCACTTCCTTGTCGCCGAAAACCTGGAACACCAGGTCCAGCAACTGGCGCGGCGCGTATTCGCACAGCTTGTCGGTTTCGCCCTGCTCCAGCGCCAG
>CBIHON010000010.1:0-129461 GCA_966211965.1 uncultured Burkholderiales bacterium | reverse complement strand
TTGCGCTTCTCGACTCAACCTTGGCTCCTGTACGGTCAGGCTGAAACTGCTCTAGAGTGGTTTGCCGATGCATGAAAGGAGGCCGTCTCGGGCCTGCGATGCTCACCGTACCTCCGTACGGCTACGCTTCTCACCCTGGCCTGACCTCCCTTGCACGCGCCGTCAAACCGCTCTAACGGCCATGGTTGAGTGCCATTGCCGAATGATGAAAGCGCCATGGCCGTCTTCCTCCTTCAAACAAAAAGAGACGCGGAGCGGGCAGCTACACGACTTTCACGCGAATGGCTGAGGCGTGTCGCGCTCCCGGCTCGGCCAATCATCAATAACAAGCAATCCAAAGCGATGCCGAGAGCGACAGTGCCTTCCGGAGCCCACAGCATCAATGATCCAAATTTCAGGCAAGCCATTGACGAATCCTCGCGGCGCGACCGATCGCCTGGGAGAGCGGTTGTCTCTTTTGATTCTGCTTCCGTTTTGCGCACTCCTCCTGCTCGCCGCCTGGTGGGCGGCACTGTACTTCGGTTTACCGGGCGAAAGCGCCGGCTTCCTCGGACAAGCATTCGGGATCATCGGTTCGCTATGCATTTGCAGCACCGCGGTTGCACTCATCCTGCAGATTCGACGCCTGCGCCGCAGCGAACTGCTGGCCAAACAAGCGCAAGCGGTTTTTACCGCTGCCACTGAAGGCAGTTTTAATGCCTTCTACCTCCTGAAATCCTGTCGTGGCCCAGATCTTCAAATCACAGACTTTCTCTTCACCGACATCAACGACAATGCTGCCAAGCTTTTCGGCATCTCGAGGGAAGAAGCAGTCGGGCAAAAGCTCAGTAACGTGCTGCCGGACATGCCCATCGCGAGCTTTTTCGACAAGTATGTCAAGGTCGTCAACACGCGTATCCCCTGGGAAGAGGAATTCGAGGTCAATTCCCAGGACATCAAGGCACGCTGGCTGCATCACCAGATCGTTCCGCTGGATGATGGCGTAGCCGTCACCACGCGCGACATTTCGGAACGTAAATCCATCGAAATGGAAACACGCAACAACCGCGCGTTCCTCCATTCGTTGATCGACTATTTGCCAGTGCTGATTTATGCACGCAGTGTACGGCCGGAAAATTTCGGCAGCATGATCGTATGGAACCAGGCGGCTGAAGCGGTCACCGGTTATCGTGCGGATAAGGTGATCGGCAAGACCAATCGCGAGGCGTTTTCAACCCAGTTGGCCGAGCAATTCGAAGCGCTCGACCGGCAAATGCTGGCAGATCCCAAGGTTGCCGATATTCCGGAAGTGCCGTTCGAACGGCAGGACGGCGGCTTGCATTATCTGCGTGTCATCTCGGTGCCGCTGTTCGATGAGGGAAACCGGGTCGAATACATCCTGGGGATTGCAGAAGACATCACCGGCCGCCGCGAGCAAGAACTCGAACTGCGCACACAACAAGCTGAACTGGCGGCCGTCAACGATGCCTCACCGCTCGGCTTGTTTCGCACCGGTCCCGACGGCGCGTGCACCTACGTCAACCGGACCTACGAAGAAATGTCGGGATACACGCGCGAACAGGCACTGGGGGACGGCTGGGCCAAGGCAATCCACCCCGAGGACCGGCTCAAGGTATTCCAGGCATGGAGCAAATCCTCGCGCACCAATCAGCCGTATCAAGGTGTATACCGTTTCCGCCATCCGAACGGGCGCATCGTCTGGGCCTCGATGAAAACCGCGCCGATCCTGGTCGACGGCCGCAACCAGGGATATGTCGGCAGCGTTGACGACATCACTGCTCGACGCGAAGCCGAACAAGCCTTGTCCAAGAGCGAACAGCGCCTGCGCACGATCACCGACACCCTGCCCGCGCTGGTGGCCTATGTCGATGCGGACGAGCGCTATCGCTTCAACAACATTGCCTATGAACGTGCATTCGGCGTCAGCCGCGATGCGATTCGCGACAAGACAGTGCGCGAGTTGCTGGGCGAAGACGAGTACCGTATCATCGAACCGTATATCCTGCGCGTCCTGCAAGGCGAGACCGTCACTTTCGAAAAAGAAGAACAGGCCGGCGGCGCCTACCATTGCGCCGAGTCGACTTATATCCCGCAGTTCGCAGAGGATAGCCGCGAGGTGGTCGGGTTCCACGTCATGATCCAGGACATCACGGCAAAAAAGGCCGAAGAACGGCGCCTGGTACACCTGACGCAGATCGACAGTCTGACGGGATTGATGAATCGCGCCGGCTTCGAACAAAAGCTGTCCGACGCCATGGCGCACGCCAAGACCAACAAGACGCTGATGGCAATCATGTATCTGGACGTCGACCATTTCAAGAGAATCAACGATACCATGGGCCACTTGGCCGGCGACATGCTGCTCAAGGCATTCGCAGGCCGGCTATCGCGCACCCTGCGTTCAATCGACACGGTAGCCCGTCTCGGCGGCGATGAATTCACCGTCATCATGGAGGATGTCGCCACGCCGCAGGATGCAGTCACCGTGGCCGCAAAAATCGTGCAATCCATGCAGGCGCCGTTTTCTCTGGAAGGCGTCTCGGTGTCGGCATCGGCCAGCATCGGTTTGGCCTTCTACAATGGCGACCACACCGATCCCAAAACCCTGATCAAGCGCGCCGACGAAATGCTGTACCAGGCCAAAGCCGAAGGGCGCAATACCTATTGCGTGGCGCCTTTCGGCGATGGCGGAGCGGAGCGCCAAACGCCCTAACTGCGCGGAAGCCCGGCAACACGCCCCAGAATCGAATCGCGAACATAAGCAACGCGCTGCGAGCGAACCGCCTGCCGGTTCCAGGCGAGATAGATCGTATTGACGATCGCTTTTTCAGGCGCGTACAGTTGAACCAGCTCGCCAGTCTCCAAACCGCGTTCGCACAGATAACGAGGTAAAACGCTGATGCCGACACCTGCTGCGGCCGCCAGCATCAGGCTGCGCAGATCCGGCACCACCACCGCTGCGGCTTTTTCGGCTTGCGCTCCGAAAGCCAACCGAAAATATCGCCGGATAATGGGCAGTTCGGTATCGTAGGCCAGAATCGGCGCCGCGATGATGGCCTCCAGCATTCGCTGCCTTCCGGATGCCAGACGGCTGGCCCAAGCTGCACCGCCGACCAGCACGAACTCTTCCCGATGCAACTCCTGATAGGCGATTCCGCGCCGCGGCACGCGGCGTGTCGCGATCGCCAAGTCCAGCTCCCCCGCCTCGAGCGGCTCCAGCAGTTCGTCCAGAACACCAAGCCGGAAGCGCAATTCCATTCCGGCATCTACCAAGGGACCAAGGATGGGCAATATTTTCGTGCCGACGAATTCAGCCGGGCCCCCGACGTGCACGATCCCGGCCAGACCGCCCTGCCCCAGCATTCCGGCGGCAAGGCTCGATTCAAGCGCATCAAGATGGGCAGCCACGCTGCGCGCCAGCTCATGCCCGGCCGGGGTGGGACTGACCCCGCGTCCGAGGCGATCGAACAATTTGCGGCCGAGGCGGCTTTCCAGCGCTTTGATATGGCCGGACGCAGCAGGCTGGGTCAGGTTGAGCTGCTGCGCCGCCCGCGTCACCGTACCGGCTCGGTACACGGCAAGAAAGGTCTGAAGATGAGGAAGATAAGCCATAAATTTATTTATATCATGATTGCTTTTATTTGATTTGTTCTATGGCCAGCGCCTCGGTAAAGTTTGCTGCGTGCCGGATGTTCCGGTGCTCTGATGACAGGAGATGGTAATGGCAACAACGCAAGCAAAACGCATTTTGATCGTACTCACTTCCCACGACAAGCTGGGAGAAACCGGCAAACAGACCGGCTTCTGGTTCGAGGAATTATCGAACCCCTATTACACTTTCATCGACGCCGGATACCGCATCGATATCGCCTCGATCAAGGGCGGCAAGGCGCCTATCGCTCCAGGCAGCGAAGGCCAGTCAGGCAATCGTCCAGCATCCGTTCAGCGCTTCCTGGCCGATCCGGCGGCGATGGCGCAAATCGGCAATACGACGGCAGTTGATGGCGCAGATGCCGGCAGCTACGATGCGATTTTCCTGCCGGGCGGTCACGGTACGATGTGGGACTTTCCAGACAATGCGGCGCTGGCCGATATAATCGGCACGCTGTTCGACGCCGGCAAAGTGGTCGCAGCAGTCTGCCACGGCCCAGCCGGCCTGGTTTCGGCGAAACGCAAGGACGGCCGCTCCATCCTTTATGGCAAGCGCGTCAATGCCTTCACCAATACCGAAGAAGCGGCAGCCGGATTGACCGGCGTGGTGCCATTTCTGCTGGAGCAGCGCCTGCGCGAACTGGGCGGCCACTTCGAACGCGCGGCCGACTGGCAACCGATTGCAGTCCGCGACGGCAATCTCGTCACTGGTCAGAATCCGCAGTCCTCGCTGGCGGTTGCCGAAAAAGTGCTCGAAGCATTGGCCGAGGGAACAATGACACAAGCAGCCTGAGAAGAGTAAAAAAACCGGACATCACTGCAGCCTCACGGCCGTCGTGAAGGGACTTTTATCGAAAGTGCCTTCACGACGGCCTTTGGGTCCGCGCAGGAATATTGCACAACTTATTTCTGCGCGGACCCCTTGCACCTCAATCGCAGCCGGATTGCGTGTAAACTTCGACTCCAAACGAATAGTTACCAGAATCCCCCCAATACAACGAGTCGAGATGGACAAAGAAGCACCGCAGAAAAACACCCCGGTCATGCAGCAATATTTGCGCATCAAGGCAGATCACCCGAACACCCTCGTGTTCTACCGGATGGGCGACTTTTACGAACTGTTTTTTGAAGATGCCGAGAAGGCATCGCGCCTGCTGGGCATTACGCTGACCCAGCGCGGCAACTCCAACGGCACGCCGATCAAGATGGCCGGCGTACCTTTCCATTCGGTCGATCAACATCTCGCCAAGCTGGTCAAGATGGGCGAGTCGGCCGCAATCTGTGAACAAATCGGCGACCCGGCCACCAGCAAAGGTCCGGTCGAAAGAAAAGTGATGCGCGTGGTGACCCCAGGCACGCTGACCGATGCCGACTTGCTGCCGGAAAAATCCGAACGCCCTTTGCTCGCGCTCTGCACCGGCAGCCAGCGCAAGACGGTCACCATTGGTCTGGCCTGGCTGTCGCTGGCCAGCGGCGCCTTGAAATTGATGGAATTCAGCGGCGAAGCAAAATCCGTCGAAGCCCGATTGAAGCAGGAGCTGGAACGCATCGCTCCTGCCGAAATCCTGCTGGCCGACAACCCCGACGACCTGATTGCCGGCGCGCTGCCGAGCAAAACGACTACTGCCCCGCTCTGGCACTTCGACCCCGAGCATGGAAAAAAGGCCTTGCTCGAGCAACTCGCCACCTCGACCCTGGCCGGCTTCGGTGCAGATGGCTTGAGCGCGGCCCTTGGTGCGGCCGGGGCCTTGTTGCGCTACGCCCAATCGACCCAAGGCAAGGGCTTGCAGCATGTGCGCGCCTTGACGGTCGAGTCGGAAAACGAATTCATCGGCCTGGACGCCGCGACCCGGCGCAACCTGGAATTGACCGAAACGCTGCGCGGACAGGACGCTGCTTCCGGCGCCACCCTGTTTTCCCTGCTGGATCATTGCCGTACCGCGATGGGTTCGCGCCTGTTGCGGCACTGGCTGCACCATGCGCGGCGCGACCAGAGCGTGGCGCAAGCGCGCCATGCCGCAATCAATGCCCTGATGCGCAACGACGCCTGCTCCGGCTTGTCTGCCACGCTGGCCGCAGTGCCCGATATCGAGCGCATCACCACCCGCATCGCCTTGCAATCGGCGCGGCCGCGCGACCTCGCGGGATTGCGCGGCGGCATGCAACAACTGCCTTCGCTGCGCGCCTATGTCGCGATGTGCGGCAAGGATGCCGACGCGCCACTGCTGAAATCGATCCATGAGGCGCTGGCGACACCGGCCGAATGCCTGGACTTGATCGAGCGTGCAATCGCCTTGGAACCGGCGGCGATGGTACGTGACGGCGGCGTCATCGCACGCGGCTTCGACTCCGAACTGGATGAATTGCGCGGCCTGTCGGAAAACGCCGGCCAATACCTGGTCGATCTCGAAAGCCGCGAACGCGCCCGCACAGGCATCAACAATCTGCGCGTCGAATACAACAAGGTGCACGGCTTTTACATCGAAGTCACCCACGGCCAGACCGACAAGGTACCCGACGACTATCGCCGCCGCCAAACCCTGAAGAATGCCGAACGTTACATCACCCCCGAGTTGAAGGCCTTTGAAGACAAAGCGCTGTCGGCCCAGGACCGCGCCTTGGCGCGCGAAAAATACCTCTACGAAAAACTATTGAACGAACTGGCGCCGCACATCGGAACCTTGCAGCGCATTGCGCAGGCACTGGCGCAGCTCGATACGCTGGTAGCGCTGGCCGACCATGCGCTGCGCCATAACTGGTGCGCTCCGCAACTGGTAGCCGAACCGGCCATCGTAATCGAGCAAGGCCGCCATCCGGTCGTGGAAAACGCCATCGAGCGCTTCATCGCGAACGATTGCGTGCTCTCGGACGAGAGGAAACTCCTGCTCATCACCGGCCCCAACATGGGCGGCAAATCGACTTTCATGCGGCAGGTGGCGCTGATCACGCTTCTGGCTTATGTCGGCAGCTTCGTTCCCGCCAGCCGCGCCGTGATCGGTCCGATCGACCGCATCTTCACCCGGATAGGCGCGGCC
Source organism: uncultured Burkholderiales bacterium (assembly GCA_966211965.1). Taxonomy (GTDB): domain Bacteria; phylum Pseudomonadota; class Gammaproteobacteria; order Burkholderiales; family Burkholderiaceae_D; genus CBIHON01. The sequence goes on along the minus strand of CBIHON010000010.1, from coordinate 122,775 downwards.
GATGACCTGGCCGGCGGACGCTCGACCTTCATGGTGGAGATGACCGAATCGGCGGCGATCCTAAACGGCGCGACCGAAAACTCACTGGTACTGATGGATGAAGTCGGGCGCGGCACGTCCACCTTCGACGGACTCGCACTGGCCTGGGCCATCGCCCGCCATTTGATCGAAAACACAAAAAGTTTCACCCTGTTTGCGACCCACTATTTCGAACTGACGCAATTGCCCGAGACACATCCGTCCGCAGCCAACATCCACCTGTCGGCGGTCGAACACAAGGACAGCATCGTGTTCCTGCACGCGGTGCAAAACGGGCCCGCTTCGCAAAGCTATGGCTTGCAGGTCGCGCAACTGGCCGGCGTGCCGCAGGTAGTCATTCGCGCTGCACGAAAACACCTGGCGGCGCTGGAAGCCCATTCGATTCAGCCGACGCCGCAATTCGATCTGTTCGCCAGCGCACCGATCGAGCAAGAGGAAGCTGAACCGCAGCCGAGTTACGACAAGCCGGATACGACCATTGCCGACGCGCTGGCGGAGATCGATCCGGATGCCCTGTCGCCGCGTGAGGCGCTGGATGCCTTGTATCGTTTGAAACAGGTGGCGGAGCAAGCAAGACAATGATGTGTGCTCCAATGAAAAGATATTTGTCGTTTCTGTTGCTGGCCTGCGGCGCCCTGTTTCGCCTCTGTCCGGCGACGGCGCAGCCGAATGAATTCAGCTTTGGCGTGATCGGTCACTCTTTCAAAACAGCCTCGGACGAATCGGCGTTGCGCGAAGCCATCGCCGAAACCGACGAAGACAATCTTGCCTTTGTCGTCGCCGGCGGCATCAAGTCAAGCAAGGATGCCTGCACCGATGCGCTGTACCTGCAGCGCAAGGCATTGTTCGAGTCGGCGAAAAACGGATTGATCGTATCCTTGGCCGCAAGCGATTGGAGCGAATGCAGAAACAGACACGGCAGATCGGCCGCGGTAGAGCGCCTGAACCGTTTGCGCGAACTGTTTTTCGTCGATGAGTTTTCATTCGGCGCCAGCCGGATTCCGCTGATGAGGCAATCGGCAACCGCAAAATTTCGCAGCTACGGCGAAAACGCGCGCTGGGAAATCGGCGACGTCATGTTCGCCACCATCAACCTGCCGGCAAACAATAACCACTACCGGACCGAAGCCGGCCGCAATAGCGAATTCGAAGATCGTACGATCGCCAATCGCGATTGGCTTCAGCGTATTCTCAGCTTTGCCACGCGAAAAAAAATGCGCGGCATTGTGCTGTTTTGCGATGGCAATCCACTGGCCAGGCCGGGCTTCCTGCAGCGCTTCGATCCGCGCGAAAAGCGCGACGGTTTCGCCGAAGTGCGCCAGCAAATCAACACGCTGGCCTCGAAATTTTCGGGCAAGGTGCTGGTCATTCACGGGCAAGCCGATGCCAATGCGGGAAATTCCACTGGCATCGACTGGGAAAATAACCTGGGCGAATTGGCGGTCGGCCCAGGCTGGACAAAAGTAACAGTGAGCCGCGCACTGCCCACAGTGTTTAGCGTCAGTCCCGTTGAGTCGAAAAACGCAAGCCAATAAAAAAGCCGCAGAACACGTGCTGCGGCTCTTTCGCTTTTCTAAAGCATGACTTCGATCAATGTATCGGATGAGTGCGGAAATGGTCGCCTTCATCTTCGTCCGGATCGTCATGATGATGATGGCCATGTGCGCCATGCACATGTTCATGCGCAATCTCTTCCTCGGTCGCGGCACGTACTTCGGTAACGTTTAACTCGAAGCGCAAAGCCATGCCTGCCAGTGGATGATTGCCGTCCAATACGACCTTGTCGTCGGCGATATCGGTGACGGTGAAGATCAGGGATTCCTCTTCTTCGTCGCCGCTTTCCGGCGAGCCTTCGAATTGCATTCCGACCTCCAGCGGCGTCGGGAGACGACTACGCGGTTCCACCTTGACCAGGTTGGCATCGTATTCGCCAAAAGCATCGTCCGGCTCGACCTGGATCGTGGTTTCAAAGCCGACCTCTTTGCCTTCCAGGGTTTCCTCGATCTTCGGCAAGGTATTCTCATAACCGCCATGCAGATAGACCATCGGCTCGACGCCTTCCTCGATCAGATTGCCTTGTGCATCGGACAATTTGTACTTCACAGTCACTACGGTGTTTTTGGCAATCTTCATGATGATTCCTTTCATTGGTGTGGGACGAATTATACCTGTCCCGGAATTTGCTCCCTGGATAAGCAAGGCATGGCGGATATAATGTCGCGATGAAAAAAATGACCTTGCTCGGCGGCTTGACGCCCTCACAATTCCTGCGCAATTACTGGCACAAAAAACCCTTGTTGATTCGTCAGGCGCTGCCTGGATTCCAGCCGCTGTTGCCGCGCGATGCCTTGTTCGACCTGGCAGCACGCAACGATGTCGAGTCACGACTGGTAACCCATTTCAAGCAACAGTGGCAATTGAAAACCGGTCCCATCGACAAGCTTCCGCCTCTCAAGCAAAAGGGCTGGACTCTCCTGGTACAGGGCGTCAATCTGCATGACGATGCGGCCGATGCATTGATGCGCCAATTTCAGTTCCTGCCAAATGCCCGTCTGGATGATTTGATGATCAGCTACGCCAGCGACACTGGCGGCGTCGGACCACATTTCGACTCTTACGACGTGTTTTTGTTGCAGGCGCATGGCCAGCGCCGCTGGCGCATCGGTGCGCAAAAAGACTTGACGCTGATCGACGGCATGCCGCTCAAGATTCTGCGCAATTTCGACCCGGAACAGGAGTTCGTACTGGAACCAGGGGACATGCTGTACCTGCCGCCGCATTATGCGCACGACGGCGTAGCGCTCGGCGAATGCATGACCTACTCGATCGGCTTCCGCGCACCCGCCTATCAGGAATTGGGCGAAGCCTTCTTGCAGTTCATGGCTGATTCGATCGACCTGCCGGGACGTTATGCAGATCCCGACCTCGCAGCTTGCAAACATCCGGCTGAAATCGGTCTGCCGATGCTCACCCAAGTGGCGGCGCAATTGAACAAAGTGCGTTTCACCGAAGACGACATCACCATCTTTCTCGGCGAATATCTCTCCGAACCGAAGGCAAGCGTTTTCTTCGCCCCTCCTGCCCGCCCGCTGAACCTGTGCCGCTTTATTCAGGCTGCCGGCAAGCGCGGCATCGTCCTATCGCGCAAAACTCAAATGCTGTACCGCGGAAAACACGTTTTTATCAATGGAGAGTCCTTCGCTGCCGGACGCGCAGACAAAGGGGCATTGTGTTGTTTAGCCGATACACGCCGCCTCGAAGGCGCCGCAGTTGAGCAAGCTACCCAAGATGTGGTGGAAGCACTCCATACTTGGTACATCGATGGCTGGCTCGATCTCGCATAAATGAGTTTTATACGAATGAGTCCAGTTAAGGTTTTATGGGTGGAAAATCATTCTTTATCGCATCCAATCTCACATGATGGCAGCTGGAGAACTGTCCCAATTCTGCAACTCGGCCCTCTTGGTAACTTACAAAGTGCTTACTAAAAAGCAAATGCCCTATGCGATGTTGCAAAAAAGCCGCTATAATCGCGTGTTAGGAAGGTTTCGTTGTGTGGCAGCGCACCATTTATAGGTACGAATAACCTGCGAAAGCGCCCTATCGAGCGATAATTACCGGTAATTATTCATCGCAATATTTTTGATTATTTTATTGAAGGAAAATCCATGAAAAAAACACTGTTGATCGCCTCCTTGTTGGCTGTTGCTCTGGCTGCATGCGGTAAAAAAGACGAGGCTGCTGCTCCTGCATCCGCTCCTGCTGTTTCGGCACCGGCTCCTGCTCCAGCACCCGCTCCAGCACCTGCACCTGCTGCAGAAGCCCCGAAGGCTGACGCTGCTGCTCCAGCCGCATCCGCTCCTGCTGCTTCGGCACCGGCTGCTTCGGCACCTGCCGCATCTGCTCCTGCTGCGTCCGCTCCTGCTGCTTCCGCTCCAGCCGAGCCAGCCAAGAAGCCATAATACAGTTTAATAAAAAAAAGCCGACCTTCGGGTCGGCTTTTTTTTGATTGGAACGGTTCTCGCGCATCACGCAGCGCGGTATAAGGTAACAACTTCAAGTTGCGGATTGCCACTCAGGCTCCGTCACTGCAAAAATGCAGGCCGCACCTATCCTCTACCCCTCACCGCCTGATAGGCGCCCATGCTCAACCAACGAGAATATTGTGTTGTGGCGCCGGACGAATTGCAAGCTTTGCAGGATAGGCATGCAGACCGCCTGCTTCCGATCGGTGGAGGACAGAATCGGCAGTCCAAGCACCTCCACCCAACTCCGCCCTAGGCGGGATCAATCCATCTATTTGAGTTGATCGCTCAGCAAAGACAAGATCTTGTCGGCGGTTGAGGAAACTTCAGGGCGGCCATCGCCGTTCAGTACAGCAACCTGGCTACCGGCGCCCGCTTCTTTTACAGAGACCCGATAACGCTGCGCCGCCTTGGGCTTGTCATCGCTGGAGCCAAAGGAAAACAGTTTGGAGAAAAAGCCCTTCTCGCCACCCGTCTTGTTTTTTGCATCTTCGGCCTGATCGACATAGCGCACGAAATAGGTGCCCTTGCTACGGTCCCGGTCTTCGACAGTGAATCCGACGCGATCCAGCGCCAAGCCGACACGGCGCCATGCGCGGTCAAACCCTTCATCGACCTCGACATAGTTGCCTGCGCTACCCTTAACCAACTTTGCGCGCGTCGGCTGGGCCGGCGCGTTCGCAACCGTGGCCTTGGCGCGCGTACCTTCTGCGCCCAGGCGGGCCATCAAACGCCCAAGGAATTCAGCCTCCAACTCAGGGTCTGCCGGACGCGGGGTCCATACGGTTCCATCTTTTTGCTGGCCGACCAAGACCTCTTGTGCGCCGCGATGGCTGATATAAATTTCAGTGCTGCCATCGGCGCCACGCTCCAAGCGCGTGCGGAATTTGTCGCGCTCCCCTGTGGAGTAAAGCGAATCAAGCACTTTGCCCAAGGTATTGCGCAGTATGTCTTGCGGAATTTTTGCGCGGTTCTCAGCCCAATCGGTTTCCATTACACCGGCATCGGGCGATTCCATATTGATCAGGAAACCGGAGTCTTGCCAAAAATCCTTGACTTGCGGCCACAAGGCTTCCGGTGTTTGCTTGACCACCAGCCAGCGCTGGTTTCCGGCGCGCTCCACGCGCATGTCAGCCACCGAGTTCGGGGCGATTTGCATACTTGTCGTAGGGCGCGTGCCTTGCTGCAGGTTATAGCCTGATGCCGTCGCCGTCCCTTTGTTAGCATCCGGAATCGCGTAGCGGTTCTCGCGCTGCAATTGCGTCAGGTCCGGCGGCACTTCCAGGGTAGGCGCCTTGCCGGCGCTTTTATAATCGATCCGATCCGGCTCCAAGAAGGAGTTCACAGAACTGCATCCGGCAAGGCTGGTCAGCGCGAGCGCATAAATTAGTCTACGTTGAGCGGTGCTGCGTGGAGCCATGTGAAGGTTCTTCCGAATAATCATGTCAATACTAAATGAGGGAGTCTGGAGATGCGATAAGAATTCTTGCGGCGGCTTATTGTAATACACCCGATTCCCGCAGCGCGGCACGTACCGTTTCATGGTATTCGACCGCAAGCGGCACCAGCGGCAAACGAATCCCGGCCGGCGTCAAACCCATTTGCGCCAGCGCCCATTTCACCGGCACCGGATTAGGTTCGACGAACAGCTTGTTATGCAGGGGCAGCAATTTGTTGTTGATGGCGATCGCGTCGGCCACTTTGCCGCTCATCGCAGCTTCGCAGAGGTGATGCATGGCGCGCGGGGCAACGTTGGCCGTGACCGAAATATTGCCGCTGCCGCCGCAGAACATCAATGCCATCGCGGTCGGATCGTCGCCGGAATAGACGGCGAACGACTCGGGAGCCTGCCGGATCAAGTCGGTGCCGCGACCGATATTGCCGGTCGCATCCTTGACGCCAACGATCCCCGGCACCTGGGCCAGGCGCAGAATGGTGTCGTTGCTCATGTCCGCCACGGTACGACCGGGAACATTGTAGAGAATTGCCGGAAGATCGACCGATTCCGCGATCTTCTTGAAGTGCTGATACATACCTTCCTGGGTTGGACGGTTGTAGTAAGGCACCACCAGCAACGAAGCATCGGCGCCGACTTTCTTGGCAAACGCAGTCAGCTCGATCGCTTCGGCAGTAGAATTGCCGCCCGTGCCGGCAATGATTGGAATCCGCTTGGCGGTATGCTCGACGGCGATCTTGATCAGTTCACAATGTTCTTCAACGGTGACGGTAGGCGATTCACCTGTGGTGCCGACGATCACGATGCCGTCGGTGCCTTCGGCGATATGCCAGTCGATCAATTTGCGCAGACCCGGCAAATCGAGGCTGCCGTCTGCATGCATGGGGGTGACGATTGCTACTATGCTGCCCTGAATCATGATGATGTCGTTACGCAAAGAAGTAAATACGGGATTGTAGCGGATAGCCTGCACCAGTAGTCAGTCAAGTTGAATTGGAGGGAAAGAAATCGATGGTTTTTTTTCGCAGGGCAAGACGCAAGCAGGCTGAGGTATTCTGCGAACCGCCATTCAAGTCAGTCTGAATGTGTCCGGTTGCACGTCGGCCAGATTTTTCAGCGCGCAAATCCGCTGCACCATCGCGGGCTTTGGCAGGTCGACATAGCCGTCTTCATAGGCCAGCACCCGCATACGGCTTGCCGGATCAAGCCACATCGATTCAAGCAACTCGCCCGGTGCGAGCAGGAAGGCAGGATTCGACGGCTTGCCGAATCGCTCGTTGCCATGCGCAAATGTCTCATAAAGCAGGACGCCGTCCGGGGCGAGACTGCGCAGGATGCAGGGAAACAAAGGACGATGCAAGTAATTCGTTACCACAATGCCGGCAAAACGGTCCGCTTCGAACGGCCATTGCAGAGCACCGTCCTCCAAGTCGAATTGCAAGGTCCGGATCGATTCATCGCACAACTTGCTTAAAGCCGTGCCATCGCGGTCGAGCGCTGTCACCGCGTGTCCCAAAGCGGCCAACAAGCGCGCATGCCGGCCGCCACCGCAGGCCAGATCGAGCACTTCCCCCTCCGGTATGCGCCTGGCGAAACGCACAATCCATGCCGACGGCTGATCAAGTTGGGAATGCGCCTGCATGCTCGTCGCACCACGCTCAGCTATAGCTCAACCCCATCGCCTCACGCACATCGCGCATTGTTTCCTGCGCCAGCTTGCGCGCCTTGTCGCAACCATCGGCAACGATCGCGCGCACCAACGAAGGGTCGTCGAGATATAACTGCGCACGCTCGCGCATCGGCTCTTGCTCCTTCAAAATTCCGTCGATTACCGGCTGTTTGCATTCAATACAGCCGATGCCGGCCGACTTGCAACCTTTGACGACCCAATCGCGCGTGTCATCGTCGGAATAGACCTGGTGCAACTGCCAGACCGGACATTTCTCCGGATCGCCCGGATCGGTGCGGCGCACGCGCGCCGGGTCGGTCGGCATGGTACGAACTTTCTTGGTCACCGATTCCTTATCTTCGCGCAGGGCGATGGTGTTGCCGTAGCTCTTGGACATTTTCTGTCCATCCAGGCCGGGTAAGCGCGAGGCAACGGTCAAGCGCGCCTGCGGCTCCACCAGGATCAGCTTGCGGCTGCCTTCGAGGTAGCCGAACAAGCGCTCGCGATCGATCATGCTCAAATTTTGGGCATCATCGAGCATGGCCTTGGCTTGCTCCAGCGCATCTTCCTTGCCCTTTTCCTGAAATTCCGTGCGCAGCTCGTTGTAGATCTTGGCGCGCTTGGCACCGAGCTTTTTCACCGCATCCTGCGCTTTTTCCTCGAAGCCTTTTTCCTTGCCATAGAGGTGGTTAAAGCGCCGCGCGATCTCGCGCATCATTTCGACGTGCGGCACCTGATCGTCGCCTACCGGCACCAGGCCGGCGCGATAAATCAGGACGTCGGCCGCCTGCAGCAGCGGATAGCCGAGGAAACCATAGGTAGCCAAATCGCGGTCCGCCAGTTTTTCTTGCTGATCCTTGTAGGTAGGCACCCGCTCCAGCCATCCGAGCGGCGTAGCCATCGACAGCAACAGGTGCAGCTCGGCGTGCTCCGGCACCTTCGACTGGATGAACAGCGTCGCCTGCGACGGATCGACGCCGGCGGCCAGCCAGTCGATCAGCATGTCCCAAGTGCTCGTTTCGATGATGCCTGGATCGTCATAGTGCGTCGTCAGGGCGTGCCAGTCCGCGACGAAAAACAGGCAGGGCAATTCGGACTGCATCTTGATCCAGTTTTTCAGGGCGCCATGATAGTGGCCAAGGTGCATCGCGCCAGTGGGGCGCATGCCGGAGACAACGCGGTCAGGATACATAATCGGTCGGTCAGTTCAATAAAAAAATCAGTGGAGAAAGGAGCAGATACAGAAAAGCTTTGGCGACGAATATGACGGGTGTCATCCAAAAGCCGATTATCTGCAAATAGGCCAGTGCCAATACAATGAAAAAGCCGTAAGGTTCGATTTGCGCGAATTTGTACGCGTAGTGATGCGGCAGAATGCTGGTCAAGACACGGCCTCCATCAAGCGGCGGCACCGGAAACAGGTTGAAAGCAAATATCACCAGATTAGTCCATATGCCTGCTTCGGCTACCCGCGCGAAGAATGCCTCCTCGAAATGCATGGCCTTCAGCAAAATCGCCAGCACCATCCACATGAAAGCCATCATCAGGTTGGCGGCCGGACCGGCCAACGCGACCCATGCCATCTGCTTCTTGGGGTTGCGCAAGCGGCTGAAATCGATCGGAACCGGCTTGGCATAGCCGAACAGGAAAGGGCTGCTTGCGAAATACAGGACAATCGGGATCAGCAGCGTGCCGATCGGGTCGATATGTTTGAGCGGATTCAAGCTCATTCGGCCCTGTGCATAGGCTGTCGAATCGCCAAAATATTTGGCGGCATAGGCATGGGCAGCTTCATGCAGCGTGATCGCGAACAATACCGGCAGTGCGTACACTGCGAAGTTTTGAATGAGTTCGTCCATTTGGGGGATTTTATCAGAGGGCGTGCCGCGGCCCCGGCCAAACGAAGAAATCGTGACGAAGCGCAAAAAGCATCCAAAGCAAAGGCTTGCCCGGACTGTCCCTCCGATGTGGATCAGACGGGATCAGATGCCGAACATGCGGGCATCGCCCCGCCCCTGCCGCAACAGCACCGGCTCTTCCCCGGTCAAGTCGATCACGGTGGTCGGTTCCAGGCTGCAGGCGCCGCCGTCGATCACCAGTTCGATCTGCCGTTCGAGCCGATCACGGATCTCTTCCGGGTCGGTCAGCGGCTCTTGTCCCTCAGGCAAAATCAGCGTCGTGCCCAACAGCGGCTGTCCCAGTTCTTCCAGCAGCGCATGGGCAATGCGGTTCTCGGGCACACGCAAGCCAATGGTCTTGCGCGAAGGGTGGCTCAGGCGGCGCGGCACTTCCTTGGTTGCCTCCAGGATAAAAGTGTACGGCCCCGGCGTCGCGGACTTGAGCAGCCGATACTGGCGGTTGTCGATGCGCGCATACTGCGCGATTTCGCTCAAGTCGCGGCACAGCAAGGTCAGGTGATGCTTGTCGTCCACCGCCCGTAAGCGCCGCAGCCGCATTACCGCATCCTTATCGTCCAAATGACAGACCAGGGCATAGCAGGAGTCGGTCGGCAAAGCAACGATCCCGCCGCCATGAATGATTTGGGCCGCTTGCTTGATCAAGCGCAGTTGGGGATTGTCCGGATGGATTTGAAAGAATTGGCTCATGAAATGAGAACGGCGGTAGCTTGGCTACCGCCGCTGGTGTTTTTCCGAAGCAGTTATTGTATGCCGCGCAAGGCTGCGATGCGCGCTTCGATCGGCGGATGGCTGGAAAACAATTCCATGAAGCCCGGGGTATTGTTGATTCCGGTGGCTTTGAAAGACTGGGGCATGCTCTCGGGCGCAGGCAAGCCGCCCAGCCGCGCCAATGCTTTCACCATGGGTTGAGGATTGCCCAGGAGCTTGGCCGAACCGGCATCGGCGCGGAATTCGCGCTGGCGTGAAAACCAGGCCACGATGATGGAGGCCACCACGCCGAACAGCAATTCGCAGACAAACACGGTAATCATGTAACCGACGCCCGGACGGTCGTCGTCGCCGTTGCGGAACACCGCCTTGTCGATCGCATAGCCGACCACGCGGGCGAGAAAGATGACGAAGGTATTCACCACGCCCTGGATCAGGGTCATCGTGACCATGTCGCCATTGGCGACGTGCGCCACTTCATGCGCCAGCACCGCTTCCACCTCCACCCGGTCCATGCTTTCCAGCAAACCGGTCGATACCGCGACCAACGAGGAATTTTTGAACGCACCGGTGGCGAAGGCGTTCGGCTCCCCCTCGTATACCGCGACTTCAGGCATGGCGATCTGGGCGCGATCGGCCAGCTTCTTTACCGTATCGACCAGCCACAACTCGGTGGAATTCGAAGGCGCATCGATGACGCGCGCGCCGGTCGACCATTTCGCCATCGGCTTGCTGATCAAGAGCGAAAAAATGGCGCCAGTAAAACCGACCACCAAGGCAAACACCATCAACGTCCCCATATTCAAACCGCCCGCCGTCAGATAGCGGTTGACACCCAGCAGGGACAGCACGATCGACATGACGAGCATGACGGCCAGGTTGGTGGCAAGGAATAGGATGATTCGTTTCATTTGGTGGACTCCCAGGTTGCAAACGCCATGTAAATATGGTTATTGATTGATTTTTCAAGACAAGGCCCAAAGCAAGCGGGCATCCGGGCCTACAGTTGCCAATTGTGCCAGACCGGCTTCACGCTGTCAGGCAAAGGCGGCAATGCCCCCAGATCGATGCGCGACTCGTCGGGCCCGTGAAAGTCGGAACCACGCGATCCTAGGAAGCCGTACTCTTTGGCCACCTTGGCATATTCCTCATACTGATCGACGGTGTGGCTGCCGGTCACGACTTCGATTGCCGTACCGCCCAATTGTTTGAATTCGTCAAAGAACGCATCTCTCGCCAGATCGGTGAAGTCGTAGCGCCCCGGATGCGCAACCACGGCGACCCCGCCCGCGCCGCGAATCCAGGTGACAGCCTGCGCCAGCGTGGCCCAGCGATGCGGCACGAAACCGGGCTTGCCTTCAATCAGATAATTGCTGAACACTTCGCCGACGTCCTTGCACACCCCCAGCTCAATCAGGTAGCGCGCAAAATGCGTGCGGGAGATCAGGTCCGGATTGCCGACGAATTTCAGCGCGCCTTCGTAAGCGCCGTCGATACCGACTGCGGCAAGCTGCTCAGCCATTTCATGGGCGCGCGTCTCACGTCCGCCGCGCGTCGATGCCAACCCTTGCACCAGCGCCTGATTGGTCTCATCGATCTGCAGGCCGACGATGTGGACGGTTTTGCCGGCCCAGGTGATGGATATTTCGACGCCGGGAATAAACTGCAAATCCAGTTTCGCCGCTGCCGCCCGCGCCTCGGCGACGCCATCCACTTCATCATGATCGGTCAAGGCCCAGACATCGACGCCGTTGGCCTTGGCGCGGGCAGCAAGCGCCGCCGGCGTCAGGACGCCATCGGAAACGTGGGAGTGGCAATGGAGATCGACGTTAAGCATGGGGAAAGATGCGGAAATATATGGATGCGGGAAGTGAAATCTGCCGAAAAACAGCAGCACGATAATCAAACATCAATTGTACGCTGCTAATGCCGCTTCCACACTATCAAAGACGCGGATTGACGGCACGCGCGCATCACCCTGAATATACGGCTTCAAGCCATCGTCGTTCGGCCGGCGTAGAAGCAGCGGGAGGAGAGCATAAGAATGAATTTCAAAAACTTCAAAATCCACGTCCGTTTGATTGCCGGCTTTGGCATCGTCATGCTGTTGATGGCCGTCATCATTCTGGTCGGCGTGATCCGCTTTTCCGAACTCGACGCCGCCAACAAGAAAATCATCGAGAAAGACTGGGTCAGCGCCGCAGCGATCACCACCATCGACATGGCGGCGCGCGAGGACGTGCGCCGGACCCTGGCATTATTCATTTTACAAGAACAGGCGCAGCGCGCCAAGAGTTACGAGCGCATCGACCTGAACAAGAAAACCATCGACGAAGCGCTGGTCACCCTGAAACAGCTGGTCTCTTCCGCGGAAGGCAAAGCCCTCTTGAAAAAAATCGAAGCGGCACGCGCGGTATATTTCGATTCCTTCATCAAGGTAGCCGAACTGGTGGAAGAAGGCCGGCGGGATGAAGCGGCACGAATCATGAGCACCGAAACCTTCAACGACCTGGACGCGCTGCTCGACAATATCCGGGCCTTGGTCGAACTGCAAAAGAAGCAGGTGATTGCCGCCGGCAACCAGGCTCAGCGCAATATCGAATCCTCGTTGATGTTGATGCTCGGCCTGGGCCTGTTCAACCTCTTTATCGGGGTCAACTTTGCAATCTGGATCACACGCTCCATCACAAACCCTCTCAGCAAGGCGGTCGACATCGCCACCCGCGTAGCGCATGGCGACCTGTCGACACAAATCGAGGTGACATCCAAAGATGAAACCGGCCAACTTTTGCAAGCGCTCAAGGACATGAATCGCAGTTTGGCCGAACAAGAGACGATGCGGCGCGCCGTGGAAATCGCCGAAGACGCGACCAAAATGAAGTCAGACTTCCTGGCCAACATGTCGCATGAAATCCGCACCCCGATGAACGGCATCATCGGCATGACGCATCTGGCGCTGCAAACCGAACTGACGCCAAAACAGCGCAACTATCTCAGCAAAGTCGATGCGGCAGCGAAGAACCTGCTTGGCATCATCAACGACATTCTCGATTTTTCGAAGATCGAAGCCGGCAAGATGACTTTTGAAAATGCCGACTTTTACTTGGAAGACGTGATGGAGCAAGTGGCCGACCTGTCGGTCATGAAGGCCCAGGACAAGGGGCTGGAACTGCTGTTCGACATCGCTCCCGATGTGCCGAGCGCGCTGGTCGGCGATCCCCTGCGCCTGGGCCAGGTCATCATAAACCTGACCAATAACGCAATCAAATTTACCGAGCAAGGCGAAGTCACGATCAGCATCAGCAAGCTGGCCGATGAACCCGGCAGCGTGCGCTTGCGCTTTGAAGTCAAGGATACCGGCGTCGGGCTGACCGAGGCGCAGCGCAAGAAACTTTTCAGCGCCTTCACCCAGGCCGACACCTCGACCACGCGCAAGTATGGCGGCACCGGGCTTGGCCTGACGATCAGCAAGCGCCTGGTGGAAATGATGGATGGCGAGATCGGCGTCGACAGCGAACCTGGCGTCGGCAGCACGTTTTACTTTGCCGCCAGATTCGGCCTGCAGGCGGAACAGCAAGAGCCGCGCGCCGCCAACACCGGGGCGCTTGGCTTGCGCGTCTTGGTGGTGGACGACAACGCCAGCGCGCGGGAAATTTTCCTATCCATGCTCGGCTCGCTCAAGTGCAAGGCCAGCGCGGTTGGCAGCGGCGCAGCGGCGATCGAGGCGCTGGCGCGGGCGCAGCAGGAAGGCGAGGCTTACGGCCTGGTGTTGATGGATTGGCATATGCAAGGCATGGATGGCCTCGAAGCAATCAAGCGCATACGGGCAAATGCAGAGCTATCAAGCACGCCGGCCTTCGTGATGGTCACGGCCTACAGCCGCGACGAACTGCTGCAGCGGGCGCAGGATGTGCGCATCGACGGCTTGCTGACCAAGCCGGTCAGCCCGTCGACGCTGCTTGACACGATTCTCACCGTATTCGGCAAGGAAATCGTGCATCGTCCGCGCAAGCAGCAGCGGCAGGCCGATTACCAGCTCGCGGAAAACGCCGTGCGCGGCGCCTACCTGCTGCTGGTCGACGACAACGAAGTCAACCAGGAATTGGCGCAGGAAATCCTGCAAGGCGCCGGCGTCCGGCTCGACATTGCCGGCGACGGTCTGCAAGCCTTGCAAAAAATCGCGCAAACCGATTATGACGGCGTGCTGATGGATTGCCAGATGCCGGTGATGGACGGGTTTGAAGCGACCCGCAAGCTGCGCGAGGATGCGCGCTTCGCCGGTCTGCCTGTGATCGCGATGACCGCCAATGCAATGGTGGGCGATAAAGAAAAGTGCCTGGAAGCCGGCATGAACGATTTCGTCGCCAAGCCGATCGACGTTGGCCAGCTCTTCGCTACCCTGGCGCGCTGGATCAAGCCGAAAGCACTGCCCGATGCCCCGGCTGTCGCGGCGGCAGCGGCAAAGCCCGAGAACATGCCGGATATTCCCGGCCTCGAAATCAGCCAGGCATTGCAACGGGTCGGAGGCAACGCGGCGCTGCTGCGCAAACTGATCCTGCGCTTTCACGAAACCCAGGCCGATGTGATGGCGCGCATCGATGCGGCGATCACATGCCAGGATATCGATACCGCGACGCGGGAAGCGCATACGGCCAAAGGCTTGGCAGGCAACATCGGCGCGACAGCCTTGTTTGAATACGCTGCTGCGGTCGAAGGCATGCTCAAGCATGGCGCAACCGCCGGACTGCAGCAAGCGCGGGACACGATGGCGCAGGAGTTAAAGATTTTGCTACAGAACATCTCGGCCGCCATGACAAGCGTCGCTGTTGCAGCGTCGCCCTCCTCCGCCTCAGCGGTCGACAAAGAGGCGATTGCCGGCGACTTGCGCGCCCTGGCGGCGCTTTTGGCCGACGACGATTCGCGCGCCGCGAAACGGATCGACGGCATCGTCGATCAACTCAATGCCCTGGGCCAAAATACTGCCGCAGCACAACTCAAACGCCTCGTCTCGCAGTATGATTTCGAGGCGGCTGCGATCAAGCTCGAAGAAGTGTTGCAGGCATTGGAGCTCAGCTCCTGACAATAAGAGGCGTAGCACGAGTCTTGCCCCCGCAAAAGAGATTTCGTGCGCACAGCGCACGCTACGGTTCGTTCCTGCAAACGCGGCACCGATTTGCCGCATTTAAACAAAAGGGAAAAATCATGAGCGAGTTCCCAGCCAAACCAACCATCCTCGTGGTGGACGACACGCCGGAAAACATCGACCTGCTGTGCGAAGTGCTCGATACCCGCTATCGCACCAAGATCGCGGTCAATGGCGAGAAGGCGCTCAAGATCGCTTTTTCCGACAACAAGCCGGATTTGATCCTGCTCGACATCATGATGCCGGGCATGAGTGGCTACGAAGTTTGCCAAGCCTTGAAAGCCGATGACGGCACACGCGACATTCCGATCATTTTCGTCACTGCCATGAGCGAAGTGGCTGACGAGGAAAAAGGCCTGGAGCTGGGCGCTGTGGATTACATCACCAAGCCGATCAGCCCGCCCATCGTCCTGGCGCGCGTCAAGACCCAGCTGGCAATGAAGAAGGTCCAGGATTTTTTGCGCGATCAAAACAAATTCCTCGAGGGTGAAGTCGAAAAGCGCACCCAGGAAATGATGGCGCTGCAGGACGTGACGATCCATGCGATGGCCTCGCTGGCCGAGACCCGCGACAACGAAACCGGCAACCATATCCGCCGCACCTCGCGCTACGTCAAAGCGCTGGCGGAGAAGCTGCGCACCCATCCGCGCTTCGGTTATTTTTTGACCGAGAAAAATATCGAGCTGTTATTCAAATCGGCGCCGCTGCATGACATCGGCAAGGTCGGCATCCCCGACCGCATCCTGCTCAAGCCGGGCCGTTTCGAGCCGCATGAGTTCGAAATCATGAAGACTCACACCACGCTGGGCCGCGACGCCATCATCGCGGCAGAAAAAGAACTCGGCATCGAAGTGCCGTTTCTCAGATTCGCCAAGGAAATCGCCTACAGCCACCAGGAAAAATGGGACGGCAGCGGTTATCCGCAGGGCTTGTCGGGCGACGACATTCCGATTTCGGCGCGGCTGATGGCGCTGGCCGATGTCTACGACGCATTGATCAGCAAACGCGTGTACAAGGATGGCATGCCGCATGAAAAAGCAGTCGAGATCATCATCCAAGGCAAGGGCTCGCACTTCGATCCCGACATGGTCGACGCTTTTCTGCAGTTGCAGGAAGAGTTCAAGGCGATCGCGGTGAAGTATGCCGATACCGATCACGACATCGGCCAAAAGCTGGATAAACTGAGCGTGTTTCAAGCGGAAAAAATCGAGCCGAAATAGGCTGTAGCCGAGACAAACCCTGATTCAAACTAAAAATTCCTCCACCAACTTCGCCAGCACCTCCGGCTGATCGTGATGCAGCATGTGCCCGGCATTCTCTATCATCGCCTTCTGCACATCAGCAATAAAACCGATGCGGCGATCGATCTCGATGCGTGCCTTGTCCTTGGGGCCCATCCAGCGCCATACGTCCGTGTCGTCGGCCTCGACCCAGAGCACCGGGGCGCTGATCGCCTGCCAGCAGGCCGTCACCTCTTCCACCCGATACAGAATCGGGCTGCTCAATTTATGCACCGGATCGCCCAGGATTTCCCATCGGCCCTGCGCATTCTGCGCCGACCAATGGCCGGACAGGAAAGCCGCGCGTTCATCGCTCAGGCGCGGATTGTTTTTTTGCAGCCGCTCCGCAACCTCGGCTTGCGTCGCATAGGTGCGCATGCTGGGCATTTCGCGCAACTCGTCCAGCCATTTGCGGTAACGTCCTGGCGCCTGTTCGGGTTGCACGGCCGGCATGCCGAAGCCTTCAAAATTAATCAGTCTCCTGATCCGCTGCGGCCGCACGCCGGCATAAATCATGGAGACGTTGCCGCCCATGCTGTGACCGAGCAAATTCACCGGCTCGTCCGGCGAATAATGCTGCAAGATCGCGTCAAGATCGCCGATGTAGTCCAGAAACCAATAGCTATCGGTACCCGATTTGTCGCTCAAACCAAAACCGCGCCAATCGGGTGCAATCACATGCCAGTCAGCTTGCAGGCAATCAACCATGAACTGGAAAGATGCCGATACGTCCATCCACCCATGCACCATGAACAACTTGGGCGCATCATCACGGCCCCAATGACGAATATGGTACTGAAGACCGCGGACCGTGATAAATTCTGAGCGAGATGGTTTCATGTCTTTTCCGATAGATGGCCGTAAATTTGGCAACAATAGAACGATCGTTCGATTATACCGGAGAGTCCCCATTGCCCGCAGAACATGAAAAACTGCAGGACCGTTACCACAATCTTTACCAGTAATTCCGCGGGCCCGTGCCAGCGGAATTCAACATCGCCGCAGTCTGCTGCAGCCGCTGGGCCAAAGATCCATCGCGTGTCGCAATCCAATATGAGGACGAACTCGGCCATACCGCCACGCTGACCTATGCCGCCTTGCAGGCGCAGGCCAATCGCCTCAGCAACGTCTTGCGCAAACGCGGCGTGCAACGCGGCGATCGCATCGCAATCGTGCTGCCGCAACGTCCCGAGACGGCGATCGCCCACATGGCTTGCTACCAGATCGGCGCAGTGGCGATGCCGATGTCGATCCTGTTCGGTCCGGATGCGCTGGCATACCGGCTGCAAAACAGTGAAGCGATACTCGCCATCATCGATCGAGCCACACTCGCCGACATGAACGAAATCCGCGCGGCCTGCCCTGCGCTGCGCCATGTGATTGCAATCGCCTGCGACGCGCCCGATACGCTCGACTGGCATCTGGAAATGACGCGCGTCGGGCCCAGCTTCCAAGCAGTCGAAACCAAGGCGGGCGATCCCGCTATCCTGATCTACACCAGCGGTACCACCGGCGCCCCCAAAGGCGCATTGCTGCCGCACGCGGCGCTGATCGGCAACCTGACCGGCTTCGTCGCCTCGCAAAACTGGTTCCCGCAAGAAGGCGACGTATTCTGGTCGCCGGCCGACTGGGCCTGGACCGGAGGCCTGATGGATGCGCTGTTGCCGACGCTGTATTTCGGCAAACCGATCGTCGGTTATCGCGGCCGCTTTTCGGCGGAGACGGCTTTTTACCTGCTGCAAAAATACGGCGTGACCAATACCTTCCTGTTCCCGACCGCCTTGAAGATGATGATGAAAGCGGTCCCGGCGCCGCGCGAAAAATTCACGCTCAAACTGCGCGCCATCATGAGTGCCGGCGAAGCAGTCGGCGATGCGGTATTCGACTGGGGCCGCTCGGCGCTGGGCGTGACGATCAATGAGATGTTCGGACAAACCGAAATGAACTACATCGTCGGCAACAGTGCGCAAAAATGGCCGGCCAAGCCCGGCAGCATGGGCCGCCCCTACCCAGGCCACCGCGTGGCCGTGATCGACGAGGCAGGCCAGGTCGTCAAGCCCGGCGAGACCGGCGAAGTCGCGCTCAACCGGACCGATATCCATGGCGATCCCGATCCGATTTTTTTCATCGAATACTGGAAAAACCCGGACGCGACGCAGAACAAATACAGCGGCGAATGGTGCCGCACCGGCGACCTGGCCTCGATGGATGAAGACGGCTACCTGTGGTATCAGGGCCGGGCCGACGACATGTTCAAGGCCGCAGGTTATCGCATCGGGCCGTCGGAAATCGAAAACTGCCTGGTCAAGCATCGTGCTGTCGCAAATGCCGCCGTGGTGCCCAAACCGGATGACGAACGCGGCAATATCATCAAGGCTTTCATCGTGCTGACGCCCGGCGTCAAGCGCAATCGCGCCGCCGACGACAAGCTGATCGCAGAATTGCAAATGCATGTGCGCGGCAAACTGGCGCCTTACGAATATCCGAAAGAGATCGAGTTCGTCGAGGAACTGCCGATGACGACGAGCGGGAAATTACAGCGGCGCGTATTGCGGCTGATGGAAGAAGAGCGGGCAAAGAAATATTGAAACTCCCAATTTGCCGTTCATCGCCGAAACGAATGTAGGAGCGGTCCACTACCGCGGTAGCCTAGGAATTCATGAAAATCATTTAACGCAGAAACTGCGCCAGGTTGAAAGACGAACGCGCCCCGATATTTACAAAATTTTTCGCCAGCCAGAGTTCGGCCTGATTTCTTCCTTCGTTGCGCAGGGCATTGATGAAAGGCGAATGGGTATTCAATTTGCTGCGCCCGCTCAGCCTGCTCATGAAATCCTGAGCCTCGATCAGGTGAATATTCAGGTTACGCAACCTGCGCTCCATGCGGCCGAATGCGAACATTCCGCGCCGCGCCTCGCGCTGCGCCAGCGCCAGACCTTGCAACTCGGTCGACAGCGCCGAGCTGAAGCCGATGTCGGTCAAACGCGCGCAAATCTCATCGGCGGTGGCAGGTATCGCCGGCCGCGGATGCGAGTCCAGCAGCACCACCATCATGTCCTTTGCCGTGCATTGATGCAACAGCGGAAAGATCGGCGGATTCGCGGTGAAACCGCCGTCCCAATACGCTTCGCCGTCGATCTCCACCGCGCGGTTGATCGCCGGCAGGCATGCCGAGGCGAGCAAGGTGTCGAGCGTGATCTGCTTGTTGCGAAACAGCTTCAAGGCGCCGGTGCGGACATGGGTCGCGGCGATGAACAACCTGATCCGGCCATCGCTTTTCAGACGCTCGAAATCGATATTGGTCTCCAGGATGTCGCGCAGCGGATTGATGTCGAAGGGGTTAAGCTGATATGGCGAGAAAAAACGCGTCAACGAAAGAAAGGCATGCAATGCAACCGGCGGATGCGATTGCATGCCGATGGTTTCCCGCGTGTAGGAGTCATCCGGCGCCAGGTTGAAAGGCGCCTTGGTCGCGACACTGTTCCAAAAATTTTTCAGCGACTGGCGCGCACCGTCGCGCCCACCGATGGCGTAGCCGTAAGCCAGCGCCACGGCATTCATCGCACCCGCACTGGCGCCGGTGATGCCTTCAAACTCGATGCGATCGTCTTCCAGCAGGCGATCCAGCACGCCCCAGGTAAAGGCGCCGTGAGAGCCGCCGCCTTGCAATGCCAGTGTTACGGTTTTTTTTTGTATGGCCATCACCTGCTCCGCGAATTGCTAGAGTGCCTGCGGCACGGAATCGCCGTCGCCATCTTCCTGCGAAGGTTTTTCGACAGCTTTCACCATCACTATGAATTTAAGGCGTCCAGTTCCTGCTCTGTAAATCCTGCCAGGCGGCGCGCCTCGAGATTGAACGGCCCGCGCAAAGGCGGCGCCTTGTATTGAACAGTTAACGCGGCGTAAGTTCCAATCGGCTCCAATCCGCGCGCTTCGCATAACCAGGCATACCAGCGATTTCCGACCGCCACGTGGCCAATCTCGTCGCGCAAAATAATGTCGATTATTTTTGCCGCTTCGATGTCGCCCGCTTGCGCCAATTTGGCGCGCACCGGCGGCGATGCATCGAGGCCGCGCGCCTCCAGCGTGCGCGGCACCAGGGCGATGCGCGCCAGGATGTCGTCCTTGGTCTTTTCCGCCATATCCCACAAACTGTTGTGTGCGCTGAAGTCGCCGTAATCGAACCCCAGCGTGCGCAAATGCGCCGCCAGCAGCGAAAAGTGCAGCGCTTCTTCCACCGCGACCTTCAGCCAGTCGGCGTAGTAGCCGCGCGGCATGGAAGGAAAACGCCAGATCGCGTCAAGCGCCAGATTGATCGCATTGAATTCGATATGCGCGAGCGCATGGATCAGCGCCGCCCGGCCTTCGGGAGTGCGCATCGAACGGTGCTGGACCGATAAGGGCGAAACCAGCTCGGGCCGTGGCGGGCGGCCGGGAATTGCAGCACAAGGCACGAAGAGCGATTCGCTATCCAGCGTCATCGTCGCGCTTTGCCAGGCCTCTCCCAGTAAACGCACGCCTTCCGCCTTGCACGCGGCATCCGGTTCGCACAACCAGTACAAGGCAGCACCGCGCAATTCCGTTGGAACAGCGGCAAGCAGTTGATCAAACGATGCAGGCATAACGAGGAGCGGTAAAATGGCACTTTATATTCAGGATTCGGCTCGGGTGCCTTATCCGAGCCAAATTCTAATTCTACGGAAAATCCATGGCCATTTACCAGTTGGGCGAACATGTTCCCGAGATAAATTCCAGCGCCTACGTCACCGAGTCCGCCAACATCATCGGCAAGGTGCGTATCGAAGCCAATGCCAGCATCTGGTTCGACGTCACGATCCGCGGCGATAACGAGCGGATCGTCGTCGGCGAAAACAGCAACGTGCAGGAAGGCTGCATCCTGCACACCGACCCAGGCTATCCGCTGACCATCGGCAACAATGTGACGGTCGGTCATCAAGCCATGCTGCACGGTTGCAGCATCGGCGAAGGCTCGCTGATCGGCATCCAGGCAGTCATTTTGAACAATGCGAAAATCGGGAAAAATTGCCTGGTCGGCGCCGGCGCGCTGGTCACCGAAGGCAAGGAGTTTCCCGACAATTCCCTGATCGTCGGCGCACCGGCAAAAGCCGTGCGCACCTTGAATGCAGACGATATCGCACGCATGCACGGCAATACCAGAAATTACGTCGAGCGCGCGCAGTTTTTTAAAACGAATTTGAAACGGATCGGATAATGTCGGACACGCTGCAAAAATTCCTGTTTGAAAATTCCGCCGTGCGCGGCGAACTGGTGGAGATTTCCGAAACCTGGCGCCAAGTACAAGCACGCCGCGATTATCCGCAAGCAGTGCAAACCGTGCTGGGAGAAATGCTGGCCGCCGCCGCATTGCTGAGCGCCAACCTGAAGTTCAACGGCGCGATCATCATGCAGATCCATGGCGACGGGCCGGTCAAGCTGCTGGTGGTCGAATGCGATTCCGAGATGCGTTTGCGCGCCACCGCAAAGCTGGCGCCGGGCGCGGCCATCGAAGAAGGCACGACGCTGCCGCAATTGGTCAACGCCCATGGCCAGGGGCGTTTCGTGATCACGCTCGACCCGCTGGACAAGCTGCCGGGCCAGCAACCCTACCAAGGCATCGTGCCGCTGGACGGCGAGTCAATCGCGGTGGTGATCGAGAACTACATGCTGCGCTCGGAACAGTTGGACACCAAGCTGTGGCTGGCGGCAAACCAGGATGTGTCGCGCGGCTTGCTGCTGCAAAAACTGCCGCGTGAAGGCGGCATCGACGCGCCCGCATCGGACGACCTGGAGGAATGGGACCGCGCCGTTGCGCTGGCCTCCACCCTGAAGCATGAAGAATTGCTGGCCACCGACATCAGCACGCTGATGCGCCGTTTGTTTTGGGAAGAAACGGTACGCGTATTCGAACCGAAGCACCCGCAATTCCACTGCGGCTGCAGCCGCGAAAAGGTCGGCAACATGCTCAAGATGCTAGGCTTGCCTGAGGTCGAAGCGGCGCTTGCCGAGCTTGGCAAGCTCGATGTGAATTGCGATTTTTGCGGGCAGCATTACGCGTTCGACAAAGTCGATTGCACGCAATTGTTTGCGACGGAAATGCCCACGGAAACACTGCGCGCGCCGAGTCCGGTCAAGCATTGAGGGTTTTTAAGAATTTGCGATTAGCTTTACATAATTGACGACACATTCCGTGTCGTCCCAGCGAACGCTGGGAGCCAGTGTCCAGTGTCGTTTGCTCGCTCCATGACGGCGCATGGGTAAGGATTTACGTACACATCAATAATAAGAAGGTAGCTGCCTGCAGTTTTCCAATCGTTGCAAAATCGGGAGGAGAAATGGATAAGAAACGACCAAGCGCCGGGCAAGCCATCGTCACCGGAATCCTTCCGCTGCTCATGCTGGCATTGCCGTCCTCGCCGCTGCAGGCGGCCGACGTCACCTACACGGTAGGCGCAGCCAACGGCAGCATCAGCCCGCTGCTCGGCATCAACATCGGCCCCCTGCCCTCCGGCAAAGCCGCCAATGCCGATCTGACCACGGTCTACAAAGAGTTGGGAATCAACCTGATCCGCAACCACGACTATTACGGTCCGCTCGACATGGCCACCATGTATCCGAACCGGACCAAGGACCCGGCGCTATCGAGCAGCTACAACTTCACCGGCGCCGTCGGCAGCGAAGGACGCTCCAGCGACACCACCTATGCAGGGATCGTGAATGGCGGATTCGAACCGTTTTTCCGCCTGGGCGACTCCTACAACAACGCCACGCCGCCGGCCGACAGCGAACTGGCCAACTGGGTGCAGGCCGCGGTCAACGTACTGCGCCACTACCGCGCAGGCCAGTGGAACGGCTTCACCAGCAATTTCCGCTACGTCGAAATCTGGAACGAGCCGGACAATGTGCAATTCTGGCCCAAGCCTTATACCCAGGCCCAATACCTGACGCTGTACGATACGACCGCCAGAGCTTTACGCAGTGCTTTTCCGGGCATGAAGATCGGCGGCCCCGGCGTCACGCCCGGCGGCTGCAAATCGCCCGATGGCCAGGCCTGGGTGCGCACCTTCCTGGACTATGTGAAAAGCAAGGGCAGCCCCTTCGACTTTTTCTCCTGGCATATCTACACCATCGATCCGGCCGACTTCCCCAACTGCGCCGCCTTCTTCCGGCAGGAACTCGACAGCCGCGGCTTCACCGGCGTGAAATCCATACTCAGCGAGTGGAACACACCCAACGTCAACAACGCGGCCGAAGCGCTGGAACTGCGCGCCGGCGGCAAGGGCGCCGCGATTCTTACCGGCGGCTGGATCGGCCTGCAACAGCGTAGCGATGTCGAGCAAACCTTGTTCTACCGCGGCACCGACCCCGATGCCAACGCCACCAGCTTCTACGGCATCTACACCGCGGACGGCAAGCCCAAAAAAATCGGCCTCGCCTTCGACCTGTGGCACGACATGTCGCGCTACCCACAAAGGCTGGCAACCAGCGGCAGCATGTCCGGCGTCTATGTTCTGGCCGGCGAGGACAGCGCGCGCGGCCGCGCCATCCTGGTCGCCAATACCAACGACTCCTCGAAGAGCTGGACGTCGTCATTCGGCGACGGCAAGACGCTGGCGGATTACCAGATCGCGGTGCAAACGGTGAGCGATGCCGACGCCGCCATCCAGGTCAGCAGCGGCGTCACCGGCGGCCAGTTCACCATTCCGGCCAAGGCCGTACAGCTTGTCACGCTGACGCCCAACTCGGCCTCTGTCGTCGAGTTCTACAATACGACGCTCGACAACTACTTCATCACAGCCAATGCGAATGAAGCGGCGGCGATCGACAGCGGCAGCGCGGGCGCAGGCTGGATGCGCACCGGGTTCACCTTCAAGTCGGGCGGCAGCACGCCGGTTTGCCGCTTTTACGGCAGCATCTCGCCGGGGCCCAATTCACATTTCTATACGGTCGATGCGGCGGAATGCGCCAACCTCAAACAGCTGCAGGCAAGTACGCCGAGCACCCAGAAAAGATGGAATTTCGAGAGCCTCGATTTCATCTCGACCGCGCCGGTGAATGGAGCGTGTCCGAGCGGTACTGTGCCGGTTTATCGGGCGTATAACAATGGGGCTGCGCGTGGGGTGGATAGCAATCATCGGATTACGAGTAGCCAGACGGCGATACAGCAGGTGGTGGCGCGAGGGTGGAGTAATGAGGGGGTGGTGATGTGTGCGCCGAGTTGAGCGGGTGTTCGATGCTGATATAGACCGGGATGGCACAGTCAAGATTACCGCCCCTATCGGTCTGAACTTGGTGACCGGCTGCCATGCAGCAAGAGCAGCCCTCCGATTTCTTTATGTGATAGGCTGCTATCGGCCAATTCCAGCATCAAGATGTGTGATTCAGCGTCGAAAACGGCCATTCGCACTGCGACAACTTCATCCGGTTAATTGGTTAAACGGCACCTTTTCCGCCACCATTGAGCCTCGGTTCCAGTTGCTTTTTATGATTTTTCATAACTGCATGGATGTACAGCATGTTGCCGTAAGAAAGATGCAGCAAGAGTTCCAAACGAATTGTGCGTTCTTGGATAGTCGAATAGCGTGCCGGGTTAAACAGTTTTTTCAACGTCATTAAGTGAGCGCGTTGCGCAAGCTTGGTGACTTTATATATCAGTGCAATTTTCGGTGCTCTGGCCACTCATAGGTGACTTCTCGTGAATATTAAAGCCTGCGCTGCCATATTATGTTTTCTTTTCAACGCCTCTCTGTGCATGGCCGCCGAAATTACGCCGTTGAAGAATCGCTTGATTATTTCTGGCGAGATTAGTAGCTGGGATGTTGAGAGATTTGCTAGACACCTCTATGTTTACAGGCCTGAGATTATCGAACTAAATAGCGCTGGCGGGGATGTTGCGGCAGCTATTCGCATTGCCACTTTAATTAAAGGTGCTCGGGTTCGTGTTGAAGTAACTGGTCACGGAGGGCTTTGTGCCAGTTCTTGTTTCTTTTTATTTCTAGCCAGTGAAGACAGGTTGGCACAAATATCGAAAGAAAACGGACAGCTATCGGATAAATGGCAGTCCAGAGTAGTCGGCCCTGTTGGGATTCATCGCCCCTATATTCAGTCGTCTAAACAATCATCTGGTAACCAAATGGTTCAGCAAGAGCAAGTTATGCGTGAAACCACCGTCTACCTGAAAGAGCAAGGCGTACCGCAACACTTGATCGATGAAATGCTTTCTCGTCCATCAAACGATATCTACTGGCTGACAGAGAAGGACTTGAACGCCATTGGCCCTTATAGCCCTGGGTATGAGGAGGCGTTGATATCAAAATGTGGATTCATCAGGAATTCGCGCCTGATTGACGAAAACTGGTCCGATAGCCGTATCAGGGCATACCTAGAAAAATTCTTTGCATGCAAAGATCGCCTTTGGTCAAGTGAAATTAGGCCACTATCAGTTCAGTTTTACTCAAGACTACAGACCGGATGGCGTCCTTGGGAAAGAAAATAGGTCATTCTTGTTTGACTCGATTTCTGACCGCGATTGCTAACGCGGCAGTCAACTGGACTGCCTTCACGTCGCACACTCCAGCAGTCGAGTATTTTCAACGTTGGGGGACTCATGACATCGCAAGACGCTGTTACGCTCACAGCCGCATCAGTTGGTTTTGTTGCCGCCATGTTTTTTTGTATTGGCAATTTCATGAACACCTCCGAGTCAATTTTCAGACAGTCTCGTCCATCCATGGACATCAGCAAACCTATCGCCCACGCGCTATCCGCTCAACGAGCACAGTACGTAGTTGGTGCGCTGCTTCTCGTAGTCGCGTTTTTTTTTCAAGTGTGGGGAGTCCTAGCGTCAAAAGAAATTGCCGAGTATCTTCCTCAATGGCTTCACTTTTGGCCTTATCTCGTTCTTTCCGTAGTGTCACTATCCGCCGCGATAGCTGCCTGTCTTTCGCGATTTTTCTACGCCGCCACCGTAAAAGAAGTGAAACAGCTATACCGGCGGCAATTGAAAGAAGACAGAAAAAAATATGGTTGTTAGACATCGCCGTCTCCTGTTCTGCACTGAACGCGACCGACAACCGCTACGATGTTGGTTCACTCCGCTTCGCTCCAGCGGCCGTCTAGTGTCCTGTTCCGTCAATTTACGAACAAAGTCGCTGAAGTATTTCAAGGATAGAGTCAGCGATAGCAAGGCCGTAACATGTATTGCGTAGGGCGCCAATAAGCGCAACGCATTGCGTCGCATCTTGTGCTAAATTCCCCCGATGTCCAATTTTCCTCGCGCCTGCAGCCCTGATGGCACCTATTTTTTATCGTGAATCTATAGCCGCCCGGTAGATCGGAAAAGCGAAGCGCCTTCCGGCGAACACGATGCCCGCAAAAACCATGCGTCGGAATGTGCTTCGCTTTTCCGATCTACCGCCCTATATCTACAACCCGCAATGCGCCGCTTGAAGCACGCAATCAACCCTGTTATCATCAATTCATGAAAAGCGCATTTGCAACTCTGTTCGGCATTAAACCCACCATTAGACCAATGGTGGGTTAGCGCTTTTCTTTTCACTGCAACCCGCCCCTTGAGGCGGGTTTCTTTTTGATGCCAGTCTCCTTGGGGTCGACTTTATAAGGAGATAAACATGGCATCACACTCTGGCAATCAAGATAATCAAGCATCCGTCGGCGCCTCGCCGAGGCGGACACGCTATCCCGATGGCATGCATGTGGGAATCGTCGGGGCAACCGGGCTGGTTGGCGAATTCATGCGTTCCGTGCTTGCGGAGCGCAACTTTCCGGTGAGTTCACTCCGTTTGTTTGCTTCCGAACGCTCTGTCGGCAAAAGCCTGGCATGGAAAGATACGCAGATCGCCGTCGAAGACGCGGCGACAGCCGACTATTCCGGCCTCGATGTCGTCTTTTTCTCAGCCGGTGGAGAGACTTCGCGGCGCCTGGCGCCGATGGTGGCTGCTGCAGGAGCCGTCGTGATCGATAATTCCTCCGCATGGCGCATGGACCCCGAGGTTCCGCTCGTGGTCGCGGAAGTCAATCCCTATGATCTCAACGAGATTCCAAAGGGTATCGTCGCGAATCCAAACTGCACGACCATGGCAGCCATGCCTGCGCTCAAGCCGCTGCATGATGCGGCGGGGCTGCGGCGTTTGATCGTCAGCACTTATCAGGCCGTTTCGGGTGGCGGTGTCGCCGGGGTGCAGGAGTTGGCAGGCCAAATGCAAAAGGCTGGTGCCGATGCCGTCAAGCTCGTCAATGATGGCGCAGGCGTTGACTTTCCGCCGCCGGAGAAATGGGCTGTTCCGATTGCATGCAATGTCGTTCCGTACAACTATCAGGTCGTCGAAGACGGTTACACCGAAGAAGAGATCAAGCTTCGCGATGAAAGCCGCAAGATTCTTGGAATTCCGGAATTGGCTGTTTCCGGCACATGCGTGCGCGTGCCGGTGTTCACCGGACACTCCGTTTCGATCAACGCCGAATTCGAAAGGGAGATCTCGGTGGATTCGGCGCTTGAGTTATTGAAGCGCGCTCCTGGGGTAGTCGTCACCGAGGTGCCCAATCCTTTGATGGCGACAGGTCGCGATCCTGTGTTCGTCGGCCGGGTGCGCCGCGATCCTACTGTTGAACATGGTCTTGCTCTGTTCGTCTGCGGTGACAACCTTCGCAAGGGTGCAGCCCTCAATGCTATGCAGATCGCGGAAGTCCTCTATGAGAAAGGGATGGGCAACGTCCGCTTCTGACAAGGTCGAATGACCGCTCGGGGCCGTTATGCAAAGCTTTGCATAACGGCCCCGAGGATTGACGACTAAGCTCAGCGGTGCCGTGCTCAGCGGTGCCGTGAATCGTCCGTTAGAACATGAGTTAACTGTTATTTGTTCGCTGCGAGTTGGGATTCAAGCACTCCCTTCCTTCCTTCGTCATCCCCGACCAGATGCAGCTTCGTTCGCGCGTAAAGAACACCCATCTTTACTTCTTGCCAAACGTAATAGAGCTTTCCTGCCGCGGCTTCGAATTCCAGGGTATCCGTATTTTCAGACTTGGATGTCACTGTATGCTTGCCTGGAGTAACCTCTTTATAAAAATACGTCTTTGCTGCAGTTTGTCCAACCGGCTTGCCGTCCAGCTCTACATCCATACGAACTGCCGCACCTATTGATTCATTACGGTAGATATAGACTCCTGCAACTTCCGGTTTAGCCGAAAATGACTTCAGTGCAATATCTTGCTTAGCATCACCCATTGGCACAGAAGCACACCCAACCAAGCTTATGGCGGCTAGTGCAGCAATCGCATATTTTCGATACATAATTTTTTCCTTCGTTGTTGAAAAACTTTGCAGACATAGCCTGGTAGGTCGTAAAAGTCGTAACACGCAGGGTAAGCAAGGAAATTCAGGCGGCATACCGCTTGCCCGCTGAACGACACAGGCTTGCAAGCCTGTGCGCATCCCGCTAGAAGATTGAGCGCCGCATGCTGTACCGTGTTAAATACCGCTCACTTCGGCGTATTCCATTGGCCAAAAAACACCGTCTCTCGAATATGAAGAGGCGAATTCTACTTCGTACTTTGCATTCCCCCACTGTCTATCCGATATATCAGTAACTATGCACGGACAGCCTAGCGGCTCTGGAAGCTTGAATCCCTGAGAGCACTCGACCAATACGCCTCTAAGCTCGATCCACTTTTCCCCATCAAGACAAAGCACGACGCGACCAATTTCATGGCTCGATTCGACCAGTTCAACGTAAACCTTGCGAACACTACCTTTAGCGACTACCTTCATAGAAATTTAACATGGTGGCCCAAGCCATCCTCATGGATGCGGCAAATCTGGCGCAGGCAATGCCGGCGCCGTATCCGCTGCAACCACCGGCTTTCCATTCGGCTCCAGCACCTGAATGAAAATCTCATTTTCCTTGACCATGCCCAGTTCATAGCGGGCACGTTCCTCGACGGCGCCGGTGCCTTCTCTCAGATCTTGCACTTCGGATTTGAGCTTGGCGTTGCGCGCTTTGAGTTCGTCGTTTTTCTTTTGCGCGGCGGCGACTTGCTTGTCCAGGTCCCAGACTCTCAACCACCCACCCTTGCCAAGCCATAGCGGATATTGGATCAGCACCAGCAATGCTGCGAGGCAGAGAATGATCAGGCGCATGGGGCTTGCATCGCAGACGCAAGCGGCAGTTGATTCCTGCCGCTCGCAAGTCCGCGTTTACTTCAGGTTGTAAAATGCATTGCGGCCGGGATAGCTGGCGATGTCGCCCAGGTCTTCCTCGATGCGCAGCAACTGGTTGTACTTCGCCATCCGGTCCGAACGCGACATCGAGCCGGTCTTGATCTGCAACGCATTGCAGCCCACCGCGATGTCGGCAATCGTCGAATCCTCGGTCTCGCCCGAACGGTGCGAGATCACCGCCGTGTAGCCTGCCCGCTTGGCCATCTCGATCGCGGCAAACGTCTCCGTCAGCGTGCCGATCTGGTTGATCTTGATCAGGATCGAATTGGCGATGCCTTTCTGGATCCCTTCGCGCAGGATCTTGGTGTTGGTCACGAACAGGTCGTCACCCACCAGTTGCACTTTCTTGCCCAAGGTCTTGGTCAAGGTGGCCCAGCCTTCCCAGTCGTTTTCCGCCATCGCGTCTTCGATCGAGATGATCGGGTACTTGTCGCACCAGGTCGCCAGCAGGTTGGTGAAGTCGGTCGAGGACAGGCTCAAGCCTTCGCCTTCGAGTTCGTACTTGCCGTTCTTGTAGAACTCGCTGGCGGCGCAGTCCAGGCCCAGGGCGATTTGCGTGCCGGGCTCGTAGCCGGCCTGCTCGATGGCCTGGATGATGAGCTTGATGGCGGCTTCATGGTTTTCCACCGACGGGGCAAAACCGCCTTCGTCGCCCACTGCCGTGGTCAAGCCCTTGTCGTGCAGGATTTTCTTGAGAGTATGAAACACTTCGGCGCCGTAGCGGATCGCTTCCTTGAAGCTGGGGGCGCCGACCGGGATGATCATGAATTCCTGGAGGTCGAGGTTGTTGTCGGCGTGGGCGCCGCCGTTGATGACGTTCATCATGGGCACCGGCATTTGCATGGCGCCGGAGCCGCCGAAGTAGCGGTACAACGGCAGGCCGGATTCTTCGGCGGCGGCCTTGGCCACCGCCATGGAGACGGCGAGCATGGCGTTGGCGCCGAGGCGGCTCTTGTTGTCGGTGCCGTCGAGATCGATCAGGGTGCGGTCGAGGAAGGCTTGTTCGTTAGCGTCCAAGCCCATGATGGCTTCGGAGATTTCGGTGTTGATGTGTTCGCAGGCTTTGAGGACGCCCTTGCCGAAGTAGCGGGTCTTGTCGCCGTCGCGCAGTTCGATGGCTTCGCGGGAGCCAGTGGAGGCGCCGGAAGGGACGGCGGCGCGGCCCATGACGCCGGATTCGAGCAGGACGTCGCATTCGACGGTGGGGTTGCCGCGGGAGTCGATTACTTCACGGCCGATGATGTCAACGATTGCACTCATTCAGTTCTCCAGATCAAAGAAAAATTCATCAATTCAAAACCCAGGCCAGCCCGGCTGTGCGTATGGAAGCGGCCCTTGACCGCGACATCGCACAAATAGCAGTTATCGGGGCGCTATCGCAGCAAAGGCCGCTCCTGCAGATTCCGGACCGCCATGTCTTGCATTCGTCCTGCTTACGAAAAATCGGATTCCAGGAAGCCGATTTTTTTGACCACGCGGTCGAGTTCCAGCAAAGTCGAGAGCAGTTCCTTCATGCGCGCCAAAGGCACGGCATTGGGGCCGTCGGATTTGGCTTCCGCGGGATTGGGATGCGTTTCCATGAATAGGCCGGCGACGCCGACTGCAACCGCGGCACGCGCCAGCACCGGCACGAATTCGCGCTGGCCGCCGGATGTGCTGCCCTGTCCGCCCGGCAATTGCACCGAATGCGTGGCGTCGAACACCACCGGGCAGCCGGTCTCGCGCATGATCGCCAGGGAGCGCATGTCCGACACCAGGTTGTTGTAGCCGAACGAAGCGCCGCGTTCGCAAGCCATGAAGTTGTCTTCAGGCAGGCCGGCTTGCCGAGCCGCTGCGCGCGCCTTGTCGATCACGTTCTTCATGTCGTGCGGCGCGAGGAATTGGCCCTTCTTGATGTTCACCGGTTTGCCGGACTGTGCGCAGGCGCTGATGAAGTCGGTCTGGCGGCACAGGAAAGCCGGGGTCTGCAATACGTCGACCACGGCGGCGACCGGCTTGATCTCGTCGATTTCGTGGATGTCGGTCAGCACCGGCACGCCGATCTGGCGCTTTACATCGGCCAGGATTTCCAGGCCTTTTTCCATGCCGAGTCCGCGAAAGGACGTACCGGAAGAACGGTTCGCCTTGTCGAAGGAAGACTTGTAAATGAAGGGAATGCCGAGCGCCGCGGTCAGCTCTTTCAGTTGGCCCGCCGTGTCCAGCGCCATCTGGTGCGATTCGATCACGCAGGGGCCGGCGATCAGGAAAAACGGCCGATCGAGACCGGCCTCGAAACCGCACAGCTTCATGCCGCTTCCTTGTGTGTCAGCGCCTGCTTGTGGGCCAGCGCCGCCTTGATGAAGGAGATGAACAAGGGATGCCCGGCGCGCGGCGTCGATTTGAATTCAGGATGGTATTGCACGCCGACATACCAGGGATGGGCGTTGTCGCCGGAGCGCGGCAACTCCATGATTTCGCACAGATCTTCGGTCGGGGTGCGGGCCGACACCACCATGCCGGCCTCTTCGACGCGGCTCAGATAATGGTTGTTGGCTTCATAGCGATGACGGTGCCGCTCGGTAACGGTAGCGCCGTAAATTTCGGCAGCCAGCGTGCCGGGTTTCACCGCGCAGGTTTGCGCGCCAAGGCGCATGGTGCCGCCCAGGTCGGAATTGGCATCGCGCTTCTCAACCTTGCCGTCGTGGTTTTGCCATTCGTTGATCAAGGCGACCACCGGTTGCTCGGTTTCGTTGTCGAACTCGGTCGAATTGGCCTTGCTCAAGCCGGCCTTGTTGCGCGCATATTCGATCAAGGCGACTTGCATGCCGAGGCAGATGCCGAGATAAGGAATCCTGTTTTCGCGCGCGAACCTGGCGGCGGCGATCTTGCCTTCCACGCCGCGCTTGCCGAAACCGCCCGGCACCAGGATGGCATCGTATTTTGCCAATGCGGCAGTGCCATTGGCTTCGATTTCTTCCGAATCCAGGTATTCGATATTGACCCGGCTTTCGGTATGGATGCCGGCGTGGCGCAAGGCTTCGGTCAGCGATTTATAAGACTCGGTCAGGTCGACGTATTTTCCGACCATGCCGATGGTGACTTGGGCCTTGGGGTGTTCCAGCGCATGGATCAGCTTGTTCCACATCGACAGATCGGCCGGCTTGGGCGACAGGCCGAGCTTTTCGCAGATGATCCGGTCCAGGCCCTGGTCGTGCAGCATTTGCGGGATCTTGTAAATCGTATCCGCGTCCCAGACCGAAATGACCCCGTCTTCCTGGATGTTGGAGAAGAGCGAAATCTTGGCGCGCTCGTCGTCAGGAATGCGGCGGTCGGCGCGGCACAGCAGCGCGTCCGGCGAGATGCCGATTTCACGCAATTTTTGCACGCTGTGCTGGGTCGGCTTGGTCTTGAGCTCGCCGGCGGAAACCAGGTAAGGCACCAGGGTCAGGTGGATGAAGGCCGTGGCGTGACGCCCGGCGCGCAGGCTCAACTGGCGCGCGGCTTCAAGGAAAGGCAGTGATTCGATGTCGCCGACGGTGCCGCCGATTTCAACCAATGCGACGTCAAAGCCTTCGGCGCCGCGATGGATGTAATCCTGGATCTCGTTGGTGATGTGAGGAATCACTTGCACGGTCTTGCCGAGATACTCGCCGCGACGTTCCTTGCGGATCACGGATTCGTAAATCTGTCCGGTGGTGAAGTTGTTGTGCTTCTTCATCTTGGCGGTGATGAAGCGCTCGTAGTGGCCGAGGTCGAGGTCGGTTTCAGCCCCGTCGTCGGTAACGAATACTTCGCCGTGCTGGAATGGGCTCATGGTGCCCGGATCCACGTTGATGTAGGGATCGAGCTTGAGCATGGTGACTTTGAGGCCGCGCGATTCGAGGATCGCAGCGAGGGAGGCGGCGGCAATCCCTTTTCCAAGGGAAGACACGACGCCGCCAGTGACGAATACAAACTTGGTCATTGCAGAGAATGTGCCGAACGGCACGTGCGGGAAATTGAAATTATACCCCAAACCTCGCCAAGCTCATCCAGATCCAGGGGTTTTTTAGCGCAGTTCCAGCGTTCCATGACCCTGGCCGTTCAAGGAGAATATGAAAATTGCAAGCGCGCAAAATTCTGCCCACCGATCGCATTTGACAACCCCTCGATCTCGTTGCCGCGCCGCACAATCGAGATGCGCGCGCCGTATTGCGCATTGCTCCACTGGAAGCCGAGTTCCACTTCGCCGACGCCGCGTTTCGGCTTGACCGTATGCGGATTATCCCTGGAAAAATAACCGCCCTGCAACGTCGCGTTATAGCCGACGGCACGGCCGTCGATGCGTAGGAAACCGTAAGCCGCGCCCTGATCGGCCAACGCGTTCAAGCGGCCGGCGCGCAGCGTCAGCCCGGCCCCTGCATCCGTAAAAATATTGCCGAAGCGCGCATGCAGGTTCGGCGTGATGTCGAGCCACGCTTTGGGGCTCCAACGCACCGGCGCCGCGTCCGCATACAGCATCGCGCCGAATTCATTGCGCATCTGCTTGCTCCAGCCTTGCGGCAGCGGCTGATTGATCAGGCGGTGCAGATTGGTTTGCGCCCACTCCCCTCCGGCGCACGGACCGAGACAGCCCAGGTCCAGTCCCAGCTTTAAATGCGTGCCGTCGGCGCCCCGGGTTTGCTTGAAGACGCCGCCATACAGCCAGGCCGCGTAAGGATGGTCGGGCGGCATGACCTTCTCCGGCGGCAGTTTGATATCGGATGCCGTGTATTGCTCCTGACCAATGCGCCAACCGAATATCGTTGTGCCCGCCGCGCCCTGCAGCGCATATTGCCGGGTGATGCCCATCCCGCTGGTGTAGAAGCGGTCATCCTTTCGCCCCAGCAAGGTGTCGTTGTCGATATCGACGAACGTGCCAGCCTTCCCTTCCGCTATCGCGCGGCGGAAGTCATCCAGCGCAGCACCAAGCGGATCGGCATGCGCCTGCACAGCCGCCGCGCCCAACATGCAAGCCAGGAAGGCTTTCGAAAATGAGTAAGACATAGATTTCATCAGGAACGTAGAAGGGCTTGAATCATCTCATGCATTGCCTGCGCCGCGACAGCGGGCGATTCCATTGGAAACAAATGACCGCCCTGGACTAGCCGGAAATTGCGGCCGACCAGGCGCCGGGTGGCGGCCAGGCCGGCTTGCCGGCACTCGGCTGAATCGGCGCCGCCGACAAAACCGACCGGGACCGCCGGCGGGGGCCGCACCATGCTCCCGATATGATGCGGCAGGCTGCGGTAGACCGCGGTTTCGGTATCTCGCGTGAAGCGCAAGGTCACGCCCTCGGGATGCGGCGTCAAGCCATGCTCGACATAATCGCGCAAGACCTGCTGCGGCCAGACGGCGAACACCTCCTTGGCCGCATAGTGCTGATAGGCCGCTTCGACATCCGGCCAAATGTTGCGGCGCTTGGCGGAAAAGCGCGCGGGGGAAAGCTTGCCGTCGACGCCCGCAGCCTTTGCCAAGCGCAGGACCAGTGCACGCCAGCCGGCCACCACCGGCGAGTCCAGCAACACCACGCAACGCACCAGGTCCGGCCTCGCCTTGGCCAGCATCAGGCTCAGCATGCCGCCCATCGAATGCCCGGCCAGGATCACCGGTTGCGTGTAGCGCGCAATCATCGCATCGCGCAATTCCAGCACCAGCGCACCCCAGCCGTCCTCGACCGGATAGTTCGGATCGTGGGCATGCATGGAAAGCGCCTGCACGTCGTAATGCCGCCGCAAATGGGAGAACAGCACACCATAGGTTTGCGCAGGAAAGCTGTTGGCATGAACGAAATGGAGAATGGGCTGGGTCATCACTGAGTTTCTTCAAAAATCACGGCAGCACATTTTCGTAGGGCGGGTGCAACCCGCGCGGTTTCTGCGAGGCCTGGACTGCACAGGTTGCACTACGATTCACTAAAAGTGGCGTATGACAGACCACCAAGCGTGATCAGTAATACAGCCAATGCAATGGACTCCGTCTTCGAGCCAGATTGTAAATGGATTGAGGCAAAAGCACGGTTGATTGCAATAGTAAAACCCCTCTACTTTTGCCGTGCCGATGCGCCGCACCCGCCGCCGGTTACAAAGCCATTGTTTGGTGCGTCGCAGTAATGCGCGCACCAAAAACAGGACAATCCTTGGTGCATGTTCAGTGGGTAAAGGCCGCGCGGGCCCGTCCTCGGTAGTGCTGTGCCAGCGAACGCAGAGATACCCCAAAACACTTGCTTGGCATAACACTTGCTCATAAACAATCGACCGGGCAGGCCAACGGCGGCTTGTCCGGCAGGACAAAGGCGTTCATCCATCAGGGAGAGAGATCCGATCCCTATGGATGAGCGCTTTTTTTATGCGGCACGAACCAAAACCTGCTGGCCTGAAAGTCCTGAAAGAAGCGGCGCAATGATGCGCATGAACCAGCAGCACATGCCTATGACGGAGCCACAAATGAAACCCAAGACAAGCGGCACCTATTTTGGAAAATACCGGGAAATCATCATTGCCGTCGCGCTTTTCCTGGTGTTCGACATTTCGGTTTTGGCGCTGAATTTTTACACTTCCTTCCAGATCGACCAGGACGCCATCGCGATCAACCTGTCGGGCCGGCAGCGCTATGTCTCGCAACGCGTCGCACGCACGCTGCTGGAACTGGAGGCGGCACGCGCGGCGGGCAAACCCTACAACCTGGAGACCATCGAAGAACTCAGCAACGGTGCCCAAATCTTCCAGCGCTCCATGATGGCGTTTCGCGAAGGCGGCGTCCTGCCGGGCGGCGATGGCAAACCGGTCCGGCTGGAATCGGTGTCGTCGGCGCACGGGGAAGAGCTGCAGGCCCGGATCGAAGCCTTGTGGAAACCGTATTACGCCTTGCTGCAGCCGATCATTTCCAAAACCAATTTCACGCCCGAAGAGCTGGCTGCGGCGCTGGCCTACAGCCAGGCCAACAATCTCGCGCTGCTTGCCGTCGCCAACGACTTCGTGACCGAAACGCAGGCGATCGGCGCTTCGCGCGCCAGCCGGCTGCGCATGATCCAGACCATCGGCATCCTGTTGTCACTGCTCAATTTTGCCTATACCGTGCTCGCCTCGCTCAGGCATTTGTTCGACAACGACCGCAAAGTGGAAGCCGCGCAAAAAGAAACCGCGGAAATTCTCGGGACCGTCAAAGAAGGTTTGTTCCTGCTCGACTCGGAATTCCGGATCGGCTCGCAGTATTCGAGTTCGCTGCACCGCGTGCTCGGCCGTCCGGTCGAGGCCGGCGCCGATTTCCGCGCCCTGCTGCTCGACATGGTGCCCGCCTCCATCTACACGCTGGCCTGCGACTATATCGAACTGTTGTTCGGCGATCGCGTGAAGGAATCCCTGATCGGCGATTTGAATCCGCTGACCGTGATCGAAATCACTATCCCCGGCGACAACGGCGTGGTCGAGCGGCGCTTTCTGACCCTGCAATTCAACCGCGTGATGGAAGGCGGGAAAATCTCGCACCTGCTGGTCACCGTGTTCGACGTCACGGTCCAGGTGGAACTGGAGCGTGCGCTGGCCGAAGCCAAGGAAAAAGCCAAGGCGGAAATCGAAATCATGCTCGACCTGCTGAAGATCAATCCCGGCACGCTGGCCATGTTCCTGAAAAACGCCGAACAAACCCTGCTGGAGATCAATGAACATTTGCGCGCGGCCGGCGGCGCGCTCGACTACCGCCGCACGGTCAACACGATTTTCCGCATGATCCACACGCTCAAGGGCGAGGCCGCGACTCTCGGCCTGGAGATGTTCGAAAACCTGGCGCAACAGTTCGAGTCCCTGCTGTCGGGATTGCGCGAAAAAGGCACGGTGTCCGGCGACGACTTGCTGGCGCTGCCTTTTCCGCTGGAAGAATTCCTGCAGCGTGTGTCGATGGTGCGCGACCTTACCGCACGCCTGGCGGCCTATCACGATGCATTTGCGCCGGCCGCCGACAGCACGGCCTTCGAAGCAAATCTGGCCGGCCTGGCGCAGCGGGTCGCGCAAGATCATGGCAAGAAAGTGCAACTGGTCACCGATCTCGATCTGCTCAATTCATTGCCGCAAAAAATGCGCAGCGAATTGCAGGACATCACGATCCAACTGCTGCGCAACGCCGTTACCCATGGAATAGAACCGGCTGCGGAACGCGAAGACCGCGCCAAGCCCGCCACCGGCAGCATCTATGTTTCCCTGAAACCGGCCGATGTCGGCGAATATGAGTTGATGCTGCGCGACGACGGACGCGGTTTGTCGCCGCAGGAAATTCGCACGCAATTGCTGCGTTCCGGGCGCTACACCGAGGCCCAGCTGAACGATCTGGACGATCGCCAGATCGTGATGAAAATATTCGATCCGGGATTCAGCACCGCACAGCAAGTCAGCCGCGACGCCGGCCACGGCGTCGGCATGGACGTGGTGAAACACAGGGTCGAACAGCTCGGCGCGCGCCTGCGCATTTCGACGTGCGCCAATGCATTTACCCAATTCAGTATTTTGTTTGCCGCCTGATCGGAAAAAATGCCTATGAAACTGCTCATCGTTGACGACTCCAACATCATCCGCTCGCGCATCGCGCGCATTGCCCTGCACCCGCGTCTGCACAAACTCAACATCGTCGGCCTGGCGAGAAACGGAGTCGAAGCAATCGAACTGTGCCGGCGCAGCCTGCCCGACGCAGTGACCATGGATTTGACGATGCCGGAAATGGACGGGGTCGCCTGCATCGAAGCGCTGATGGTAGAAAAACCGGAATTGAACATCCTGGTGGTATCCGCGCTCAGCGATAAATCGACCGCCATTTCAGCCTTGAAAAAAGGCGCACGCGGCTTTTTGCACAAACCATTTTCCGATGAACAATTAGTTGACGCCTTGCTTGAACTGGGGCGCTGAAAAAATCATGGCACATCTCAGCGAGACCGAACTGAAAGTCTTTATCGATGCAGTCACGCACTACTTCTCGCAATTGACGCGCGAGACGGCGGTGATCCGCACTTCCTACCTGGCGGAAACGGAGATGCCGCACTACGATTACACCGGCTTGATCACGCTCTCCGGCTGCTTCCGGGGCTGCGTCTATTTCTCGGCGCCGCGCCGCCTGGTGCGCGAGTTGCTGATCCAGTTGCAGGAACCCGATACTTGCGATGAAAACCTGCTGGACGCAGTGGGGGAAGTTGCCAATACCATTTCCGGAAACGCACGCAAGCATTTCGGCACTGCACTCGATATTTCAGTGCCGATCACCATCAAGGGCACCGCC
Organism: uncultured Burkholderiales bacterium; assembly: GCA_966211965.1. Taxonomy (GTDB): domain Bacteria; phylum Pseudomonadota; class Gammaproteobacteria; order Burkholderiales; family Burkholderiaceae_D; genus CBIHON01. The sequence goes on along the minus strand of CBIHON010000010.1, from coordinate 84,023 downwards.
GAACAAATCAAATCGGCGATCCGCGTCCGGCCCTTCACAATCTTGCTGAGCTGGCAACGCTATGAGGCAGTGGTCGTCGTGGATTTGCAACCGGTAGTCTGATTTCCGTATGAATCAGGGTGCGACGTCGCGCCCTATCTTTTCCGGTCAGTCAATATGGAATTTCTATTGAACCTAAAGTGCGCCAGGACAATCCCACCAAGCCTGGGTACAAGACCCTGATTTTAAAAACCTCAGACACCAATGGAGAATACGCATGCGCGATTCCGACACGCTCATCGATCACGATTCCGGCAACCTCTCTGTCGCCGACAAAAGGGAAGAAGACACATTATTGGTAACGCTGATCGGGCTGGATCCGTCGACCGTGGTTGACGGGGTACACTCGGAAGAAGGTTTTGTGGGCGCCGATGTCGCCTTTGCCGGGAAGATGCGGGAAGTCTGTCCGGTATGCAAGGATACGAACTTGCAATTGGTATTGCGACAGGCGTACGTAAAACGCCCGCACATGTTTTGCACGCGATGCACCCGATGTTTCGACGCTATCTATGCAGACGGCACCGCGGCCTTGGCTCTCGCATAATTAGCGCAGCTATGCGGTTTCAAGGCGCTCCGCCGCGCAAAGGTCTACATAATTTCCGCGGCGCCGGATCAATTTGAAGCTGCAGCCCTCGACCAACACCCGGTATGCCGGTATCTTCTGCCTGGCGCGCGGTCTCAGCTTCGAAGAGCGCACCCGGCTGGCCCCGTGCGGCTTCTGGGTGGACGGCGGCGGTTTTCCGCTGGTCGTCAAAAATGCCGGTGTGGTCGGGACGATCAGCGTGTCCGGTTTGTCGCAAGAGTAGGACCACGCGCTGATCGTCAGCGTGCTGGCTTAGATTCTGGAACAGATGCACGGACGCAGCCGCGGCCGTGTGATCATTTCAGCGTGCGCATGCGGCGTCCCCCTGACGTCTATGCCTCTTCATGCCGGCGGATGCCATCCCGCATCGGCCCAAAGCTCGCCGCTGACCGCCGAGTTGACCAGCATGAAGCAAATCGCATCGGCGATTTCTTCAGGGCGGATCAGCCGGCCCAACTGCGTGAACGGCAGGATATGCTTGTTGATGTAATCGTCCCCCAGCGCGCGCACCATCGGCGTATCCGTGAAGCCGGGATGAATCACGCCACAGCGCACGCCGTAGAAGATCGCTTCTTTCATGATGGTGGCGGCTGCGCCTTCCAGGCCGGCCTTGGTGCTGGCATAGGAAACCTGGCCCTTGTTGCCCTGGGATGAAATCGAACCGATGAAGACCACCGAACCCTGCATGCCTTCGGAGGGCAGCCAACGCTTCAAGCCGCGCGCAGCACGGTCTTCCGCGATGCGCGCGACCATCTCCAACGCCCAGTAGACCGGGGCCAGCAGGTTGACGTCGATCACCTGCCTGAATTGCTCGATCGGATAGATGCGCGCTTTGCCGGTATTCTTGTCCAGGCGCACGGCCAGGTCGTCACGCGTGATGCCGGCGGCCGGCACGCACATGCTGACGATGCCGAATCGGCTGCTGATCGAGTCGAAGACCGAAGCGCGGAAAGCCGCGTCGGTGGTGTCGCCACGATAAGGAAAGGCGACCTGCCGTCCTGCCGCGGCATTGACCTCGGCGGCGACGGCGTCGATCGCTTCGCCCTGGTCCACCAAGGCCACTGCCCGGACCTTGCGGCGCGCGAGTTCAAGAACGACGGCCCGGCCGATACCGCTGGCGGCCCCGGTAATCACCGCTACTTTGTCTGCAATATCCATGATCCCCCCCTGAAATATTCGCTGATGCACGTTTAATCCCGCCGGAAAAACTCATAAGAAGCTGTAGACAAAACGCAAACCGCCGGACCTCGGCCTTCGCCCTCAGGTTTTAGGCAAGGTCACACCGCACTGTCCCTGGTACTTGCCGCCGCGATCCTTGTACGAGGTTTCGCAGATTTCGTCGCTTTCGAAAAACAGCACCTGGGCGCAGCCCTCGCCGGCATAGATCTTGGCGGGCAGCGGCGTGGTGTTGGAAAACTCCAGCGTCACGTAGCCTTCCCATTCCGGTTCGAAGGGCGTGACGTTGACGATGATGCCGCAACGGGCATAGGTCGATTTGCCGAGGCAAATGGTCAGCACGCTGCGCGGGATGCGGAAATACTCGATGGTGCGCGCCAGCGCGAAGGAATTGGGTGGAATGATGCAGACATCGCTCTTGATATCGACGAAGGAGTTTTCATCGAAGTTTTTCGGATCGACGATGGTGCTGTTGATGTTGGTGAAAATCTTGAATTCGTCGGCGCAGCGGATATCGTAGCCGTAAGACGAGGTGCCGTAAGAAACGATCTTCTGCCCCTTGGCTTCGCGCACCTGGCCCGGCTCGAAGGGTTCGATCATGCCGTTTTCCTGCGCCATGCGGCGTATCCACTTGTCGGACTTGATGCTCATTATTTCCTCGCCTTGATAGATTGAACAGACGGATTTTACGTGAAATCCCGGGCATGACTTCTCAAAACGGCGAGGGCAAGGTCTAATTTTGTCGTTGCAGGCCTGCGCCTGGGACGCAGCCTGATCTTGATGTGCCTCATAGAACGGTCCGAGGAGGGTGTAGTGCTTGTCTTCGCAGGATGGGGGGCCACCGAGGTGAAACCCATCATGGGGCCGTGCGCGGGATGGGTTTCGCCTCGGCGGCCCCACCCATCCTACGCAACCCGGCATATGGCACAAATCGAAAATGGTTTACCTCAAATTCAAGCCGCACTCGCCCCTGGCGTAGCACAAAACGAGGTTGAGGGAAGCGATTGCGCTGCCATTTTGGCATTCTCAATCAATACCGCCTCCGGCAAGGCGACGCCGTTTTTGACCGCCGTCATTTCGGCCAGGATCGAAATCGCGATTTCCGGCGGCGTCTTGCTGCCGATGTAGATTCCGATCGGGCCGTGCAGCCGGGCCAGTTGCGCGTCGCTCAAGCCGAACTCCCTCAGACGCTCGCGGCGCTTCGCATTATTGGCTCGCGAACCGATGGCCCCGACGTAGAAAGCCTCGGATTTCAAGGCTTCCATCAAGGCCAGGTCGTCCAGCTTCGGATCGTGGGTCAGCGCCACCACGGCGCTGCGGCTGTCGGGGCGCATCGCCATCACCAGGTCGTCCGGCATCGCATGCACCAGCTCGACACCAGGTACTTGCCAGCCCTCGCGGTACTCTTCGCGCGGATCGCAGACCGTGACGCGATAATCCATGCCGAGCGCGATCTGTGCGACAAAGCGCGAGAGCTGGCCGGCGCCGATGATCAGCAGGCGCCAGCGCGGGCCATGGATCGTGGTCAGTGCCGATTTCGACACCTGCAAATGCATGCCCGCGCCGGCGCCGCCGAGACTGACTGCGCCGGACGTCAGATCAAGCCGCCGCGCCACCAATTCGCTCCGGCTCAGGCGCTGCAATAATTCAGCAATGCGGCTGCTGCCCGACAAGGGTTCGATCACCAGTTCAATCGTGCCGCCGCAAGGCAAGCCGAAACGATGCGCCTCGTCCGCGGTAATGCCATAGGTGACGAGCTCCGGCAGACTGCGCGTGATGCCCTGCTCGCGCACGCGGGCGATCAAGTCATCCTCGATGCAACCGCCGGACACCGAACCGACCACGCGCCCGTCTTGGCAGATCGCCAGCATCGCGCCTTCCGGCCGCGGGCTGGAGCCCCAGGTCTTGAGGACGGTAACAAGTTCGCAGCGCAGGCCGCCGGCTATCCACTCGCCGCAGGTTTTCAAGACTTCGAGATCGATGCTATCCATGTTTCAGTTATTGGAAGGGGACAAAAGTAATGCGCACTATGCCACGTTCCTCCGTCGCGATGTTTCCCTTGCCGGTTTCCGGCGCAAGCCGAAGACCGCCAAGCCCCATGCCCTTGCATTACTTCGCGTCAAAGCCGGTATCATTCACCGCTGCGCATTCACCAGGCATTTACGGTGCAGACAAATTTTGAGGGCAAGCCATTCATGACGCATAAAAAAATTCTCTTGTTGAGCGTGTCCGCCGGCGCCGGCCACATGCGTGCGGCCGAGGCCTTGCGCGTCGCCGCAGATCAAACCGATCGCGCAATCCAGGCAACGCACCTGGATGTGATGAACCTCGTGACGGCAGGATTTCGAAAGCTGTACACGGATTTTTATATCAAGCTCGTCAACAAGGCGCCGGCGCTGTGGGGCTACCTCTACCACGCCAGCAACGAAGCGCAGCCGGACGGTTCGATGGAAAAACTCCGGCGCGGCATCGAACGGCTCAGCACGCGTGCGCTGCGCAAGGAAATCGCGGCCGTCAATCCCGACGTGATCATCTGCACCCACTTTCTGCCCGCCGAACTTCTTTCGAGGATGATCCGCAAGGAGCGGCTGGCTTGTCCGGTCTGGGTGCAGGTCACCGATTTCGATCTGCACCGGATGTGGATTCACGACCACATGGCCGGCTATTTCGCGGCCAACGATGAGGTGGCGTTCCGCATGCGTGCGCAAGGTGTGGCGGAGCATGCGATTCACGTCACCGGCATCCCGATCATGCCGGCTTTCGGACAGGTATTCGAGCGCGAAGTCTGCGCTCGCGAATCCGGCCTGGATCCGCTGCGCACCACCTTCATGCTGATGGGCGGCGGCGCCGGGCTCGGCAGCCTGGACAAGGTAGCCGAACGGCTATTGTCCTTGGATGCGGATTTCCAGTTGATCGTCCTGTCCGGAAAAAATACGCAGGCGCTGGCCGCGCTGCAAGCCCTCGCGGCGCGCTATCCGGGCCGGCTGCTGCCGCAGGGTTTTACCGACAAGGTCGAACGGCTGATGGCCTGCGCCGATCTGGTCATCACCAAGCCCGGCGGCTTGACCACATCGGAATGCCTGGCCATGGGCTTGCCGATGATCGTCAATGCCCCGATTCCCGGGCAGGAAGAACGCAATGCCGATTTCCTGCTTGAGCAAGGCGTTGCTCTGAAGGCATTCGACGACGTCACGCTGGAATACCGGGTCCGCCATCTGCTGCAGCATCCGGAAAAACTGGCCGAGATGCGCGTCAAGGCCCGGATGCTGGGTCGCCCCGGTGCAGCATCCGACGTTCTGAACATGGTGTTACGGGCGCAAATCCCTGCCGCCAAAAAGGAGACGCCATGATCGCCCTCCCGCGCAACGGTCTGCAACATCTGGCGCTCGCCTGCTTGCTTGCGGTTGTTTCCAGCATGCCGCCGCAGGCCGCAGCGCAAGCCGGCCGCAAGCAGGAATGGGCGAGCCCGGTAGAAAAATCGAAAAACCTGTTTCGCGTCACGCCCTCCCTGTACCGCAGCGCAAAGCTGACGCCGCGCGACGTGCCGCTGTTGCAGACGCTGGGCATCAAAACCGTGGTCAGCCTGCGTGCTTTCCACTCGGATCGCAAGGCACTGCAAGGAAGCGGCATCCAGATCCGCCGCGTAAAAATCTACACTTGGGATATCGACGACCGCAGCATCATCGATGCCCTGCGTGCGATCAGGGCTGCCGAAAAGGAAGGCCCGGTGCTGCTGCATTGCCTGCACGGTGCCGACCGCACCGGGCTGGTTTCGGCGATGTACCGCATCCTGTACCAGGGGTGGAGCAAGGAAGACGCGCTGCACGAACTGACCGAAGGCGGCTACGGCTACCATTCGATGTGGAAAAACATTCCGCAATACCTGCGCGCCGCCGACATTGAAAAAATCCGCCGCGCTGTCGAAGAACAATAAACTTTCAAGGAGCACGCTGCATGCATGCCGCAAGACCACTCATCCTGTTCGCAGCGATCGCCTGCGGCTCGACGTACGCCGCGAACGAGCAAACGATCGACATGAGCAGGCTGTCCGACAGCCAGATCGCGCTGGCCGACGTCAGCAAGCCGGACCGGGCCGGCAAGGCATTTCTGGCCGCCACCCTCATCAATGCGCCGATGCAAAAAATCTGCGCAGTCATCCAGGACTTTCCAGCCTATCCGGATTTCATGCCGAACATGGACAAGACCAAGGTGACGCAAGCAGCCAGCGATTATTCCTTGGTCGACATGACGCTCAAGCTCCCTTTGGGGAAAATCAAGAAATACCGCTTGAAGATGCAGCCGGCCAGCAGCCCGCAATCCTGCCAACTGTCCTGGAAACTGGTGCCGTGGGAGGGCTTGAAACAGGAAGAAACCATCGTCGATACCAGCGGCTATTGGCAGCTCAGCCCTGCGCCGTCCAACCCGAACCAGACGGTCGTCAAATACTTCGTCTACACCGACCCCGGTCCGGTGCCGACCGGGCTAGGCTGGATCGTCGACAGCATGAGCAAGGACAGCATCCCGAAAACGCTGGAGGCATTGAGAAACAAGGTAGCGCCGCGCTGATCAGCGCTGCATCGATTCCCAGACCTTTTGCAAACGCTTGGCCGACACCGGCATCGGCGTGCGCAGCTCTTGCGCGAACAACGAGACGCGCAACTCTTCCAGCAACCAGCGGAACTCGATCATTTTCGGATCGGCGTTTTTTCCGCTGTGGCGGTCCTTCTGTGCGCGCTGCCATGCTTGTGCGGCTTGTGCCCACTCGCTCATCAGGCGGGTGTCGCGGGCCGGATCGGCGCGCAATTTTTCCAGGCGCACGTTGATCGCTTTCAGATAGCGCGGGAAATGCGCCAATTGTACGTAGTCATTGTCGACGATGAAGCGCTTGCCGATCAGCACCTGCAATTGCGACTGGATGTCGGCCACGCTTTGCGCATGTGCTTTGGCGCCTTGCAGCTTCTTCGGCAACGCATGGTATTCCTGCAGGATTTGTGCGGCGAGGCGGGCAATCTCGTTGACCAGCAGGTTGAGGCGTGATTTTCCTTCGTCTTTGCGAGCGCCGAACTCTGCCGCATTTTTAGGCAGAGGATCTTGCAGGCAGGCGCGGTCGAGTCCGGCTTCGATGATCTGGTCGCGCAACTCTTCCTGCGAACCGAGCGCCATGAATTGCATGCCCATCTGCTGCAGGCCTGGGATGTTTTTCTCCAGGTATTTGAGTTGGTCTTTCAGTTGCAGGGCGAACAAACGGCGCAGGCCGGTGCGATGAATGCGCGCCGCCTCGGCCGGGTCGTCGAAGACTTCGAGCGTGCAATGACTGGTCTTGTCGACCAGGGCCGGATAGCCGATCAGGGTTTGCTTGCCTTGCTGGATTTCCAGGAGTTCGGGGAGTTCACCGAAGGTCCAGGTGGTGAGGTTTTCTTGGGGTGTTGGAGATAGTGCTGGCCTAGGCTCTTCTCTTTCATGAGTGCCCGGTCTGGGAGCAAGATCAGAAGGCAGATGATTTTTTTCAGCATGGCTGCCTGGCCCCATCCCCGCCCTGCCTATTCCCTTGAAGGGGAGAGAATCCATAGCATCGCCTTCTTTACCAGGGATGGCCAATTTCTGAAAACTCTCCCGCGCCTGCCCGCCGAACTCCGCCTGCAAAGCGGCCAGATTGCGCCCCATCTCCAACTGCCGTCCATGCTCGTCGACCACCTTGAAATTCATGAAGTGATGCGCCGGCAAGGTCTCCGATTTGTAATCGGTGGTCAGGGTCGCCATACTGAGTTCTTCCCGGATGTCGGCGATGATCGCGTCCAGCAGGTTGCCCTTGCCGAAAGCATGGCGCGCATGGATCCGTTCGCAAAACTTCGCGGCATAATCCGGCAGCGGCACGCAGTGACGGCGCAGCTTTTGCGGCAGGGACTTCAGCAGCAGGTGCACTTTTTCCTTCAGCATGCCGGGCACCAGCCATTCGCAGCGGTCTGCCGAGACCTGGTTCAGTGCGTACAGCGGCACGCAGAGCGTCACGCCGTCGCGCGGCGTGCCGGGCTCGAAGTGGTAGGACAAAGCCATCTCGATCCCCGCCACCGTCATCACTTTCGGGAACAGGTCGGTGGTGATGCCGGCCGCCTCGTGGCGCATCAGATCGTCGCGATTGAGATAGAGCAGCTTCGGCGCTTTGGCGGTGGCATCCTTGTGCCATTTCTCGAAGGCGATGCCGTTGCAGATATCCTTCGGCAGCAGCTTGTCGTAAAAGGCGGCGATCAGCTCTTCATCGACCAGCACGTCGAGGCGGCGCGATTTGTGCTCCAGGTTTTCGATTTCGCGGATCAGCTTCTGGTTGTACGCGAAGAACGGCGCACGGGTGTCGAACTCGCCGCCGACCAGAGCGTCGCGGATGAATATTTCGCGCGCTTCCGTGGGATTGATCGCGCCGTAGTTGATGCGGCGCTGGCTGTAGACCACCAGGCCATAAAGCGTGGCGCGCTCATAGGCGGAGACTTGCGCGGCGCGCTTTTCCCAGCGCGGTTCGCCATAGGATTTTTTAAGCAGGTGGCCGCCGACCCGCTCCAGCCATTCCGGCTGGATCTGCGCGATGCAGCGCGCGTACAGCCGCGTGGTATCGACCAGCTCGGCCGCCATCACCCAACGCCCTGCCTTCTTGACCAAGTGCGAGCCGGGCCAGATGTGAAACTTGATGCCGCGCGCGCCAAGATAGTGCGGCTCATCCTCGGCCTTGAAACCGATATTGCCGAGCAAGCCGGTCAACAGTGCCGTGTGCAATTGCTCGTAGGTCGCAGGCGTCTCGTTCAAACGCCAGCCCTGCTCGCGCACGATGGTCAGCAATTGCGAATGGACGTCGCGCCATTCTCGCAAGCGCAATTGCGACAGGAAATTGGCGCGGCAGTTGTCTTGCAGTTGCTTGTTCGATTTCTTGTGCTCGACCGCGTCCTCGAACCATTTCCAGATTTTCAGATAACTCTGGAATTCCGATTTCTCGTCGGCGAATTTCTTGTGCGCCGCATCCGCCGCACCCTGCGCTTCCAGGGGCCGGTCGCGCGGGTCTTGCACCGACAGAGCAGCGGCGATGATCAGCACTTCATTCAGGCAGACGTTCTCGAGCGCGGCCAGGATCATGCGGCCGACGCGCGGGTCGAGCGGCAGTTTCGCCAATTGCTTCCCGACCGGCGTCAGTTGATTGTCCTCGTCGACCGCCCCCAATTCCTGCAGCAACTGGTAACCGTCGGCAATCGCGCGGCCTTGCGGCGCTTCGATGAAGGGAAAGGTTTCGACTTCAGTCAGGCGCAGCGATTTCATCCGCAGGATGACCGCCGCCAGCGAAGAACGCAGGATTTCCGGTTCGGTGAATTTCGGCCGCAACAGGTAGTCCTGCTCTTCATACAAGCGGATGCACACGCCCGCCGCGACCCGGCCGCAACGGCCGGCGCGCTGGTTGGCGGCCGATTGCGCGATCGGCTCGATCTGCAATTGTTCGACCTTGTTGCGGTAGCTGTAGCGCTTGACCCGCGCCAAGCCGGCGTCGACTACATAGCGGATGCCGGGCACGGTCAGCGAGGTTTCAGCAACGTTGGTGGCGAGCACGATGCGGCGCGCGTTGGAAGGCTTGAAGACGCGCTCCTGCTCCTGCGCGGAAAGACGTGCGAACAGCGGCAGGATTTCCACGTGCGGCGGATGATGCTTACGCAGGGTCTCGGCGGCGTCGCGGATTTCGCGTTCGCCCGGCAAAAACACCAGCACGTCGCCGGAACCGATGCGGCATAGTTCGTCGACTGCGTCGGCTACCGCGTCCATCAGGTCGCGCTGGCCGCGGTCTCTTTGCGCGATGGTCGGTGCGGCACCGGGTTTGACCGCACTCTTGTCTGTTGCATCGACCGGGCGGTAACGGATTTCTACCGGGTACAGCCGGCCCGACACTTCGATCACCGGCGCCGGTTTGTCGGGCGTGCCGAAATGCCGCGCAAAACGGTCGGCGTCAATGGTGGCCGAGGTGATGATGACTTTCAAATCCGGACGGCGCGGCAGCAACTGCTTCAGGTAGCCCAGCAGGAAATCGATGTTCAGGCTGCGCTCGTGCGCTTCGTCGATGATGATGGTGTCGTATTGCCTGAGCAATGGATCGGTCTGCGTCTCTGCCAGCAGGATGCCGTCGGTCATCAGCTTGACCCAGGCGCCCGGGCTCAGGGTATCGGTAAAGCGCACCTTGAACCCGACCAGTTCGCCCGGCGGCGAACCCAGTTCCTGCGCGATGCGCTTGGCGGTCGACGACGCGGCGATACGGCGCGGCTGGGTGTGGCCGATCAGTCCGTTGCCGCCGCGGCCCAGTTCCAGGCAGATCTTGGGCAATTGCGTGGTCTTGCCGGAGCCGGTTTCGCCGCAGACGATGATGACTTGATGCGCCTGCAAGGCGGCTGCGATGTCGGTGCGCTTGCCGGATACCGGCAATTCTTCCGGGTAAGTGATCGCCGGTAGCGGGTTGCGCACGGCAGGACGTGCTTGCGGCTTGCGGACGGTGGGCGGAGCAGTTTTAGGGGAATCTGATGTGGACATGGAGCGCGAATTATATAGGAACGCATCGCTCGTCAGCGCCGTATTACCGAACAACCGCCCGCAGTACTAAAACGCCTCGTAGAACGGCCCATGCCCGCAAACCGGACGTCGCGCGTGCTGCCGGTCGCGGGCATGGCCCGCTCCTGCAACCCACCTTGAAGCCTTCCTGATGCCGAGCGCTGTGATCGACCCGCTATGGTTATAATGCGCATCATGGAAAACCCTCATCAATTCGTTCAATGGCTGCGCTCCGTCGCGCCCTACATTCACGCCTTCAGCGGTAAAACTTTCGTCGTCGCCTTTCCCGGCGAACTGGTCAAGGCCGGCGCCCTGCCGGTGCTGGCGCAGGATTTATCGTTGCTGCATGCACTCGGCATCAAGGTTGTGATCGTGCATGGTTCGCGACCCCAGGTCGCAGAGCAACTCGCGTTGCGCAACGTCGAAGCGCGCTTTCATAACGGCATACGGATCACGGACACCGCAGCGCTGGAATGCGCGAAGGAAGCGGCCGGCGAATTGCGGCTCGACATCGAAGCCGCATTCAGCCAGGGATTGCCGAATACACCGATGGCGCATTCGGCAATCCGCATCATTTCCGGCAACTTCGTCACCGCCCGTCCGCTCGGCGTGATCGATGGCGTCGATCTGGAACTGACCGGCGTCACGCGCAAGATCGCTTACGAAACCATTCATCCGATTTTGAATACCGGCGGCCTGGTGCTGCTGTCGCCGCTGGGCTTCTCGCCGACAGGGGAAGTCTTCAACCTGACCATGGAAGATGTAGCGGTATCTGCCGCCGTCGCGTTGCGCGCCGACAAGCTGATCTTCATCACCGAGACGCCCTTGCTGACCGACACGGCCGGCACCGAATTGCGCGAATTGTCCTCGCATCAGGCGGAAGCAACGCTCAACAGTTCCTGCCTGCCGCCCGACTCCGCATTTTACTTGCAGCATGCGGTCAAGGCTTGCAATGGCGGCGTGGCGCGGGCCCATATCGTGCCGTTCGCCACCGATGGCTCCGCACTGCTGGAATTGTTCACGCATGACGGTGTGGGCACCATGATTTCGTACGAAAACCTGGAGAGCCTGCGCGAAGCGACGATCGAAGACGTGGGCGGCATCCTCAAGCTGATCGAACCGCTGGAAGCCGATGGCACCCTGGTCAAGCGCGGACGCGAACTGATCGAGCGCGAGATCGAGTATTTCTCGGTCATCGAGCATGACGGCGTGATCTTCGGGCTGGCTGCCTTGTATCCCTTCCCGGCGGAAAAAATGGCCGAGATGGCCTGCCTGACCGTCAATCCGGAGGTCCAATCCCAAGGCGACGGCGAACGCATCCTGAAGCACATGGAAAACCGCGCCAAAGCGGCCGGCTTCACCAAGCTGTTCGTGCTGACCACGCGCACCGCGCACTGGTTCATCAAGCGCGGCTTCGTTCCCGCCTCGGTCGACGACCTGCCGAAAGACCGCCAGCACATGTACAACTGGCAGCGCAAGTCGCAGGTCTTGATCAAGACTTTGTTGTAAACCTTATCGGCTCACCGCCGTCTTTTAGGCGGGAGCATCAAACCACTCTGGAGAATCGACATGGCCCGCATGGTCCACTGCATCAAACTCAACAAGGAAGCCGAAGGCTTGGATTTCGCACCCTATCCGGGCGAACTCGGCAAACGAATTTACGACAGCGTATCGAAGGAAGCCTGGGCCGCGTGGCTCAAGCACCAGACCATGCTGGTCAACGAAAACCGCCTGAACCTGGCCGATGCGCGCGCCCGCAAATACCTGGCGACGCAGATGGAAAAGCACTTCTTCGGCGAGGGTGCGGATGCGGCGCAGGGGTATGTGCCGCCGACGGAGTAACCCTCCTGCAGCGGCCGTCGCAGGCGACAAAGATGCAAGGGTGCGGCTTGAATTTGAGGCCCCCCACGAGATGGATGAATCGTAGGATGGGTGAAACCCATCCTACGAAAACACACATTTTTATTATCTACATCGTAATCAAACCGCATCCAGCGACAAGCGTTTTAAAAATAATCTGAGGAAGCCAGAGTATTTTCACAAAAAAAACCGTAAAAAACTCTGCCTCCCCTTGATAAAAAAGCCCGCCGTTTGCATACCGGCGGGCTTTTTTTGTCAAACCAGATCCTCAATAAAACTGGATTTTTCCAGTCTCCGCATCGACGCAATGGTGATTCTTCGCTGTGCGATCGGTGCCGTGCGTGCCGGGTGTCGCATTCACTGCCGACAGGATCTTGGCGACCGGTTGCGTCAGGTGATCAAAAGTTTAATTTTTTTACGCCTTCAGCGGTGCCCAGCAAGCCGATGTCGGCGCCGCGCTGCGCGAACAAGCCGACCGTGACGACGCCGGGGATCGCGTTGATTCTGGTTTCAAGGTCGACCGGATTGGCGATGCTCAAGCCGGACACATCGAGAATCAGGCAACCGTTATCGGTAACGCTGGGCTTGCCGTCCTTCACACGCAGCTTCGGCAGGCCGCCCAAGGCGCTCAATGCGCGCGCCACGGCCGCTTGCGCCATCGGGATCACTTCGACCGGCAAGGGGAATTTGCCGAGCACTTCGACCAGCTTGGAACCATCGGCGATACAGACGAATTTATCGGCTACCGAAGCGACGATTTTTTCGCGGGTCAGGGCCGCGCCCCCGCCCTTGATCATGGCGCCTTGCGCTGTGATCTCGTCGGCGCCGTCGATATACACCGGCATCGATGCGACGTCGTTGAGATCGAATACCGTGATGCCATGCGAACGCAGGCGCTCGGCGGTTGCCTCGGACGATGCGACCGCACCCTTGATGCGATGCTTGATCTTGCCGAGTTCATCGATGAAAAAATTTGCCGTGGAGCCGGTGCCGACGCCGACGATTTCACCATCCACAACATAATCGATGGCAGCGCGGGCAACGGCTTGTTTGAGTTCGTCTTGGGTCATGAGGAAAATCGAGAGGGAGGGAATGCGGGTATTTTAGCGGATAGCTCAGTGTGCAAAAAGGAAATTGCTGTCCTTGGCCACAAGACGCTGCAACAATTCGATGAAGCCGCCACAGATTCCATCGGCATCCCGCTGACGGCTGCTCACCATGCCGATCTCGCGATAGAAGGTGTCGTTTCCCAGGGCCAGGCGGCGCAACGGCCGCCCATCAAGACGCAAGGTCGACGCAAGCGGTATCAGCGCGACGCCGAGACCGCGTTCCACCATGCAAGCGATCGCTTCCAGGTCGTCGAGTTCAATGCCGTCGTTTACTGCGATCCGCTGCCGCGTCAGGAAGGCCTGGACCAGTCTTCCGCCATGAGAGCTGCGGTCATAGCGAATAAAGACCTGGCTGGCCAACAGTTCGCGCACGCTGCCGCCCTCGCTTGATGCAGGCGCGATCAGCACAAAGGGCTCACGCCATAGGGTTTCCCAATGCAATTCGCGCGGCAAGGAGAACGGCGGGCGAATCAGCAAGGCCAGGTCGATTTTGTCGCTGTCGACCCAGTCCAGCAATTGCGCCGACACCCCTGGCAATATGTGCAGTTCCGTTGCCGGGAACTGTGCCTTGTATTGCGCCAGCGCCTCGGGCAGCAGTCCGGTCTGCACGCTGGCGATGGCGCCGATGCGCAGCCGTCCGCCGGGCGTGTCTTGCTTGACCCGGCGCGGCAATGCAGCCATCAGCTCGAGTATCTGCTCCGCCAGCGGCAACAGGCGCCTGCCTGCATCGGTCAAGGCGGCATGGCGCTGGCCGCGCACGAACAGCTCGGCCTCCAGCTGTTCTTCCAGCTTTTTGATCTGGGCGCTGATGGCCGACTGGGTCAGGCCGATGCGCGCGCCGGCCCGGGAAAAGGTGCCGTCCCGGTTTACCGCGACAAAGGTTTGCAATGCCTTAAACATAAAATATTTTGATATTAAACACAAAAATAAGTCATTTTTAAATCAATTATATTGATACTACAATGACTTGCCTGTTTTGCCTATTATTGAAAGGAATTCGCCATGACCACGCTCTACCCCTTCCACCTTGCCTTCCCGGTCCAGGACCTCGCAGCCGCCCGCGCCTTTTACGGCGATGTACTGGGTTGCGCCGAAGGCCGCAGTTCCGATGAATGGATCGATTATGATTTTTTCGGCCATCAGATCGTCGCGCATCTGGCGCCGGCAAGGCCATCCAGCAGCAATGAGGTCGACGGCAAGCACGTGCCGGTTCCCCATTTCGGCGTGGTGTTGCCGATGGCTGAATGGCAGACTCTGGCTGACCGTTTGACCAAAGCCGGTATCCGGTTCGTGATCGAGCCGTACATCCGTTTCAAAGGGCAAGTAGGAGAACAGGCCACCATGTTCTTCCACGATCCCAGCGGCAACGCACTGGAGATCAAAGGCTTTGCCGACATGGACCAATTGTTTGCCAAGTGAGCGCGATGGATATTCTTTTTTACAAAGCCGGCGACGATGCCACGCCGTGGCTGACCGAACTGGCCGGTCGCCTGCCCCAGGCAAAGCCGAGAACCTGGCAACCCGGCGACGAAGCGCCGGCCGATTACGCCTTGGTCTGGAAACCGCCGATCGAATTGCTGCGGCAGCGTGCCGGCCTCAAGGCGGTGTTCAATCTCGGCGCCGGCGTCGACGTGCTGCTGGATTTCCTGCGCGAACATCCGGGCCTGCTGCCGGCGCACGTGCCCTTGATCAAACTCGACGATGCCGGCATGGCTGCACAGATGAGCCAATATGTCAGCCATGCGGTGCTGCGGCATTTCCGGCGCCTGGACGACTATGCGCGGCGGCAGCAGGCAGGTATTTGGGAACCCCTGCCGCCCCGGACACAGGCTGACTATGCAATCGGTGTGATGGGCATCGGCGCGCTCGGCTCGCAAGTGGCGCGCGATCTGGCGGCAATGGGCTTTTCGGTGCGCGGCTGGGGTCGCAGCGAGAAGCAACTGGAGGGCGTGCGCTGCCTGCATGGCAAGGCCGCGCTGCCGGACTTCCTCGATGGATTGCAAGTGCTGGTCAACATGCTGCCCTTGACGGCGGCCACCGAAAACATCCTCGATCGTGCGCTGTTCGCCAGGCTGGCGCCGGGCGCGCACTTGATCAACGTCGCGCGCGGGGCGCACTTGGTCGAGGCGGACCTACTGGCGGCGCTGGCCGAAGGGCAGCTCGGAGGCGCGACCCTGGATGTATTCCGCAACGAACCTTTGCCGCCCGGGCATCCGTTCTGGCGTGAACCCAGGATCGCCATCACGCCCCATATCTCGGCCTTGACGGCGCGCAGCGAGAGCATCCGGCAAATCGCGGCAAAGATCGTCGCCCTGGAAAAAGGCGAGGCGGTGGCCGGCACGGTTGACCGCATCCGCGGTTATTAGAACCATCCCAGTAGCGGGCGGCGCCGGAGGCAGAAGAATTTTCCGCCAAGGGGCTGCAATCCGACAATTTCGCGAGTAGAGTAGACATGGAGAAAAATTCACCGGGGGAAGACAAATGGGCGATAAAAAAACGACAAGCATCCTCATCGTGGATGACAGCCGGGTATCGCGAATGCTGTCGCGCCAATTCATCCTGGGCATGCATCCGGATTGGCTCATCGAAGAAGCCGGCAGCGGCGAAGAAGCGCTGATGAAGCTCGGCAGCATCAGCCCCGACCTAATCCTGTTGGATATCAATATGCCGGGCATGGGAGGTTTCGCCGCGGTCGAGAAATTGCGCGAAAAATGTCCCTCGGTGCGTATCTCGCTGCTGACCGCCAACGTGCAGGAGGCCACGCGCAACAAGGCAAATGCGCTCGGCGTCGGCTTTGCGGAAAAGCCGATCACCGAAGCCTGCATCAACCAGATCCTCGCCGTTCTGGAAAATTAGCGATGTTCCACCTCACCGAACTCCAGCATGACGCCCTGTTGGAAATTTTCAACATGGGAGTCGGTCAGGCGGCTGCGTCGATGGGCCGGATCGTCAACGAAGAAGTGCTCATGTCTGTGCCGTCGATCACCTTCCAGACCCGCGCCGCAGCGGCCAGAGCCTTGGGCGCCGGCCAAGGCGGCCGCATTTGCGCGGTGACGCAATTCTACGAAGGCGCTTTCCGCACCGAAGCGATCCTCATGTTCCCCGAAGAAAAAAGCCTGGAAATCGTGCGCCTGATGGTCGGCCAGACGCTGTCGATGGAGGAACTGACCGAGATGGAACAGGAGGCGATGAGCGAAATCGGCAACATTATCCTGAATTCCTGCATGAGCACCCTGGCCAATATCTCGGGAAAGGAATTGCTCGGCTCGCTGCCCAAATACCAAGTGGGCACCGGCGACGAAATACTCGGCATCTCATCAGGCCAATGGAACGGGGTGGTGCTGACCTTGAAAATCGACTTCAATATTGAAAAGCATCGGATTAACGGCTATGTCGCATTTTTGTTGGACATGTCTGCCCTGCAGGATTTGCGGCATTACATTGACGACTACCTGCACAGGCTGGCACGTTGATTTCTACCAACAGCAATCCGGATATCCAGCTTCACCTGCTGACCAGCGTCCTGAAAGCCGTGAAGATAGGCGTGGTCGTGCTCGATTCAGCGCAGAACGTGGTGTTGTGCAACCAATGGATGGAACAGCATTCTCGATTTGCTGCCGAGGCGATGATCGGCAGGAACTTCATCGACATCTTTCCCGAGATGGCGAACGGCCGGACCCATCTGGCAATCAAGACTGCGTTAGCCGACAATTTTGCTTCCCTGATTTCGCAGACGCTGAACAAGGCCCCCTTCCCGCTCTATGCGACTGCAGCGGACGCAGCCAATAACCTCCGCATCCAGCAAGTGGTGCAAGTCATGCCGATCGAAGTCACGGCACTGCAGCGCCACTGCCTGATCCAGATCACCGATGTCAGCATGGCGGTGGCGCGCGACAAAAAGCTGCGCGAGCAGGCGCTCGAACTGCAGACCCAGACCTTTTCCGACGGATTGACAGGCATCCCCAACCGGCGCCGTTTCGACGCTCACATGGAAGACGAGTTCCGGCGCGCCAAGCGTCTCGGCTCACCGCTTTCCCTGATCATGATCGACGTCGATTACTTCAAGAATTACAACGATAACTACGGCCATCAACGCGGCGACGAATGCCTGATCCTGATCGCCGCAGCCTTGTCGCGACGGATCGGACGCCCTTGCGATCTGCTGGCGCGCTACGGCGGAGAAGAGTTCATGGCCGTGCTGCCTGACACGAATGTCGAGGGCGCCGCGCAACTCGCGGAAGGCATGCGTGAGGAGGTCGAGGCACTCGCGCTTGAACATGCGTATTCGAATGCTGCCCCGCATGTGACGATCAGTCTTGGCGTGATCACGCAGATACCGCAAAGCCATACCGCCATCCCCCACCTGATCGGCGCAGCGGACCGCGCACTGTACCGGGCCAAGCACTCCGGACGCAATTGTGTCGTCGTATACGGCGACAACCTGAATAGCGCACCTTGATTTTTCATCAGGATCGGCGCAGGCCTGCCCGGGAGGACACGTTGCGCGTCACTCCCGCCTCTTCCTTCTCTCCTCTCGGGACCTGTTCAGGTCCTCAAAAAGATCCCTCGCTCTCTACAGTAAATAAACATTGGCCGCCCTGCCCTTTGATCGAATTTCCAGTTATGGCATCGGTCGAATTCAGCTGCATGCCAGACCCTGAACGTGTGCAGAAAGACGGAAGGAGATTAATGATGAGCATTCAAAATCACGCAATGCGCGCAGCAGGAGGACTGGTGTTTTCCCTCGCCGGCTCCGTTGCGTTCGCAGTACCCCACGCGCCGATTGTGATCAACAGCGATACCCAGTTCACCGCAGTTAACGGTGTTAGCAATCCCTCGGCAAGCGGCACCGCGGCCGATCCCTATATCATTCCGGACCTGAGCATCAACGGCGCCGGAAATTACTGCATCCAGGTGAATAACACCACGCGCCACTTCGAGTTGCGCAATATCGGCTGCACCAATGCGGCAATCGGTATAACTTTCAGCAACCTGAAACACGGCAAGCTGCTCAATTCAAACATCTCGGCCATTCGCGGCAATGGCGGGTTCGGGACCATAGACGGCATCGGCGTCCACGTCATCGCTAGCAATCAGGTCACGCTCAGCGGCAATACCCTGTCCAATATCTCTGGACAGCCGGCGAGCACGGCAGGCAGTTCCGCCGGCTCAGCCTTCGGCATACTGCTGCGCGCCGGCAGCGATTTCACGGTCAACCAGAATCGCATCTACGGCTTGTACGGGGCAGCCGCGGCAGCGGGCAATAGTTCGGTTCAAAACGGGGGCGCCGGCGGGTCGGCGATCGGCTTGTACAACCCGTTCGGCATGATTCTCCAGACCCCCAACCTGAAAATAAGCGGCAATCGCTTCGAGCAGTTTTTCGCCGCGCCGGGCGGGAATGGAGCAGCCGGCGGCGAAGGGGGAAGCGGCGGCATGGCGGCCGGTGTCTATAGCGACAATGCGCCGGGTCTGAGCGCAACCGGCAATACCGTCTTGAATTTGTATGGCGGCGTCGGCGGCACTGGAGGCGGCGGGAGCGGTGCGGGCGGCAACGGTCTCGGCGGCGGTTATGGGGGCATGGCAGTCGGCTTCTGGATCACCGATACCACCAACGTCACGAATCAGAACAATTCGGTACAAAATCTCACGGGAGCCAACGGCGGCAAGGGAGGCGCCGGTGCGTTCAACTCAAGCGGCGCCGGCGGCAAGGGCGGCAATGGAAGTTCCGGAGGCGAGGCAAGCGGGCTGCGCTTCGATAACGTGCAAGGCATCAGCAACCAGGGCAATATCCTGAACACCCTCAACGGCGGCAGGGGCGGCGACGGCGGCAGCGGCGGCGTCGGCAACACCGGCACCGCGATGGGCGGCAATGGCGGCAATGGCGGACCGGGCGCAGGCTTGCATTACCGCGTATCGAGCGCTTACACCCACGTCGGCAATACCATCGCCAACAACCATGGCGGCGCGGGCGGAAGCGGCGCAGCCGGCGGCATGAATGGAACGCCGGGCAGTTCCCTGCCGATTTTTGTGAATTGAAGTCGCGGCGAGGCTCGGCGGCTTCGCCGTATTTTTTTCAACTCAAGCAGCAGGCATACGCAAGCGGGCGGCAGCGCTTGACAAGGCTTCGATTGCCGCCCAGTTCCTGGCTTGCATCGCATCCTTCGGCGTCAGCCATGAACCGCCGACGCAGGCGACGTTTTTGCAGGCCAGGAATTGCGGCGCCGTTTCGATCGAAATGCCCCCGGTCGGACAGAACACGATATCGGACAAAGGCCCGGCGATCGCATTAAGCATGCCGATACCGCCAGCCGGCACCGCAGGGAACAACTTCAACTGACGAAACCCTGCCTCGCGCGCAGCCATCACTTCGGACGGCGTCATCACACCCGGCAACAAGGGCAGGCCGCTGGATTTGGCGGCTGCTATCAACGCCGGCGTCAAGCCCGGCGAGACGCCGAACACCGCGCCGGCATCGCGCGCCGCGGCGAACTCTTCCGGCTGGGTCAAAGTGCCGACGCCGACGATCGCGCCGGGCACCTGTTCGGCGATCGCACGAATTGCGGGCAAGCCGTGCGCAGTGCGCAGCGTCACCTCCAACACGCGGATGCCGCCGGCCACCAGCGCCTTTGCCAGCGGCACCGCATGCTCGATGTCGTCAATCGCGATGACCGGGATCACCGGCGATGCCCGCATAATTTCCAGCAGATTCATATTCAGTCCTTAAGGTCGTTTGATCAGATTGTCTTCATCGTTGAAAGCCTCGGCCTCTTCGACCGCGCCCGATTTATCTTCCTGTGCTTCCGGCAGCAGCGGCGGCAAGGCGAAGCTGGTTGCGCCCTCTTCCGCCGCGCTGACCGAATTGCGGAACATAGCAAACAGTTCGCGTCCCATGCCGACCTGGTTAGCCGCCAGATCGGCAACCGGCGTAGCGCGCGCCTCCCATTCGGCTACCGGGACCAATGCCTGCAGCACGCCGGCCTCGGCATCGAGACGGATCAGGTCGCCGGTGCGCACCCGGCCCAGCGGCCCGCCTGCCAGCACTTCCGGCGAGACGTGAATCGCGGCCGGCACCTTCCCCGAGGCACCCGACATGCGGCCATCGGTGACCAGGGCGACATGCCGCCCGGCATCCTGCAAATTGGCCAGCGCCGGCGTCAGCGAATGCAACTCCGGCATACCGTTGGCGCGCGGCCCCTGGAAGCGCACCACCGCAACGAAATCGCGGTCCAGTTGCCCTTCCTTGTACGCATGCATGAAGGCTTCCTGCGAATCGAACACGATCGCCGGCGCTTCCACCACGCGGTGCTGCAATTTGACTGCCGAAACCTTGACCACGGCACGTCCCAGGTTACCCGATACCAGCTTCATGCCGCCGTCCGCCGAGAACGGCGCAGCGACCGGGCGCACCACGTTTTCGTCGCCGCTGACCGGCACGGCCGACTGCCAGCGCACGCCATTCTGCCCGTCCAGGAAGGGCTCGGCGCAATATGCGCGCAAGCCTTGACCCATGACGGTTTGCACGTCCTCATGGAGCAGACCGGCATCCAGCAATTCGCGGATCACGAAGCCGGTGCCGCCGGCAGCATGGAAATGGTTCACGTCGGCTTCACCATTCGGGTAGATGCGCGTCAACATCGGCACCGCGGCTGACAAGGCACTGAAATCATCCCAGTCGATCACGATCCCGGCCGCTTTGGCGATTGCCACCAAATGCAGCGTGTGATTGGTGGAACCGCCGGTAGCGAGCAGCGCGACGATCGCATTGACCATCGCTTTTTCGTCGACCAGACGGCCGACTGGGATGTAAGACTGACCTTGCGCGCTGATCGCAACGGCGCGGCGCGCGGCGGCCGCGGTGAGCGCGTCGCGTAATGGCGTGTTAGGCGTGATGAAGGCCGCGCCCGGCAGATGCAGGCCCATCACCTCCATCAGCATCTGGTTGCTGTTGGCGGTGCCGTAGAAGGTGCAAGTGCCGGCGCCGTGATACGACTGCGCTTCGGCTTCCAGCAGCGCGTCGCGTCCGACCTTGCCTTGCGCATACAGTTGGCGAATGCGGGCTTTCTCGGGATTGGACATGCCGCTGGTCATCGGCCCGGCGGGAATGAAAACCGCAGGCAAGTGTCCAAAATGCAGTGCGCCGATCAAGAGTCCCGGAACAATCTTGTCGCACACCCCCAGATACACCGCTGCATCGAACATATTGTGCGACAAGGCAACTGCGGTCGACATGGCAATCGCATCGCGCGAGAACAGCGACAATTCCATGCCGGGCTGGCCTTGCGTGACGCCGTCGCACATGGCAGGCGTGCCGCCGGCGAATTGCGCGACACCGCCGGCGCTGCGCACGGCATCTTTGATAATTTTGGGAAAACGTTCGAACGGTTGATGGGCCGACAGCATGTCGTTGTAGGATGAGACGATGGCGACCGAAGGATTTTTTTGTTGCTTCAAAACCAGCTTGTCGTTGGCCGGAAAAGCGGCAAAGCCATGCGCCAGGTTGGTACAGGACAAAGTGCCGCGCTGCACGCCTTGGCGGCGGGCAGATTCGAGCCGATGCAGATAAGCGCTGCGATAAGGCGCGCTACGCTTGATAATACGGGCAGTAACGGCGGAAATAGCTGCGTGAAGGGTCATGATCAATTCCTGGCTGAAGTCGTCAAATGAAATTTTACTACAAATAAACCTCACTTGCGACGGAATTTATAGTCATGTTACGCCGAAATCGCTCTACACAACCGAAATGATTGGGTGAAAACACCTCGAAATAAATCAGAATTATAAATTTCATGCCGGCGAAATTTATTTGTAGTGAAATTACCGTTTTTTGATGTATAGTTGAATTAAATCTTGTTTTGGACCAACAGTACCGACCGACATGCCCCGACCTTCCCTTCTTGCCTCGCCCGCCTTCCGGGCGCTTCAAAGTCATCAGATCGACGCCAAGGATTGGCAACTGCGCCAATTGTTTGCGCAAGAACCGGCGCGCTTTGCCAAACTGTCGCTGGAAGCAGCCGGCCTGTTCCTGGACTACTCTAAAAACCGCGTGCAGCACGGCACCATGGAATTGCTGTTCGCGCTGGCCCGCGAGCGCGGCGTCGAAGCGCAACGCGACGCCATGTTCGCCGGCGAAAAAATCAACTGCACCGAAGGCCGCGCGGTCCTGCACACCGCCTTGCGCGCACCGCGCGGCGAGAAGCTGCGAGTCGACGGCCAGGACGTCAGCCATGACGTGCATGCGGTTCTGGACCGCATCGAGAACTTCAGCAACCGGGTTCGCTCCGGATTATGGCTGGGCCGTTCCGGCCAACCCATTACCGACATCGTCAACATCGGCATCGGCGGTTCCGACCTCGGCCCCGAAATGGCCTGCCGTGCGCTGCGCGCTTTCGTACATCCCCGCCTGTCACTGCATTTCGTCGCCAACGTTGACGGCCACGACCTGGCGGCAGTGCTGGCGCGCGTGAATCCGGAAACCACCCTCTTCATCATCGCGTCCAAGACTTTCACCACGGCAGAAACCCTGATGAACGCGCACTCGGCGCGCAACTGGTTCCTGCGCAGCGGCAGTGCGGCGGATTTGCCCAAGCATTTCGTCGCGGTGTCGACCAATACCGACGCGGTCAGGAACTTCGGCATCGATCCGGAAAACATGTTCCCGTTCTGGGATTGGGTCGGCGGCCGTTACTCGCTCTGGTCCGCCATCGGCCTGCCGCTCGCGCTGGCCGTCGGCTACGAAAACTTCAGCAGCTTCCTGGCCGGCGCGCATGCGATGGACACGCATTTCCGCAGCGCGCCGCTGGAAAAGAACATGCCCGCGATTCTCGCGCTGATCGGCCTGTGGAACCGCAATTTCCTGAATTGCGCGTCGATTTCGATCGCCCCCTACCACCAGGATCTGGGCCAGCTCCCGGCCTACCTGCAGCAGCTCGAAATGGAAAGCAACGGCAAGCGCGTCGCCCTCGACGGCAGTGCGCTGGAAGTCGCCACCTGCCCGGTGATCTGGGGCGACGTCGGCACCAACGGCCAGCATGCCTATTTCCAATTATTGCATCAAGGCACCGACGTGACGCCGGTCGACTTCATCGCGGCACTGAAGCCCAGCCATGATTTACCGGACCATCACGCGGCGCTGCTGGCAAATTGTTTTGCGCAATCGGAAGCCTTCATGCGCGGCAAAACCGCCGGCGAAGTGCGCGCCGATCTGCAGGCTCAAGGCATGAGCGACAGTGCGATCGAAGCACTGCTGCCGCACCGCATCTTTCCCGGCAACCGCCCGAGCAACACCATACTGATGGATGCATTGACGCCGGCTGCGCTCGGGGCCTTGATCGCGCTGTACGAGCACAAGGTGTTCGTACAAGGCGTGCTGTGGGGCGTCAACAGCTTCGACCAGTGGGGTGTCGAACTGGGCAAGGTGCTGGCCAAAAATATCCATGGCGAACTGGTCGGGGCGGCGCGTCCGGAGGCGCACGACTGCTCGACCAACGGTTTGATCGCGCGCGCCAAAGCAGCGTTGTAATCCATTAAAAAAACGGGAGTGTTTCTCCCATTCCAGGTTGGGCTGCCGCTCATCGGCCCAACATTTGCATGCACAGCGTTGGGCCGATGAGCGTCAGCCCAACCTACCAACCTAAGCGAAAATTATCATGGCTCTTACCGATTTCGATTTAGTCCTGTTTGGCGGCAGCGGCGATCTGGCAATGCGCAAACTGGTTCCCGCAATGTATGCCCGCGACCGTGCCGGCGACCTGCCCCCTGGAGCACGCATCCTGTGCGTCGGACGCCACGATTGGAGTCAGGAAGAATTCCTGAAAAACCTCGACATCAATTCGAAACCGCATATCGCGGCCGCGGTATTTGATCGCGAGTTGTGGAAGAATTTTTGCGCACGGGTTCTCTATGTACCGCTGAACGCCAGCGACGCCGGCAGCTACCAGGGACTGATCGCCGCACTGCGGACCGATGCGGCCATCACGCGCGTGTTCTACCTGGCCACGCCGCCCAGCCTGTTTGCCACTATCTGCCACAACCTGGCCGCAACCGGGCTGGCCACACCGAGTTCGCGCGTTGTGCTGGAAAAGCCGCTCGGCCGCGACCTCGCCAGCGCCAAACAGATCAATGCCGAAGTCGGCCAGGTGTTCGCCGAATCGCAGATCTACCGCATTGACCATTACCTGGGCAAGGAAGCGGTGCAGAACATGCTGGCGCTGCGCTTCGGCAACGTGCTGTTCGAACCGCTGTGGCGCCGCGAATGGATTTCCGATGTGCAGATCACGATCGCCGAAGAGCTCGGCGTCGGCAACCGCATGGGCTACTACGAAACCTCCGGCGCCTTGCGCGACATGCTGCAAAATCATTTGCTGCAATTGCTGTGCATCGTCGCGATGGAATCGCCGGTCTCGATCACGCCCGACGCGGTGCGCGACGAAAAACTGAAAGTCCTGCGCTCGCTGAAGCGCTTCACGCCGGCCACGCTGGTGCAAAACGTGGTGCGCGGCCAATATCGCGCCGGCCACGTCCAAGGCGTGCCGGTGCCGAGCTATCGCAATGAGCCGGACGCGAAACCCAGTTCACGCACCGAGACTTTCGTCGCGCTCAAAGCCGAGATCGATACCTGGCGCTGGGCCGGCGTACCCTTCTACCTGCGTACCGGCAAGCGCATGGCCGATTCGCTGGCGGAAATCGTGGTGCGCTTCAAATCGATCCCGCATTCGATCTTCGCGCAATCGACCGGCAGCTTCCAGCCGAATTGCCTGGTGATCCGCCTGCAGCCGGACGAGGGCCTGCAACTCAACCTGATGGCCAAAACACCGGGCGACGGCATGAGATTGAAGCCGGTCGAGCTGGAACTGGATTTCCGCGAAACGTTCAAAATGCCGCGTATGGAAGCCTACGAGCGCCTGCTGCTCGACGTCTTGCGCGGCCAGCTCACGCTGTTCATGCGCAGCGATGAATTGGAAGCGGCGTGGGAATGGGTGGAGCCGATCCTGAATTTCTGGGAACAGGAAGAGAGCGAACCGATGCCCTACACCGCCGGCACCTGGGGACCGGCCGCCGCCAGCGCCCTGATCGGGCGCGACGGTTTACAATGGCGCGAAGAAGCCCTGCCGGAAATGTAAAAGAGGAAATATGCTGCTTGATTCGATACGTTCGCAACTCGATTCTTTATCCAAGTCGGAGAAAAAAGTCGCCGTCGCGGTATTGAAAAATCCCGGCTTGGCGATCGCCGGCAACATCACCGCGCTGGCAAAAAGCGCGCAAGTATCGGAACCGACCGTAGTGCGTTTTTGCCGCGCGATCGGCCATGACGGCTGGCATGAATTCAAGCTCAAGCTGGCGCAGACCCTGGCGCTCGCACTGCCCGGCGCGGACGAATCGCCGGTGCAGGATGATCTGGCTTCCGACCTGGTCAACAAGATCTGCAGCCGCTCCATCAACACCCTGCTCGACTTGCGCAACAGCCTGAAGCCCGACGCGATCCAGCGCGCGCTGGACGTGCTGGCGCGTTCGAACAAGATCGAGTTTTACGGGCAAGGCACATCGGGCATCGTCGCCGTCGACGCCCAGCACAAATTCTTCCGCTCGGGCGTGCCGACCGTGGCCTACAGCGATCCGCACATCCACAGCATCTCCGCCGCGCTGCTGAAAAAAGGCGATACGGTGGTCGCCATCTCTCAGCGCGGCAACAGCACCGCCCTGCTGCGCAGCGTGCAACTGGCGCGCAAGATGGAAGCCGACGTCATCGCTTTGACGCCGAGCGGCACGCCGCTGGCAGAGCTGGCGACAGTACTGGTGCCGATCGACCTGAGCTTCAACATCGATCCCTACACCCCGATTTCGGCGCGCCTGGCGCATCTGGTGGTGATCGATATTCTTGCAGTCGGGCTGGCACTGAAACGCGGCCCGGAATTTCGCAACACGATGCAGAATGCGCAAAAGGCGCTGCAAAAATTCGACCTGCAGTTCGACTCTTTTTTCCGCTGATGAGGCAGGAAAACCTCTTCCGCGTCGCCGCTTTCTTGCGCGGCCGGATACGCCGCGACATCGCTTCAACCGACCCTGCAGCCTCTGCCAACCGCCGCACGGCAAGACCGATTTTTACCACCCCATGGGCGCTTACCTGAAGTCCTTGAGGTCGATCGGCATGACCCCAGACTGAATCGCCCCATCTTGCGGTTCGACGCCGCCGCAGAATTGCGTACAATGGCCTATTCATTTGCTACTTCCACCTCGCCTCGCACAATCCGCCATGAACCAACTCGAACAACTGAAACAATTCACCACCATCGTCGCCGATACCGGCGATTTTCAATCCATCAAGGCTTTCGCGCCACGCGATGCCACCACCAATCCGTCGTTGATCTTGAAGGCGGTGCAAAAGGACGAATACAAGCCCCTACTGGAACAAGCCGTGCGCGACCATGGCGCAAAGAGCACCGCTGAAGTTGTCGATCACTTGCTGGTCGCCTTCGGCAGGGAGATTCTGCAAATCATCCCCGGCCGCGTCTCGACCGAAACCGATGCGCGCCTGTCCTTCGACACTCAAGGCACGATAACCAAAGGCCGCGCCCTGATCGCGCTGTACGAAGCAGCCGGCGTGCCGCGCGAACGCGTCCTGATCAAGATCGCGTCAACCTGGGAAGGCATCCGCGCCGCCGAAGTGCTGGAAAAGGAAGGCATCCGCTGCAACATGACCTTATTGTTCGCATTGCCGCAAGCAGTCGCTTGCGCCGACGCCGGCGCCCAATTGATCTCGCCTTTCGTCGGCCGTATCTATGACTGGTACAAGAAGGCGACCGGGCAGGAATACAGCGGCGCCGATGATCCGGGTGTGCAATCGGTCAAGCGGATTTACAACTATTACCGCAAGTTTGAGTACCGCACCGAAGTGATGGGAGCAAGCTTCCGTAACACCTCGCAGATCGCCGAATTGGCCGGATGCGATTTACTGACCATTAGTCCGGATCTGCTGCAGAAATTGGCGGAAAGCGACGCGGCGCTCACACGCAAACTAAGTGCCGAAGCAGCACGGTCTGCGGATTTACAGAAGTTCTCCCTGGATGAAAAAACCTTCCGTTTCATGCTCAATGAAGATGCGATGGGAACGGAAAAGCTCGCTGAAGGCATACGCTTGTTCTGTGCCGACGCGCTGAAACTGGACAAGATGATCGATGGCTTGCGCTGATTGCCGGCAAACAGGGGAATCGAAGCAAGTCACTCATCGCTGCAAGTAAAAGGAAAGCACCTGAGGCAAATAGGCCTCTACTTCGGGTAGGGCAATACCCTGCCGGGCAAGCAGCGAACGCGTCTCTTCATTGGAAAATGCCTGGTTCTCCGCCAGGTAATCAAGGAAAATCGGCAAAGTATCGACCGCGCGCCGCAACCGGGGCGAAACGGCAGCGCGCAGCACTGGAAGCATCAACCCGAATAGTCCTGGCGGAACAAAAAAACCCGCCGGTGTCTTTTTGCCTGCCAGCGCAAACTGCTTACGGAGATGCGTCCTCAGCATGCGCAGTGAAATTGCGCCTTCTGGACCGGAACACAGGTGCAGTGTTTTTCCGGCCGTCGCGCTTTCGGTACTCGACCAGACGATTGCATTGGCGACGTAATCGACCGGCACCACATCCAGTCGCGTTTCGCCGAACCGCGGCAATATCCCGTAAGTGCGCAAGCCGCTCAGGAACTCGATCAAGTGATAAAAAATCTGGAAATGACGAATCCGGCCGGTACGGGAATCTCCAACGACCATGCTTGGCCGGTGTATCGTCATCGGCAGCCCCTGTCCCGCCGCTTCCAGGTACTCTTCCGCTTCGGCCTTGGCCTGTTCGTAGGTATTGTGGAAGCCGCGCGACTCGGTAATCCGGCGCTCCGGCAGCAAACCGGCAAGGCGGCCGCCAACACCGACGGTGCTGACAAACTCGATTTTTTCCAATTGCCCGGAATCCCGGCAGGCGCGCGCCAGATGCACCAGACCTTCGGCTGCGGCGACGGCCGATCGCCGCGCTTCTTCGATCGGCAGATTCATTCGCACCATCGCTGCGCAATGAATCAGGTGGGTACATTCCCTGGCCATGCGGGTATAGTCGGCAGGGGCCAATCCGAACAAGGACAGAGTGGTATCGCCGCGCAGGACCTCGATGCGACCGGCTGCAGCCTCTTGCCGCCAGCATTGCAACAGCGCCTGCTCTCGCTGCGCCAGTTCAACATCGGAGTTTGCCCGCACCAGCAATTTGAGGCGCACGTCCTGGCGGGATAAGAGCGTCTCGGCAATGGCGCCGCCGATGACTCCGGTGGCGCCGGTGATGAAATAGGTCTTCATGCGTGTTCCACAATCAGGAAGGCGGTGCCGGCACCGGTGCTTCGCAGGTTTTCCGTGCGCGCGTAAAGCCGATCGATCTGCTCGCCGTAGTTGGCTTCGATATTCTTTCTTCTCAATTTCAAGTTGCTGGTGACTTCACCGCCGGCAATCGAAAAACCTTTGTCGATGATCAGCGCTGCCGCCGGGCGCTGATAGCGTGCCACGTCGTTCAGCACGCGCTCGAAATCCTGAGCCAGCATATCGGCAGTTACTTCCTTGCCGCCGCTTGCGGCCATGTGATCCTGCGTCAGGCAGATCAGGACAATGACCGCCTTGCGATTGGCACCGAACACCAGCGCCTGCTCAATGTAGGGGAGACGTCTGAGTCGTTCTTCAATGCCTGCCGGAACGATCCACCGGCCGGTCGATGTTTTGAAAACATCTGCCTTGCGCCCAATCAAATAAAGAAAGCCTTGCTCATCGAATTTGCCAAGATCGCCGGTGGCGTGAAACCCTGCAACCGGATCTCTCTTTAACGAAGTATCTGCCGCTCCCATGTAGCCGGAAAATACGCCTGGTCCGCGCACCATGATTTCCCCATCTTCGGCCAGGCGGATCGCGTTCCCCGGCAGCGGCTGCCCTACTGAGCCGAGCTTGCGGCTGCACGGTTGGCAAATGGCCATCGGCACGATATTTTCGCTGATGCCATAGGCTTCCAGTACCGGCAACCCGATCGCGTCGAACCATTCGAGCAACCAGCGCGGCATCGGCGCCGAACCGCTTATGCAATAGCGCAGGTTTCTGCCGAAAATCCGGCGGACCCGGCGCAATACCAGGCAGTCTGCAATCGGCCACAGCATCCGCATCGAAAGCGGCGGCCGCCCCCCATCCCGCAGGATGGCCGCCCGATCATGACCGATGGCGAGCGCATACCTTGTGAGCGCCGATACAATCCGGGGCTGATGCGCGATGCGCGTGTTGACGCTTGCCTGGATCTTTTCAAAAAAGCGTGGCACGCCGATAAAAAGATGCGGATTTGCAGCCGGCAGGCATTCCATGACCGTACGGGGGTCCGACACCAGATAGCTGGCCGCGCCGCGCGCGATCGCGCAGAAATTGATCATGCGCTGAAACAGATTGGCAAGAGGCAGCCAGCACACCAGCACCGCGTCCTGTCTGATGTCGGGAAACCGGCCAAGAACAGCCTGCACGGCTGCCATCAACTGGCCGTGCCGGTAGCAGATCGCCTTTGGAATGCCGGTCGTTCCCGATGAAAATACGATCACGGCATCATCCTTGTCGTCGGGCAAACTGACTTCAGCCATGGCACCGAGGATCGAACTATCCGAAGCCTCGGCAAAAGACGAATCACACCCTATTTCTTGCATGCTTAAGGTGAATTTGAGGCGGGTGCGTACGGCAGGCGGAATTCTGTTTGCCGCCGTACCGTCCTCAACGATGAGCCCTGTCAGGCACAACGGTTCGAGGACAGCGGCAAGTTGCGTGTCGGTGTAGTTGACGTCGATGCCGGCGACACAGGCGCCGATACGCAATGCCGCCATCTGCGCCAATTCCCACGTGAGGCTGGTTGACGCGAGAATGCCGATTCGCTCGCCCGGCATGACGCCGATACGGCGGAATGAACATGCCAACCGTTCCGCGCGGTCAAGATAGGCATGCCAACTGACGGGTTGCCAGCCCCCCCTCCTCCGCTTCCAATATGAAAAAGGCAGGGGCATCGGGCGTTTGCAAGGCGCGTTGCCGCAGCAAATCAATGATGGTAGCGCATGAAATATCCGCTCCCTGATCCAATGTTTGCTTATTCACCAAGGACGGGATCATAGGCTCCACGCGGACGGTTGATGCACAGGTCGCCATCTGTCAATCCCAGCCATTGCATTTGCCTGGCCGTGGTATGGCCAAGAAATACCTTATGGCGAATCATGAAATCGATCAGCGGCGCCATGAACTTCCATTGCTGCAGCTTGGCTTTTCCTTCACGGATCAGCGCGGCAAATTCCGGCGCATAGGGATTGAAGCCAAAGTGTTTCAAGTCCGAATACATGAGCAGCCAATTGATCGGGTAGTTGCTATGCACCGGACTTGCATGCGCACGGCGTGAAACCAGTCCCAGGTCGAAAACCTGCCTCATCGCTTGTTCCTGATCATACGGCCAGGCATGAAAGGGCGCGAGATAGCGCGGAAAACGCGTTCCTGCCGGATAGCGTGCCGGATTCCAG
The DNA here is from genome assembly GCA_966211965.1 of uncultured Burkholderiales bacterium. Taxonomy (GTDB): domain Bacteria; phylum Pseudomonadota; class Gammaproteobacteria; order Burkholderiales; family Burkholderiaceae_D; genus CBIHON01. Next base: position 53,150 of record CBIHON010000010.1, on the reverse strand, counting down.
TCGGTTTCGCAAATCAAGTGGCGCGAGAATTCGTACACCATGCGTTCCGGGTCCGGCTGCCCGGGGGAATAGCCGGCCAGTACCAGAGGAATGTTTTTTTCCATTGCCGCCGCCAACGCGGCGCCCTCGAACAAGGGCGCATACACGTAAGAGACGGTGTACACCGCGCCGCGCTCTTCCTGATTTTGCAGCAAGTGGCGAAACAGCTTGCGATAAAAGGCATCCGGCGGCCGGTACACCAGATGATCGCATCCGAGCTTCGCAATGGTTTTTCTGATGTTTGCCCAAGCGATGTCGGGGATGTTGACATCGACCGTAAAGGCCAGGACGTTCAACTTGTACTCGACCACCAAGCGATGAAGCAACAGGATGCTGTCCTTCCCCCCGCTAAGACACATTAATACATCGTATTGCGCGTCTCCCTTGCTGCTGCGCAGTGTCCTCTCAAGGTCGGCTTCATAGAGCAGGCGCGCAGCGTCGTTCTGCTGTTGCCGGTCTGCGCCATAGCTGCGGCAAAACCCGCATGTGCCTTGTCCGTCCAGATCTGCGTCCGGCGCGGCCTCCGGCAGCAAGCATTGTTTACATCTTCGCATTCATCTCTCCACTATGCTCTCACATCACGACGTGCAACAGCCATTGCTTCCAGGCGCTGCAGGATGCCTTGTTCTTCCCGCTCGCTGAAACCATAGGGATAGATCGACTTCTCTTCCCTGCGTCCTGCCGGATTGCCGCCGAATTTCCTGATCTGCTGGCCGATATAAGCAAAATCGCCGCGCAGCAGGATGGCAGGCGCATTCACGCGCAAGTTGAGGCGTTCCGGACCGACTTGCCGGAAGTTGAGCGCGCGCTGATAGAACTTGACATGATGCGGATTGACTTCAATAACCACATCGTCAAATCCGTGGATGCGATGCGCATAAATAAAGGCGACATGGAACAGCGAAGCCAGCGTCTTGATCGAAGAAGGAGAAGAAACCGCAGCGAACTTGATGAACTCGCAGAGCTTTCTGCCTGATGTGCGCAGCGCGTCCATCTCGGCCGGATAAAGTTCGTCACACAGCAAGCCAGCGGATGAATCGAAGCCGATACTGAGCGTGCCGATCGGGTCGCTGTCTTCGAAGGCGACGATCGTCAGGCGGTTCGGATCTTCTGTCAATTCCTGGACCTCGTAGCCACGCTGCGCATAGCGCTCCTGGATCAGCAGGCTGGCTTCCCGCCTTATGCCGTGCATGTTGGCGAGACGAATCTTGAATTGATTTTTCTTGATCTGGCTGGCGGCGCCGGCAGCCGCATTCCCGGAGGATTGGCCGGACGCCGTCAATTTTCTGACCGAATTGGATGGCATTGTCATGATGGTGGACCCCATGTTTCTCAGGGTTCGCATCAGGTGTGTGTCGATTCCAGTTTGAGCTCGCATAGGTCACCTTACGAAAAGATAGACTCAAAAGATAGACTCTTCCAACATCTCGATCCGGAGGTGCAATTGCCGCGCCGGTAGAGAGAGAATAATGGGGCCATGAATATAGGCAAGTATCCGATCGGCTAGTTGCAACAGTGATATGCATACTTGCATAAGGACCACTCTCTTGATTGTTCCGATTGAGAATGGGTTTACCTATACAAATGTGAAGCCGATTTAGATCCTTGCGCTGCCTCCCTTCTCGCTCGAACGCGACCCCTGCTTGAGTTCATAACAGGCTCTAGTGTCCTGTTCCGTAAATTCGTAGCAAAAGTAAAGGTGACGAAATCGGGCCGAGACAAGGAAAAAGCACAGCAAGGCCGAGGCCTTGCGCGCATTTTTGACGCGGTATCGGCGCGATTCTCATCATCTTTTATGCAACGAATTAATGACTCAGTACACTAGTTTGACGCAACAATTCATCACTTTTATTTGTGTCGAAATTTATGAGCCTCAGCACTAGTTTTCTATTGGTTTGTTTCTATGGATTTGCGGATATTGTCTGTGGTTGCGGCTTTCAAAAAGCTTTCATCGGATAAAAATATGTCGATAGACAAACACGCCATCTTCCTCAAGAATTCACAAAAATTTTTATGCGTGACGATATGCACGAACACTGCATCACGAATGCAAATGGAGGAAATGGTGTCCAAAACCGGAAGTACGTCAATGGCTTTATTGTCGGCTGACGAGCGTTTCTGTTTACTCGAAGTGCTTGATGCGCTGCAGTCGGTGAATTCTGCAGAGCAGTTCCTTGCCTGCATAAACGGCACTCTGCAACGCCTGCTGCCGCATCGAAGGCTGGCCTGCGGCATAGGCGACATCGGAGGAGACCGGGTGCGTCCCACGCATATTCTGTTGCATGACTTTCCGCGCCAATACCTTGCGGAGCTGGCACAGCTGGACGGCACCGTCGACAGCCCATTGATGCGCCGTTGGCGGGCCGCTTGCGAACCGGTTCTGGTCGAGTTGGAGCGCGACACGGCAGGTGTCGTCATGAGTTATATCGCACGCATTCGGAAATACCATTTCAAGAATGCCGCGGTGCATGGCCTGGTCGATTTACAGGGAGCGATGGCGAGTTTTTTCTGTTTCGTCGATATCCCGGAAAAACTCGGGCCCCGCCATGCCTACTTGTTGAGGTTTCTGGTGCCGCATCTGCACGTCGCACTCATTCGCTCCATGGATACGATGGAGAAAATGAACTCGGCATCGGATGCGCAGGAATTACTGAGCGATCGGCAAAAAGAAGTCCTGTACTGGATTTACAAAGGCAAAACCAACTGGGAGATCGCATCGATCATGGGATTATCGGAGTATGCGACCAAATATCATGTCTCGCATATCCTCGCAAAGCTGAACGTGGCGAATCGGGCGCAGGCAGTAAACAAGGGACTGGAACTCAAGCTGATTGTGCCTCGCGTGTAGTTCGCCTGTTTTTCGTATGCGGCAAGGGTCAGAGGACCGCCGTCCGCATCCAGTTCCTGCGCGCCGTCGCCGCATTGGATATGGCGCATATTGATCAGCAAGGAACCTGCACAGCGCCGGCTCCGCCCAGAATATCAGCGGAACGCCTTTTTCCTGGGCTTGCAGCGAAGCCATCGTCGAAATGTTCTCCATTACACGATCAAGGTCGAAATCCACCTGTTCGAGCCGCAGCTTGCCGGCCTCCATCTTCGAAAAATCGAGCACGCCATCGATGATGCCGAGTTTGAAACTGATTGGGCACAGCCGGATACAGCCGGCGGATGCGCGGACTAGCCCGCTGGCCAGTGTACACGGCCTCCGCCTGTCTCTACACTTCGGGAAAAAACGAACTGCGGACCACGCGACGGGGTCCGAATTCTCCTGTGAGTAAAGCAATGCGAATCGCAACAGCAACCTGCAAGCAAGGGCAACACGGTTCCCGCGACATGGGTTCCACGGTCATGATGCTGCCTTCCCTGCAATCGCTGCGGCAGGCAAGAGAACCGGCGCTTTCCGAGCCTCAAACCGTACGCGCGCAAACCGGGTTCGCGGACAAGCAATTCAAGATCCGTCTCGCCAATCTGCCCGCCATCCGCCGCGAGGCCGGGATGCTGATCAAGGAACGCTACGCCCAGCGCGGATACGGCACACAAGAACTGTGCGACAGTCCGCACCGCTTGACGATCGTCGCCTATGAGGGCGGCAACCCGATCGGCACGCTCAGCGTCGGCTTCGACTCGCCGGCCGGCCTGCTGTGCGATGCGCTGTACAAAACCGAACTCGACTGCCTTCGGTCCGCAGGCAAAAAAGTTTGCGAATTCATCAAACTCGCCGTAAATGTCTCGTCGACCCGCATCAATACCCTGGCGGCGCTATTCCACGTCGCATTCATCCACGCGCATCGCATCCACCGCTTCGATGAAGTCGTGATGGAAATCAATCCGCATCACGTCAAATTTTACAAACATGCGCTCGGCTTTCGCGAACTCGGTCCCGAACGGATCAACCAGCGCGTCAATGCCCCCGCAGTGCTGATGCACTGCCCATTCACCCACATCGACGCGGAACTCAAGCGTTGCGGCGGAGGCGGACCTGCACACGCAAAGGAGCGGTCGATTTACCCCTACGGCTTTTCGCCGCACGAGGCTGAAGGTATTTTCAAACGTCTCTCCATCCTGGCGATGCCCTCACGCCAGCCCCGGCGAACATGACTTTCTCGTACACGGATGCATTCTCACGCAACATCGGCTGGCTCACCGCTCAGGAGCAGCAAGTGTTGCGCGGCAAGCGCATTGCGATTGCGGGCCTGGGCGGAGTTGGCGGCAGCCACCTGCTGACCTTGACGCGCCTTGGCATCGGCGCGTTCCACATTGCCGATTTCGATTCTTTCGATATCGGCAATTTCAATCGCCAAGTGGGTGCGACGACCTTGAGCCTGGGACGCTCGAAAACCGACGTGCTTGCGGCGATGGCCCTGGAAATCAATCCGGAACTGGATCTCAAGATTTTTCCGAGCGGCGTCACACGCGACAACCTGGGCGAATTTCTTGCAGGGGTGGATCTGTACGTCGACGGCCTCGATTTCTTTGCTTTTGCCGCACGCCAGGCGGTGTTCGGCGCCTGCGCCGATTCGGGGATTCCTGCAGTGACGGCGGCGCCGCTTGGCATGGGAGCGTCGGTATTGAATTTCCTTCCGGGGAAAATGCGCTTCGAACAATACTTCCGCTTGCAGGGATTGCCGGAAGAGGAACAAGCTCTGCGCTTCCTGCTGGGCCTGGCCCCGGCGCTATTGCAGCGCTCTTACCTGGTTGACCCGAGCCGCGTCAACCTGCGCGAACGGCGCGGCCCATCGACCGCCATGGCGTGCGAACTATGCGCCGGCATGGCCGCAACCGAAGCGCTCAAGATTTTGCTCAAGCGCGGCAGAGTGCGCGCCGCCCCCTTCGGCTGCCAATACGACGCTTATCGCAACCGGTTTGCCACGACCTGGCGCCCGTTCGGCAACCGCAATCCGCTGCAGCAGCTCGGCCTGCTGATCGCGCGATGGCAACTGCGGCCGACCAAGTGCCGGCCCGCCTGAATGACAATGCATCCCGACGCAAACCGCGCCACCCTTTTGCAAATCCTGGATGTGGCTCGCTGGGCGCCGAGCGGCGACAATACGCAGGTCTGGCGTTTCGAGATAACCGGCGACATGCAGCTTGCCGTACATGGCTTCGATACGCGCGAACAGTGCGTCTACGACTTTGAGGGACATGCCAGCCAATTGTCGCTCGGCGCCTTGATCGAAAACATTGTCCTGGCGGCCGGCTCCTGCCAATGGTCGGCTGCGGTCACCCGGCGCCTCGACGCCCCCGTGCACCGGCCCAGCTTCGACATCCGCTTCGCTCACGCTGCCGGCGTCGCCGCCGATCCGCTGGCGGCCTTCATCACGAAGCGGTGCGTGCAGCGCCGGCCGCTGCAGATGCGTGCGCTGACGGCAGAAGAAAAGTCGGCGCTGGAGCAAGCGCTCGGTCCCGATCACCGCGTCGTATGGTTCGAGGGATACCGGAATCGCTTGCGGATTGCACGGCTGCTGTTCGAAAACGCCGGACTCCGGTTGACGATGCCGGAAGCCTATCCGGTACATCGCAGAATCATTCGGTGGCACGCTCGTTTCAGCGAGGATCGCGTGCCGGACCAGGCATTGGGAGCGGACCCCTTGACGCTGTGCCTCATGGAGTGGGCGATGCAGAGTTGGGAACGCCTCGAATTTCTCGACAAATACCTTGCCGGGACTTTGATGCCGCGCATTCAGATGGATTTCATTCCCGGCGTCGCCTGCGCCGCGCACTTCGCGCTCACGTCGCAGAAGCGGGCTGACAGCATCGACGGCTTTATCGCTGCCGGCAGGGCAATGCAGCGCTTCTGGCTGACAGCGACCCGGCTCGGTTTGCAGATGCAGCCGGAAATGACGCCGCTGATTTTTTCCTCCTATGTCCGCGCCGGGGTACGGTTTTCGCGAACCGCCGGACTATGGGAACGAGCGCTCCAGGTTTCGCGAGGTCTGGAGCGCCTGCTCGGAGCGGACGTGTGTGATGCCGCGGTTTTCCTTGGCCGCATTGGTGCTGGCCGTGCGCCGCATGCCCGGTCCACCCGTCTGCCATTGAGCCAGCTCATGGTGGAACCCAGCCGCGATTGAACGCCGCTTGCCTGATGTAGCGCGCCCATCCCGGCTTGTTCAGCTCCCCTGGCGCATCCCTTGCACCACCAACGCAGCCATCGCCCGCGACTGGTCATCCTTGCGCGCTTCCAGCCCGGCGGCGACGCCCAATCTGTCGGCGCTCGGCCGGTTCTGGCTGACCTTCCATTTGCCTTCCAGTTTGGCAATCGGGATTTCGATGCCGACGATCATCTCGATCAGGCGATCGATGTAACTCTTGGGCGCATCGGATACTTTCCATGGCAATGTTTGCGATGCTTCATGCATGTCGCTCAGTTCGGTCAGATGGTTCAGCAGCCATTCGCCATCTTCGACGACCCGCGGCAAGCCATGCGCATGAACCACCGCATAATTCCAGGTCGGCACCGCCATGCCATGCGCGTGCTTGCTCGGATACCAGGACGGCGAGATATAACTCTGCGCGCCCTGGAATACCACGATCGAGGCAACGCTCCTGGAAAACACTTGCCACACAGGGTTGACGCGCGCCACATGGGCGACCAGCGTGCCGTGCTCGCCGCGCTCGGAGTCGAGAAAAAAGGGGATGTGGTTAACGACAAGTTCGCCATCGCCTTGCGTGACCCAGGTGCCGAGCGGCTGCGATTTGATGAGCGCGTGCAGAACGGCAATGTCCGACTCTTCGTGATGTTTGGGAATGTGCATGTGTGATTTCCTCGATTTGAAACGGCCGCTATTCCTGAGCGGGCGGTTCGACCGTGATTTCCGACTTGATCGAATTGGCGATATAGCAGTCTTCGTGCGCCGCGTGATGCAGTTCATCGAGCTGGCTCGCGCTCGGCTGGCGCTCGCCCGAGAACACGATCTTCGGCCGCAAGACGATGCGGGTGATCGCTTCTTTGCCCGCGCTGTTTTTTCCCATGAAGCCGGTCGCCTGATCCCGATAAGAGTCGACGACAAAGCCGCGCTTGCAGGCCACGTACAGAAAAACCAGCAGGTGGCAGCTCGATGCCGCCGCCACCAGCGCCTCTTCCGGATCGACGTTGGCCGCCACCGACATCGGCAGCGGCACATGCAACGGCGAGGAAGAGGCCGGCACCACGGCGCCGCCATCGAAAATCAATTCATGCGCGCGGCTGTACTTGTTGTCGGCAAAGTTATCTGCGCCTCTGGTCCAGGCGATGGTGGCTTGGTATTGATGCATGATGGGCTCCGTTGATAAATACAAAACAGATATTAGTCCTCGATTTGGCTATATAAAAGTACCAATAAATGGTATTTTAAAAATACCAATCCATCCTGGACTTCATCATGCTCACCGCGGACTATCTCAGCACGCTATCGCTGGATCGGGCCTTGCCCGCGCCCCTGTTCCGGCAACTGTACAGCGCAATCAAGAGCGGCATCCTGAGCGGAAAAATCAGCCCCGGCACGCAACTGCCGCCGACGCGCGACCTGGCGCTGCGGCTCGGCATGTCGCGCCAAACGATCTTGAATACCTACTCGCTGCTAATGGCGGAAGGCTTTTTATCCGGTGCGGTCGGCAAGGGCACTTACATAAGCGACAGCCTGCCCATCGCCGCACGCGCCGTGCAAGCACCTGCCAAAACTCCGCTGCAGCCGGTATCGTACCCCTTGTCGGCACGCGGTCTGCGCTTCGTCGATATCAAGAGCCGGATCAATACTCACGACGGCAAACCGAAAGCCTTCCGCATCGGCATGCCGGGATTGGATGTTTTCCCCTTCGAAATCTGGTCGCGGCTGGAGGCGCGACGCTGGCGGCATCCTTCCTTCCAATTGGGCTACACCGATCCGGCCGGATACGGCCCCTTGCGCACACTGCTCGCCGCCTATCTGGGTGCGGCGCGCGGCGTGCATTGCGCGCCCGAACAGATCCTCATCACTTCCGGTTCGCAGCAAGCGCTGTTTCTGATAGCAACCCTGCTGCTGGCGCCAAACGATGCCGCCTGGGTCGAAGATCCCGGCTATCGCGACACCACCGGCGCGCTGCATGCGGCCGAAGCGCGCGTCTGCCCGGTGCCGGTCGATCAGGAAGGACTATGCGTCGCGCTCGGGGCGCAGCATTATCCGGACGCCAAACTGGTCTATGTCACCCCTTCGCATCAATACCCGCTCGGCGTGACGATGAGCTTGCAACGCCGCCTGGAACTGCTGGCATGGGCCGGCGCCAGCAAAGCATGGATCGTGGAAGACGACTACGACAGCGCCTACCGCTACGCCGGCCCGCCGCTGGCCTCGCTGCAAAGCCTCGACAAATCGGAATGCGTAATCTACGTTGGGACGCTTTCGAAAGTCTTGTTTCCCGGGTTGCGGCTCGGTTATATCGTGCTGCCTCCGCCGCTGGCCACCGCGTTTGCAAACGGCAAGGCAGTGCTGGACCGCCACACCTCCATCGTGCCGCAGATCGTGCTGGCTGATTTCATATCGGAAGGCCATTTCAAGCGCCACATCAAGCGCACCCGCGAGGTGTATGCAGAGCGAAGGTCCGCACTGCTGCAGGCGCTCGATGCCCGGCTTGCCGATGAAATCATGCTGGGACCGACCGAGGCCGGCATGCATCTGGCGCTCGCCTTCAAGCGCCAGCACAATGACGAGGCGATTGCGCAGGCGGCGTTGACGAGAGGCATAGAAGTACGCGCCTTGTCGCAGTTTTACGCGCCGCAAGAAAATGCCCCGCTGCGGGACGGTACGCCATCGGGCCTGGTGCTGGGATTCGCTTCGGTGCCCAGCGCGGAAACAAGGGACGGCGTGGAGACCTTACGCAAGGTCCTAAAAGAATAAGAAGCAGGGCCGCAAGCCGTTACATCTTTTCCGTCTCGCCCGACTTCGGCTGCCACTTCATCAGGCGCTTCTCGATCATCCCCACCAGCCCATCAAGCGCCAGCGCAAAAGCCGTCAATACCAGGATGCCGGCAAACACCGTATTGATATCGAACGTGCCCTCCGCCTGCAAAATCAAATAGCCGACGCCGCGCGCCGACCCCAGATATTCACCGACGATGGCGCCGACGAAGGCCAGGCCGACCGAGGTATGCAGGCTGGAAAACACCCAAGACATCGCAGACGGCAGATACACCGCGCGCAACAATTGGCGCCGGCTTGCGCCCAGCATTTTTACGTTGGCCAGCACCACCGGGCTGACTTCCTTGACGCCCTGATAGACATTGAAGAAGACGATGAAAAACACCAGCGTGACCGACAGCGCCACCTTCGACCAGATGCCCAGGCCGAACCACATCGCAAAAATCGGCGCCAGGATTACCCGCGGCATCGAGTTGGCGGCCTTGATGTAGGGATCGAGAATCGCCGAAGTCAGCGGCGACAACGCCAGCCACAGACCGATGCCCAGTCCCAGCGAGGTGCCGATGCCGAAGGCCAGCAGGGTTTCGGTCAGCGTCACCAGCAGGTGCGAATAAATCTCGGCGGGGAAATGCAGCGTGAACCAGGTCGCATCGCCCAGGCCGACCTCCAGGCTGCCGCTGCCGACCGTGAACCATTGCCAGATGCGCGCCGCGACCTTGAGCGGTTCGCCGAAGAAGAAGGCGGTTTGCGGATCGCGCGTGGCGGCGTGCCAGAGTGCGAAGAACACGACCAGCACCAGCGCCTGCCAGATGCGCAGGTTTTTATGATTGGGTTTGATGGTTTGCCACATGGTTGTCGAGCGCTTTGCCAAGCTGGATTTTTTAATTTATCGGGAAATCGCATGCGTCATCACGATCGCATCCATGACGATGAAGCTCCCTCTCCCCCTGCGGGAGAGGGATGGGGTGAGGGGCCGTTGCAAATGCCGTATAGATAAAAGTTCATAAGCCAAGCATCTTTTGCATTGGGGATAAGTAGGTAATTGAACCTGTATGGCACTTGCGACGGCCCCCTCACCCTAACCCTCTCCCGCAGGGGGAGAGGGGATCTTATCGTTCGTGGCGGAATACGGCTCTTGCGACTGCCCCTCCCTCTAACCCTCTGCCGTAGAGGGGGAGGGAACATCCTCGTTTGCTGCAGTACGTAGTGCTTCACATTTCTCCATGAGCCGCATGAGAACGTCCTCCCTATTCGACAACACCTCATGATTCCAAAACCGGATCATATGAAATCCCTCCCACTCAAGCCAGCTCGTCCGCGCCTGGTCATATGCCACGGCATCCGCATGCTGTCCGCCATCCAGTTCGACAATCAGCCTATTTTCAAAACACACAAAATCCACGACATAGGAACCGAGGAGAACCTGCCTGCGGAATGTCAACTCGTTGATCTGCCGGTCCCGCAAAGCAAACCAAAGCACCTTTTCCGCATCCGTCTGATTTTTCCGTAGCTGCCTCGCGAGCACCCAGACTCTCCTCGATTCCTTGCCAGTTTACGCACGCACCGTCTGTTGCCGATAGCCCTTCAGCACCTCGTCGCGCAATACACTCCAGATCCGCGCATGCAACTCGACGAAGCGTGGATCGGTGCGCACCTCCGCCACGTCGCGCGGACGCGGCAGGTCAATGGCGAACTCCCCGATCAGATGGGTCGCGGGTCCGGCCGACAGCACCACCACGCGGTCCGACATCGCAATCGCTTCATCCAGATCGTGGGTGATGAAGAGCACGGCTTTTTTCTTCGCGCTCCATAATGCCAACACCTCGTTTTCCATCAACTGGCGGGTCTGGATATCGAGCGCCGAAAACGGCTCGTCCATCAGGATGATGTCGGGGTCAAGGATCAAGGTCTGCGCCAGCGCCACGCGCTTGCGCATGCCGCCGGACAGTTGATGCGGATAGCGCCCGCCGAAACCTTGCAGGCCGACCCGGGCCAGCCATTCCTCCCCCAGGCTGCGCGCCTGCGCCTCATCCATGCCGCGAAACTGCAAGCCCGCGATCACGTTCTGCAGCGCGCTGCGCCACGGCATCAAGGCCTCCGACTGGAACATGTAGCCGGCGCGGCGGTTGATGCCGGCCAAGGTTTCGCCGAATACCTTGACGTTGCCCGAGGAAGGTTCGAGCAAGCCGGCGCCGACATTGAGCAAGGTCGATTTGCCGCAGCCGGTCGGGCCGACCACGGAGACGAATTCACCCGGCGCGATATGGAGAGTCGTGTCGGCGACCGCAGTGTAGCGTTGCGCGCGGTCGTCCTTCGAGACGAAGGTACAGGTGATATTGTCAAGCGACAGTGCCGGGATCATAGTTTTTATATGCCCATAAAAAGCGACCGCGTAGAGGCGGTAGCGTGCGCTTGCACACGGCGCACGCTACACCGGACTTGCCCAATCCTATTTGTATTTTGCGTTCGCCTTTTTTACCAGTTCATTGGTGAAGGTCTTGGACAAATCGATATTCTTTCCCGCCAGCTCAGGCTCGAAAGCCTGCAAGGTCTTCAACGCAATTTTCGGCCCGGCTTCCGGGAAAGCGCCATCCGGAGAAATCGCCTCGCGCACTTTCATGAAAGCGTCCAGGTACAAGGCGCGGTCGCCGAGCAGGTAATTTTCCGGCACCACCTTGATGATGTCGGAGGGGCCGGCTTTCTGCAGCCACTTCAATGCACGCACCATCGCATTGGTCAGGGCCTGCGCGGTGTTCGGATTTTTTTTCAGAAAGGATTCGGATGCATAGAGTGTCGCCGCCGGCATCGGGCCGCCGAACACTTCGTTGGTATCCTTGAGAGTACGCGTGTCGGCAACCACCCGGATCTCGTTCTTTTGCTGCAGCATCGTCACCAGCGGGTCCAGGTTCGAGATCGCATCGATCTGCCCGGAGCGCAGCGCCGACAAGGCGCCGGCGGAGGTGCCGATGCCGATGAAAGATACGTCAGCCGGTCTCAATCCCCCCTTGGCCAGCACGAAATTGGCCATCATGTTGGTCGATGAACCGGGCGCGGTAACGCCGATTTTCTTGCCTTTCAAATCGGCGATCGTCTTGTAGTTGGGCATGGTCTTGTTCGACACGGCGAACACGATTTGCGGCGCCCTGCCCTGCAGCACGAAAGCGGTGATCGGCTGGCCCTTGGCTTGCATGTTGATGGTGTGTTCGTAGGCGCCGGAGACCACGTCGGCGCTGCCGCCCACCAGCGCCTGCAAGGCCTTGGCGCCCCCGGCAAAATCGCTGATCTCGACTTGCAGGCCTTCATCCTTGAAATAGCCCAATTGCTCGGCGATGGTCAGCGGCAGGTAATAGAACAAATTCTTGCCGCCGACCGCGATCGAGACTTTCGGCTTTTCGATGGTTTGCGCGAAGAGCAGGCCGTTGAAGGTGAAATAGCCGGCCAGGAAAAGGATCAGTGCGACTGCGGATTGTTTCCAGAATTTTTTGCCGAACATGGAGTCTCCTTTTTTATTTGATTTGCGTGCTTTATGTGCTTTTCTACATGGCTCGCCCAGGATTTGGGCGACTGATCCAATCGATACGTTTTCTCCCTTCTCCCGCAAACGGGAGAAGGGAGAAAAGCACATCGCCCTTAAATCACCCGCTCGCTTCGCAACTGCGCAATCTGTGCCTCATCATACCCCAGCGCCTTCAGCACCTCATCGTTATGTTCTCCCAGCCCCGGCCCCAGCCACTTGGTCTCGCCCGGCGTCTCCGACAGCTTGGGCGTAATGGCCGGCAGCTTGATCGGCGTGCCGTCCGGGAAAGCATGCTGCTCGAACATCTTCCGCGCCAGGAAATGCGGATCGGTCATCATGTCCTTCACCGAATAGATCTTGCCGACCGGGACATCCGCTTCCTTCAGGATTTCCAGCGCGCGGTCAATGGTTTGCGTGCTGCACCAATCCTGGATCGCCGCATCGATCTCGGCGGTGCGCGGCACACGTCCATCGTTGCGCGCCAGTTGCGGGTCGTCGGCCATATCCCGACGGCCGATCGCGATCATCAGGCGCTTGAAAATCGCGTCGCCATTGCCGGCAATGACGATGTTCGCGCCTTCCTGCGTCGTGTACGTATTCGACGGCACGATTCCGGGCAAGGCGCCGCCGGTACGCTCGCGCACCACGCCGGCGTGGTCGTACTCCAGCACCAGCGATTCCATCATGTTGAACACCGCCTCGTACAGCGCGACATCGATCATCTGGCCCTGGCCCTTCCCGCGTCCGCCGGTGACGTCGCGATGGCGCAAGGCCATCATCGCGCCGATCACGCCGTGCAAAGCCGCGACCGAATCGCCGATCGAAATGCCGATGCGCAGCGGCGGCCGGTCCGGAAAGCCGGAGACGTAGCGCATCCCGCCCATCGATTCGCCGATGGCGCCGAAGCCGGGCAAATCCTTCAGCGGTCCGGTCTGGCCATAGCCGGACAGGCGCACCATGATGGTCGCGGGATTTGCGGCCTTCAGGTCTTCGTAGCCGAGATTCCATTTTTCCAGCACGCCGGGGCGGTAATTCTCGATGATGATGTCGGCCTCGAGCGCCAGCTTCTTCGCGATCTCCTGGCCGCGCGGATCTTTCATGTTGAGCGTGACGCTCTTCTTGTTGCGCGACTGGACCGACCACCAGAGCGAGGTGCCGTCTTTCAGGACGCGCCATTGGCGGATCGGATCGCCGCCTTCGGGCGATTCGATCTTGATCACGTCGGCGCCGAATTCGGCCAGCATGCGGGAGCAGAATGGGCCGGCGATCAGGGTGCCGAGTTCGAGGACTTTGATGCCGGCCAGAGGGCCGGAGGAGCTTGGTTGGGTCATGTTCGGTATCGGGCGATAAACACAAAATCTCTTTGTCCGCAGATGATGCAGATTGGCGCAGATTACATCGCGCCGTATTTCAAGCTGCATCATCCGCGGACACCGCTTTAAATCGTAGGACTGCAAAACCCGCGCGGTACGCCTGCCACAGAAACAGCACGGGACTCACTTGCCCTATCTAACCAACGTTCCGTCAGCCTTCAATTTTCGGGAGGGAGCGGATCAACGTAGCATGGGTGGGGCTGCCGCAGTGAAACCCATCATGTGTACGGCTGATCATGATGGGTTTCACCCATCCAACGTGTCTGATTCGTCCAGTTTTTGTGCAAGTGCCGACAGTGAAGCAACGGCGCCTCAGTTCCCTCTCCCCTCGCGGGAGAGGGAACTCCCAAACTGCTACGGATTGCGTCTACGTCGACCGCCGATCCAGCATCGCCCGCGCAATCGTCCCCGCGTCCACATACTCCAGTTCGCCCCCCACCGGCACGCCGCGCGCCAGCCGGCTCACCTTCAGGCCGCGCGCCTTCAGCGTCTCGCTGATGTAATGCGCGGTCGCCTCGCCTTCATTGGTGAAATTGGTCGCCAGCACCACTTCCTGCACCCGGCCGTCAGTGGCGCGTGCGATCAGCTTGTCGAGATGGATATCCTTGGGGCCGACGCCGTCGAGCGGCGACAGATGTCCCATCAGCACGAAATACAAACCCTTGAAAGTCATGGTCTGCTCGATCATCAACTGATCGCTCGGCGTCTCCACGACACAGAGCAGCGATGCGTCGCGCTCCGTATCGACGCAGGTTTCGCATACCTCTTTTTCGGTGAAGGTATTGCACAAGGCGCAGTGCTGGATTTTGGCAACCGCCTGCGACAAGGCGTGCCCGAGCATGGTCGCGCCTTCGCGGTCGTGCTGTATCAGGTGATACGCCATGCGCTGCGCCGACTTCGGCCCCACGCCGGGAAGACGGCGCAAGGCTTCAGTGAGGAATTCCAGGCTGGAGGGTGATTTCAATTGAAGCTATCGGAAAATGTAAATCGGTTCTTGGGCATGGCAGCGAAGGCGCCGTAGCATGCGCTGTGCGCACGAAACAGCACTGCACGATACCGGAACCGTACGGAATCGTGCGCACGGCGCACGCTGCGTCCATGTTCCGGATTTCTATCGTATTCAACGGCGACGGCGCCTTGCACCATTTGCCGGCTCCGCTGTCCGACCGCCTTAAAACGGCAGCTTGAACCCCGGCGGCAACGGCATCCCCGCCGTCAGGCTGCTCATTTTTTCCTGGGTGGTGGCTTCGGCCTTGCGCACCGCATCGTTGAAGGCGGCGGCCACCAGGTCTTCCAGCATGTCCTTGTCGTCGGCCAGCAGCGAAGGGTCGATCGATACGCGCTTGACATCATTCTTGCAAGTCATCACGATCTTCACCATGCCGGCGCCGGACTGGCCTTCCACTTCAATCGATGCCAATTGCTCCTGCATCTTTCTCATGTTGTCCTGCATTGCCTGCGCCTGCTTCATCATGCCGGCCAATTGGTTCTTCATCATGGTCATACTCCTTCTGGGATAAACAAATTCAAATAGGTTTGATCGAGCCGGGCACGATGGTCGCGCCGAATTCGCGCATCAGCGTCTGCACGAAAGGATCGTTCTGCATGGTTTCTTCCGCTTCGCGCTGGCGCGCTGCGCGCTCGGCCAGCATGCGCGCATTGGCGGTCTGTTCGACGGCGCCGACCTCGGTGCTGACCCGCACCGGCACGCCGAAATGGTCGGACAAGGCGCCCGCCAGTTTGTCGACGCTGCCGGCCGACAGCAAGGTCTCGACCGCCACGCGCAAATGAAACTGCGCGCTGTCGCCGTGGCTCTCGCAACCGAGCAGTTCGCTCTGCTGCGCCAGTTGCTGCGCCACGCCGCGCACCGGCAGGGAGCCGGCCAGCAGCGGCCAGTTGCCGTCCCAGTTCAGTGCCGGAACGGGCTGAAGAATGGCAGGCCGGGGAGGCGGTGCGGCGGGAGCCGGCGCGACAGGCGCGACAGGCGCGACATTTGCCGGCGACGCTTGCAACGCTGCCGCCGAGCTGATGTCGAGCACATTGTCAGCCCTGGGCGCTTCAGTTTTTTTTTGAGCCTCGGGTTCGGAAAACGCCGCAGCATCGCGCGCATCCACCGCAGGCAAGTCCTCTTCCCACGGCGGCGCGGA
Source organism: uncultured Burkholderiales bacterium (assembly GCA_966211965.1). GTDB lineage: Bacteria > Pseudomonadota > Gammaproteobacteria > Burkholderiales > Burkholderiaceae_D > CBIHON01. Next base: position 37,204 of record CBIHON010000010.1, on the reverse strand, counting down.
CGCCGGCGCCGGCACCGCATTGCCCGCGCGGGCCGCCGTCATCACCGCAGCCGGCGACGGTTTGGCGCCGCCGCGCGCGGCTTCCAGCGCAGCGCGCGCAGGACTGAGTCCGGCCGTCGGGCGTGCGGCTGCGGGGGCAGACGCCACGGCTTGCGGCGCCGCGCTCAAGCGCGCTGCCGGAGCGGCAGGCACGGCGGCGGCGAGCGCAACGGGCGCCGCCGGCTTGGCCTCCGCCCCGCCCATGCCCGGCCGGAAAGCCAGCATGCGCAACAAGGTCATCGAGAAGCCGGCATATTCATCCGGCGCCAGCCCCAGCTCATTGCGCCCGTGCACCGCGATCTGGTAAAACAGTTGCACCTCTTCCGCATCGAACACCCCTGCCAGCCGCACGATGTCTTCACGCTCCGGCAGATCGTCGGCCACCGCGGCCGGCACCGACTGCGCCAAGGCGATCCGGTGCAGCAGCGTGGCGAGGTCTTGCAAGGCCGCGTTGTACGACAGGCTGCGCGTCGCCATCTCATCGGCGACCGCCAGCAAAGCGGCGCCATCCTTGGCCGCCAGCGCATCCAAGAGACGCACCAGGAAAGACTGGTCAAGCGCGCCCAGCATGCCCTGCACCGCCTCGAGCGTGACCCTGCCGGCCGCATACGCGATGGCCTGATCGGTCAAGGACAGCGCATCGCGCATCGAGCCATGCGCGCCTTGCGCCAGCAAGCGCAGCGCCGGCGTTTCAAACTCGATGCCTTCCTGGCCGAGGATATTGTCGAGATGCGAAACGATATGGCCGGGCGGCATCTGCTTCAGATTGAATTGCAGGCAGCGCGACAGCACGGTGACGGGAATTTTTTGCGGATCGGTGGTGGCGAGGATGAACTTGACGTGTTCCGGCGGTTCTTCCAGCGTCTTCAGCATCGAGTTGAAGGCGTGGTTGGTGAGCATGTGGACTTCGTCGATCATGTAGACCTTGAAGCGCGCATTGGACGGCGCATACACCGCCTGCTCCAGCAACTGCGCCATCTCGTCGACGCCGCGGTTGGACGCCGCATCCATCTCGATGTAATCGACAAAGCGCCCCGCATCGATCGCGACACATGCCTCGCACACGCCACAAGGCTGGGCCGTGATGCCGCCGCTGCCGTCCGCGCCGACGCAATTGAAGGATTTGGCCAGGATGCGCGACAGCGTCGTCTTGCCGACACCGCGCGTCCCGGTGAACAGGTAGGCATGATGCAAGCGCTTGTTTTCCAGCGCATGGGTCAGCGCCCGCACGACGTGCTCTTGCCCGACCAGGGTGTCGAAACTCTTGGGGCGATACTTGCGGGCCAGAACTTGATAAGACATCGGGTGCTTGCCGGGATAAAGGGAACTGCAATTTTACCCGAATCGCATCGCGCCCCGGCCATGGAATGCATTCAGAACCTACCCATTCGGGAGCACGCCCGGATTGTTGTCCGACAGGCGTGCGGGCAAGGGTGAAGCATGGCTTTCGGATTCCCGGCATTAAAGCCTCTAAACTTCCGTCCCGGAGTGAGAAATGACTTGCTTTATAATCCGTCAACCGAGCACCGCCTTTCCTACCAACAACATGCCATCATAATAAGGAGATTGCAGTGACAACTACGGAGCATAAGCTTGCCCAACTTCCACCGGAAATCGTCAATTACATGCGAGGCGCCACGGAAGAATGCCTTCAATTCGACTTTCTCATAGGCCGCTGGACAGTGGACTGCAGCCGATATGGAGAAGACGGCAAATTGCTGCATAAATACGGCGGCACTTGGCACGCCGAATATCTGCACGACAGGCGCATGGTCCTGGATGACCTCACCCTCTGCCTGCCTTCAGGCGAGGAAGCGGCCTCGTTCGTGACGCTGAGAACCTACTCGTCCCGTACAAACAGATGGGAAATGGCAGGCCTCGCCGCATTTCAGCCTTCCCTCAGCGGCAAATGGTTTGGACATCTGGTTGATGGGGAAATGCATCTCAGCGCCGAAAACAAGGAAGCGGACGGACGCATCTCTCAACACCGCATACGTTTTTTCGACATCGAGCAGGACGCCTTCAAATGGGAACGCAGGCTTAGTTACGATAGCGGAAAGACCTGGTTTCTATCTTCATTCCTTCTTGTCAGCCGCGCTCAGTAGAACGCTTCCGTTAAACAATGCCCGGCCTTTTTCGTATTTTTCGTAGGCCATGCTGTTTGGTTTAGCTGCTCATCACAAAACAGCTTCTTCCTCCCCCGCTTGTGGGAGAGGGAGAGGCCGGTTGGCAATCATTACGAATTCAAAGAGCCCTTGACGACGTGCTTAGCACCGTCTCCCGGGCCGGGCGCCACGCGCAATTGACGGCCCAGCCATACACTTAGTATTCCGCAGGCAAGCGCAAAATAACCGACGATATTGAAGTGCAGGATCTGCCCTTCGGCGCTGCGCGTGATGATCGTGCCGCTGATCAGCGTCGCCATGCCGACCGACAGCATTTGCAGTGATGAGGCCAGGCTCATGAAGGTGCCGCGCACTTGGGGCAAAGCCACGGCACTGACCATCGCCATTCCCGGCACCAAGCGTCCCGGTACCAGGATGAAAAATAGGGTTGTGCTGGCGAGCACCACCCACCAAGGTGCCGGCGCCAAATGGGTGACAACCAGGATCGGCCCGAATGAAGCCAATGCAACCCAGCGGAACACGACCGGCTTCCCGCACTTGTCCGCCATCCTGCCGATCAATTGCGAAGTGAAAAAGGTAGCCGCGCCGCCGCACAGATACATGAGACTGAGGAACGTCTCCGGCATGCCGACATTGGCAGTCACATACAATGCGATGTACGGAATCACGGCAAACCCGGCCGTCACCGTCAATGCCAGAAAGGCATATGCTTTCAAATGATGGCGGTCTTTCGCCACTGTATAGATTCGCGTCAGGATATGTCCCTGCCGGGGCTGGTTCAGGTGGCCGGTCAAGCTCGGCAGCAGTTTATAGCCGATCGACAAAATCACGCCGGACAGCAGGACGATAAAGAAAAACGGCGCGCGCCAACCGAGCATGGGGATATGATTGGCCAGAAATAAGCCCAGAGGCACGCCAGCCACACTCGCAATCGAAACCGCCGTCATTACCATTCCCGTCGCCTTGCCCCGCCGTGCGAATGGAATCAAATCGGCCACGATGGTCTGCACCATCGCCCCCAAAATGCCGCCAAAAGCCCCCGCCGTCGCACGGGCAAACAGCAACGCGGAATAGGTCGGCGCCAAGCTGCAACCCAGCGTCGCCAGGATGAACAGCACATACAGCACCAGCATTAATTTACGGCGATCGAAGCGGTCGATATAGGTGGCTGCGAGCAAACCGGAAGCCGCAGCAGCAAAGGTATAGGACGACAGCAACAAGCTGAATTCATTGGTCGTGATATGTAGGGAACGGGTCAGTTGGGGCCCCAGCGCCATCATTATCATGAAGTCGAGGACGTGGGTAAGCTGCACTCCGGTCAGGGTCAGAAGAATCGGGAGTTCACTTTTTTGTGAAGAAGAATGAAGTGTGGAATTCAAAAATCAGGTAGGTAATGAGAGGTCAATAAAATCAACGTACGGAATTTGTTTCCATTTTACATTTATTACCGTCTCGACAAAGATTCGTTGAACTCTCAGAGCCGGCGTGTGTTCATGGCTCAAGCCTTGGATGGCGGCCTGCCCGGTCCGCGCCGCTGCTTTGCCACGCTTCCCAGCCACCGCTAGGGTACACTTCCATCGCAACAATCTCCGACGGCGCCCGCACAAGCACAGCCGAATCAACAGCAAAAGGACTCCGCCATGAGCACCGAACTTCTATTCAGAGACGACGCCTATATGAAAACCGCAAGCGCGCAAGTCGTCGCGCTCCATGACACCGGCATCGAACTCGACCGCACCATTTTCTATCCGCTGGGCGGCGGGCAATTGGGCGACAGCGGCACGCTGCTGCGCGCCAACGGCGAACGCATCGTCATCGCCGACACCCGCAAGGGCAATGCGATCGACAGCGTGCTGCACATCCCCGCGCCCGGCATGCCGCTGCCGGAACCGGGCGAAAAGCTCACGCTGGAACTCGACTGGGAACGCCGGTACGCGATGATGCGCCTGCACACCGCCCTGCACGTATTGTCCTGCGTGGTCGTGGCCCCGGTCACCGGCGGCAGCATCTCACCCGACAAGGCCCGCCTCGATTTCGACATCGACATGAGCCTGCTCGACGCAGCGAAAATCGAACAGGAGGCCAACGCACTGATCGCCCGCGCGGTCCGGACGGAAACCGTGTGGATCACCGACGAAGAACTGGACGCCCGGCCGGAACTGGTCAAGACCATGAGCGTGCAACCGCCGCGCGGCGCGGGACGGGTTCGATTGCTGAGTATTCCGGGCATTGACCTGCAGCCTTGCGGGGGGACGCATGTGGGGAATATTGCCGAGATTGGGGGAATACGGGTGTTGAAGATACGGAGTGAGGGGAAGCGGAATCGGCGGGTGGAGGTTGGGTTGGTTGCCAATGAATAATTATTCCTCTCTCACCTGAGCCTCTTTCTTTTGAACTGCCTACACGGCAGTGAGAGATGCAGCTTGATTGCGATATAGACAATAAGAATGTGTGTTTTCGTAGGATGGGTGAAACCCATCATGTGTACGGTTGATCATAATGGGTTTCATCCATCCTGCGATTCGCCCATCCCGTGGAAGATACCTCAAATCCAAGCCGCATCCACAGTAAGCCATCAGGCAAGGGCTTAGCTAAAGCTTGCTTATTTCTGAGCTGCCTACGCGGCAGTGAGCCCACGATTGGCGCATTCTCGCGTGCACTCTACTTTCTGAGCTGCCTACGCGGCAGTGAGCGATGCCATCGAAGCGATGCAAGCGATGATTGATTTCTGAGCTGCCTACGCGGTAGTGAGCCCATTCATGACGCCAAGCTGCTGCCGGCGGCTTTTCTGAGCTGCCTACGCGGCAGTGAGCCCCCACCGAGCATAAACAACTGTTTCCCGTCTTTTCTGAGCTGCCTACGCGGCAGTGAGCCGAATCGATATGGATCGAGTTCGCCGGGTCGCTTTCTGAGCTGCCTACGCGGCAGTGAGCATCTTCACCGCATGCGCAAAGTGGCTGAATATTTTCTGAGCTGCCTACGCGGCAGTGAGCCGAATTGCGTGAATGTCATGCGCGCTTCGCCTGTTTCTGAGCTGCCTACGCGGCAGTGAGCGCCGCATCGGGGAAACTCGCCTTGTCGCCAACTTTCTGAGCTGCCTACGCGGCAGTGAGCTCCGCGAATCCGGCACTCTGTCGAACAGGTCTTTTCTGAGCTGCCTACGCGGCAGTGAGCGCGCCGCTCTTCCGCTTGTCGCAAACATGCCATTTCTGAGCTGCCTACGCGGCAGTGAGCCAGCCAGGAACGAAAGTGGCCTTCCCCTTATATTTCTGAGCTGCCTACGCGGCAGTGAGCCCGGGAACATATGCGGATGTTGTGCTCGATACTTTCTGAGCTGCCTACGCGGCAGTGAGCGTAGCATGGCCGAAATGATGCAATTGATGCAGTTTCTGAGCTGCCTACGCGGCAGTGAGCATTAGCGGCATGATTGCTAAAGCGAAGTCCGATTTCTGAGCTGCCTACGCGGCAGTGAGCTTCGTCTCGCCCATCTGTCACGGACGATAATTTTTCTGAGCTGCCTACGCGGCAGTGAGCTCGCCGACGCTGATCAGTGCGCCGCCTTGCTTTTTCTGAGCTGCCTACGCGGCAGTGAGCGTAAGCGCAATCGTCGCATCCTCCAATAAGCCTTTCTGAGCTGCCTACGCGGCAGTGAGCCGGTCGTGAGCGTTCCAAATGGTTTGCTCGCCTTTCTGAGCTGCCTACGCGGCAGTGAGCCCTCACCTGGCTGTCAGGCCGCCTCCCCTGCCTTTCTGAGCTGCCTACGCGGCAGTGAGCCCTCACCTGGCTGTCAGGCCGCCTCCCCTGCCTTTCTGAGCTGCCTACGCGGCAGTGAGCAGTTCAAGCCAACATTTTGGCCGACAACTAACTTTTCTGAGCTGCCTACGCGGCAGTGAGCAAAAGATGCTGGCACAAAATCAGATCGCTGCTGTTTCTGAGCTGCCTACGCGGCAGTGAGCGAAGCAGACAAACATTTTATTGATGCAGAGATTTTCTGAGCTGCCTACGCGGCAGTGAGCTGATTGTTCTCGTGGACAACATCCGTGGTGATTTTCTGAGCTGCCTACGCGGCAGTGAGCTTGCATGAGGCCCAAGCCGGGTTGCTGGTCCATTTCTGAGCTGCCTACGCGGCAGTGAGCCCGCTCGAAGTGCGAGGCGGATAGAGCGGACTTTTCTGAGCTGCCTACGCGGCAGTGAGCTAAATAACAAACATTTTTATACGTACTAACTCATTTCTGAGCTGCCTACGCGGCAGTGAGCCCTAGTAATGTCCTCGCCGACCTGGCATTCCATTTCTGAGCTGCCTACGCGGCAGTGAGCGCGAATATTCATCGCGATCAAATAATCTAGGTTTTCTGAGCTGCCTACGCGGCAGTGAGCTTGCACGTCGGGGCGTTTTTATGCTGGCATCGTTTCTGAGCTGCCTACGCGGCAGTGAGCGGGATACAACCAGGGGCAGAAGCCTATGCCAGTTTCTGAGCTGCCTACGCGGCAGTGAGCGCACTGTGGATTGATGACGATGGCTCCGCACATTTCTGAGCTGCCTACGCGGCAGTGAGCTCGTAACGGGCCAACAGCTCTTTGCCGGCTTCTTTCTGAGCTGCCTACGCGGCAGTGAGCTCCGAAATGGCGCGCTATCCGGGCGTCGACCCTTTCTGAGCTGCCTACGCGGCAGTGAGCAATGGCATCGATTGGCATGATGCGCGCCGCCGTTTCTGAGCTGCCTACGCGGCAGTGAGCCAATCGACCATGCGCCAATTGTGGCGAATTTAGTTTCTGAGCTGCCTACGCGGCAGTGAGCGCGACATGTACTACCGAATTCGCATCCGAAACTTTCTGAGCTGCCTACGCGGCAGTGAGCGCCACCCAGCCTAGCAATGTCCTCGCCGATCTTTTCTGAGCTGCCTACGCGGCAGTGAGCAGCCTGCGAATACCTCGCAGAAGAAATGGACAGTTTCTGAGCTGCCTACGCGGCAGTGAGCATGGACCCCACGGTGGACCTCCTGCTGCTCTTTTTCTGAGCTGCCTACGCGGCAGTGAGCCGTCAATCAGCAAGAACGAATGAGGAACCCGTTTTCTGAGCTGCCTACGCGGCAGTGAGCATGGCCCTACAGGCACATGAAAATGGACTATGATTTCTGAGCTGCCTACGCGGCAGTGAGCAACTGCGGCAACGATTTCTTGATCTTGCATCGTTTCTGAGCTGCCTACGCGGCAGTGAGCTGCAAACCAGCCTCGGCCTGAATCCGCTGATCTTTCTGAGCTGCCTACGCGGCAGTGAGCGCGGTAGGGCTAGCAATATTATATTTTGTGATTTTCTGAGCTGCCTACGCGGCAGTGAGCATTGAGCGGAACCTTGCGGGCATGCCTATTGATTTCTGAGCTGCCTACGCGGCAGTGAGCGTCCTGCAGGTGATCGAAAACCTGCAGCGCGATTTCTGAGCTGCCTACGCGGCAGTGAGCATGCGGCGCGTGGCCATTTAAAGGGCGAATATTTTCTGAGCTGCCTACGCGGCAGTGAGCTTCACGATAAACGGGCACACCTACACACGGACTTTCTGAGCTGCCTACGCGGCAGTGAGCTCATGCCCATCCATTGACAGGGGTTTGGCTCATTTCTGAGCTGCCTACGCGGCAGTGAGCGGACCGATATGCCATTCCCATTCACAATCAACTTTCTGAGCTGCCTACGCGGCAGTGAGCGGCTTGCAACTGGGCGAGGCGTTCCTTGGCAATTTCTGAGCTGCCTACGCGGCAGTGAGCGCCGGCATGTCGTCAGCAGTGCGCACCGGACTTTTCTGAGCTGCCTACGCGGCAGTGAGCTCCCCGTGCTCTTGACCGACAGCACCAGATTTTTTCTGAGCTGCCTACGCGGCAGTGAGCTACGCATACCGTTGCGAAAGGTCTTTTTGGGTGTTTCTGAGCTGCCTACGCGGCAGTGAGCCATCCTGATGCGATTGCGATTTTATCTAACCATTTCTGAGCTGCCTACGCGGCAGTGAGCTGGTTGAGTATGACGTATCGCTAAGCCGTATTTTTCTGAGCTGCCTACGCGGCAGTGAGCGCTAGCCCATCACGCTCCCATCCGGCCAGCATTTTCTGAGCTGCCTACGCGGCAGTGAGCTTTCTGACAGCCAGGCTCTAGACACAAACTTTTTTCTGAGCTGCCTACGCGGCAGTGAGCATAATGCCAGAGAGATTTTTAGAGTTTGAGACTTTCTGAGCTGCCTACGCGGCAGTGAGCCGATGTTGAGCAATTTCTAGCGGGATTTCCTTTTTCTGAGCTGCCTACGCGGCAGTGAGCGTAGCAAATAAATAATACGTACTATCTATAGATTTCTGAGCTGCCTACGCGGCAGTGAGCTGCCAATTTCCGCATCAACCTGTCACAGCGCTTTTCTGAGCTGCCTACGCGGCAGTGAGCAAATAGGGAGAATCATGACGCTTAAAATTCCATTTCTGAGCTGCCTACGCGGCAGTGAGCAGGGATTCCCGCCTGCACCGAGAGGAGGACCATTTCTGAGCTGCCTACGCGGCAGTGAGCGTGAGCAGACGGCGGATCCCGGCGAATTGGGCGTTTCTGAGCTGCCTACGCGGCAGTGAGCCAGCGCAAAATGCAATTGATGCATATTTCGCATTTCTGAGCTGCCTACGCGGCAGTGAGCGCATCGGTTTTCTCCCGTCAAAAAAGCAAATATTTCTGAGCTGCCTACGCGGCAGTGAGCGTGCGGCCCGCGCTGCGCTTCCGCCTGTCGCATTTCTGAGCTGCCTACGCGGCAGTGAGCGGTGAGTTACGACCTCGCTTGAACACGCATAATTTCTGAGCTGCCTACGCGGCAGTGAGCGACAACCGCGAGGGGTTCACATCCGCCCAAAATTTCTGAGCTGCCTACGCGGCAGTGAGCGGAAGAAATGAATGTACCAACATACGCCGCCGTTTCTGAGCTGCCTACGCGGCAGTGAGCATGGCGGGCCTGATCGGGCGGGCCAACGTCAATTTCTGAGCTGCCTACGCGGCAGTGAGCATCCACACGTCAAATTTTACACAAACGCCTACTTTCTGAGCTGCCTACGCGGCAGTGAGCTACGTCACCCATCTGGATCGGTTCTTCCGTCTTTTCTGAGCTGCCTACGCGGCAGTGAGCGTTCTGTGCCTGTCGGCGCGGCCTACACCAGCTTTCTGAGCTGCCTACGCGGCAGTGAGCCTGTGAGAACGCGTACATCGCCTGGTTCTGTATTTCTGAGCTGCCTACGCGGCAGTGAGCATTTACGAACATTGTACGCATACTGTACTCATTTTCTGAGCTGCCTACGCGGCAGTGAGCAATAGTCTCTTTGATTGTCGTCAGCACATACCTTTCTGAGCTGCCTACGCGGCAGTGAGCCGGAAATTGGCACATGGGTTCGCAACTGAGCATTTCTGAGCTGCCTACGCGGCAGTGAGCGCGCTGGATGACTGCACGAGCGGCGCTGATTTTTTCTGAGCTGCCTACGCGGCAGTGAGCTGAAATTAGCATTGACTGGCATGCTGCAGAGATTTCTGAGCTGCCTACGCGGCAGTGAGCGGGCCTTCTACGCCCGATTTGAGCGGCGTTAATTTCTGAGCTGCCTACGCGGCAGTGAGCCCGACGCGGTGATTGCCACGCCGTAGCCAAGATTTCTGAGCTGCCTACGCGGCAGTGAGCTTTCCCTCGTAATAGTCACGATGGTTTTCGTTTTTCTGAGCTGCCTACGCGGCAGTGAGCGGCATTCCAGACACGCGACGGCGTATTGCATGTTTCTGAGCTGCCTACGCGGCAGTGAGCGCCTGCCGCCCCCGCGCTAACGGCTGCGGATGTTTTCTGAGCTGCCTACGCGGCAGTGAGCTTTTTTCGACGGCTGGCGTAGTCGTATCGTCCTTTCTGAGCTGCCTACGCGGCAGTGAGCGTCCCATCGCCAATGATCAGGCCGCCCGACAGTTTCTGAGCTGCCTACGCGGCAGTGAGCTCAGGTCAGTCGATATCCCCTCTACACCATCATTTCTGAGCTGCCTACGCGGCAGTGAGCCCCAGCACCCAATATCCATCGTCGACATCATCTTTCTGAGCTGCCTACGCGGCAGTGAGCGACGCTGATGCCACCTTCACCGTCCTGGTCGATTTCTGAGCTGCCTACGCGGCAGTGAGCGTGACCGGCGCGCCAAAAAACCGAAAGTCGATATTTCTGAGCTGCCTACGCGGCAGTGAGCAGCGAAAACGGGAACTGGTCTCTCACCGAAGAATTTCTGAGCTGCCTACGCGGCAGTGAGCCCTATCTGCGCGCCTTATGCGTGTCCAAGCGATTTCTGAGCTGCCTACGCGGCAGTGAGCCGTCGCCGTCATGACTGGCCCAATCGTGTTCATTTCTGAGCTGCCTACGCGGCAGTGAGCGGCCCAGTCTTGCATGTCACTGAAAGTTCGCGTTTCTGAGCTGCCTACGCGGCAGTGAGCGGATCAATGACCAAGTAGCACTTGATCAATTCTTTCTGAGCTGCCTACGCGGCAGTGAGCGCTGCCCTGCGGCATAAAGTCCGGGGCGTCAATTTCTGAGCTGCCTACGCGGCAGTGAGCCGCCTCCATCGCTAGGCGGGCCTGCTCAATCTTTTCTGAGCTGCCTACGCGGCAGTGAGCCTTCAGTGCCGAGTTTGTTGCTTTGAGCGTGCTTTCTGAGCTGCCTACGCGGCAGTGAGCTCTGTGGCTCGCGGTGCGTCGACAAGAATGTATTTCTGAGCTGCCTACGCGGCAGTGAGCCGCTTGAGGTGCTCTTTATGCTGGCTGCGCGATTTCTGAGCTGCCTACGCGGCAGTGAGCATCGTCTGAGTTGGGTCGAGTACCCGGGTTGCTTTCTGAGCTGCCTACGCGGCAGTGAGCTCAGGCCTATATTACAAAACCACCGCAACATTTTTCTGAGCTGCCTACGCGGCAGTGAGCTAGACCACAAAATCGCGCAAAGGCTTGCCATACAACGTAATCCAGCAGAAAGGATGCCACTTACCCAAAAATCCGGCAAGAACCTAAGTCATTGATTTTTAAGGAACGAATCCATGCCCCGAAAAAAGGGTCAAAACCAGGGAATGGTGGCCACCTGACTCAAACCATAAGTATTGAAATCACCGGAAACCGCATCGGGCTGGACCGGCCCATGCTCAATAAACAGCCTGAAGGTCTGAGAGGTGCTGGTACTGCGCAATTGCAGGAAAGGCAAGTCCACCAAACGAGTCGCACTGTCCGGAATACGCTGACGAGCCTCGTGCGCGTCAAGATTGTGACGACGCATGAGCCTGCGGCGCAGGCGTTGAGGGCTACTCTTGACCTGTACGCGCCTCACGGAGCAATACTTGGCCGTTTCCGGCACGCGAGCAGGCTGGCTCAGCGTAACATGATCGCGCATGCCTGCAAGCCAATCACCCTCCAGTAATGCTGATAACGAAGCGCGATCTCCGTGCAGGCGGAGCCGCGTACCAAGATGCGGCACTTCCATATCAACGCGGGGGAAACTCACACCAATACAAGTGCTGTTCCGGGCTACGAGCGCGCGGTGCAGCTTGGCGTATAACGCCCCCATGAGTTGGTGCGCTGAAAATTCGGGATCTGGCCGCACATCGATATCTACGTAGTGATCCATGGCTCAGTCCTTGCCCGCGTCGCCGAATACGCCACCGCGAATCAAGGTGGCCATCACAAAGTGCTGCTGCTCAGGCGCTGGCGTCTGGTCTTTGATCAGCCAACCATCGAGGAGCGAATAGAAATCCGCTTTATCGGTCGGTTTGCGATAAGCCTTGCCCTGCGTAGTTACGGAGCCGTAAGGCTCCACCGGGATTGGCCCGTTGACTTCCGCGCCGATGTACCAAGTGTCAATGGAACGCAACGCGTTACCAACTTTTTGCGAATGCATGCCTGCAATCTTGCTGACGTGGTAAAGCGTCTTGCTCTTGCTTGTTTTTGCTTTGTCGAGAATGAGTTCCTGCGAAGGAAATACTTCCTGCCCCGCGCCGACACGTACGAAGGTGGTGACTTGCAGCAGAACATGGCTGTTGCCGGCCAAGCCATCGGCAATCAGCGCACTCAATTGTGCCAGTGCCGCAGCCGCATCAGGTGGCGCATCGAAGTGGCGCAACGACAATGACAGTGCATCAAAAGTCCAAGTTTTTGCAGGCTGGCCGTTCACCAGTTGGGCTACCCGCACCTCGACTTGCTCGGCCCCCAGGCGATTGCGCCAAAGAAAACGACCGTTGGCCAGGTTGCTGGCGTAGCGCCGTGACAGTTCGGCAAAGCCGTGCGTCTCGACATAACTGTTCACGGTGCCTTGCAGTTTGCGTTGATAGTCGGCGTTGTTGCATGCCGATGGCGTTCCTGCGCCGCCGAGCACACGCAGCGTGAAGCTGACCTTGAGCGTGTCCGCATCGGCAGGCAAGGCGGCGACGTCCACGGTTTGCAGATTGGGATTTTCAATCGCGGCGTCGAGCTTGGCGGGGTCCTGATCTTTGGTTTTCAAGCGATTGGAGATGGTGCCGCGAACGGATTTTTCCATTATGCCTACGGCGGGCCATTGCTGGCTGGCACCGCGCTGGTCCCACAGACCAGAAAAAAACAAGGCGTCGGACGGATCCAGCTTGCGTTCGAATGCGAGTACGGAAGCAGTTTTGAGAGCGGAAGTTGCCATGGTAAGACTCCTTGAATTTAGCTGACGTGAGAAGCGGGAATAGGCGAAGGTTGGAAAGCATTGACGCAACGGTAGAGACCGCTGGCCGGGTCGTGCGCAGGCGTCCAAAGCAGATCATTAACATCAATGAGCCGATGGGGACTGATCCACTGCCCTATCGAATAAACACTTTCAACAAAGCGAAACGGCAATCCGGGATCGCGTGCGCCGGCTACAGTGCACGGATCGTGCAATTCGGAGAGCGCTGCGAAACCTACCGGCATGGGCACGATCCAGCCGGGGCGGTGGTCCATCGTCCATTCAACGATATCCACCGTCTCGCCGGTCTGCTCGTTCACGGTTGGCACGCGCGTAGCGCGATGGTTCAGGCGAGACAGATCAAGCCAGGCATCCAGCAAGGTCGCGTCAGGCATGCCCTGCCGCAGTTCGGCCAAGTGCGATTGCAGAAGATCATCGCGTGACACCAGCGCAAAACCAGGTAGCCAACGGCGGCTTAGCTTACGAAAGTGTTTGCGGCGCTCATCCCCATCATCGGGCGTCAACACCAAAGTTGGTCGCGGCGGTTTATTAAACGTCCCGGGCAACGGCGGCACAACGCTACCGCCAGCGACACGCATAGCAGCGATCACCTCGCCGATCTGGCTTGCCAGTTGGGTGCGCTCAGCATCTCCCAATAGTGCCGACGTCAGCCTTACGTCCAACACCAGCGTGATGTCGAGATGGACACGCCCCTCTTCCACGATGGCGGCAGTGCCGCCGTCTTCCAAAACAGGGTTGCGCGTCAGATGAAAGCTCCGGGTATAGCCGCCACGGGTGACTTGGGGCTCAAAACCATGACAGACCACGCCGATGCCGTAGAAGGCGATACCTGCGTCCGGCCCCATGCGCCGTTCCAACGCAGTCATCAAACCGGTAAAGGCCGTAATGGATGGAAATCCCCAGGTCATGGGGCTGGATATGGCATTGGCGTTCTGCACGCGTAGGCGCGGCAGAACCAGCAACGCTTTGTTCAATGCTTGTTCACTCGTCATCACGCCCCTCCCGTTCTTCGGCTTTGATCTGTTCGAGCATCCGGTTTCGCCATTCCAGAAACTCCGCGTCGCCCATGGGTAACGGGTCGCGCAGTTGCGCGTTGAGCCAGTTGGCAAACAACTCGCTCACGCGCTCGGCGGTATCGTTGGGTAAGGAAAGTCCATTCGATGCCAGCACTTGTTCGAAGCCTACCGGGTCCAGCCAGTGCTTTGCCGCATTGGAGAGAAGACAGGTCGGTACTTGGCTCCACCCAGATGGGAGGGCGCGCAGTTCAGCGGAGAATTGCAGGAACTCGTCAATCAAACCGTCTATCCATTCGGCTCGGCGCTCGCGGGTGTCGAGATTGCGCGCCGGATCGGCTTTCAGGAACGCCAACAGCGCCTTGAGCATTTTCTTCACTTCGGAGCGCCGACCATAAGACTTGAACATGGAATCGGTGCCCAGTAGCGGTTTCACCTCAGACGAACGCCAAGTAGGCGGCAGTGAAGCGAACAGGAGGTTGTCGCCACGCCGCTCGCTATTAAGTTGGCTGATATTTTGCGGTTTGGTACCGCCGAGTTTTTGAATGGCGAGTTGGGGGTATTCCCGTACCGACCGCTCGCTATATTCATTCTCCCTTTTGGCATGGCGCGCTGCCGTTGCCTCTTCACTGAAACGATCATCCTGCACTGTTTGATAAACGCGATGGGCCAGCGAACTGGCATACAGTGGCGCAAGCAGGTGAAAACTCGCGTCGTCGTGTGGGTCATCCCCAGTCAACCAATAGAGTTGCTTGGCGAGAGTGTGTGAGGAGATGCGCCCGCGAGCTTCAACGAGTCCAGCAAATTCATTGATCCATTCATCAGCCTGCGCCGGGTTGTCGCTCAAGGCTGCGGCCAGATCGGCATCGCGGATTAGCGCCAGTGCCAACAAATTCCGTTCCTCGTGTTCAAGCTTAAGGAGCTTATACACGTCAAGCGCGGCAGCGTTGCCCACCACATCGCTTACAAACTCTTCTCCCAAACAATGACTGCCTACCACTTGATGCGACGACTGCGCTTGAGGTTGACAGTAAAGACTAGAACCCTTGGCATCCGGGTGAATCGGTTTCAGTGAATGGGTAACGGCCTGAATCTGCTTGACACGCCGGGCAGCGTCTTCCAGCCAGGTCGCCGGGACGAACTGCTGCTGGAGTTCGGCACGCTTTGGATCGTCGTGCGGAATTTTATCGAGCTTGTCATCCAACCGCTTTTTGAGAAAGTCAGCGATGAGTGCCCGCAATTCTGTGACGCGTTGCGGATTAGGAATTTGCATGCAGAGTTCCTCTCGTGATCTTGTGTTATCGCAGTAGCATGCTGCAAACCTGGCAACAACACAGTTTGTATGGCGTTGCCTATATAAAAACAGAGGTCGCTATGAATCCCGCTATCTCTTTACAAATAGAGACTTATCGATAACACGACAGGACGGGCATAGTAGAATACCCCAGGGCAACGCCTTGGGGCATTGATGTGGCAAGCATTACTTGCCGAAGAATTTATCTTCTGATCATGCAATGTGTCGTCACATTTGTACCCTCCTCCGATCAACAACCTTGCTCGTAGGTGCCTCAGCGTCTCACCGCCTTTGGCGTTGCTTATTTCGCTGCACTGGTGCTGGAACCACCAGTGCAGCAAATATTAGACCTTAATCCAATATTTGTAAACCATGACATCTTCAGTAGATATATAACTTACCCATTTTAATTCCACCCAAACCCAGTGCTACGCTAAGATTGCAACCCTGCCGAGTAGGCAGCTCAGAAAATGACTTCATCGGTAGATGATAAAAATTTTCTTTCTACTGCCGAACAGGCAGAAGGCCCGCAAGGTGCGGGCCTCTTTTCATTAACCTATCAAAGCTGTTTCGTTGAAAACCCCAGCGCAGGATGAAAACGCCAGCCGTTGTCACTCTTCGGCAAAGTCACTGTGCCGAACCGCTGTGCACAATCAGCCACTGACATGTCCAGTTCCCCTGCCAACTCAATCAATGCTTGCAAGTAGTCGCTCTGGCCCCACGGCTCGATGCCCATCCCTTGCACTGCAGCGTCGGGAATGCGTTGATTCTGCGATTTATCCACGACGACAAATTGAGTTTCGCCGCGCCTACCCTTCGGTTTATCCATCAATTGAACGAGTTCGTAATCATCTTCGTCCTCCGTCGGCCGCAACAACAAATCAACCCGCTCGATCACATCGCGCCGAAACGGTTGCTGCTGGGGCAGTACAGCCGTAAGCAAAGCATCGGCCGCTGGCATTTGCCACCAGCTCGTGGCGTTGAGAGAGGGCTGCGTATTCACTGGGGGCGATCCGCGCGTACGTAGGCCCGAAGTGACCGGCGTAGTAGCGCTGGCCGTTTGCACCAGCATGGTCTTGCGCATGCGGGCGTGCTCCAGATCGACCAGCTGGAGGTTGGGTTGCAAGTGTTCGGAAGGTCTTGATACGATGCGCGGCCGCGCGTCAATCACCTCGTACTCAACCGCCGATAGCAATTGCGTCAGGAAATGGGTCGTGAGCGGAAAATCGGCAGTCTCAAACCCGGGCTTGCAAAACGCCGGTTTGCCACGGTCGCTGAAGTGCCGCAAATTGGTATCGAAAACCAGCATATTCGGCGATTCACACTCGCCGCTGCGGTGTCGGCGGATACGTCCGGCCAATTGAATCAGCGACCGCATTGACGAAGGCTCAACCACAGCCCAGTCGTAATCGTGATCGCGCCCGACCTCCGTGACGGGTGACCCCAGTACGATAAAGAGATGGTCTGGTTCATCACATCTGTCGAGCCGCTGCCGGATGCCGGGTAACTGAAACACCGGTTCCGGCTGATTGCGATCAGGCCAACGGCGATTGAGTGCCCGGTCGAGCTGGCGCTCGATGCGTGAACGCAACAACAGCGGAAATTGCGAGTGATAGGCGCATAGGTGAATGCGAACTCCCGCAGATGCACCCAGCTTGTAAAGCTCGAGCGCAACGTCCACTAGCGGTTCAATATTGGCCATGCGCACCAAACCGAAACTGACACGTTTGGCACTGACGGGATCGACGCTGTGGTGCTGCTGGTGCAAGCGCAGTGCGGCATCCCGCACCAGCTTGGCAAAGTGGGCGGCATGTTGCTCCTGGCACAGCCCTTCGAGGTCGAGCGGCAACAACGCGCAACGCCGACGCACTTCCGCTTTGGCCAACCGACCGTGACGTTTGGCGGAAAAAGCCTGGTGCGCGGTATCGAATGCCTGTGCGTCGGCACAATCCACCCGCGACTGGTTGAACTCGTCAAACCACGCGCAGCACACGACCGGAGCGGCGTCCGCGGCGCTTGGCCGCTCCCCCCGATTGCGTTGGAAATGCTGGCGGCCATTGCGATAAGCCTCGAACAATCCTCGCACCAAGGCGGGCGGCAATGTCGCCGAAGACAGCAGCACACGTGTGCCCAGCAGCCCTGCCCAATGCACTAGACGCGTCAGCGCCGGCAAGTCGTCGATATCAAAATCATCAGGCTCGTCGAGCACCAGGTCGCCGCTCATCAGTCGCAACATGGGGGCAATTTGACGGCCCCCGCGTTCGCTCTCGGTGGCTGGCGTCAGGTGATCGATGGTGCATACCAAGAGTGGAGCGGCCAATAGGGAACGCACCTGCGGGTTATGCATGACGCGCCCTAACAACGGGTCCGCATCGTGATTACCTTCAAAGGTGACATGCGAATCTTCATCCAGCAGATCCTGTCGCGATGCGGAACCGGTGGCTTCGGCTTGTTGTTCGTGGTGTTCAAAAAGCGCACGGCTGGCCGATCCGCCGACACGAATGGCAAGTTCGTCGTCGCCCAGACCCAACAAATCGCGAAACGCTCTTCCCGTCTGTAGCGTCAGCGTGCGCAGGCCCATGGCAAAGGCGCAGCGCATGCCGCGTTCCGGGTCTCCCAATGCGTACATGATGCGCGCATTGGCCAGCGTCTTGCCGCAGCCGGTGGATGCCATGTTGACGATGAAGGCGCCGTGCTGCATGGAGCGCTCGCGCATCGTTGCCGCAGCTTCGGCTGCCTTGTCCTGCCAGCGGAAACGTTCATCCTGCGACCGTTTGCGCAAGCCTTTATGGCGCGCCAGGCGAGGCAACTGCTCGCCGAATCGCGGTAGCGCGCGGGTTACCTCGGCGCTGTGTTGAGTTACGCCGAGCAGGTGTTCGTCCAGTGTCTGGTTGAAGTTACCGAAGCCGCCATTCGTATTGGCGTATAGCGGATAACCGGGGGGCACCTCGATGCGGCCGGAATCTTTGCCAGTCAAGCTGGAATAATGGTGATCGGCCAGCATCAAGCTCAGCCGCGACAGGTGCATCACATATGGATTGCTCAGCCAGTTTCCTTTGCCGGGTTTCGCGCAGAGCGCGATCAGACGCTGCGCCAGACGGGCTGCACGCTTACGCCACAATTCGGTAGTGACAGGCAGGCGGTGAGGAAAGTGCCAGTAGTGCTGCAGGGTTTTCTGGTCACTACTGCCGGCATTTTCATTCCAGCCTGCGTCAATGCGTTCCAAGACTTTAGTTAATAAGCTGGCCTGAAAGCCACTGCCATCACTGTTGCGCGGCAACGTGGGAAGACGATGGTGCGTGACCACCAGCCAACCGATTGCCTGTGCCAACGGCGCATGCGCCAACCCCGCGAATGGAGGCGATACTACCGTATCCAAACCATCGCGCTGCAAACGCGCAATCCAGCTTGCGTCGTCCTCCGGCGTCGGCTCTATCAATCTCGCCAGCCAAGTCGGATCGTCATCTTGTCCGACAAACGCTTCAAACAGCCGCAGCGATACCCACTCATGCCGATACTGATTGCGCTCATCCAGCCTCCCTTCCAGACGCATTTGGAACGCACGGCAAGCCTTGCCAAGATCATGCAACAACGCTGCCAGCGCAGTCAGCAAGTAGATGTCCTCGCCGGTATGCCAATCGTTCTCATCCTGGTTACGCAAGATATTGCGCTCGGTCGAATTTGTAGGAACGCCTCCATGCGCATTGAACTGGCTGGCATCACCAACAATCCACAGCAACTCGCTATGATCCCGTCCACGTATCCAGTGACACGCCACCGCCGTATTGCGCCGCGCAGTTTTCCTCAACAATTGGCGCAACGTGTCCAATCCCTGTTGCGTAATCGGTGTTTGCCAAGTCCGGTCACCGCGCCTCTCGGCAAACTGATCCAGAATGCGCCGCGTCTCCGTAAGGGCACGCTTGGTGCACTGGGAAATCAGCATGACATTCATTGCGCCATTCTCCCGATGCGTTCAGCGACTTCCTTGAGCGTGTCGATCATGAAATCCAGCGCTTCCGTGCGCGTCAGGCTTTCGATGCATGCTTGACGGAATTCCTGTTCGTCGTCGCCACGCATGGCGCAAACGAAGGCCAAAGGAAGAATGACCGCATCCTTGACCAAATCGGCCACATCGAACACGAGGCCGCCGCGCCGGGTCTTTCCATGCAATACCGCAAGCCCGTGGGGCAAACCCAACACCCAGGTTGCGGTTGCCCCCAGGCCATAGGCCAGGTAATTCCCATGATCAAGGAAATGGTTGGCAGAATCGCTGCCGCTGCCTCGTTTGCTGCGCACGAAGTCTCCATATCGGATAGCGTTCGCAGCAAATTTATAGAGCTGCTTGGTGAGGCGGGCTTCTTCTGTCAGCAAATACGTGACATCCGGCGCCGCATCCACGGAGATCTTCGCTGCGTCGAGAACGCCAGTCAGCATCTCGCGACTGATTTCGAATCCCGCCTCTTTTAGTAGACGGCTTTCCAGCCAATGTTCGCGAATTCGTTGCAGGCGCGCGACCTGAAAGGCCTTGGCTGCTGCAAGGCGTAAAGCATCATCAAACCAGAAGCGGACCCAATGCTGCAGATATTCGGTTGGACGATACTCGCTCTGGGGCGAAAACCAAGCCACTTCAATATCGATTTCGTTGGCGCTGAAAAGCGGCGTCCCTCCTCCTCCGCAAAAACCAACCAATACGCCAGCCTTGGCAAGTTCTCGCATTGCCGCCTGCGTAATCGAGGTGCCGGTTCCCAGCAGCACCGTAGTCGTGTTGGCAATCGGAATATTCCAATAGAGAGAACGCTTCCCCTCGTCAGTAACAAATTCGACTCTTCCACCATTGACCAATAAACGGCAATGCTCAAGATAGTAAATATTGGCGCGCTTGGAATGCAATATTGACTTGAGTTCGATCGGCGTAAATTGGTCTGCCATAGATGGATTTGGCGGCGATTGGTATGCGCGCCCGTAGAGATTGATTGAATGACTAATCTATCTCATTTCATTCTTTTAAGCACTGCCATGGATCAAGTATTTTTAGTCGGAATGTATATTTTTTTATTCGCTTAAAAGATCAGCCTCAACACACATTTCGTTAAAAGTTAAATCAGACAATTTTTAGTTTCACAATCGCCAGGCATTGAATCGTTAAATCATAGAAAAATTAATTCACAATCAGAGATTCTCAATCCCTATTGATTGACTCCTTAAAAATCTCTTTATCAATTTCTTCGAGTGGAACTCAACTCGAAAATAGCATGTAGAAAGTCCTGTCGCTAAAAAACTTGCTGTGTCCCGTGGGAAACACCAACAAATGCCGGCGGAACACTACCTCGCTTTTTCCTGAAGAGGGGAAGACGGATTGCCCCATTCTTCAAGGATGCGATCTTTGATTTTCATTTTGTGCCGTTGTGGAACCAGTAATTACGATCAGAACTCACATCTACCGCAGGCTTAAACAAGACGGATCATCATCAACAACGAGGAAGCCAAATGACACGAAAATCACACGCACCGCAGTCAACTTTCCTGCACCCTTCACCCCAACCTAAGTCATGACCACCTTCATCGGCAACCTCGACACCGTCAATCAAAACGGCGACGGCCTATTCCGCGGCTGGGCTTGTGATCTGGCCGCGCCGCAGGCTGTATTGAAAATATTGATCTTTCGCGATGGCGAGTATGTCGGCCGCACCACTACCGGCACCGAATACCGGCCCGATGCCGCGCCGTATTGCGCGGGGCAAAGAAATTGCGGCTGGCGGTTCGTGATTCCGGCGGAGGAGTATTACGGCGCGGGGGCCGATTGGTCGGCCAGGATCGAAGGCATCGACAATATGGAGTCGGACTATCCTGCCACCTGGGGGGTCAAGTCGATCCATGCGATGCTGCCTGGCATTCCAAGAGTCAATTACATCTTTCCTTATTGCTTTTGGGAAGATGCGACGAGCGGCATCACCACCACACCGGGCAGTCGCCTCGATACGCTCGTTTCATTCTGGAACTTCAATACCAAGGTGAATGGAACCACCCCGCTTGAACGCGTGACGACCTATGACGCAGGCGCCTATACGGGCGTGAATACGACACCTTTTGAATTTTATCTGCAGCGCGGCGATAACCGGAGTTCCGGATCGCGTGAAGCGGATCTTGCTGCGGGGCGCCCGGTTCTGCAGCGCTATTGCACGTCTGCCGGCATCCAGGTGAACAGTGCGTGGCTGGACGATCTGCCGGGCGAGAAAGGCGGGCAGCATGGTGTCGCATGGTCTTTTACCGAGGATCGGAAACTGAATATCGCGCCGGGCTTGCGGCAGGTGATCGCCGATTATCAGCCCGGCCGCATCAAGCCTTTGGCTCCGGTAAGAAGACCGTTCGCGGCTGGGGCTTCGTCTGCGCTGGTGTTCGAGGGAAACATCAAGGTGCCGTCCTTTCACACCGATGGCCAATCGGGTGCTTCAGGCCAAGCCAATTATTATGTTTATTTTTGGGATACCCGGAGCGGCAACAGCATCGCGATCGTCATCAATCTTTGGGATTCGCGTTATGACGAGGAATGGAATCACCAGCATCGGGTGAGCTTCGACGGCGTGACGCAGTATGCGTCGCAATCGATTTCCGATTCGAGCGGATTGCGCTATGCGACGCTTGAGGCCGGTACGTGGCGCTCAAGCAAACCCAATCCGGAGGACCGGAAATTTGCCACTGCCGAGCACTTTCAGGTCAAAGTCAGCGGCGAGAACTTGACGAACGTCATCAATGACATCAACCAGGCCAGCGGCCTTGCGCTTTCGTCCAAGCTTCGCGATTATGTTTTGACGGATGCAATCTTCGGCGTCGAGATAAGCGGCTTGATGTCGCTGGGCGCTTCGATCGCCAATTTCAGCGTGTATGCGAGCCGTTGAACGTTTTTCGCGGAACATGCCGGAACCGGCAAGGCCGACAGGTTTTTTGGGGCGAACGCTAGGGTATAATCTAGGGTTTGATTGCAAAAGAAGACATCATGGAAGCCGAACGCATCAATTCCCTCGCTGCCCTCCTCGCGGACCTGGGCGCCCGCGAAGCCGAACTTCGGAGGTATCTTTGACTTCGATACGAAGTCCGAGAAGCTTGAACAAGTCAACCAAGAGTTAGAAGATCCCACGGTCTGGAACGACCAGAAGCGCGCCCAGGACCTGGGCAAAGAAAAAAAATCGCTGGAAGCGATTGTCCATACCCTCACCAAGATCGACGCCGAATTGCGCGATGCCGGCGACCTGTTCGCAATGGCGCGCGAAGAGCAGGATGATGACACGCTGGCCGCCATCGAGCAGGATGTGGAAGGCCTGAAGAAGCTGGTCGAGGGCATGGAATTCCGCCGCATGTTCGCCAACCCGATGGACCCGAACAACTGTTTCATCGATATCCAGGCCGGCGCCGGCGGCACCGAGGCCCAGGATTGGGCTTCGATGATCCTGCGCCAGTATTTGCGCTATTGCGAGCGCAAGGGTTTCAAGGTAGAGATCCTGGAACAGTCCGACGGCGAAGTGGCCGGCATCAAGACCGCGACGCTGAAGGTCGAAGGCGATTATGCCTACGGCTTCCTGCGCACCGAGACCGGGGTGCACCGCCTGGTGCGCAAGTCGCCTTTCGATTCCGCCAACGGCCGCCATACCTCGTTCTGCAGCCTGTTCGTGTATCCGGAGGTGGATGATTCGATCGAGATCGAGATCAATCCGGCCGACGTGCGGGTCGACACCTACCGGGCATCCGGCGCGGGTGGACAGCACATCAATAAAACCGATTCCGCCGTGCGCCTGACGCATACGCCGTCCGGCATCGTCGTGCAGTGCCAGAACGACCGCAGCCAGCATCGCAACCGCGCCGAAGCGTGGGACATGCTGAAATCGCGGCTGTATGAACTCGAACTGCGCAAACGCATGAGCGAGCAGCAGAAACTGGAAGACTCCAAGACCGACGTCGGCTGGGGCCACCAGATCCGTTCGTATGTGCTGGACCAGTCGCGCATCAAGGATTTGCGGACCAACTTCGAGACGGGTAATACCAAGGCGGTGCTGGATGGGGAGCTGGATGATTTTATTGCGGCTTCCTTGAAGCAAGGGGTTTGATTGAATGGTTCCTTTCGCTTCAGGAACAAAGCCGCAGCGGTGAATCCGTTCGTTCCGAAAAATTTTTAGAAGTCCCCCTCTCCCCTCGCGGGAGAGGGCCAGGGTAAGGGGGCGATTGAACATGTACGGCACGGCTTTTGCCACGGCCCCCTCACTCCCCTCTCTCCCGCGAGGGGAGAGGGAGCCTGTCGGTCGTTGAGCTACCTTCGGCTCCCACTCCAAAGCGGGATGAATCAATTGAATAAATAAGTAACGCGGACTTCTGCGCCCGCTCCACTTGAACTATCACGTCGCATAAAAAGGTTTCCCATGTCAGACACGCTACCACCAGACGAAAATTCCATCATCGCAGAACGCCGCGCCAAGCTCGCCGAGCTGCGCACCCAAGGCGTCGCCTTCCCCAACGATTTTCGTCCGGAGCACAAGGCCGCCGCGCTGCACGCGCAATACGGCCATCTGCACAACGACGCACTGGAGGCCGAGCCGGTCAAGGTGAGCGTGGCTGGCCGCATGATGCTCAAGCGGGTGATGGGCAAGGCTTCGTTCGCCACCATCCAGGATGCCTCCGGCCCGAAAGCCGATGGCCGCATGCAGCTCTATATCACCAACGACGTGACCGGCGTCGAGACGCATGAAGCGTTCAAACATTACGACCTGGGCGACATCCTGGGCGCGGAAGGCGTGCTGTTCAAGACCAAGACCGGCGAGCTGTCGGTCAAGGTGAGCAAGCTGCGCCTGCTGACCAAATCGCTGCGCCCGCTGCCGGATAAATTCCATGGCCTGTCCGACCAGGAAACCAAGTACCGCCAGCGCTATGTCGACCTGATCATGAGCGAAGAGACACGCCGCACTTTCAAGGCGCGCACCGCCGCGATGGCCTCGATCCGCCGCTTCATGGCCGAGAACGAATTCATGGAAGTCGAAACGCCGATGCTGCACGCGATCCCCGGCGGCGCGGCGGCCAAGCCTTTCATCACGCATCACAATGCGCTGGACATGCAGATGTTCCTGCGCATCGCGCCCGAGCTGTACCTCAAGCGCCTGGTGGTCGGCGGCTTCGACCGCGTGTTCGAAGTCAATCGCAATTTCCGCAACGAAGGCGTATCGACGCGCCACAATCCGGAATTCACGATGATGGAATTCTATGCGGCCTATGTCGATTACAAATGGCTGATGGATTTCACCGAGGCGGTGATCCGCAAGGCCGCGATCGATGCGCATGGCACTGCCGTCCTTACCTATCAGGGCCGCGAGCTCGACTTGAGCAAGCCCTTCCATCGCCTGACCATCGTCGGCGCGATCAACAAGTACGCGCCGCATTACACCAGCGAGCAATTGCACGACGCGGCCTTCCTGAAGGAAGAATTGAAGAAGTTCGGCGTGAAGCCATTGGCGACTGCCGGTCTGGGCGCGCTGCAACTGGCGCTGTTTGAAGAGACGGCGGAAGCGCAATTGTGGGAGCCGACTTATATCGTCGACTACCCGGTCGAAGTGTCGCCGCTGGCGCGGGCATCCGATACCCAGCCCGGCATTACCGAGCGCTTCGAGTTGTTCATTGTCGGGCGCGAGATCGCCAACGGTTTCTCCGAACTGAACGATGCAGAAGACCAGGCGGCGCGCTTCCAGGCGCAGGTGGCGGCCAAGGATGCCGGTGACGAGGAAGCGATGTATTACGACGCTGACTTTATCCGTGCGCTGGAATACGGCATGCCGCCGACCGGCGGCTGTGGCATCGGCATCGATCGCTTGATGATGCTGATTACCGATGCGCCGAATATCAGGGATGTGATTCTGTTCCCGCATTTGCGGCGTGAGGACTGAGCGGACGGCCAAAGGCCTTGGCCGGGCGACTACTCGCCCGGCCAGATTGAAGCACGAACAGCGGGACTGCATTGCAGTCCTTTTTTATGCAAACTACTATTGACGAAATTGCGATATGGACGAAATTTCGAAATAGCGAGAAGCGTGCGCTGTGCGCACGATCCCCGTTACATAGATTTACATCTGACACACTTCCACGGCTACATCAATGCAACTTGCTTCCATTAAACTGGTCACATCGGTCACGAACGACTTTTTTATCGGGGGTAATAATGGAAAACCAAAAAACATCGCATCGCCTTCATCCGCTCATCGCCGGCGCCGCAGTTTCCGTGATGCTGGTCAGCCTGGTCGGTGTCGCGGCGATCACCGGCATATTGCCCACGTCTCATAGCACCAGTGCACCGCTTGCCGCGCTCTCTTCACCAGTTGCACAGCCTGGTTACGACGCTCCAGCAAACAGCAATGCCAACCTGGCGGCGCAATCTCTCTCGGCCCCGGCGACGCAATATCCTCCCGCCCCGCCTTCTTCGGTACAAAATCAAGCTGCGCAAATCCAAGCCGCAGCGCAATATCAGGAACCGCCCGCACCCGCACCCGCACCCGCACCGGCGCCGCAAATCTGCAAGAGCTGCGGCAAGGTCGAATCCGTGCGCATCGTGCAGCATCAGGCGAAACCGACTGGCATTGGCGTGGTCGCGGGAGCGGTGTTGGGCGGCGTCCTGGGCAACCAGGTAGGCGGCGGCAACGGGCGCTCGCTGGCGACAGTGGCCGGTGCGGTTGGCGGCGGTTATGCGGGCAATGAAATCGAGAAGCGCTCCAACACCACGTCATCGTATCAAGTGCAGGTGCGCATGGAGGATGGCCGGGTTCGCCACTTTTCCTACTCGTCGCAGCCGGGCTGGCATGCCGGCGACCGGGTGCGGGTGGTGAATGGGCATTTGACTTCGCGCGCTTGATTTTCCACGGAAGCGTAGTGCCGGCACTCTTGTGGCCGGCGCTGCTTTTTCTGGCGTTGGTTGTGCACACAGCGCATGCTACTTCAGGGGGCTAGAGCATTTTTAGCCTGACCGTACGGGCCAATCCCAGGCCTCCGGTGCTCAGCGTACGCCTGTACGCGTGCGCTCCTCGGCCTGACCTTGACTCCGCACGGTCAGGCTAAAAATGCTCTAATGCTCCTCGCGTTGCGTTTCCTACTTTGCTTCTTCGATCCAGGCCATCTGGATTGCTTCCAGAATTTTTTCGCCGCCGCGCTGGCGATCGTCGTCAAACCCGTCCAGTTCGCACACCCAGTTGTGCAAGTCAGTGAAGCGCACGGTCAATGGATCGACATCGGGAAACTTGTCGAGCAGTTCTTCCGCGATGCGTATCGTATCGGTCCATTTCATCTGCATACTCCTTGTACGTTTTGTAGAAGCGGGCCATGCCCGCCACCATATTTCGGCAACGGTTGTTCAAGAGCGTCGCGGGCATGGCCCGCTCCTACAGCATCAAGCTTGGGCCATGCGCATGCACCCAGAAATCCTAAAATCTCGATGCCTTCAGTGGTTTTCGCTAACCTGGTTGATCGTGTATTTCGGAATTTCGACGACCAGATCCTGCTCATCCAGAATCGCCTGGCAGGACAAACGGGAAGCTGCTTCCAAGCCCCATGCCTTGTCCAGAAGATCCTCTTCTTTTTCTTCCGCTTCATTCAGCGATTCGAAGCCTTCGCGGATCACGACATGGCAAGTCGTGCATGCGCAGGATTTTTCGCAGGCGTGTTCGATTTCGATATCGTTGTCCAGCAGGATATCGCACAGGGATTTGCCGGCAGGCGCATCGATCACCGCGCCTTCCGGGCACAAGACAGCATGGGGCAACACTACGATTTGGGGCACTTGATTAACCTCGTTTGTTATTCGTGAATGGCTTCATGGCGGCTGCTTACGCCACCTCGTCCAACTTCTTTCCGGCCAGCGCGGTACGCACGCTGCGGTCCATCCGCCGCGCGGCGAATTCTTCCGTGCCGTGCGCCAGCGCTTCCACTGCCGCCTTGATCGCGTCGTGATCCTCGCCTTGCGCTTGCCTGCGTACGGCTTCCATCAGCGCAGCGACTTCGGTGCGTTCGGCATCGGACAATAACTCCCCATCCGCCTCCAGCGCCGATTGCGTAGCCAGCAGGATGCGTTCGGCCTCGACCTGTTCTTCACGCAGTGCGCGCAGCTTCATGTCGACGTCCGCCGACTTGAACGAATCCTGCAGCATTTGCGCAATCTGATCGTCCCCCAGACCATACGAGGGCTTGACCGTGATCGATGCTTCCACGCCCGAGCGCAATTCCCGTGCCGAGACCGACAGCAAACCGTCGGCATCGACTTGATAGGTGACCCGTATGCGTGCCGCACCCGCCGCCATCGGCGGGATGCCGCGCAATTCGAACTTGGCGAGCGAACGGCAATCGCTGACCAGTTCACGCTCGCCCTGCACGACGTGAATCGCCATCGCGGTCTGCCCATCCTTGAAGGTGGTGAATTCCTGCGCCCGCGCACAGGGAATCGTTGCGTTGCGCGGAATGACTTTTTCCACCAGGCCGCCCATCGTCTCGATGCCGAGCGACAGCGGAATCACGTCGAGCAGGAGCCAGTCGTCGCCAGCCGCGCGGTTGCCCGCCAACAGGTTGGCTTGAATCGCGGCGCCGAGCGCGACCACCTTGTCCGGGTCGATGTTGGCCAATGGCGTCGATTGAAAAAATTCGCCGACCGCCTTGCGCACATGCGGCATGCGCGTGGCGCCGCCGACCAGCACCACACCGTCGATGTCGTCGACCGACAGGTCCGCGTCGCGCAGGGCCTTGCGGCTTGGGGTGATGGTTTTGGCGACCAGGTGTTTGGTGATCTCGACAAAGGTTGCCGCGCTCAGGGTCAGGCGCACTTCTTCGCCGGAATTCAGGAGTGCGTCAATGCGTGTCTCGGCCTTGGTCGACAGCAGTTCCTTGGCTTCGCGCGCCTTGACCATGAGAATGCGGGTGTCTTCGTCGGACAAGGGCGCCAGCTTGGCGTGCTCGATGATCCAGCACAGCAGGCGATGATCGAAATCGTCGCCGCCCAGCGCCGAATCGCCGCCGGTCGACAATACCTCGAACACGCCCTTGGTCAGCTTCAAAATCGAAATATCGAAGGTGCCGCCGCCCAGATCGTACACGGCGAACACACCTTCGGACGCATTATCCAGGCCGTAGGCAATCGCCGCCGCAGTCGGTTCGTTCAGCAAGCGCAGCACGTTCAGGCCGGCCAGCCTGGCCGCATCCTTGGTGGCCTGTCTTTGCGCATCGTCGAAGTAGGCGGGCACAGTGATGACCGCGCCGACCAGTTCATCGCCGAGCGCATCCTCGGCGCGCTGGCGCAGAGTCGCGAGAATTTCGGCGGAAATCTCGACCGGGCTTTTCACGCCGGCGACGGTTTTCAATTGCACCATGCCGGGCGTATCGAGGAAGGTGTACGGCAGGTTCTCGGCGTAGGCGATATCCTTCAAGCCCCGCCCCATGAAGCGTTTAACCGAGACGATCGTATTCCTGGGATCGGTGGTCTGCGCGGCCTGCGCCTTGTAGCCGATGTGGGCATGGCCGTTCGGCAGGTAGCGTACGATGGATGGCAGCAGCGGATGGCCGTCCTCGTCGCTCAATACTTCGGGGACGCTGTTGCGCACCGTGGCGACCAGGGAATTGGTGGTGCCCAGGTCGATGCCTACCGCCAGGCGATGCTGATGCGGGGCGGTGGACATGCCGGGTTCTGAGATTTGGAGAAGTGCCATTTAAATTTTATTTTTAAAAACTCATCTATGCCGCGCGACGCGTAAATTCGTTTTGATAAATAGAAAAATCGTTTTCCGAAAACGTGCAAAACGTGACGCGCTCAATTGAGTGATAGGCGGCAATTCCGGCAAGCACGCTTTCAAATGCGACCGAGCAAGCAAGTTCAATCGGGTAGCCGAAAGTTCCCGTACTTATCGATGGAAAAGCAATCGTCTTCAGCTCGGCAGCCGCCGCGATTTTCAGCGCGTTGGCATAACATGCAGCCAGCAGCGCCGCTTCACCTGCGCTACCGCCCTGCCATACCGGGCCGACCGTATGGATCACGTGTTTCGCCGGCAATCGATAAGCTTTGGTCATTTTGGCTTCGCCGGTCTTGCAGCCATGCAGGTTCAGACATTCGAGATACAAATCCTTGCCCGCCTTGCGATGAATCGCACCATCGACACCGCCGCCGCCGAGTAAGGACGAATTCGCCGCATTGACGATTGCATCAACCGCTAGAGCGGTGATATCGCCCTTGATGATTTCGATTTTATGCAAGCTGCTCACGCGTCGATTCCGTTTACGCTTCCAGCATCTCGGCGATGCGTGAAATCTCTTCGCCAAATTTTTCCAGGAACATCAAGCGCCGCACGCCTTGCGCGGCTTGTGCGAAATCCTTTGCGTCCAATAGCGCCCCGATCTGGCCCACTTCGGCCTTGCGGGCCGCACGCAATTCCGCTTCGAGCGTATCCAGCGCCGCAATATCTTTGGCCGCTTTCGCATCTTCCAGTGTTTCGCGCCATTCCATCTGCTGCATCAGGAAGTCGCGCGGCATCGCGGTGTTGGATTCGATTTGCAAATCGACGCCGTTCAGTTCGCACAGATAAGCAGCGCGCTTGAACGGGCTTTTGAGCGTCTGGTAAGCCTCGTTGGCGCGCGTGGCCCATTGCATCGCGACACGTTTTTCCGCATCGGCGGCGCTGACGAACTTGTCGGGATGAACCCGGTTCTGCACTTCATGGTAGGCCTGGTCCAGGGCCGCCAGGTCGATCGCGAAGCGCTGCGGCAGATGGAAGAGGTCAAAATGGTTTTGCATCGCGTATCCAACACAAAGCCCGTCCATACTTCAACGGGCTCGTTTCCGATTGGGGTTGCCCCAGGGCGTCTTCCCTTTCCGCGGGAAGAAACCGGCTTGTTCAGATGCGGAAGCTTTCGCCGCAGCCGCATTCATCCTTCACGTTCGGATTATGGAACTTGAAGCCTTCGTTCAATCCTTCGCGCGCAAAATCGAGTTCGGTGCCGTCGATATACGGCAGGCTCTTCGGGTCGACGAAGACCTTCACGCCGTGCGATTCGAACACGGTATCTTCCGCCGCGCCCTCGTCCACGTATTCCAGCTTGTACGCCAGTCCGGAGCAGCCGGTAGTGCGCACACCGAAGCGCAGGCCGATGCCCTTGCCGCGCCGCTCCATATAGCGGGTGATGTGCTTGGCCGCTTTTTCAGTGAGTGTAATTGCCATGATTCTCTCCGTATCCCCGTCTCATGCGAGGGAGCCACCTTGAAATCTTATGCCGGTTCTTTCGATTCCGTGCCGTGCTTGGTTTTGTAGTCCAGCACCGCTGCCTTGATTGCATCTTCGGCCAGGATCGAGCAGTGAATCTTCACCGGAGGCAGCGCGAGTTCTTCCGCGATCTGGGTATTCTTGATCGACAGTGCCTGGTCCAGGGTCTTGCCCTTGACCCATTCGGTCACCAGCGATGAGGAGGCAATGGCGGAACCGCAGCCGTAGGTCTTGAACTTGGCATCCTGGATCACGCCGTCGGCGCCAACCTTGATCTGCAATTTCATAACGTCGCCGCAGGCAGGCGCGCCGACCATGCCGGTGCCGACGGTATCGTCGCCCTTTTCGAAGGCGCCGACGTTGCGCGGGTTTTCGTAGTGATCTAGAACTTTTTCTGAATATGCCATTTTGATGCTCCTGTTGTAAGCTCCTTCCCCTTGAAGGGGGAGGAACTGGAATTTAGTGCGCCGCCCACTGAATCGAATTGATGTCGATCCCTTCCTTGTACATGTCCCACAGCGGCGACAGCTCGCGCAGTTTCGCCACTTTTTCCTTGATCAGCTTGATCGTGAAATCGATATCCTCTTCCGTAGTGAAACGTCCGAAGGTGAAACGGATCGAGCTGTGCGCCAGTTCGTCGCTGCGGCCCAGCGCGCGCAACACGTAAGACGGCTCCAGGCTGGCCGAGGTGCAAGCCGAACCGCTCGACACCGCCAGATCCTTGATCGCCATGATCAGCGATTCGCCTTCGACGTAGTTGAAGCTGACGTTCAGGTTGTGCGGCACGCGATGCGCCATGTCGCCGTTGATGTAGACCTCTTCCATTTCCTGCAAGCCTTTGGCGAGGCGGTCGCGCAAGGCGCTGATGCGGCCGATTTCGCTATCCATTTCTTCCTTTGCCAAGCGGAAGGCTTCGCCCATGCCGACGATCTGGTGGGTCGGCAGAGTGCCCGAACGCAGGCCGCGCTCGTGACCGCCGCCGTGCATTTGCGCTTCGATCCGCACGCGCGGCTTGCGGCGTACGTACAAGGCGCCGATGCCTTTCGGGCCATAGGTTTTGTGGGCGGTGAAGGTCATCAGGTCGACCTTGGATTTTTCCAGATCGATTTTCACCTTGCCGGTAGCCTGCGCGGCGTCGCAATGGAAAATGATGCCCTTGCTGCGGCACAGTTCGCCGATTGCATCAATGGGCTGGATCACGCCGATTTCGTTATTGACCAGCATGACCGAAACCAGGATGGTGTCGGGGCGGATCGCTTCGGTCAGCTGTTCGATGGTGATCAGGCCGTTGGGCTGCGGTTGCAGGTAGGTCGCTTCGAAACCCTGGCGCTCCAGTTCGCGCACGGTGTCGAGCACCGCCTTGTGCTCGGTCTTGACCGTGATGATGTGCTTGCCCTTGGTCTTGTAGAACTGCGCAGCGCCCTTCAACGCGAGGTTGTTGCCTTCGGTTGCGCCCGAGGTCCAGATGATTTCGCGCGGATCGGCGTTCACCAGGGCAGCGACGTGGCCGCGCGCTTCTTCCACTGCCTTTTCGGCGCTCCAGCCATACATGTGGCTGCGCGACGCGGGATTGCCGAACTGCTCGCGCAGGTAGGGGATCATCTTGTCGGCCACGCGCGGATCGATCGGCGTAGTGGCCGAATAGTCCATGTAAATCGGGAAATGCGGTGCCTTCAAGGTGTCGAGCAGGCTTTGTTCCAAGGGAGCGTTCATGAGATGAATTCCAATCAGGTCAGGCAACAATATGCGGGTGGCGCACCACCATCACGTTTTGTTCGTTGTTAATTTTTTGTTTTTGCTGGTCGACCAAGTCTTTCAGCGAAACCGAGTCCAGATAATCGACCATCTTTGCATTCAGCGTCGCCCACAGATCATGCGTCATGCAACGCGCGCCGTTCTTATGATCGGAACTATGGCAGTTTTCCTTGCCGCCGCATTGCGTTGCATCAAGAGGTTCATCAACAGCAATGATTATGTCGGCAACGGTAACGTCTTCTGCCCGCCGCGCCAAGTTGTAGCCGCCGCCCGGACCACGCACGGACTCGACGATTTCGTGGCGGCGCAATTTGCCGAACAATTGCTCCAGGTAAGACAGGGAAATCTCCTGCCGCTGGCTGATGCCGGCAAGCGTCACCGGCCCCTTGTCCTGCCGCAAGGCAAGGTCGATCATCGCCGTCACCGCAAAACGGCCTTTTGTGGTCAAACGCATGAATCAAAACTCCCGACGCTCGTACCAATCTGCACGCAAATATCCCGAGCACTTGAACATTTCGCTCAAGTATAACAAAGTTGAGTGATTTCGTCAGGTATTGAGATGATTGGATGTGCGACGCGTTTCGATGCAAGCCTGTCTCTGCAGCAGATGCAAGGGCCCGAACAAGCCTTGCATGGTCGGATTGGCAATGAAGGACAGGTTGTAGGGATGCTCGGAGATTGCTTTAGGAAAGCGTGCGCTGGCCGGCAGGGCACTGATCAACTCGGCCACCTTACCCCATAAAACCAGGGTCGGGGCCGGCCGTCCCGCGCGGTCGGCATGGTCCGCGAGGCTACTCAATACGACTTGCTGGAACGGCTGCCATGCCCGTGCCTCCTTCAGCGGCGGGACGTGGGGCCGAAATACCAGCGCCGCATTCAACAGCAAAAAGCCATTCCTGGTGAGATTATGCTGCAGCTCGGGCAAGGTCTGGATATAGGGCGAACCGATCGCGCGCGCCTTCACCGCGATATGCGCCAGCGCATCGCCGCCGGTTTCTTCGATCTTCAGTTGCCGGTCCGCCACCAGCAGCATTTTCATGAAATTGCGCAGGGAAGTTGCGCGGTTGACCTGCTTCGACAAGCCCTTCCCCGACCATAACGAGTCGACCGCACCGTCCATGAAACAAAACCCGGTCGCACTCTCCGGACGCGGATACGGCCCCTCGCCGACCAGCACGTAGCGCACCGCGTCCATCGGTTGCGCAAACGCCGCGAACAGCCGGCCATTGGTGGGCAGGTAGTTGTCCGCGACCAATGCCGGCAAGTAGGCCGGATCGGCTTGCGCCACCGCGTCCAAACCGGCCTGCAAGCTTGGCCGCCAGGACGGATCGGCCAAGCCGAGCATATCGAGAATGGCTGCCGGCATGTTCATTCCGCTCTCCCAGCCAGCGATACCACATTATCCGCGCCGGGCGCGCCGAACAATTTCTCCTTCAGCACATGCAATTGATCGCGCACCTGCGCCGCCTTTTCGAATTCCAGGTTCTTGGCGTGATCCAGCATCAGTTTTTCCAGGCGCTTGATTTCTTTGCTGACCTGCTTCTCGCTCATCGCTTCATACTTGGCTGTCTCTTGCGCGGCCTGCAATTCTTCACGCGCTTCCTGCGGGTTGTAGACGCCGTCGATCAATTCCTTGATGCTCTTCTTGATGCCCATCGGCGTGATGTTGTTGGCCGCATTGAAGGCAATCTGCTTGTTGCGGCGGCGCTCGGTTTCGTCGATGGCGCGCCGCATCGAATCGGTGACCTTGTCGCCGTACAGGATCGCCATGCCGTTGAGGTTACGCGCGGCGCGGCCGATGGTCTGGATCAGACTGCGTTCGGACCGCAGGAAACCTTCCTTGTCCGCGTCCAGGATCGCCACCAGCGAAACCTCGGGAATATCCAGGCCTTCGCGCAGCAGGTTAATCCCGACCAGCACGTCGAACGTCCCGAGCCGCAGATCGCGAATGATCTCGACCCGCTCGACCGTTTCGATATCGCTGTGCAGGTAGCGCACCTTGACGCCGTTGTCGCTCAGGAATTCGGTCAGCTGCTCGGCCATGCGCTTGGTCAGGGTGGTGACCAGCACGCGCTCGTTTTTCTGGATGCGCTCGGTGATTTCCGACATCAAATCGTCCACTTGCGAACTGGCCGGACGCACGCTGATCGCGGGATCGATCAAGCCGGTCGGCCGCACCACCTGTTCCACTACCTGCCCGGCATGCTGATTTTCATAGTCGGCCGGCGTCGCCGATACAAATATCGTCTGCCGCATCTTGCTTTCGAATTCATCGAAGCGCAGCGGCCGGTTGTCGAGCGCGGAAGGCAGACGGAAACCGTAATCGACCAGGTTGGTCTTGCGTGCGCGGTCGCCGTTGTACATGCCGTTGAGCTGGCCGAGCAACACGTGCGATTCGTCGAGGAACATCAGCGCGTCCTGGGGCAGATAATCGACCAGGGTCGGCGGCGGTTCGCCGGCCTTGG
This sequence comes from uncultured Burkholderiales bacterium, assembly GCA_966211965.1. Classification (GTDB taxonomy): domain Bacteria; phylum Pseudomonadota; class Gammaproteobacteria; order Burkholderiales; family Burkholderiaceae_D; genus CBIHON01. The sequence goes on along the minus strand of CBIHON010000010.1, from coordinate 2,539 downwards.
CGCCGGAGAGATGGCGCGAATAGTTCTCGATGCCCTTGGTGAAACCGATTTCCTGCATCATTTCCAGGTCGAAGCGGGTGCGTTGTTCCAGGCGCTGCTCTTCGACCAGCTTGTTTTCCTTGCGGAAGAATTCCAGCCGTTCGCGCAGCTCTTCCTTGATGGTCTCGATCGCGCGCAGCACGGTGGCGCGCGGGGTGACGTAATGCGAACCGGGATAGACGGTGAAGCGCGGAATCTTTTGCCGCACCCGGCCGGTCAGCGGATCGAACAATTGCAGGCTTTCGATTTCATCGTCGAACATCTCGATGCGGATCGCCAGTTCCGCATGTTCCGCCGGGAAGATATCGACGGTGTCGCCGCGCACGCGGAAGGTGCCGCGGCCGAAATCCAGATCATTGCGCGTGTATTGCATCTGGATCAGCCTGGCAATGACATCGCGCTGACTCACCTTGTCCTTGGCGCGCAGGGTCAGGATCATCTGGTGATATTCGTTCGGATTGCCGATACCGTAGATCGCCGACACGGTGGCCACGATCACCACATCGCGTCTTTCCATCAGCGACTTGGTGCAGGACAGGCGCATCTGCTCGATGTGCTCGTTGATCGACGAATCCTTCTCGATGAACAGGTCGCGCTGCGGGACGTAAGCTTCCGGCTGGTAATAGTCGTAATAGCTGACGAAATATTCCACCGCGTTATGCGGAAAGAATTCGCGGAATTCGCTATATAGCTGTGCTGCCAACGTCTTGTTCGGCGCGAACACGATCGCCGGCCGCCCCATGCGCGCAATCACGTTGGCCATCGTATATGTCTTGCCGGAACCGGTCACCCCCAACAGCGTCTGGAAGGACAAGCCGTCTTCGATGCCTTCGGCCAGTTTGGCGATCGCCGCCGGCTGGTCCCCGGCGGGCGGGAAAGGTTGGCACAGCCGGTAAGGCGAATTCGGGAAGGTGACGATTTTCGCATCGTCGGTAGTGCTGGAAACCTGGGTTAAATCAGCCATGGCGCCTATCTCAAAAGAAATCGTGGATGCGATTCATTCGACCTTTGGTAAAATAGCAGGTTGCATATTGGCGTCAAATTTGACACGCGGCATACGCCCGGCACATTTGCACAACCTGACCAAAGCCACTCTTTCGCAACCAACCTTCCATGTTATCACGATGAACGCTCCTCTTTCCGCCCCCCTTTTCGCCAGCATCGAAATGGCTCCGCGCGATCCGATCCTCGGCATCACCGAAGCCTTCAATGCCGACAAAAACCCGAACAAGATCAACCTCGGTGTCGGCGTCTATTACGACGACAACGGCAAGGTGCCGCTGCTGAACTGCGTGCAGAAAGCCGAAGCGATGCTGATGGAAAAGCTGGCGCCGCGCACCTACCTGCCGATCGACGGCCTGGCCGCTTACGACAAGGCGGTGCAGGATCTGGTATTCGGCGCCGACAGCGCCGTGGTGCAGGAAAAGCGCGCGATCACCGTGCAAGCCATCGGCGGCACCGGCGCGCTGAAGCTCGGCGCCGACTTCCTGCAACGCTTTTCGCCCAAGTCCCAAGTCTGGATCAGCGATCCAAGCTGGGAAAACCACCGCGCACTGTTCGAATCGGCCGGCTTCACGGTCAACAATTATCCTTACTATGATGCGGCCACACGCGGCGTGAATTTTGCCGGCATGCTGGGCGCCCTGAAAGAGATGCCCTCGGGTTCCATCGTGCTGCTGCACGCCTGCTGCCACAACCCGACCGGCGCCGATCTGAGCGACGCGCAATGGGCTGAAGTGATCCAGGTCGTCACGCAGCGCGGCTTGATCCCCTTCCTCGACATGGCTTACCAAGGCTTCGGCGACGGCATTGCGGAAGACGGCAAAGTGGTCGGCTTGTTCGCCCAGGCTGGCGGCCCGGTGTTCGTGTCGAACTCCTTCTCGAAATCCTTCTCGCTGTACGGCGAGCGCGTGGGCGCCCTGAGCATCGTCGCCGTCAACGCCGAAGAAGCCGGCCGCGTGCTGTCGCAACTGAAGCGCGTAATCCGCACCAACTACTCGAATCCGCCGACACACGGCGGCCAAGTGGTGGCAACCGCGCTGGCCACGCAGGACCTGCGCAAAATGTGGGAAGAAGAACTGGCCGGCATGCGCGTGCGCATCCGCGAAATGCGCCAGCAACTGGTGCAGAAACTGAAAGAAAAAGCCCCTGCGCATGACTTCGATTTCGTCATCAAGCAGCGCGGCATGTTTTCGTACTCGGGCCTGACCAAGGCGCAAGTCGAGCGCCTGCGCGATGAATTCTCGATCTACGCAGTCGATACCGGACGCATCTGCGTAGCGGCGTTGAACTCGCGCAATATCGATATCGTCGCCGACGCGATTGCAAAAGTGCTTTGATCCTTGTACGTCCGTGGATGAAATGGGGGGTTGCCGGATCATCCACAAAAAGAATCACCAGAAAGTTTGACTTCAATTAGAAGCTGCGCCTATAATAGCGGCTCACCTGTTCCCTGATAGCTCAGTCGGTAGAGCGACGGACTGTTAATCCGCAGGTCCCT